>CAVSUH010000007.1:0-526055 GCA_963731065.1 uncultured Acidimicrobiaceae bacterium | reverse complement strand
CCGCATATTGCATTTGATGCATGTTCTCGAGCGCGCTGCGCTCAGGCGTGTGTCCTGCATGTTTGCAAGGCTCGAGAGAGCCGCTGCGAAGGGTTGGTGGCGGTCGCTTTCGTGCCTTGACGTGGACATCCCCGGCTTCGATTGCATCTGATGATTGAATCCCGCGTTCACAACGAGGCATGGAAGGGGCTTGCATGGGTCGATCACGAGGGCTGTGGCTGGCGGAGGTGGAGTCGCCTGACGCCCGCGTCGCCGGTGACGCATTCGACGCGATGTTGGCCGCTTGGCGCGATCAACAACTGTCGCGGTGTCTCAACGAACAGACGATCGATACCCGCGAACGCCTGGTGCGCCGGTTCCGTATTCACACTCAGGTCTGGCCGTGGCAGTGGCTGCCTGGGCACCTCGAGTCCTGGGTAGGCGAACTGCGCAGCGACGACGGACTGGCCCACTCGACCATCCGCAGCTATCAGCTGGCCGTCGGCGCCTTCTGTGACTTCGTCTGCGACAGCGCGTACGGCTGGGGGACGTCGTGCATTGTCCAGTTCGGCTCGGCACCAGTGCAGATCTGCCGGGCCGAGAACCTGGCCCGACACTCGAGCGAGTACGAAGGACGACCCGCTCGACGCTCGCTGACTCGGATCGAGCTCCAGGCACTCTTCGACGCCGCCGACGACGATGTCGAATCGATCCGGGCCGGGGCCAAGAAGGGTTGGGCTCCGGCCTTTCGAGACGCCACCATGCTCAAGGTCGCCTATGGCTGGGGGCTCCGACGACGCGAAGTCCGCATGCTCGAGCGAAGCGACTTCAGCTCCAATCCCAAGGCACCCGAGTTCGGCGACTACGGCGTGTGTCAGGTGCGCTGGGGCAAGGCGGCCAAGGGCGGGCCGCCCCGTCGGCGCGGGGTGCTCACCGTGTTCGGCTGGTCGACCGAGGTGCTCGCCGAATGGATCGACGAGGTCTGGCCGACCATGGAGAGCGCCGGGGCGGGCCTGTGGCCCTCAGAGCGCGGGCCGCTGGTCAGCGAGGACCGCATCAACGACGCCTTCACCCGTTCGGCCCGCTCGGCCGGTCTGCCACCGGGGCTGACCCTGCACTGCTTGCGCCACAGCTATGTGACGCACCTGATCGAGGACGGCTTCGATGCCCTCTTCGTCCAACAACAGGCCGGCCATGAGTACGCCTCCACGCTGGCCATCTACACCTCGGTGTCGTCGGACTACAAGACCCGCACGCTGCGTGCCGCACTCGACGGGGCAGTCGAGGCTGCCGCTCAGCGCCGGAGAGCACGGTGAGGGCCCGTCGCAAGGTCGCCTACACCTGGCGACTACGTGAGGTCATGGCCGCCCATGGGCTGTGGCAGACGACCGAGCTGCGGCCGCTCCTGGCCCAGCGTGGTGTCGAGTTGTCCGCCGCCCAGGTCTATCGGTTGGCTGCGGGCACGCCCGAACGGCTGTCGCTCACCACCTTGGCCGCGCTGTGCGACATCTTCGACTGCACCCCCGACGACCTAATCGAGACGACGGCGAGCGCAGGCCGGGCACCGGCCAAGTCCAAGGCCGCCAAGCCCGTCGTCCGCCGACCCCGACGGGCCCGGATCACCGACGAGAGCCAGCAATGACGGGCTCTGTGTGTGCTGCGGGCTGCGGACGCACCACCAGGCGACCGGGGTGGCCGGGCGGGCCGCTGTGCGCGACATGTGCCACACGCCGCGTCATCCGTCACGGTCGCTGCCCGGGCTGCGGACTGGTCCGTTCCTTGCCCGGTGGCACCGCGGGGCAAGCTCCTCTGTGCGCTCGTTGCGGCGGGATCCGCGAGGCGCTTCGGTGCCGAGGCTGTGGTGCCGACGATGACTTTCGGACCTTGAGTCAATGCCGGCGCTGTTCGCTCAGGGCACGCCTGGAGCGTCTCTTCGATGACGGGTCCGGAGCGGTCAAGCCCGAGCTCGCATCTTTCATCGACGCGCTGGGCGACATGGAGGTGCCACGAGGCGGGCTGTCGTGGCTCTCTCATCAGGCGACCGCCGAGCGCATCAGCGCCATCGCCACCGGGGTCGTCGCGCTCAGCCATGACGGTCTCGACACCTTGGCCATGTCCAACGGGCGCGAGCACTTGCGCGCACTTCTCGTCACCCACGGCGTGCTGCCCGAGCGTGACCGCTACCTCGCTGCCTACGAGCGCTGGGCCAAGAGCCGCCTGGCCTCCGTCGAAGAGCCCGCCGAGCGCCGGCTCATCGCCGCCTATCTGCGTTGGCATCACGGCTCTCGGCTCTCGGCCCTCTCCGATGCCGGCGATCTGACCGAGAGCCGCTACGCGGTGGTGCGGGCGCAGACCAACATCGCGGTCAAGCTCCTGGCCTGGCTCCGAGAGCACGAGACCGATCTGCTCACTTGCACCCAAGCCAACGTCGACGCCTGGTTCGCCCAAGGACCGAGTACCCGACTGCACTCCCGCTCCTTCTTGAACTGGGCCATTCGCACCCACCGCCGAGCGGCGCTCGAACTGCCCCCCGACCGTCCCGCCGTGCCCCGCGGTATTCCCGAGCACCAACGCCTCGACCTGCTCGGCCGCTTGCTCGACGACGACAACATCGACCTGGTCGACCGGGTCGCCGGTTGCTTGGTCCTGCTCTATGCGCTCCCGCTCACCCGGATCAACCGCCTTCGTGCGACCGACTTCGAGTCGGCGGACGGCGGGCATGCGTTGCGCATCGGTGACGACCTGGCGCCTGTCCCCAGCGCGCTGTCCGCGCTCGTCCGAGCACTCCTCGAGCGGCCGGGTCACGCCAGCAGCGCCGGACATCGGAACGGTGACTGGCTCTTCCCCGGAGGCCGAGCCGGGCAGCCGATCGAACCCGATCAGCTCGCCGAACGCCTCAACCGACACGGTGTCACGAGAGCAGCCCGCACCGCAGCGCTCGACGCCTTGCTCGCCACGGTGCCCGCACCGGTTTTAGCCAAACTCATCGACCGCCGGCCCTGGCGCGTCGCTCAACGAACGAAACTCCTGGGGACGGACTGGAGGAACTACGTCGCCCTACGAGTACAGTCCTGATCAGATCCGGGAGGAATACACGGCGAATCGAATATGCGTCTCCGCCAGTCACCCGAGTCTGCGTGGCTACGCGCTGAACTGAGGACTTGACGGAGAACAATCGCCAGGTTCCAGGAACACCATTCAATTGGTAATCGCCACGGCCCTCGAAACCGATCCCTGATCCTGCGACAAGGTCAGTAACGGTACGAGAGACGAGCACCTCACCTGCGACCGCCACTGCAGACACGCGTGCCACTATGTGACGGCCATGCCTGCAACGTCCTGACCCCGAAGTTCAACCTCATCAGTATGGAGACCAGCACGAAGATCTAGGCCGATACCTTGACCGTTTCGGCAATGGCCCGGGCGCACTCGATAGCTCTCGCTGGAGCATCGAGGGTGGCCAAGGTGCCGTCTCCGGTGGTTTTTATTAGGCCACCTCGGAAACGTTTGGGCTGGTGTGGTGGTCCCGCTAGTGCGGCGTCAGGCGTAGCTCATCTTTTCCATGCGTCACCGCGGCTGTGGACCATAACGGCGGTCCTTTTCTTGAACTTTATGGCGGATTTTCGCGGCGACCGAATAAAGTCGCTCAGGCGCACGTTGCGTCGGGTAGCCATCTGGAAATCCGCGAACTGCGGTTTTTGCGGGAGATCGACGAACTCGTACCAAAGGTTCCCGTAGTACTGGGTGCGCTGCCC
Source organism: uncultured Acidimicrobiaceae bacterium (assembly GCA_963731065.1). GTDB lineage: Bacteria > Actinomycetota > Acidimicrobiia > Acidimicrobiales > RAAP-2 > Bog-473. The sequence goes on along the minus strand of CAVSUH010000007.1, from coordinate 522,321 downwards.
TGCTAGATGGTCGTAGTGAGCGCGAACCGCGTGCAATGTGTCATAACTAGGCGCGAAAATCACCACGCTGTTGTTGTCGGGCTGCCGTTTCACCGTGTCACACCACTCCCAGGGAACCCAGCAGGTATCCGCCTGCGGGTTGCCCTGCCAGAATGTCTTGACGAACGACCATTCTGGCCTGAGCCGAAGGAAGTACGTGTGGATTTCGAGGTCTTCGGAATCGGACTGTGGGTTGATGTTGAGCATCCAGGTTAGGGCCTTTTGCCGGTTGTCGGGGTGCGGGCTGATCTCATAGCCGTGGAGATACTTTTGGAGTCCGGCGTCGAGGTTCGTGGGCTCCGAGAGACCGAACTTCTCGACGAGCACGTCGTGGAGTTGCTCCGATTTGAAGAACTGGTCGAGGGCCTGGACCGCATCGTTCCTGGGTTTACGCAGCCGCAACGTCATGCCCTCTCCCTCACAGGCGTCATGGGTCATCCTCGGCCGCTGGGATTTCTCCAGCCAACGCTCATATTCTCGTCGGGACGTCGTGCACCCCGGCGCCTCGATGACCTCGTATCCGACGCGCTCGAGCTGATCGAACAACTCGGTAACGGTGCTGACCGCTGGCAAGAGGACGTCCTCGGATTGGGTCACTTCCTTGAAGTCGACCTCAGTCAGAAGATCGCGGATGAAGAGATGGCGGAATGGCTCCGTTTCAAACTCCGCGTCACTGATGCGCTCGGCAACGTAAGTGAATCTTCCCATCTCACCACCGTTCGTCAGCCCACCCGGGCTGAATTCATCCCTACCTAGCGGGCATGCCTGCCCGTACCTCTCTTGGCGGAATCGAGCCTGCGACCAGAGCGTTTGCTCCGATGACACTGTCGTCTCCCAGAGTCAGGGTCTCCGCCGACTTGAACAGCACCTTCGCTCCGGGCCCGATGACGAACTTGTTGCCGACCACAACGCCGCCGGCACGACCTGTCTCGGCCCATAGGTATAGAGGCCAGCGCGTTCCATCAGCCCTATACGTCGGGCGATTTGCGGGTTTTCACCCTCTATCCCGAGTGCCAAAGCAGGTGACTGATACAAAAAGCAGGTGCCAGATACATTGGATTGTCGGGCTCGTACATTGGAATATCGGACTCGATCTTCGTCCTGGCATGGTCCTGATTCCGAGCCACTGATTTCCGACGGAGGTCGGTCCCTTCGTTAGCCCGAACTATTCACGAAACCCCGCGACTGGTCCGGCTTTTTTGGAATTCGGGTTTGGATTGGGTTGGAATTGGGTTGGAATTCGGATTGGAATTGGGTTGGAATTGGCTGAGGTTCCTACGCAGAGCGCCGTTGTACCGAAGGCCCAACAAAAGGCTTCAAGGCAATCAGTCGGTCACACCCCGGATAGTTGGTTCGACTGCCCCGGTAGTGCCGGTATGGGGCACCCCTGTCTCGGCTTCTGGGCATCCACCGAGTGTGACCGTCGGCCGCGAAAGCGAAAGCATTTGCCCCAGATCGCCAGTGGCTGAGCCCATCTCAGCGTTCGATCTCTACGAGGGCACGGCTCGACTCACGAGAACGAGTCGGTTCATTCCCGTTGTTTGGCTGGTGGGATCTGAGGCGAGAGCAAAACACTTCGAGGAGTCGGGGCAGCTCAATGAGGTGACGGCCGTGATGGGCGATCCATTGTACTGAGGAAGCTCGACCGAATTCCAACTCCGACCGCCGTTGTCGGTTTCAAGGACGAAACCTTGCCAACTGGCGTATGTACTGGTGGGAGCGTCAGGTGAATGCAAGCCGCCGGTAGCCCAGCATTCCAGCGCAGTAGGGCACGAAATCGCACTCAGTGCCCACTGATCCGGCTCGTTTCCGGGAGTAGACATCCACGTCTGTCCCCCGTTACTCGTTGTGATGAAGGTGTCGGACAGCGAGTAAGCAGCCGGGACGGGAGCACCGGTCGCAATGGTGGTCGATTCGACTGCCATGCAGTGCAGGGAGTCGGCACATGACAGAGACGTCACAGTGTCCGCTGTGGGTACCTGGCCAGCTTGCCAGGTCATCCCTCCATCGTTGCTTATGAGAGCCGAGCCGAATCCGTGCATCGAGGTAGGCGAGGTGATGATGTAGTCGGCCGGAGACTGTCCTACGGCGACACAATGCCCTCCCGCCTGACATTGGAGCGCATACGGCCTGAACGTCCCGGGGAACGGGACAGTGGACCAATGGGCACCTCCATCCGATGTTACGAGTGCCAGATCCTGTTCTCCTTGGCCTCCCGGTCCTGACTCGCTCATGGTGGCTACACATTGCATGGCCGAGCTGCACGAGAGGAGCGAACTGCCCAAACTGCCGCCAGGAATCGGTTGAGCCGTCCACGTCGCACCCCCGTTGTTCGTGCTGAACATGGTGACGCCAAGGCTTCCTGAAGCGAAGTTCTCTCCGGTCACCATGCAGGTCTGCGCCGACGGACACGTCAGCCCAAAGAGATCAGAGCCGGCACCCGCAATCGGCGATGAGTGCCAGGACTGCCCTCCGTCGTTGGACACCTGAACAACGCCGCTTGGGTTCGTAGTCGTCGTCGACGACGGGCCCGTGGCGTAGCAGTCCGATTGCGTGGGACAGACGAGCGCGTACGAATCAGGATTCGCCGATCCCTGGACGTCCCACGAAGGCTGTTGGCTGTCGACGGCGAGACTCCATCTCGGGGCGGCCGGTCCGGCAACCCTGCTTATGTTGCTGGAGTCGCCTCCGGTCACGACTATCGGCACGACAATCGCTGCGAGCAGCAGCAATGCCATGACGGGCACGAAGACGAGGCGAGGAGGTAGCTGCGTCGACCCTTTCGCGAGTCGACGACTGCTATTCACGGTCTCCTTCACTTCGTCCATCGTCACAGCGGGCTGGGCTGTATCCACAAACTCACGAAGACGTTCCGCGAGATCAGGCATGTTCATCGACCTCCAAGTAGGTTCGGAGTCTGGCGAGACCCCGGTTGAGGTGGGTTTGGACTGTGGGCACCTTCGTCCCGGTGAGCTCCCCGACATCACGCATGGTCCAGCCGAAGGCGTGGACGAGAACGACCGCCAAGCGCTGCTGCTCCGAGAGCTGAGCAAGGGCCTGCCCCAGCGCCGGCTCGATCCAAGGCTCGTGCCAGTCCTCTCGGATGAAGAGCGGCGGTTCCTTGTGTTGCCTCGTTCGGGACTGGCCCACCCGGAAGAGGTACCCACCGGGGTTCTTGATTCGCTGTAGCCGGTGCCAATGCTCCCAAGCCCAGGCCAGTGCCTCCGCCGTCGCTTCGCGTCCCCGATCGATACCGAGCGCCGCAAAATGGGCCCTGCGAAGGCGGGGTTCGATTTCCTCAAGGAATAGTTCGAACTCTTCTTCTGAAGGTGGTCTCATCAGGGGCCCACCCATAGTGACCATCGAAGCGGCCCAAGTTATGACAGCACTGCCATCTGGGGCGTCTCCCGCCCCCTCAATGAACCCGATGACAGCGCGCTCTCTCGGACCACGGGAGAACCCGGCGACGACTGTCACGGACCGTCTCAGGAACCCGGACCGAGGCGCGAGCCGCATTACAGCGCATGGTTGTGGAAGTCGGCGCCGGCCTGCACGGTGGGGCGTCGGTGACGGTGGGCCTTCTGCTCGAGCAGTTCCTCGTTGTCGCGCACCTCGCGCCGACGACCCGCCAGGACTGGGAGAGCGTGGTGCGCCAGCACCTCGTTCCCTCCCTCGGCGAGATCCCCCTGTGGAAACTGACCGCACGCGACTGTGACCAGCTCTACGCAAGAATGACTGCGAAGGGTCTTGGGCCATCGCGGGTGAGGTGCGCTCACGTGGTCTTGCACCGAGGTGTAGCCCAGGCCGTTCGTTGGGGATGGTTGACGCGCAACCCGGTGTCAGTTGCGACCAGGCCGGAAGTTCCGCGTGCGATCGTCTACGCTCCCGCCATCCCCGTGGTCCGGACCTTGCTGGCAGCAGCCGCAGCCGCTGACCCGGGTCTGGCCACCTGGCTCCAGATTGCGGTCGCAACGGGCGCTCGACGAGGCGAGATCTGCGCACTTCGCTGGGCGGACGTCGACCTCAATGATGCCACCGTTCGCATCGAACGATCCGTCTCCGCCACCATGAACACGGGCATCATCTTCAAGTCCACCAAAACCGGCCGAGTACGCCTTGTATCGCTCACCGACGACGCAGTTGGCGCGCTCAGAAGTCACCTCCTGCGTGCGCATGAGATCGCCTGCACCGTCGGTCGAAGCGTCGTGGCGGAGGACCTGATCTTCACGAACGACGGCCACGCACGGCAACCGTGGCGACCTGAACTGGTAAGCCGCCGATGGGAACGTTTGCGCCGGAAAGCTGACGTAGGTGGCGTGCGCCTTCACGATTTGCGACACTTCGTCGCTACCGAGCTGTTGAGCGCGGGAATCGACGTTCGTACCGTCGCCAACCGTCTCGGTCACGCCCGCACCTCGACCACCCTCGATATCTACTGGGCCTGGGTCCCCGCGCGTGATCGGGACGCAGCGCTTCACCTTCAAACGGTCCTCGGGCAGAGCACATCGCCGCACTCCGATGCCGCAGGAGCCGAAGCGGCGCTGCACCGCTGCGAGCTCACGGTGGAGGTGCAGGCGAGTCTGGAAGGTCAGCAATCATCGCAAGGATTTCGGGAGCCACCCAAACCACGCGGCCACCCCGTCCGATCGCTCCCATCTCACGTAACCAACCGCGCCGCTCTATCCCTCGCAGGAGATTGAGTGCACCGGGCTGCGTAATGTCGAGCTCACCTTGAACATTTCGAACGGTGACGAATGGATTGGCCATCAGGAGCTCGACGACTTCTGATGCTCTGCTCCTCGTCGTAGCAAGGTCTCGTCGGTACTTCTCGCGAAGGTCAGCAAGACGTTCGGCTCGTTCGACGGCATCGGTCGCTTGATGCGCCACCGCCGTGAGGAAGAACTGCAGCCATTCCTGCAACTGGCCCCTCTCCCTCACTGCCTGGAGCCGGTCGTAATACTCGCCTCGATGCGTCTCGAAGTATGCGCTCAGATACAGCAGTGGTTGGGGAAGGAGCTCCTGCTGGACCAAGTAGAAGACACAGAGCAAACGGCCGAGACGACCATTCCCGTCGAGGAACGGGTGGATCGTCTCGAATTGGTAGTGGGCGAGACCACAGCGCACGAGTGCCGGTAGCCGGACGTCCTCGTTGAGAAAGCTCTCGAGGTCATCGAGGAGCTGGCCCATCTCGTCAGGGAGTGGTGGGACATACGTGGCATTGTCCGGGTTGTCTGTAGGGGAACCAATCCAGTTCGGTGTGGACCTGAACTCTCCCGGACTCCGCTCCTGACCCCGCACGCCCTCCATGAGGACTGCGTGGACATCACGGATCAAGCGCAGGCAGAGAGGCACGGATTGGAGGAGCCTCAATCCAGAATTGAAAGCCGCGATGTAGTTCTGCACCTCCTGCACGTCACTGCCGGGAGTACTGAGGCCCGTTGCGCTCGCTTCGAGTACCTCGCTCAGCGACGCCTGAGTTCCTTCGATCCTCGAGCTGGCCACGGCCTCGCGGGTCACGTATGGATTGACGAGTAGATGGGGATTGGGGAGAAGGCGGCCAGCGCCGGCCAACCGGCCCAATGCGGTGTCGGCCGCTGAAAGGGCGAGGATGGTGTCCGAATCGAGCGACAGGGTTCTGGGGATCGGTTCGGGGACGAAGCGGAAGAAACCCCATCTTCCAGGGCCTTTGAGGGCGACGCCCATGTCCGGCGCTACAAATCTCGTTGGGTCCACAGAAGGACACTATAACTGAGATGGCTATACGGTTATAGCGTTACCGGCCACTTGAGTCTGGCGTTCTACCGTCGCTGATCTCTGCGGCATGTCGTCGGGTCCACACCTCGAGGGAGTGGATCGTCACAAGTCCCGATTACCCCGCTGGACGCGAATGTCGGGGCGTTCAGCCAGGCAGCCGGCGGATGGGGCCATCGATGACCCCCCGAGACGCCCGTTCCTCCTCGTCAGAAGCGGTCGCCCACCGTCCCCAGGGCCAGCGATAGGTTGACCTCAGCAAGGGTCGAGAGGTGGATGACGTGGGTGGACAGCGTAAGAAGAAGGGCGGCCGGGTTACTCCCAAAGGTGGTCATTTCAATCGACTGAGCACGGCGGAGCGGGCCGGCCTGGAGGACATATTCGAACGACTCCTCCGCTCCGCCCCGAAGGATCTGTCCGACGACATCCCACCGCTCGCGGTCGAGATGTGGGCGTCGCAGATGTGGTCAATCTGGGCCAGTTCCGAACTCGTCGGCATGGACGCCGTCGAGGTCTTCGCGGGCGGGATGATCGACTATGCGGCCAGACGGGGCACGACGGCCGCGCTCATTGTCTTGCGGGCCTTGAGCGCGGTCGCCCCCGATCCTTACGGCTCTCGCGCTCGTCGGGAGGCTGAACGTCTCGCCGTCCGAGGGACTCCCGAAAGATCCTGGGCTCCGGGCCTCGGCACCGAACGGCCCACGACCGCTTGGGTTTCGTTCGATCCGATCGACGACGATGGGGTCGCGGTCATGGTGGGATTCGACGGTCCGGGCCACGAGACCACGATCGGCGTCTACGTCGACCACAATCTCGGCGGGCTCGCAAAAGACGCATTCGCGGTGCCGGCCGGCATTGCAGAGGTGCTCGCCAATCTCCGACAGAACCGCGACGAGCCCGACGACCCGGAATACAAGGAGATCTCACTGAAGGAGGCGGCCGCCCGATGGCGGGTCGCGCTCGAGATGACCGAGCTGACCTTCGACCCGCCCACCACCGAGGACTTCGACCATTTCCGCGCGCTCGTCCTGGCGCGCCTAGCCACGCTTCCGGTCGGCGGGAAGGTGCCTCAGACGCCCTCACCCAACGACGAGGAGTGTGATGAGCTGCTCGCCGAATTCCTGGAGTCCGATGAGGTGGTCGGGCTTACGGGCGTCGGGGATGGGGACAGCGAGGACACGACGGTCGAAGAACTAGCCGACCAGTTGCTCACCTTCTCGCTCGACTACGCCCTCGGGACACCGCTGCGGTTCAGCCCCGTCATGGTCGAGATCTTCTGTCTCGACTGGGCACCCCGAAAGATTCCCCTGGACGGTGATGCATTCACGTTGCTCCCCGACGTCCTCGCCGCATGGATTCGCTTCGTCGGACGACGACGGGCCATTCCCGAGCGTTCCATCCGGGCTTCCGTCGACGCGACGTACGAGTTCGCCCCCGAGATGATCGAGCTGTCCCAGGACCCCGAGGTATGGGGACCGGCGAAGACCATGGCGCTCGCCCTCCAGCAAAGGGGGATCGACATGTCCGACCAGGCCGCGCTGGACGACTTCGTCGATGAGGTGAACCGAAGCGGCGGGATCGACGTCCTCGCTGACTCGCTCGTCGAGTCCATTGCGACACGACGCTGATCCGCCCTCGCCGAAACGGACCGATCTTCAGACGTTCTCAGCTTGCATGGATGAGAACTACACCAGGCTTCGTGCAACAGCGTGCAACAGACCGATTCGGACCCATTTCGTGCAACAAAGCCACGACAAACAGGGGCCAACAGCGAATAGCAGCGATTCGGTGCGAATGGGGTTGAGCTGGACTTTCCCGCTTAACCGCAGGTCACGGAGAATCCCTCGACGGGCTTCCCAAGCTGAGAACGCGGGTTCGATTCCCGTCGCCCGCTCTCTCCAGAATTCGCAGGTCAGGCCCGTTATCAGGCCAGCCGTTCGTCACCTTGTACGAAGGACATATCGTCGGCGTGCAACACCGTGCAACACAGACCCCTCGCGTACTCAGCGACTCAGCCTGAGATCCCACCAGGTTGGTCGCGCTTGGGGGACATGTGAGCGCCGTTCTGGAACGGGACCCTCCCCACCGATCTTCACCCTCCAGGGGCAGGCAACGACGTTGATGTCGTGGAATCAACGACGCCTTGTCTCAGCACATTGGTCCATATGGGAGGGTACGAATAGGTCTCCTGCTTTTGCGGTGCGCCCGGACAGCTGTTCGGGATCGATTGCGTATCAGGCGTCGTGACCTGTTGGGTGCCGATCACCGCCGTGGTCTGGGGGTCGATGACGAACTCCAGCGAGGTCGTCGAAGCAGGCCATTGCAACGAGACGACTGGGCCCGCGTCGGTGTAGGCCTGGAGCGCCCCGCTGACGCAGTGGTAGGTAGCCACGTGCGCAGGGGTCGTCTGGCTGAACATGAGCCCGATGCCCGATTGCCCACCCTTGTCGGTGACGTTCCCGAGATTCGTCATCCCAGGGCTTCGGGCGAGGACCTCGAACAGGGCGCTTCGAAGCGCCGGCGTTGCACCTATGTCGGGACCCTGAAGAAGCGACGCCGCTCCGGCCACCACCGCACAGGTCTCGGTTTGGCAGAGCTGGGGAAATCTCAGATGTCCGCTGAATCGGCCCGACGCAAGGACCTTTTCGAGGGAGGGGGGGTCAGTCGGCAAGTTGCTGGCATCCATGATGCTGGCCGGACCGGCTGAGAGATCAGGCGAGTTCGGCGAAATAACCAGTGTCTGCGAGGAGGGAAGCGGAGGAAACGGGGAGGCGGGTGACCCCGCCGCCACCCAGGCAGCCCGGTCGGCGTCGCTAAAGAAGTGCAGGGTGGGGTCAATGGTGTTCACAGCACGTCCGTTCCCATCCGCGTCGACCCAAACCTGCCAGGTCGTGTTCTGGTACTCGTTGATGGTGGAGGTCGGGGTGATGCGGACACCAAACTCAGTCACCGGAATCTCGAGAGCGCTGTAGAAGTACTGCCCGCGTGCCAGTGCGGGCACGTTCCCCGCCTGGGAAGCGAAGAGACGGAGCTCGGCAGCGGCCGACTTGGCAGGCCCGCCCGGCGTCCCGGTTGGCACGACCACCAGCGTGACGACCAGGGCGATCACGAGCGCAGCCACACCAACCGCGGCGCCCAGCAGAACCCTGAAGGATCGGCGTCGGGCCTTGGGAGCAGCAGGAGCAGCGCCCACCTGGACCGCTGTCCTCGTTGCGCTCTCTCCACCACCATCATTGGACGCTTCAATGACCTGCAGAAGGCGTCCACGAGTTCGACCGACGAACTCCGACGAGGGGACAGCGACCTCGTCGATGTGACGGTGGAGCAATTCAATCTCGTTCATGGCGATCCTGTTCGCAAGGCGCTGGGCTCTGGAGTACGTGGGTTGTTTCCATCGATGGCGCCATGAGTTCCCGCAACTTGGCTCGAGATCGAGAAATCCGGGAGCGCACCGTGCCAATGGGGACTCCGAGCGCCTGGGAGACCTCCTCGTAGGTCATGTCGGCGTAGGCGAAGAGTAGGAGTGCATCACGCCCTCCAGGGTCCAGTTCAGCCAGGGCGGACTCGAGAAGAGGCCGGAGGCGAAGGAACTCCGCCTGTTCTTCGGTGTCTGAGATCCAGTCATCACCGCGATGATTGACGGCCAGCCGCGGACCCAGCGTGGCCAGCGCAAGGCGCGCGCGCCCTTCGGCCCGAAAGTGATGTCGGAGCACGTTTGTCGCAATCCCGTACAACCATGGCCGGGCATTCTTCACCGACTCGTCAAAGGTCTCGCGGACGCGAAAGGCCGTGGTGAAGGTGTCCGCAACCAGGTCTTCTCCCGCTTCCTGGCCTACTCGACGAATGACAAACCGCGAGATGTCCGACACATAGCGGTCGAATATCCGCGCGAACGCCATGGGGTCCGCAAGGGACGCTCTGATTATCTCCCCATCGGATTCCTGGCCTTGCTCACATCCACGGCCGGCCACACCGAGATGTTGCCCGGAGCCGGGACCTGAGTTCCAGACCCTCAAACCGCACCCGACCAGCGCTCTCTTGCTCGGCTGTCGGCTCAGCCGAAAGGATTGTTGGGTCCGATGTCGCCCAGCTGTTGATGAATCACACCGGCCGAGGTGGTCACTTCAGCGGAGCTGACGTCTGTCTCGGAGGGCCACCACGCTGCGTACAAGCCGTTTTGAAGCGTGGCCTCGACGCGCGTCCCGTCCGTCAGATTCAGGCTGACGGCTGTGATGTCGGTGCCGACACGTCCGTAGGCGTAGGTCAACGAGGACGAGCCGCCATCGGTTCGACTAAAGCCGACACCTGGCACACCTATCGAGTCGCTGGTGGGTGGTGGCAACGTGTCGCCGTTTCCACCACCCACACCGATCACTCCCGAGTTCCAGAGACACACAAACTCGCCCCCGCGGCCGGAATAGACAAGCATTTCGAAGGGGCCACGAGAGTCCGTGAGAACCAGTGGCGATAGAGAGGATGGAAGGCTCCCTGCAGTGGCGTCGGGCAGCAGGTGGATGCCGGTGCTGTATGAATCGTGGCAGCCTGCGTCAGCAGCCGTGAGCTGCGCTGATGAGGGGGTCGTTGTCGTGGCTGTCCACGCGGCAAAGGCGTTCGGCGTGTTCGAATTGCTCAGATAGACACTCAGCACGACCAAGCCGGCAGCGACTGCCGCTGCGACAACGACGGCAGGACGCTTGACCCGTCGGATCCCGTGCATCGCGATCGACTGAGACGGATTCCGCTCAGAAGATTGACGTTCCGCCGACGAATCGGCCTCCACGAGCAGCAGCCTCAAGAGCGCGTCCTCGTCCGCCCGGCTCCACTGACGAATGCCATCTATATCGTGAAGAGGATTGGCCGCCTCAAGGCGTGCCATGGCTTGACTATGCGGTTCTCTCACCGAACCTCCTTGGCGGGATGTATGACCGGTCGATCCGATTTGGCGAGATCCTGCCGCTGGACCTCGAAGCGCTCTGCAAATCTCCTTCGAGCCCGATGAAGCCGTAAGGAGGCGAGTGCTTTCGAGCACCCAAGCGCAACCGCGAGTTGCCCTGTGCTGAACCCGTGCCATGCCACCAGGGTGACGACCTCTCGGTCCTCTGGGCGCAGCTGTGACAGCGCATTTCGTATTAAGCCCCGCAACACCATCGACTCCATCACGACATCGGTCGACGCTTGGCTCCTGGTCACATCGGCCGCCACTCGTAGGTCGAGCGCAGCGCGGCGAGCCTGAGAACGCCGTTGGTCCGCCAGCACACGTCTCGCCACGCCGATCAACCAGGGGAGGCCGTCGACCGGCACCTCGTCGAAGCGCCTCCAAGCGACGAGATACGTACTCGAGACCACGTCATGGGCGTTCTCTCTACTCGTCCTGGTCAGTGCATAGACCAGGACGTGGCGGACGGTCTCCCTGTAGAGAACCTCGAAGCGCACTCGATCGTCCTGATCCACAACCCCTCGCCGAATTGTTCAGTCAGATATTTAGTGGCCGGGACCTCGAAGATATTTCACTCCTCGGCAGAAATATCTCTTCGAGCAGGCTCAGCCCATAACCGCGGCATCGCACAGGCGAGGAGACGGTGTGCTCACACAACACAATCTTGCTGTGGGACAACCACACGGAAGGTCCGAGCTGAAGTACTCAGCTTGCATGGCTGAGAACCTCCGCTCCAGCCGTGCAACAGCGTGCAACAGGCCCCTTCGGACCTATTTCGTGCAACACACAACGAGAAACAGGGTGCAACAGCGAATACCAGCAGTTTCATGTGAAGGGGGATTGAGCTGCGCTTTTCCGCTTATCTGCAGGTCGTTGAGATTCCCTCGATGGGCTTCCCCAGCTGAGAACGCGGGTTCGATTCCCGTCGCCCGCTCTCTCCAGAACTCGCAGGTCAGGCTCTAATATCGAGTCGGTCCGTGATCGACTCTCGTAGCCAGCAAAACCAAGGCGTGCAACAAACATGCAACACCGAACACCGCGTCCTCAGCTGGCCAGCAGAAGAAAGGGCAATGATCGGGTGTCCGAGAATGTCGCTGAAGCGTACCCAGTCGCCCTACCGGACATAGAGAAGAAGCTCGTACTGACCTACGACAACAGCGTGATGACCGATGGGGTAGGTGCGCAGCTGCAAAGAATCTACGGGATCTATGCAATCTCTCGACTTCTCGGCGCCACCTATCTTCATTCGCCTCTCAGCCGCGTCGACTACCAAGGCTTGGCCGCATTGGAAAGAAACCTTGCTGATCCCGGTTTCCATCATGCATTCAACGAACTGTTTCGGATCGAGTCCGACATCTTGCCATCGAGCGAATTTTATGAAGTGAATCTGCAGGAGATCTCAATCGATACGGTAATCAGCTTGTTGCCATGTACGACAGACATGAGACAGGCGGGAGGCCGGCACTCGTGCGGCTCATGCTCCCGTACGGGATCGCCGATCGCTTTCCCGACTGCGACGAGGTGTGCAAGGGAGTTTCCCCTTTCGCGCCAACTCCTCGAGAAGGTCGCGTTTTGCGCATTGCCGTCCATGTGCGACGGGGAGAGCAAATCGTATTGAACTCGGAACGGATGCTGCCGAACACATACTTCATACAGGTTGCGCTGAACGTGGCTCATGCCCTCCGAGCGCTCAAACTCGACTTCCAAATGGAGCTCTACACGGAAGTTCCTGGTAAAGCATTCGTCGTTCAGCCCGAAGACCATGGAATCCTCAACCGAATCAGCGCTCCCTTCGAACTCCATCCCGACATGAGTCGAATCGACGAGTTCAGTGTGTTGCCGAATCTCGGTCATCGCATAAATGGCACGGTGATCGATTGCATTCGCGGGCTGGCTACCGCTGATGTTTTGGTAATGAGCCGGTCATCATTCAGCTATCTGGGGGGAATACTCAACACGGAGGGCATCGTTCTCTACCATCCTTTCTGGCACCGGGCGCCCTCCTCCTGGTTCACAGTCGATCCCGATGGGCGGTTCGCCGAGCAGGAGTTCTCAAGGGCCGTGCAAAGGCTCAGGGGAGTTCCGCGATAGCGCCCTCGCGTTGTGCACCAGCGTGCAACGCACCGCTTTGCGCCCATTTCGAGCAACACGCAAAGACAAACAGAGCGCACTGGCGAACAGAACCGGTTAGGTACGCAAGGTCATCAGCTGGACTTTTTCGCTTGGCGGCAGGTCGCGGAGCACTCCCCGACGGGCTCCCCAAGCTGAGAACGCGGGTTCGATTCCCGTCGCCGGCTCTCGTCTCTCGATCTCCTCCACCTTGCCGTTCAGACCAGGGGGTGCCTCAGAGGTGCTGCGCAAGGAACTCCAGCGATGGTGGCTCTTGGGCCAAGAAGAAGTCTCCCGTGTGACAGCCCTTCGAGATGTCCACGATCGCACCTCGGGGGAGGGCTTGACCAAGCGCGAGCACACCCGGATGGAAGGGATCATCGAGTCCAGAGGCGACGCGTACGGGCTTGCCGGCAAGCGTTGAGGTGTGGGTCACGACGTCGTCGGCGGCGAAGTCAGATGCAGAGGCGTAGGCGCGGTCGTTCGCTGCTGAGGCCTGGGGATAGCTCGTCCACACGGCGGGACTGATCGCGGCGACTGCGGCGACGAGCCCTGGATGCTTCTCAGCGACGAGCAGCGCTCCGTACCCACCCATCGAGATGCCCATTGTGCCAATCCGGCTTGGCGGTCGGCCGAGGTTCATCGTCTGGCAGCGCGGGATCAGCTCATCAACGATCATCGTCAAAGGATCGTCGCCCGGGTGCGGGTTCCAATAGCCGGCTCCGCCGTCCACTGTGACCAAGGCCATTGGACGAAGCGCACGACCTCCGACCTGTAGTGCCACCGCCTGTGCCGGCGACATCCCGGCCAGCGCATTGGTGTGGTTGGCGCCCTCTCCGTGGAGCATCACGATCAGCGGGAGCGGGTCGCCCGGCAGATGACCCGGCGGCCAGGCAACCGTGTAGCCCACGGTCCGCCGTCGGCTCCTCGAGTAAAACCGGTTGGACATCGACGTGCCGAGCGTCGAGAACCTCAGTGGAGGGCTCGTCACAGCACACCCGCCGTCGAGCTGGTCCAGCTCCTGCTGCCCCGGGAGGACACCGTGGGCGATCAGCTCAGTGCCAACAGCCCCTGCCGCGATGACCGCGACAAGACCACCCGCTCCGAGGGTCAGGAGCTTCCGCCGGCTCCATCGTCGACCATCGGTGGCGGAAAGCGGCGGCGGGTCCTCGCGTGAACTTCCTCCGCCGGTTCGGGGCTCGTGGCCCCGTTCCTCCATCGACCCCATCTGAGGCGTTATCGGGTCGCCAGAGAACCAGGGCTGCGTCCAATCAGCTGCAGAGCGCGTCCAGCAGTTGCGAGCGAGGCAAGCATCACGCAGATGCTCCCGATGTCGATGGCGCCGACATGGAAGAGATTCCGCGGTCCGGGCCCTCCGTCGACAACCCAAAGACTCGCCCCAATCAGAAACATGACCATCACGATGCCGCCGAGCTGGGCGAGGCGCGCTTCGAAGCGCAGCAACCTGGCCGAGAGCTCGATCTCGCGAACCAACCGGACAGCCCCGATGCCACAACACAGCAGGGCGATGGGGCTCACCACCATCCAGGCAAGCTCGGGACCCGGGAACGAGAGCAGGCCCGCCGGGTGTGCCCAATATGCAGTGACGAAGAGCGTTGCCGCCCACGCAAAGGCGGCAACGCCACCTGGGACGAGACCTTGATGCGCCCAGGGGTGACCCCCGGTCCCGGGCCAACCGTTTGCGAAGTGGCGGCTTCCGAGAACGAAGATCCCGGCACCAGCCATCACGAGGACCAGGGGTCCAATGACGCGGGTTCGTCGTAAGGCGATCCTCGCGGAGGTCCAGGCGAGAGGAACGACGGCGAGCGCGCCGACCGAGAGGAGCACGAGGACCGAGTACGACATCACGACCATGGCGGCGGATGTCGCAACCGTGTCGGGAGCGGACCATTGCCAGCCGATGGTGAGCTGTGCCCACAGGCCGAGGCCGAACGTCACAAAGACGGTTGCGGCACAGGCGAAGGCGAGCAGCGTTCTGCGCGTTCGCTCGGAGGGCTCGAGGTTGCTCTGGTTCAACCCCGCGTAGGCGAGGCGTGCGACGAGCCCACTCGCCGCCACGTCGAGCGATCTCCTCAAGGATCGGGGTTGTTCTGCCATGTCGGAGATGAGCAACTCGGCGAATTCGTCGCCATAGCGAGCCTGCCATTCCCTCGGGTACCACCGCAGCAGCCTCTGGGCCCTGCGAGCCAGCACTCGCTCCACCTCGGTCACGTAGCGCCCCATGCGCCGGCCAGCCGTCGGAGCCCGAGGTCAGCAATTCGTCGCTGCGTAACGAGGTGCGACCGCAACGCCGTCGCCCCAAGTGCGGTGAGCTGATACGGCCGCCTGCGATCGTCACTTTCGATCGCCTCAATCAGCCCTTGTCCCTCGAGACGGCTGAGCGCTTCATAGAGCGTGCCTGGAGCGAGTCGCGTGCCGGAGAACGCCTCGATGTCTTTCGTGAGCACGTACCCATGCTTGGGCCCGTCGGCGAGGCTGGAGAGAATCAGCGTGGCTGGACCGGCATAGCGCCCGAACCCGCTGAATTCAGTCTGGGTGGCTTCCTGTCTCGAAGCTCGGGCCATGCATCAACTCTATATCGGCAACCGATCCATCGTCAACCGACATCGGCGCGCCGGATGGTCGCACTGAGCGGACCAGGTAGCCAACCCGCTGGGAGAGGAAGGCGCGCACGAACGGTTCACGGAGACGCCAGATGCCCGCATCGACGACGAAGTGGGCCGCGAGGAGGCCCACATAGACCCCGAAGAACAGCCGCAGTGGCGGGCCCTCGCCGTGCAGGTGAGAAATCACATTCAGCACCGCTCCGCCCAGGACCGCCAGCGCGCAGAGCGCAGCCACGCCGCCGATCCGGCGCCGGCGATGGTTTCCAGCCGCCACGAGACCGAGCAGAAGCAGGTATTGGAGACCGTGCGCCATCGTCATGCCGGCGATGGCTGCGTACGGCGAGGTGAACAGGAAGATCGGGAGCGGAAAGAGGAGCGCCAACGCGTACATCACGCAGAACTTCGGAGGCCGGTCGGACCTCGGCCGCTTGGTCAACGCCAGCGTTCCCCGAGCGACACCGACGACAAGGAGCGCGGTCGCCAAGAGCGCCAAATACCCGCCGAGCGGGGGCCGAACATCGAGTTGGAGAAGCGCAGGATGTGCGCAGACCCCTCCGATTCCCGCTGCTCCCGTCGTGCAGATCGCTGCGCGTTCGCCGCGTCGCAGTGATCCGAGTCCCAGTGACGCTCCGACCAGGGCCACCTGACCCAGGTTCTGCTTCTGGAAATGATGGAGTTGCCAAGCCAGGAGAAGAAGCACCGCCCACGCCATGACGCGTGGGCTCACCGTGGCGGAGAGAAGAATTCCTCCCGCCACGAGTCCGACGGGAGCCCACACATATCGGCCGCGGCGCTGCCAGGCGAAGCGGCGAATAGCCGGGTTCGTG
Source organism: uncultured Acidimicrobiaceae bacterium (assembly GCA_963731065.1). Lineage (GTDB taxonomy): Bacteria > Actinomycetota > Acidimicrobiia > Acidimicrobiales > RAAP-2 > Bog-473. The sequence goes on along the minus strand of CAVSUH010000007.1, from coordinate 506,032 downwards.
AACAACCAGCCGGTCGAGGCGACATGGACGGATGAACCCACAAAGAGCAACCATGCCAGACCTACATCGGGGGAGCCTCCAGCCGTCGGAGCGAGAACGACACATGAGGCGAGCGCTCCACACGTGACAAAGACTGAAGCCCAGAGCCACAAAGACGCCCGAGCTTCGCCTCTTGTTGCAAGACGATTCATGCAAACCCGACCTCCCTCCGTGTGAGATCGAGGCGGTTACCCGCCGCCGCATCCACCTGCAGCCCCGACGGACGGCGCCAGGTGCATGAACACGACCAAAACGACCACTCCGGCCAAGAGGATGAAGGCAGCGAGCAATGGTTTCCATGGCCCGCGTCGCCTCATCTGGGAGGGCGGCTCGTCTAGCCACCAAGACGAGTCGGGTGGAGCGGCGCCTCTCATTGTTCGAGTATATATCGGCTACCGATCTATCGTCAACCAGACGAGTTTTCTTTCGTGCCCCAACACGATGACGACGGCCCCTTCGAGCGCGCCGACACGGTGAAGGGCGCGTACGTTCTCGTCGCCTTCGTTGCGGCGGGCCTGATACGAAGGAGGCCATGGCCAAGCTGCAGAGGTGGGATGCTCCGCCCAAGTGCTCGTTCTGCGGCAAGACATCGGACACAGTGGCCAAGATGGTCGCCGGAACTGGCGTCTGGATCTGCAATGAGTGCGTCGACCTTTGTCGCGACATCATCGCCACCGACACCAATCCGCGCGGTCCCGAAGGCGCTGGGGCGACTCCCGCCACGACTCAGACCATGGGCGCGCAGCACTCTGGGAGTCCTTTGGAGGACGCCGTGGTCTCACGATCCCCCCAATTGGTGCTCGCCTCTAGTTCAGCCTCTCGGCTCCGCGTTCTACGTGACGCCGGCTTCGATCCCGTGGTCGTCGTCAGCGGCGTCGGCGAAGAGTTCGAGGGCCTCACTCCCAAGGAGGCCGTTGTAGCCATTGCCGAGCGCAAGGCATTGGCCGTCGCGGAACGATGTCAGGACGGCTTGGTCATCGGGTGCGACTCGATGCTCGAGCTCGACGGCGAGGCGCTCGGCAAGCCGGGCTCGGGTGCCGACGTGAAGGAAATATGGAAGCGATTGTCCGGTCGGCGGGCCACGCTGAACACCGGCCACTGTTTGATCGACACGTCGACGGGCCAGCGCAGAAGTCGCCTGGCCAGCTCAGTGGTGCACTTCGGCTCCCCCAGTGACACGGAGCTCGCCGCCTACGCCGCCACGGACGAACCGCTCGCTCTGGCCGGCGCATTCAGCATCGAGGGACTGTCAGGACCCTTCGTCATGGCGGTCCATGGCAGTCCGAGCAACGTCCTGGGCCTGTCGTTACCGGACTTTCGGGAGATGCTGCTCGAAGTTGGTGTCGAGATCACCGATCTGTGGAGGGGAGATCGGATGTAGATCTGCCAACCGCCCGCCATCGGGAACGGCCGGGACCCGATAACGGTTTCACGCCCCCTTGCGACTGCCCCTCGCTCCATTCACCGGCGCCGCGCCCTCTGCTTTCGATACGCCGACGGTGTCACACCGGTCCTCAGACGAAAGGCCCGGTTGAACGAGCTCAAACTCTCGAAACCAACAGTGCTGGCCACTTGGAGGACCGAAGGCCCAGGCTCCGCGAGAAGGGCCATTGCCCGCAGCAAGCGAGCTTGGATCGCGTAGTTCCTCCACGACATGCCCAGCCCTGCCTCGAAGCGACGGCGAAGCGAGCGCTCGGAGAGCCCGACATGACGGGCGACCTCTCCCACGCATGCGGTATCGAGGTTCTCCCGGGTCCAGGTCAGCGCACGTGCAAGCACAGGGTCGCTCGAAGTGGGCAGGAAAAGCGGTGATTCACTGTCGAGAGCCTCTGAAACCAAACAGCCCAATGCATTGAAGTACGAATCTGCCACGGGGTCGGAGAGTGATCGGCCGATCGGCCAACGTCCGGAGTAGATCATCATCTCTCTCAGGACAGGCGGTACCGCCACGATGCGGACGCGTGCACCAGGAGCGGGTACCAAGTGGGGCTCGAAGAAGACGGAGATCGTCCGAACCGTCGTCCGAATCGTCGTGCGGTGGTCCACGCCTGAGGGGATCCAGGCCGCTTGCTGCGGCGGCAGAAGGTAATGAGCGGTGGCGGTTTCGACCTCGACCGTCCCGTGAAAAGCGTATTCGAGCTGATGCAGATCGTGGGCGTGCCAGGTCGTGATCAGCTCGTCGCCCTCGTACGCGTAGCTGCCCCCCGATTGTCGGCCACCCGAGCGCATGTCCACCAGGTCGGCTTTGGCCGAAAAAGACAAAACCTTGTCCGATTGTGCAGAGACGGCCATCGACCGCTCATCGTACAAGTAAGGGCATGAACGAATCCCACCTGCAGTTCCTTGCGAGCCCCGCGTGGGCGCAGATGCTCGAGACAGAGCTGTTGCCGTGGATCGAGGCGGCGGGCGATCTGGGCGATGACGTCCTCGAGATCGGACCGGGTCCGGGGCTCACGACGGATCTCCTTCGACGGCGGGTGCAGAGAGTGACTGCCGTCGAGATCGATCCTTCGCTCGGAGAACCCCTACGAGATCGCCTGGCCGGAACCAATGTCGACGTGATCGTCGCCGATGCGACTGACGCGGGTCTCCCAGAGAATCGCTTCTCCGCAGCGGCGTGCTTCTCGGTGCTCCATCACATGCCGTCGCCCGAAGACCAGGACTTGTTGTTCGCCGAATTGCATCGGGTGCTGCGCCCTGGCGGCATCTTCGTGGGACAAGACTCCTTGGACCTCGAGCCGCTTCGTGCGGCTCATGCCGATGACACCTTCACTCCGGTTGACCCGGACCGAATGAAGGACCGTCTCGCCGCCGCGGGCTTCGGTGGCACGAAGACCGACATCGTCGGCTTCCATTTTCGTTTCGTCAGCCAGAAGCCCGGTTAGAGGCACGCACACTCGGCATCATCGTTCCGGAAGGAACCGGTCGAGTGCGCGCACCACTTCGTAGAAGTCACCGACCGTTTCGTACACGATCCGTTCGACGGGGAGGACCTCCGCCACACGGCCGGCCCCTTGGCCTCCGAAGGCGAAGCCCGCATTGAGATCGCCTTCGAAGTAGAGCTTGAGAATTCCCTCCATGCCAACGGTCCGACCCATGACCACCGACGGTTCCTGTTCCAGGTCTTCGCTGAAACGGGTCCGCATGACCCGATAGGCCGGACTTGAGTGCGCACTGAGCACGACGGTGTCGGTGGCGTCGGCCCCGGTGACCAGTCCCTTGTAGTTGTCGTGCACGGGAGACTCGGCCGCACTGACCATGCGCGTTCCCATCTGGACCCCTTCGGCCCCGAGCGCGAAGGCGGCGGCCATTGAGACGCCGTCGACGATTCCCCCGGCGGCGACGACAGGGATATCGAACACCCCACAGATCTGCGGCAGCAGGACCATCGTCGACACCGGTCTGGTGCTCTTGAAGCCGCCGCCCTCGCCCCCCTCGACGACGAGACCGTCGACCCCCGCGTCAACAGCCTTCTGCGCGGCGCGCAACGATGGAACGACGTGGAACACGGTGATCCCCGCTTCGTGGAGTTCCCGGGTGTACCGAGCCGGGTCCCCGGCCGAGGTGGTCACGAATCGCACACCCTGCTCGGCCACGAAGTCGACGATGCCGGGATCGGCGACCAGCATCTGAGCGATATTGACGCCCCACGGTTTGTCGGTCCGCTCACGCATCGCCGCCATTTCGTCTCGGACTTCATCGAGGCGGCCGGAGGACGTCTCGATGATCCCGAAGCCACCGGCGTTCGAGACGGCGGAGGCCAACTGCGCCCGGGCGATGAACCCCATGGGGGCCTGCAGCACCGGATAGTCGACACCGAGCAGCTCGGCGACACGGGTGCGGAGTGGTGGCGGAGCCTGGGTACCGATCCCGTCAAGCTATCGAGGAGTTCCCGAGGCCGCTGTTACTTGGTGTGCCGATGGTTGAGGACCCTTACCCGATCTGAAGTCGGGCGACCGCCCGGGTACGTGGCACGCGGGTGACGTCGTAGGAGAAGATGCAATGGTGGGACCAACCGACGGGACGGAACGAGCTGATCCAGCCGGTGCCGGTGGGGCCCAACGGTTCTCCGGCCGGGTCGCCATTGTGACCGGATCCACCGCAGATCCGAGCATCGGCAGATCGTGTGCTCTCCGCCTGGCGCGCGAGGGTGCATCGGTCGTGATCAACGGCCGCGACCAGGACCGGGTGGCGGCGGCAGAGAAAGCGTTCCGCGCCGAAGGTCTCGACGTCGTGGGCGTCGTCGGGTCCATGGATACCGAACCGGCTGTCACACTGCTGACCGACCGGGCCATGGAAACGTTCGGTCGCATCGACCTCATCGTCAGCACGGTGGGCGGTGCCCCCCACCCGCTGCCCTTCGACGACATCAGCGAGGACCAACTCCTCGAGACCTTCCGGCTCAACACGTGGCCGACCCTCGCACTCATCCGCGCTGCGCTCGCCCGCGGGCTCGGCGACACTGCCGGGTCGGTGGTCGCCATTTCGAGTGGCTCGCCGCGCAAGACCACATCGGCCATGGTCTCCTATGCGTCCGCCAAAGCGGCCCTGAACGCCATGACGCGTACGATCGCGGCCGATCTGGCCAGCCGCGGGGTCCGCGTGAACGCGGTGAGTCCGGGGTTGGTGCGCACCACGGCCACTCGATCCATCTGGAAATCCGACGGTGGTGCGGCGGCGGGATCGGCGCTCCCCCTCGGACGGCTGACCGAAGCAGAGGACATTGCCGCCGCGGTGTGCTTCCTCTTGTCCGACGACGCCCGGCAGATCACAGGGATCACGCTGGACGTGGACGGCGGGAACCATCTTTCAAGCGGGTGGACTCCGATCCGCTAAACCGGGCCTGACCGTCCCTCCGAGGACAGGAATCTCTTCAACGGCGTCACGACGGTGGAGCCGATCTGCACGATCTGCTCGCGCACCTGTTCGGGCGACATGCCGGGGAGCTGCACCCGAAGGTTGAGCGCGTCCGCACCGACCTCGCGCATGGTCGCCGCGAGCCGCTCCGTCACCTCACCAGGCTCATCGGACGCGACGGTTTGATCAGCGCCGAACGAGCCCGCGGCGTAGCTCTCGTAGGCCGCCCGCTGGCTCTCGACCAGCCCGGAATCCACGCGGCCCAACCAGACCCGACGGATCAGCACCTTGGAGCCGGTACCGCCGGCCTCTTCGAATGACCTGGTCAAGCCGGCAAGCCTGGCGGGCGCTGACATGCCCTCCATGAGGATTCCGGCGCCGCACCGGGCCGCTCGAACGGCGGCGGCCACCGACACGGCCGCACTGAGCACGGGCACCGGAGTTCGCCGGCAGGCGAGCAGTGCGGGGTCCCCCTCCAGATCACCCAGCTCCTCGCCGCGCAGCATGGCCACGAGCCGGGGCAGTTCCGCCTTGAACGTGTCGACGGCATCGTCCCGGTTGATGCCAGCAGCCTCGAAGTCCAGTGGCAGGGCCCCGGCTGCCACCCCGAGTCCGACACGACCTCGGTGACGAGCTTGCAGCCACGCGACCTCCTCTGCAACCAGCACCGTGGGTCGCAAGGGAAGCAGGAGTGGTGCCGCTGCGGCCCATCCGCTCGCGTTCTCCTCCAATATGAAGGAGGCCATCTGCAGCGGTTGCGCCATGTAGCCGGCAAAGCCGCCGTGGTGCTCGCTCGTCATGACTCCGTCGAAGCCGTTGTCGAGGGCAAGACCCGCTTGCGCGCAGATTTCGCTGACGATGAGGTCGGCTGGAAGGTCGTTGTGGGGGTAGAGCCGGATAGAAACCGACCCGGAGTCGAACGGACTGGACAGCACGGCAAGATCCTAAGGGTGCACCTGCCGCGTAACGTTGCCACGTCTGCAACGCTTCAGTCAGCGGGAAAGGGAGCGATGAGAGCGTCATGAACTGCAGGTACGGACCCCACCCGGACCAGTACACCGAGTTGCACATCGCCGGGGGCGATCAACTCGGTGTCGCAGTCGTGATTCACGGAGGATTCTGGCGGGCTGCCTACGACGCCTCCCTCGGGCGGCAATTGGCGACTGATCTCGCAGAGAGAGGGTGGACGACCTACAACGTCGAATACCGGCGGGTCGGCCAGGGGGGCGGATGGCCAAACACGCTGCAGGACGTTTCAGATGCCATCGACCTGCTGTCAGAGCTCGACGTCGATCTCTCGCGAGTCGTGGCAATCGGTCACTCCGCTGGGGGGCACCTGGCCACCTGGGCTGCGGGGCGGGCGACCCTCCCCCTCTCGGCTCCGGGATCCTCGCCGCGGGTCTCGGTGACCGGTGTCGTGTCCCAGGCCGGAGTTCTCGATCTGCGCACGGGTGCCGCGAGAGGCGTCGGCGGTTCGGCCATTCCGGACCTCCTCGGCGGGCGGCCCGATGAAGTGCCGGAGCGCTACGACTGGGCGGATCCGATCGCGAGAGTGCCGCTACCCGTTGCCGTCGTCTGCGTGCACAGTCGCGCTGATGAGTCAGTCCCGATAGCCCAGAGTGAGGCTTACGTCACCGCAGCCCGGGCGGTGGGAGGTGCCGCCGAACTGGTGGAGTTCGACGGTGACCACATGGCGCACGTCGATCCCACTTCGAAGGCATGGGCGGCCGTCGTTGCAGCGCTGCCTCAGTTCCTGCATTCCTGACAGGCACCCGCACACGCGAGCGAAAGCGGTCCGCGGCCACCAGTGGGAAACCGACTACCCCGAGGTCTGCGCCGTGTCGGCGGCCGGGGAGCGCTGCGCCTGGCTACGCCGCGGAAGCGAAGTAGGTGTCCCGCAGTTCCCGCTTGAGGATCTTGCCCGAGGGATTCCGCGGCAATCGCTCCTCGCTGAAGGCGATCTGGCTCGGGATCTTGAAGGGCGAAAGCTTCCCGGTGAGAAAGCGCCGGAGCGCGTCGGCGTCGAGGGTTGATCCCGGTCGCAGCGTGATCACGGTGGCGACTTCCTCGCCGAGGCGTTCATTGGGCACGCCGAACACCGCCGCCTCGTACACGTCGGGATGCTCGTAGATGGCGCTCTCCACCTCCGCGCTGTAGACGTTCTCGCCGCCCCGGATCACCATGTCCTTGGCCCGGTCCTCGATGTAGAGGAACCCCTCGTCGTCGATCCGGCCGAGGTCACCTGTGGCCAGCCAGCCGTCCACGAGCACCTCTGCGGTCGCCTCTGGCTTGTTCCAGTAGCCGCGGAAGAGATTGGGACCCTTCATCCAGATCTCGCCGCGGGTCCCCGCGGGCACGGGCCCTCGCAGACCGTCCCGGATCTCGATGTCGACGATGGTCAACTTGGCCCGACCGGTGGAAGACGGGTGCGTGACGTAATCGTCACCGGTGTTGCCCGGGCCGAAGGCGTTGGTCTCGGTCATGCCGTAGCCGATGTTGGGCCGACCACCAGAAAAGGAATCGTCGACCCGCTCGACGAGCTTGACCGGTGCCGGTGCTCCCCCACCGCCGATGGAGGCGAGCGACGAGGTGTCGTACTTGGAGAAGGCCGGGCTCTCGAGCAGATCCCAACTCTGGGTGGGGACGCCGACGAACGCGGTGACGCGTTCGGCCTCGATCAGGCGCAGGGCGACCTCCGGATCCCAGCGGTACATCATCACCAGCTTCATCTTCAGGCCGAAACACGAGAGCATGACGGGCACGCAGCCGGTGACGTGAAAGAGCGGCACGATCAGGATGAAGGAGGGTCGTGGCGGTGCCCCGTCGGGGGTGTCCCTGTCCCCGCCCTGGCGCGCCGCGTCGATGGCGGCGCGGGCCCAGAAGGCCATGAGGGACTGCGTCACGGCCCGGTGGGTCGAGACCGCCCCCTTGGGAAACCCGGTCGTCCCCGACGTGTAGAGGATGGTGGCGTCGTCCTCGGGCAGCACGACGACGGCCGGCATCGGATCGCCCAGCGTGACGACGTCCTCGTAGCGCTGCACGCCGTCGAGAAGCGCCTGCCCGGCGGTCGCGCGTGCAGCGATGACCGGGACCTGGCGTTGTGCGGCAGGACCGTGCGCCCGCTCGACCCGCTCCCCGTCGACGATGAGCACCACGCTGCCGGAGTCCTCGAGGGCGTAATCGAGCTCGCTCTCCGTCCACCACGCGTTGAAGGAGACGGAGACGGCGCCGATGGAGAGGATGGCGGCAAACGACACGATCCACTCGGGCAGGTTGCGCATGGCGATGCCCACTCGGTCGCCCTTCTTGACGCCGAAGGTGTGCACCAGCACATGCGCCAGGGCGTCGACGTGCCGGTGCGTCTCCTTGAACGACCAGCGCTCGTCCTCGTAGACGAGGAATGTCGACTCGTCCTCCCGGGAGCCGGCGAAAACGTCGACCAAGGTGGGCGGTGCGTGCTTGAAGACCCGATAGTGGACGCCATTCATGTCGTCCTCGCCCAGTTCGAAGGTCCGTCCGGGGCCGGTGAGCTCGGCGAATGCCTCTTCGTAGCTGATCACCATGGCAGTCAGCGGATGGTCCCCGCCCCCGGGATGAGCGGCAGATCCAGCGCGGTGGCCCACCCGGCGGGCAGATCGTTGACGGCCGGCACGGCATTGAGGGCGCGCAGGCCGGTCGCCAAGCAACCGGCGGCCGCGGCGTCACGGCCGCTGCCGTCGGTAAAGCGGAATGCGGTCTCCTGCGTGATGGACGGCGTCCCCTCGATCTCCACCCGGTAGACATCGTCCTGGGTGCCGCGGGGCCAGTCCGGCGCGGCGTCGGTACCGACGCGGTTGATGTGCTCCAGGCAGATGCGGGGCTCGCCCTTGTAGATCCCGTTGATGGTGAAGTGGATGGCCGCCACCTCCCCGGGGTTGATCACGCCCTTGGCGGTCGTGATGGGGACGTCGGTCACCCACTTGTCCCACGTGGTCGTGATCTCGTCGAGCTCAATGCCGACGGCGGACGCCATCATCGGCACCGTGCCGCCCCACGACATGACGAGGATGTCGGTGTGCTCGAGTAGGGGCGTGAACTCTGGTGGGCGGCCGATGCCCATCTCGTCCTCGTAGGCACCGGTGTAGTTGAGGTAGTCCAGGATCTCGAGGGCCTTGACCTTCTTCACCTCGGCGCACAGGCCCATGAGGGTCATGGGGAAGAGGTCGTTGGCGAAACCGGGGTCGATGCCGGTCGTGAAGCACGTGGCGCCGCCTTCCGCGCAGGCCTCGGTGATGGGGTCGATCCACGACGGCGGGTTCTGCTTCATGTGGGGCCACACCCACGGGGTCATGGCCGTCGACGACACGTCGATGCCGGCGCGCAGGAAGGCGCCCATGTCCCGGATGTTGGCGTCGGCCAACCCGGCGGTGGGGCCGTAGTGCACAAGGGCGTCGGGGCGGAGGGCAACAAGCGCATCGAGGTCGGCGGTGGCTGTCATCCCCGTTGCCCCGATGCCGCAGATGTCACCGACGTCACGGCCGACCTTGTCCTTGTCATTGACGCCGACCCCGACGAGCTCGAAATACGGGTGTCGCAGCACTTCGGGGATCACCATCTTCCCCACGAACCCCGTTCCCCAGACGACGACCTTCTTCTTCTCTGCCATGGGGTCATCATCGCACCCCGCCGGGCTGTTCCTCAGTGGGGCGCTCGACCCGTCGCACCGCTAATTTCGCGACCACAGCGAAACGGAGGCCGTCGAACCAGCTCAGGAGGTGCATCCCCATGCCGCATTACAACCCGGCGCCCGATCGGTACCAGTCCATGCCTTACCGGCGATGTGGCCGGAGCGGGGTGATGCTGCCCGCGCTGTCGCTCGGGCTCTGGCACAACTTCGGCGACGACCGCACCCTGGAGGTCCAACGCTCGATCGTGCGCCGCGCCTTCGACCTCGGCATCACGCACTTCGACCTGGCCAACAACTACGGCCCGCCCTACGGGAGCGCCGAGACGAACTTCGGTTCGATCCTGCGCTCGGACTTCGGAGGCTTGCGCGACGAGCTGATCATCTCGACCAAGGCGGGCTGGGACATGTGGCCGGGTCCCTACGGCGACCACGGCTCCCGCAAGTACCTGCTGGCCAGCCTCGACCAGAGCCTCGGCCGCCTGGGGCTCGACTACGTCGACATCTTCTACCACCACCGCTTCGACCCCGACACGCCCCTCGAAGAGACGATGGGTGCACTCGACGCGGCGGTGCGTCAGGGCAAGGCGCTCTACGTCGGCATCTCGTCGTACTCGGACGTGCGCACGAGGGAGGCGGTCACGATCCTGCGCTCGCTGGGGACACCGCTGCTCATCCACCAGCCCTCGTACTCCATGTTCAACCGCTGGATCGAGGACGGGCTGCTCGATGTCCTCGGGCGAGGAGGGCGTCGGGTGCATCGGCTTCTCCCCGCTGGCTCAGGGGCTGCTGACCGAGCGCTACCTCAACGGGATCCCGGCGGGGTCGCGGGCGTCGGAGAACTCCAGCCTGTCGCGCGACATGTTGAGCGAGGAGAACCTCGGCCGGGTACGGGCCCTGGCCAAGATCGCGGCCGGCCGGGGCCAGAAGGTCTCCCAGCTGGCGCTGGCCTGGGCCCTGCGCGACCCCCGCGTCACCTCGCTCGTCATCGGGGCCAGCAGCGTCGCCCAGCTGGAGGAGAACGTGGCGGCGCTCGACAACCTGAAGTTCAGCGACGAGGAACTGAAGGAGATCGATGTCTACGCCGTCGACGGCGGCATCGATCTGTGGCGGGGGCCGGCGACGAGCTGACGTCCGGCGACGCCGGGGGCGCCGGTTGCGGGGCGTGGGGCGTGGCCGGGCTTCTGCAATGGTGAGGGGCGTGCGCAGCATCGTCGTTTCCTCGGGGGACGCGGGCTACGGCTTCCTCGTCGACGAGGAGGGCGCAGCTGCGCCAGGCGGGGTTCGGGCCGGCGATCGGGACCCACATGGAGCGGTTGTCGGCCAAGGTGCCGGCGAGGTTCTACCCCCTGGCCTACCCGGCCTACGACGAGGAGATCCTGCGTGCGCCATCGTTGCGGGTCACCCACGGCGACGGCACGACGACGACCCGGCTGCGGGTGGAGGACGTCGTGGCGGACGGTCCCGGCACCGAGATCGTGCTGGTCGACCCCGACTGCCCGCTCGAGGTCCGGCTGTGCTTCCGGGCCGAGGACCACGGCGTGCTGCGCCAGTGGGTCACGGTCACCAACCGGCAGCGTCGCCCGGTCACCCTCTTCGAGGTCGCCGCCGCCTCGCCGCTGCTGGCCACCCGCTCGCCCCACCTGACCCACTTCGGCGGGCAGCGACTGGGCGGCAGAGTGGACGACCACCACCGAGCCGCTCACGCCGGGGACCAAGCTCGTCGACTCGCGGGCGGCGTCCGGCCGCACCTGCAGTCGAGCCCCTTCTTCTTGCTGTCGCCGGACGGGGCCATGGAGGAGACGAGCGGGACGGTCGTGGCCGGCGCGCTGGCCTGGGGCGGCAACACCCGCTTCGCCTTCGAGCGCACCACCGCGCCCACGGTGCGGGCCTGGTGCGGGCACAACCCGATGGCGGCCGAATACGTGCTCGACCCCGGCGCCACGTTCACCACCCCCGAGCAGATCTGGGCCTGGTCGAGCGAGGGGGTTGGCCCCCTGAGCCGGCGGCTCCACCGCTGGGTGCGGGCCCACGCCGTGCGGGACGGGGACGACCTGCGCCCGATCGTGGTCAACAACTGGGAGGCCACCTTCTTCGACTTCGACACCGAGCGGCTGCTCGGCCTCATCGACCTGACGGCCGACCTCGGGGCTGAGCTCTTCCTGCTCGACGACGGCTGGTTCGGCACGGCGCACCCCCGCAACGACGACACGGCCGGCCTGGGCGACTGGGAGGTGAACGAGGCGAAGCTGCCGGGGGGCCTCGGTCCGGTCATTGCGCGGGCCGCAGAGCGCGGGATCCGCTTCGGGCTGTGGGTGGAGCCCGAGATGGTGAACCCCGACTCGACGCTCTACGCCGAGCATCCCGACTGGGTCGTCGGGCAGCCGACGCGCCCCGCGCAGGGAATTCCGCCAGCAGTACGTGCTCGACACTCTGCAGCCCGCCGTGGCCGACTTCGTCCTCGACGTCGTCGACCGGACGCTGGCCGAGAACCCGGGCATCAGCTACCTGAAGTGGGACGCCAACCGTCCGCTGACGGATCCGGGCTCGCCCGCCCTCGGCTCGCGACCGGCAGGCCAACTACTGGGTCGACCACGTGCGGGCGACCTGGGACCTGATGGCGGCGGTGGCGGAGCGCCACCCCGAGCAGACGCTGATGCTGTGCGCGTCGGGCGGCGGCCGCGTCGACCTCGGCTCGCTGCGCTGGTTCCACGAGGTCTGGCTGTCGGACAATACCGATCCCGTCGACCGGGTACGCATGCAGTGGGCCGCCTCGCACTTCCTGCCGGCCAACGTCGGTGGCGGCGCACGTCACCCAGGCGTCGGACCGGCCCATCGCCTTCGGGTGTGCGGTGGCCATGAGCGCGCGGTTCGGGTTCGACGTCGATTTCGCCGGCGCTCACGGACGAGGAGCTGGCGGTGTGCCGGCGGGCCGTCGCGCTCTACCGCGAGGTGCGCCCGCTGGTGCAGCAGGGCGATCTCTGGCGGTTGGTGCCTCCAGCGGAGCGCGCCGCCTTGTCCTACGTGTCCTCCGGCGGCGATGCGGCGGTGGTCTTCGGCTTCCAACTGGCGGATGGCAGTGCGGATGCCGGATCGGTGCCTTTGGGCGGGCTCGATCCCGACCGGATGTACATGGTCACAGTGGTCGACCTCGCCGCGCCGAATGCAAAGGGCGAGTCCGAGAGGTGGCGCGGCGCGGATCTCATGGAGTTGGGACTCGAGTGGCCGCTCGTGTCGGCCTGCACGGCGCGCGTCTGGGTGCTCGAGGCCACTTGATCCCGGCGGGGGTCAAGCGACGCGGGGTCGCGGCACTCGGGCGACTCAGCTGGCAGCAGTCTGCGGCAAATTCGAGATGACCAGCGGACCTGACAGCGATTGCGGTCGGCGTGGTGGGGTCTTTGGCAGGACGAAGTGGTCCTGAAGGTTTCCGATGCCCATGCAGCCATCGCCCGACGGTGGGCAGCTCAGCGTGAGCACGTCCGAGATCGGTGGCTTGGCGGTCGGGAGCGCGACGGTCGACCAGGTAGCGCCGCCGTCGTGGGAGGACTCGATCGTCGGCTCGCTGTACGCCCCGGCCGGGTTGTTGGCGTCGTAGAGCGACGTGGCGATCCAACAATCGGTTGCGTTGGCGCAGTCGACCCCCGTCGCCATGTCCTGCCATCCGGCCGGAGGGCCCTGCACCTGCCAGGTCTGCCCGGCGTCCGACGTCGTGACGATCTCGTAGGGAGCACCTGAAGGTCCGGCAAGCGGCACCAGCATGCAATGGGACGCGTCGCCACAGGACGCGTAGAGGATGGGAGCGTCGTTATAGACAGCCGGCGGGCCGGCTACCCACGTCAGGCCCCAGTCCTTCGAGCTGAGCCCGACGATCCACGAGTCGGGATTTCGGCCCATGGCGGAAACGGCGAGACACGAGCCGTCTGACGTGCACGTCATCGTCCACACCGATGCGGCCGCGGCGCTCGGCGCCGTGGTGGACTGCGTCCAGGTCTTGCCCCCGTCGGCCGTGCTCAGGAAGGTCCCTATCGGGGTGCCCGTCGCCGCCTGGCCCGATGCGGCAGGCGCCGTGTTCCCTCCCACGCTGACCACGCAGTGCAACGAGTCGCCGCAGCTGAACCGGCCCATATAGGCGCCGGGGATCCCCGCCGGCGTCGGGATGGACGAGGTGCTCCAACTCCGGCCGCCGTCAGTCGTGCGCGCGAACGTGGCGAGAGCGTGGGAGCCGGCTGTTCCCGGTGGGCCGAGCACGACACAGGTCTCCACGTCGGCACAGGCGAATGAGGACTGGAGGCCGTTCTGCGCCACGGGGACGGCCGCAGTGGCCTGCCAGCTCTCGCCCCCGTCAGTGGTGCGGAAGAGCTGTGACGTCGTGGCGCCCGGTGAATAGCAGACGGTATCCGTGACGCACTGCAGGCTGGTCTGGCCGCCCGGAGGTAACGAGCGGAACGGGGAGGTCGTCGAGTCGACGAGACGCCACGACGAGGCGGCGTCCGCCCCCTTCGAGACGGAGGGGCGGGGCGGCGACGAGGTTGGGAGGACGAGCGCAGCAATCAGCACAGCGGCGGCGGCCACCGCGACCAGCGCGCCGGCGCGAACGGAGCGGCGCACACTGCGGGACCGGTCACTGGCGGCGCTGCGCTGCGCCGGCGGCGCGTGCTCCTCCTCGATCGCCAATTCGAGGATCCGTCGTGAGGCCTCCATGACATTTGGGTCGGGATCGGGCGCGTCGGCCATGTACCCGGTCAGCAGGTCGAGTTCATCGGTCATTGCGGTTTCTCCAATGATGGTGAGGCGATCTCGTCATTGAGGTATTGCCCTGACTCCTGTAGCAGTTCCCGCAGTTGTGCCCTCCCACGGGACAGCCGGGAGCGGACGGTGCCGACAGGGATCTCGAGCGCGCGCGCAATCTCCTCGTAGCTGAGCTGGGGACCTGAGACGAGCAGCAGCACATCGAGATACCTCGGGTCGATTGCGCGTAGCGCCGCCGCCATCCCTTCGACACGGTTCTCGGACTCCACGTGTGCCAGGGCATCGTCGGCGACGTCGGGCACCGTGTGCTCGGGCGTGGCGCGCTGCATGACACGCCCGACCATGGCGGTGCGCCGGGATTCGGATCGGTGATGATGGCGCACGACGTTGACAGCGATGCCGAAGAACCAGGGTCGGGCGTCGCCGTAGGTCAGGTCGTAGTTCTGCCGAGTCCGGAACGCGGCGACGAAGGTCTCTGAGAGGAGGTCGTCGACCGTCCCCGCTGCAGCGCGCCGGGCGAGGAAGCGGTGCACCGGCGCGGCATGACGTTCGAAGAGGACAGCGAAGCGCCGGGGATCCTGCAGCGAAGCCTCGATGTGCTCGGCGTCGCTCCCCGCGTCCGAACCCGGTGACCCCACACCTGCATATTGCCCGGCGGTCTCCTCCGCGTTCCCGGCCCCCGCCCCGCGCTGGGACTCGGCGAACGGACGATCACAGTTCCCTCACATCTCCGTTGCCGTGCGCTCACATCTCGGGCCGACACTGGGAGCCAAGGGATGACGAGGAGGATCGCGATGGAACAGCTCAGGTTGTCGATGCGAGAGCGCTGGTCAGCACTTGGGCTCGCGGCCAGGTTGTGGTGGGCGGGGCTGGCCACGATCGGCGTCGCCGCCGTCCTCGTGCTTTCCGCCACCACCGTCTCTGATGCGTCGTCGCACCCGACATCGACCGGCTCGGCGGCCGGGAAGACCGCTGGCTCGCGGGCAGGGACGGGTTCGGACTCGGGCTCCGGCTCCGGCTCCGGCTCGAGTGGTACTGCGGGTTCGATGGCCGGCATGGCCATGGGCGGTTCCAGCTCGAACTCCGGGTCCGGTTCGTCATCGTCCGCGTCGTCGACGTCGAACGGCGCGGAGACGACGTCGACCGTCTGCTCCAACGTCAAGGGCGCGACGACCATGTCCAACGGCATGGTGATGGCGCCGGTGCCGAACGGTCAGCCCACCACGGCCCAGCAGGCGGCGGCCAACCAGTTGGTGGCGGAGACCCAAGCGACGCTGACCAAGTACACGGACCTTTCGACCGCGACGGCGGCCGGCTACACCCCGGCCACCAACCCGAACGGGCGTCTGGTGCACTACGCCAACTGGCAGACCGCCAAGACGGACGGCTTCGACCCGTCGAACCCCGCCTTCTTGATGTATGCCAACACAGTCAACGGACCAAAGCTCATGGGCGCCATGTACCTCGGCCCGGCGCCCTGCGCTCCCGGACCAGACATCGGCGGGCCGCTGACCCAGTGGCACGCCCACGACGACCTGTGCCTGGCGGGCGGACGGGTCGTGGGGACGACCGCGGCCACGGGCACGTGCACCACCGGAGTGCACAACACGAACACCTACTTCATGCTGCACGTCTGGACCGAGCCCACGCTGGCCGCGACTCATCAGTTCCAGCCCGACCTGACCCGGGCCGAGCTGGCGCCGATCATCGAGGGCCAGGCGTGAGCGGCAGCCGGGTGCCAGGGGTGAGCCGGATCAACGCCCGCACCATTCAGATCGGCCTCGGCATCATTTGGCTGCTCGACGGCCTCCTGCAGCTCCAGCCCGATATGTTCGGGCCCGCCTTCGCCAACAACGTGATCCTGCCCTCGGCCCAGGGCCAGCCCGGCTTCCTCTCGAGCGTCATCACGCACATGGCGCACCTCATCGCCGCGCAGCCGACGCTCACGAACGGCGTCTTCGCCGGCATCCAGATCCTCATCGGCGTCGGCCTGCTCATGCGCGAGACCGTGCGGCCGGCGCTCGTGCTGTCCTTCGTGTGGGCGCTCGGGGTGTGGGCGCTCGGCGAGGGCTTCGGCATGCTCTTCACCGGCATGGCGTCGCCGCTCACGGGCGCGCCGGGCGGCGCGCTCCTCTACGCCGCTATCGGTGTGCTGGTGTGGCCGCGGGCCGCCGGTCCGGTGGCGAGTGGTCCGGCCGCAGGCGAAGGGCCGCTTGGCGAATGGGGCGGCAAGACCGTCTGGGCCGTCGTGTGGAGCGGCATGGGGATCCTGTGGCTCCTCCCGGCCAACCGGGCCGGCGGGAGCATTTCGAGCGCGATCAGTGACTCCGTCAGGGGCGAGCCCAGCTGGCTGGCGCACGTGCAGCTGTCGGTGGCGCACGCCTTGGGGAGCGGCGGCAGTTCAGTGGCCGTCGCCTGCGCAGCGCTGTCCTTCGTCATCGGGCTCGGGCCGCTCGTCAGCCGGCACAGCACCGTCTTCCTGGTCGCCGGCGCCGCGCTGGCCCTCGACTACTGGGTGTTCGGCGAGGCCTTCGGGCAGCTCTTCACCGGCGTCGCCACCGACCCCAACAGCGGGCCCCTGTTGGTCGTGCTGGCGCTGGCCCTTTACCCCAACCGCGTTCCAGTCCGCTCGGCCGCCGATGCCGGTCCGCTCGGGGCCGAGGCGACGCAGCTGCCGGCCCCCGCTTTCTCACTTTCGGGTTAGAAAACCTTAGAAAGACCACCCACCTGGGGCTACGACGGCACCCAGGCGGTCGCAGAGGAGCGCAACCAACCCAGTACCTGCCGGCGCGTCGTCGGCCCGTGCGCCCGCCAGGCCGAGGGCAGCGCCCCCTCGTCGCGTAGGAAGGCTGCTTCGGAGATGTTGGCGGTCAGAGGGTCTTCTGTCAGGCCGCAACGGGTGGCCTCGGCGTTCACGCCGAAAAGGTTGGCGGCGTTGAGGCCGAACAGGCCGGCCTTTACGTCTGCTGTGAGGGCCGGGTAGTTGTAGGCCGCCTGGAACTCGGGGGTGATCTCGAACGTGCGCATCGCCATGATCTGCGGTTCGGGGCTGCCGTACCAGATGGAGTCGGTGCCCCACAGCACGCGCTGCTCACCCACCCGGCTGAGCACCTTGCCGAGCGCGTGGGCGGCCTGATCGGGCGTGGTCAGCAACTGGCGCCACAGCGTCGCCACGTCGACCCAGACGTTGTCGTTCGGCGGGACGGCATGCTGGTCGAGCGCCGCCAGCAAGGTGTCGATGCCGATGGTGGCGGTGGGGTCGTAGGGGCCCTCCACGTGCGAGGGGTCCCAGGCGGCGTGGTAGATGACGAACTGCATGTCGGGGAACATGCGTGACAGTGCGACCATGTCCCCGGGGTGGTTGAAGGCCGGGTCGAAGTTCACCAGCGGCAACCCCTTGTGGGCCACGAAGACCTTGACCCCGAGGTCGTGGGCGTGCTGGACGGTGGGCAGCCCGATGGTGGGATCCTCGAGCGAGTACCCCTGGCCGGTGGGGCTCCAGGCCGTGTACACCTTGAAGGCGGCGGGCGGGCCTGCTGCCACCGCGCTCGACATTTCATCGAGGGTGGCGGCCACCGGCCCGACGTTCGGAGCGATGATGTTCTCCACCAGCAGGCGGGGGCGCCCCCGGCGGTCAGGCCGGCCGTGATCGACTGGGTGCTCAACGCGTCGGAGAACGGGATCGGAGCGTTGGACGGGCCCGAGTTGGGGACGTCCGTCAGCACCGCGACGGTGGTGTCGCTCGCCAGGAAGAGGTCGTGCAGATAGCTGGCGCGGTCCACGCAGTCGAGCTGGTCGGTGTCGGTGCAACCGGCGGGCAGCATGGAGAGGACGAGCTCGGTCGTCTGCGGCGCGTTCTGCACCCACGGGCCGGCGGGGATCACGTGGTGGGTGTGGACGTCGAAGATGAACTCCGAACCGGTCAGGGCCTGCCCGCAGGCGGCGGTGTCCTCGGGCGGCGGCACATTGAACCGGCCGCCCCGGCCCCGTGCCGACCGCGCCTGGGGGTGCGACGCCGGCGGGGTGGCGCAGCCGGCGAACTCGAAGACGGCGAGCGTCGCCGCCATGGCGCCGGCGCCCTGCAGGAAGCGGCGGCGGTCCAGCCCGGTCCGGCGCGCTGCGTCCTCGACGGACTGCCGGATCAACTGGTTCACCGTGCGGTCCCTTTCGCTTGCGGCGGCCGGGACGAATTCCCCATTGGAGACCGGCCCGGCGACGATGGGCAGCTGGTCGTCGGGAACGTCGCGCAGGCGGCGAGAGAAGGGGCCGATGGCAGCCATGCCGGGAGGATACGCCCGGCATCCACCGGATTGAAGGGTTCTCTCGCGCGCAGGGTTGGTGCGCTCGCAATGGCGGTGTCAGGAGGACGGCCCGAGCGATCGGCTGCAACCGTCCCCCGCTCCTCATCAGAAGGCGCGAACGTGCCGATACGTACTACCGTGCAGACCGGCCCCAAGACGCGCGGCCGGGAACCCTGGAGGTGGTACCAACCCCACCGGGCCATCGTCCTGCTGGGCGTCGTCCTCACCCTGATCGCTCTCGCGGGGGCGTTCCTCGGAGTGGCCAACGTGTCCCAAGCCGAATCGCTCAATGCCAAACTCACGCAGCAGTACCTCATGATCCTCCCGCCGGTGCGGGAGATGCGGGCAGCTGCGGCGGCTTTCCAGGTGCTCGCGACGGGGGCCTTCAACAGCTCGACGCCGACGCCTGCCGCCAATGTGGCAGGCGCCGAAACTGACGCAAACGCCATCAACAAGTCCTACGCCACCCTGCAGCACCTCCTCGCAGCGCCGGGCAACACCGACCTGGCGCCTCATCTGGCCGGCCGGATGGCGGCCTACCTCGCCTCGCAGTCGAGCCTTGGCGCGTTCCTCGCCGGCGGGACGCACACGCCACAGACGGCACAGCTGGCTGCCGTGGAGACGTCGGCCGAAGCGAACCTCGATGCAACCCTGGCCACCCTGCAGACGACCGCCACCAATCTGGTCGACAGGACTTCCGACCAGGCACAGGCGGCCGCCGACAGTGCCCGGGTCGATCTCCTGTGGTCCATCGCCATCGGCGTGCTCATCGCTGGCACCGTGATCGCTATCCTCACCCGCCACGCGCTGCAGGTGGAACGCGAACAGGCGAGCCGCGAGGCCGTGCAATCCGACATCGCCCGGAGGATCACGTTCGAGGCCAGTCTGCAGACCGCTCTGGAGATGTCGAGAGCGGAACCATCCGTCTTCGATGTCGTGGCCGAGGCGCTGAGCCAGGCCGCCCCGGGCATGCGATCCGAGCTCCTCCTGGCCGACTCCAGCAAAGCCCACTTTCGGCAGGTGCTGGTCAGCTCCGCGCAGGCCGACGACGTCGGGTGCGGGGTCATGTCCCCCGAGGACTGCCCGGCGGCATCGAGGGGGCGGAACATGGTGTTCCCGGACAGCACTGCGCTCGATGCCTGTCCCAACCTCCGCGGCCGGCACTGCTCCGCGCTCTGTGTCCCCATGAGCATCGGCGGCAGCTCAATCGGCGTCTTCCACGTGACCACGGAGGACGGCTCGCCTCCCTCGGATGAGGTGGAGAAGGACGTGGAGGTGGTCGCACGAAGGGCGTCGGAGCGCTTGGCGATGCTGCGCGCCTTCGAGGTCTCCCAGACCCAGGCCAACAGTGACTCCCTCACGGGCCTGATGACGAGGCGGAGCCTGGAGACGGCGGTCCGGGAGCTGCACGCCACCGGGACGTCGTACTCCGTGGCCTACGGCGACCTCGACCGCTTCAAGGACTTGAACGACACCTTCGGGCACGCCGCCGGCGACCGCGCGCTGCGAACCTTCTCGCAGGTGCTCCGCGACTCGCTCCGGCCCGTCGACATCCCGGGACGCTACGGAGGCGAGGAGTTCGTCGTCGTCCTGCCCGAGTGCCCGGTGGACGAAGCCCGACAGGTGCTGGAGCGTGTCCGTGAACGCCTGGCCGAGCGGATCGTCGTCGCTGACCTCCCGCCGTTCACCATCAGCTTCGGTCTCGCGTCATCGGAGCAGGCCACCGACTTCGACCAGGTTGTCTCACTCGCCGACACCGCTCTTCTCAGCGCCAAGGCCGCGGGGAGGGATCAGGTCGTCATCTCAGTCGGGCCCGAGCAGCCCGCGGCGACTCCGGTTACCCTCAGCTTCGCGAGGTCGGGCCCGAGGATGAAGAGCAACGGCGACTCGGTCGACCTCACCCCCAGGGAGCCACAGCACAGCTGACCCGGCTCCGTCTTCGCTGCGCCCTGAGCAAGCGCGCCGACCACTTGCGCAGCGAAACGGGCATTCGGCGGGGTCACGTTCGGAACGGGTCTTTCGTTGATCGGGCAGGCATCCGCAACCCGGCCCGGGACGCGGCCTACCGTGCGACAGGCGCCCAGGGGGCCGCCAGAACGGGGGTCGACATGAACGAGATTCCGAACCAGTTGGCGGGAAGCCAGTTCGCCGGCCTCGCCGGGGGGATCGTCGCTGTCATCGCCATCTTCATCGCGCTGTTCTCGCTGGTCCTGTTGGTTCCGATCATCCTCATCGTGGCCAATCGGGCCGAACCGGACGTGCGCGGGCAGCGGTCGCAGAGCGTCTACCTCTTCGGGATGAGCTTCGTCACCCTCCAGCTCACCTTCGCAGGCTCGGTGCTCATCGTCACGTCCATCTTCTCGGTCATCGCTCCGCACGTGGTCCCGCTGACGAACTCCATCGCCCGCTCGGTCGTCATCGGCGGCCTGCTGGTCGTCCTCTTCGGCGCTACCCTGCTGCTGCATCTCGGCCGGGGGATCGAGACCGCCCGCGGCGACGGTGCGCTCACGGGGCCCAATCTCCGCGTCATGCAGTCCTACGCCGGCGTCGTCGGCTTCATCTACCTGCTGCAGCTGATTACGTCGCTGGCCGTCTCCATCTACCTGGTCTTCGCGTTGATCGCGCCCGGCGTCTTCGGCAGCTTCGGCGCCAGCCGCAGCGGCACCCTGACCGTGCTGCTCGACCTTATCTACATCATGCTGGCGTCGGGTTTCATCCTGATGGCCCACGCCTCGCTCGGGCCGTCCGCCGTCCCCGGCCGCCGGTCCCCCGACGAGGTCCCCACGGCGTCGTAGGCCTCAGCGGGTGGGCCGCGTCCCAATGACCGACGCCCGCTCCATGGAGCGGCGCTGCGGCCAATAGTCACTCGAGGCGTAGTGCTGCACGGCCCGGTTGTCCCAGAAGGCCACGGCATCTGTGGTCCAGGTGAAACGGCACTGGTGCTCAGGGGCATCGGCCTGCCGGCACAGGCGGTCGAGCAACGTGAGGCTGGACTCCCGATCGAGCCCCTCTATGTGGCTCACGAAGGGTCGGTTGACGTAGAGATGCAGCTTCCCGGTCGCGGGATGAGAACACACCACCGGGTGGCGCACCGGCGGGTACTGCTCCTGGGCCTTCCGGCGCTCCTCGTCGGACATGGAGTGCCCGAATGTCTGGGTGAAGTCGTGCACGGCCTGCAGTTGGTCGATCTCGTCCTTTGTCATCTGATCGAGGCCGTCATAGGCGGCGTACATATCGGAGAAGAGAGTGTCGCCCCCGCTGTCCGGCACCGAGACGGCGTGCAGGATCGCCCCCATGGACGGGCGCTCGCGCCAGGTCACGTCGTGGTGCCACGAATTCTCGTAGCCACTGACCTCCGCCGTCTTCTCGAAGCGCACCAGCTCGGGCTCACCCGTGTTGGAAGGGAGGAACGGATGCACCTCCAGGTCGCCGAAGCGGCGCGCAAACGCTACGTGCTGGTGTGGAGCGAGGGCCTGGTCCCGGAAGAAGATGACCTTGTAGTCGTGCAACGCCTGACGCAGATCGGCCACCACCTGGTCGGGGAGCGCCGCGGTGAGATCGACGCCGGTGATCTCCGCCCCCACCGTCGCGCCGAGTCGGTGTGCGTCGAAGTGGCGCCACTGCAGCGCCGCCAGGCGATCCCGCTCCGCCGCCACGTGGGTGAACGGTCCCACCGCGATGGTGTAGCCCGGAAGGCGGAAGGCGCCGGGCTGCGGGGAGGCCGTGCCGGTGGTCACTCCCGTACTGTACCGAACCGCCGTTTCGCGGCACCCGGCATGGCCTGCCCGGAACCCGCCGAGCAGCCCTTCGCGCGCGTCGCCAACACGTGGCGCATCAGCCAGCGCAGCGGAGTCAGTCCGCTGCGATGGCGGCCAGCACGTCGAGCTTGGCGGCGCGGCGGGCGGGCCAGCTGGCGGCGAGCAGCCCGAGCAGCGCGGCCAGGATGAGGAAGATCACCAGCTTCGACACCGGGACCTCGGTGTCGGTGATGCCCTGCGAGTGCAGCGCCGACACCAGCGCGATGCCCAGTCCCGTCCCCACGATGATGCCGATGACGGCGCCGAACACGGCCAGGATCACCGACTCCGAGCGGATCATGGCGCGGACCTGGCGCCGCTTCATGCCCACCGCGCGCAGCAGGCCGATTTCGTGGGTGCGCTCAAAGACGGAGAGCATGAGCGTGTTGACGATGCCGATGAGCGCGATGACCACGGCGAGGGCGAGCAGGGCGTAGACCAGGCCCAGCAGCTTGTTCACCTGAGCAGTCTGGGACGCCTCGAACTGCGCCCGGGACTGCACCTTCACGTTGGGGTACGCCGCCAGAGCCTTGGTGACTCCCTGTTGCACGCCGGGCCTCCCGTCGGTCTTCAGGAGCACCGCGCCGGGGAGCGGGTTCTGGAAGTGGCGGAGGAAGAACGCGTCGCTGACGAGGTACTTCCCGGCCAGGGCGTTGGGCTGGTAGATCCCGCCGATGCGCATGGTGGTCCGCCCCGTGAGCGCGAACCGCACCGGAACGGTGTCGCCGACGGCGAGGTGGTCCGAGTTGGCCGTGGTGGTGTCGATGAGCAGGTCGCCGGCAGACAGCGCCCGGCTGCTGCCGGACGCCATGTTCAAGATGACGGTCTGGGAGAGGTTCCGGGTCCCCAGGCCCAGGATGGACTCGATCGAGCCCCGCACCTCGAACTGGTCGCCGTAGACGGTGTTCGTGGCGGTGACGCCAGGGACGCTGGCCGCCGCCTCCGGCACCGTGGTGCTGAAGGAGCCCGTCCCACCGGTGCTCGTCGTCGAGACGATCAGGTCCGCGCTGATGGCGTTGTCGACGCTGGCGGTGGCCGAGCGGGACAGGGAGGCACCGAACACGGCAATGGCCGAGACGAGAGCAAGTCCGACCATCAGGGCCGACGACGTCTGCGCCGTCCGCCGGGGGCTGCGCATGGAGTTCTCCCGGCCCAGCCGGCCCGAGGTGCCGAGCAGCCGGGCGAGCGGGCGCCCGATGACGCTCGCCATGGGCCGCGCCACGGCAGGCGCCAGCATGGCCACCCCCACGAAGATGAGCACCGCGCCGAGGCCGACCAGCGCGATGGCCGGCGCCGTCAGCCCCAGGGCGAGCAGGAGCACCCCGACCACCGCGATGACACCGCCCCGGATGAAGCGCCGCCGCATCGGGACGTCGTCCTCCGCCTGCCGATCGGACACCGCCACCACCGGGGCGATCCGCACGGCGCGGCGAGCCGGGCTGATGGCCGAGACCATGCGTCACGCCGACACCCACCACAAGGCAGACGATGACGGTGCGCGCCTCGAACACGAGAGGCCCCGACGGCAGCGTGACGCCGAAGCCGCTCAGCAGCTTCTCGAGCCCGATAGCGGCGAGCACCCCGAGGCCGAGGCCGATCAACGACGACACCAGTCCTACGATCAGTGCCTCACCGAGGACGGAGCGGAACACCTGGCGCCGACTCGCCCCCACGATGCGCAGGAGCGCCAGCTCCCGCGTGCGCTGGCCCACGATGATGGAGAAGGTGTTGAGGATGGTGAAGCCACCGACGAACAGTGCGATGAAGGCGAAGACGAGCAACGCCGTATTGAGGAAGCCCAGAGCCTGGCCGATGGCGCTCGTCGCCTCGTTGACCACGGTCTGGCCGGTGACGACCTCGGCGCCGTGCGGCAGGACGCGTCGCGATGGCGCGCTCGACGGTCGCTTTGTCGGCACCGGGTTGGGCCACGACATTGATGCTGTCGAACTGGCCCACCTCGCCCATGAGCTTCTGGGCTGTGGGCGTGTCGAAGGCGGCCAGGGTGGCCCCGGCAAGGTTGTCGGCCGACCCGAAGCGCACCAGCCCGGTGATGGTGAAGGTCTGCGTCGGCCCCTGCAGCAATATCCGCACCCGCTGACCCACCTTGAAGCCGTACTTCTGCGCCGTGCCGAGGTCCATGACGACGTCGTCGGGGGTCGTCGGTCGCGTGCCCTGGACGAGCCGGAGCTCCGAGATCCGTGGATTGGGGTCGAAGGAGAGGCCGAGGGTGGGCGCTCCTCCAGTCGAGATCGCCTTGCCGTCGGGCGCGATGTACTGCGCGTAGCCGGTGATCGAGCCGTCGGCCGCCTCCACGCCGGGGACGGCCTGCACCTTGGCGAGGAGCGACTCCTGGACCGGATTGCGTGTCGCCGTGCCGCCGCTGCCGAACTGGGCGACGCCGCGCACCTGGAAGTCGATGTTCTGGTAGATGTTGCCGAAGAGCGTGTCGAACGTGTTGTGCAGGGTGTCGGTGAGGACGAACGTCCCGGCGATGAACGTCACGCCGAGGACGATGGAGAGCGCCGTCAGCGCCAGGCGGAGCTTGTGCGCGAGCAGTCCCTTGATGGTGACCCGCCACACGTCAGGCGCCCAGACTGCCGATGCGCTCCAGGACGGACTCGGGTGTGGGGTCCCTCATCTCGTCGACGATGTTGCCGTCGGCGAGGAAGACGACGCGGTCGGCGTAGGACGCCCCGCGGGGGTCGTGGGTGACCATCACGATGGATTGGCCGAAATCGGACACCGACCTTCGCAGGAAGGCCAGCATCTCGGCGGAGGAGTTCGAGTCGAGGTTGCCGGTGGGCTCGTCGGCGAAGATGAGGTCAGGCTTGTTGATCAGGGCCCGGGCGCAGGCGCAGCGCTGCTGCTGCCCGCCCGACATCTCGGTGGGACGGTGGGTGAGGCGGTCGCCGATGCCCAGCTGGTCGACCAGGTAGTCGAACCATTCCTTGTCGACCTTCTTGCCCGCCAGGTCGGCCGGCAGGGTGATGTTCTCGCCGGCCGTGAGCGTGGGGACGAGGTTGAACGACTGGAAGACGAAGCCGATCCGGTCGCGCCGCAGCTGGGTCAGGCCCTTGTCGTCGAGGTCACCGATGTCGAGGTCGCCGACGAACGTGTGCCCCGATGTCGGGCGGTCGAGACCCGCCATGCAGTGCATCAGTGTCGACTTGCCCGACCCCGACGGGCCCATGACCGCGGTGAAGCGGCCGCGCTCGAACGTCACCGTGATGCCGGCGAGGGCGTGCACCGTCGCCTGCCCGGTGCCGTACGTCTTGGTCAGGTCGACGGCGTGCGCGGCCGGTGAGGCGGGGCGTTGTGCTGCCGGTGCTTCTTCGGTGAGCGCCACACTGCCTCGTTTCGTCGATGTCCCGCGGACGGCCGCCTCCATGCTGCCAGCCTGGCCGTACCAGGCCTCACCGTGAATCCGGCAGGACCCTGGTCCCACCCTGAGCGCGCAGTGGAGAACTCAGGGATGTCCCTGAGGCACGCGCCGGGGCCGACTCCTCCGTCCGTGGGAGAACGGCCGTGTGCAGCAGGGAGATTGGACCCTTGGCGCGCTATCGGCGGACCGCTACCCTGAGGCGCGCCACGAGCAGGACCAGCAGGCGCCGAATCGGCCAGTGAGCTACCCGGGGGGGCACGTTCGCCATGCGGTACGAGGCATGACCACGAGAAGGGCATGAGTCGCTGACCACCCATCTGCGGTTGCCGGGGCGTGCGTCGACGGCGGTGGCGATGGTGGTCTCCGTCGGGGCGGTCCTGGCCGTCCAACTCCTCTTGTTCCCGATGCCGTTCGGGGTCTGGCTCCAAGGCGCGGTGCTCGGCCTCCTCGGCTCCCTCATGGCCGTCGGCCTCGGCCTCACCTACCGCCTGAACAAGGTGATCAACTTCGCCCAGGGCGACCTGGGCACGGCACCGGCCGTGCTCGCCGTCGGGCTCATCGGCTTCTCCGGTGTCAACTACTTCCTCGGGCTCGCCACCGGCCTGGTGGCCTCGCTCCTCCTCACGGCCACCGTCGAGATCCTGGTGGTGCGGCGCTTCCGGCGCTCGCCCCGGCTGATCCTCACCGTGGCCACCATCGGCCTCTCCCAGCTCCTCGTCGTCCTGAGCCTGCTCATCCCTCGCATCTGGGGCCAGGCGCCCATCGCCACCGCCGTGGCGAGCTTCCCCTGGCAATTCGCCTGGCACGTCGGCCCCGTCGTCCTCGACGCCAACGACCTGGTGGCGGTCGTCGTCTCGCTGGCCTGCCTGGCCGCCGTCTCTCTCTGGTTCACCCGCAGCGACGTCGGGCTCGCCGTGCAGGCCGTCGGCGACCGCCGCGACCGGGCCTCCATGCTCGGCATCCCGGTCGGACGCCTGCAGTCGGTGACCTGGGTGGTGGCCGGCCTCCTGTCCTTCGTCAGCATCTTCTTCCAGGCGACGATCCTCGGCCTCCCGCTCGATCCCACCTTCGGGCTGACCGCCCTCGTGACCGCCCTGGCCGCGCTCGCCCTGGGCAACTTCACCGAATTGCCCGTCATCGCTGCCTCCGCCGTGGCGCTCGGCATCCTCCAACAGGGAGTGGCGTGGGACGACACGGCCAACCCGTCGCTCGGACTGGCCGTCCTGGCGGCCGTTGTGTTCGCCGCGATCGTGGTGCGCCAGCTCTTCGCCAACCGGACCGACCGCGAGGTCGAGTCGTCGCTGGCGCTCGCCGGCAGCGTGCGCGAGCTCCCGGCGTCGCTGCGCGACCTCACCGAGGTGCGGGTCGGGAGGCCGGTGGGCGCGTTGGTCGCCTTCGCCGCCGCCGCCTCGCTGCCGCTCTGGCTGGGACCCGGCGAGGTCATCCGCGGTTCCGCTCTGGTGGTGCTGGCCATCGTCGGCTGCTCCGTCGTCGTGCTCACCGGCTGGTCGGGCCAGGTCAGCCTCGGGCAGATGTCCTTCGCCGCGGTGGGGGCCACCGTCGGCGCTGTCGCGCTGCTCGACTGGCACTGGGACCTCAGCCTCGCCCTCCTCCTCGCCGGGACGGCGGCCGGTGCCGTCGCCGTCGTCGTCGGCATCCCCACCCTGCGCCTCGACGGGATGTTCGCCGCCGTCACCACCTTGGCCTTCAGCCTGGCCGCCTCCGGCTACCTGCTCGTGCGGGAAGAGTTCTCCTGGATCCCCCAGTCGCAGCTCGGCGTCCCCTACGTGTTCGGCCTCGCCCTCACCTCCCAGACGGCGGTCTTCGAGCTCTGCCTCGGCGTCCTGGTCCTGGTGCTGGTCGCGCTGCAGGGCCTGCGCCACAGCCGCACCGGACGCGTCCTGCGCGCGCTGCCGGCCAACGAGCGGGCGGCGTCCGGCTACGGCGTGCGGGTCCTGTGGGCCAAGCTCACCGCGTTCGCGGTCTCGGGCTTCATCGCGGGCCTGGCCGGTTGCCTCCTGCTCGTGGTGAACCAGTCGTACCAGGAGACCTCGTTCCTGGTGCCGGTGAGCCTGGTCGTGTTCACCTCGACGGCCGTGGGCGGGCTGGGCTCGACCTTCGGCGCCATCCTCGGCGCCGCCATCGTCGAGGGCAGCGCCACCTATCTGCCGCCGAGCTGGCAGCTCTTCCCGTCCGCGCTCGGCGTGCTGCTCGTACTGATCCTCTTCCCCCGCGGGCTCGCCGGCCTCTGCTACGACCTGCGCGACTGGGCGCTCGAACGGCTGGCCCGGCGGCACCGGGACGTCACGCCGGGTCTCCCCGGTCCGGTCGAAGGGGCGCTGGTCCCGTGAGCCGCCTGGCCAAGTTCGGTGCGGGCGCCTCGCTCTTCCCCCTCGGGGTGCTGTTCGCGATCGAGTTGCTCGACCAGGCCACCCAGAGCGCCTTCAACGTGCTGACGCCGAACATCCGCGACGCGTTCCACCTCACCAACGCCGGCATCCTGTTGATCGTCGCCATCGCCGGTGCGTCGGCACTGGCCTGCACGCTCCCCATCGCCGTCCTGGCCGACCGCACCAACCGGGTGCGCATTGCGCTGGTCGGCGCGCTGGTCGGCGCCGTGTTCTCCATCGGCCTCGGCGTCGCCCAGGGGGTCGTGGTGGCCACCATCATGCTGGTCGGCATCTCCATGGGGCAGGCCGTGATCTTCCCCACGCACAACTCGCTGCTGGCCGACTACTACCCCGTCCCGGCGCGGCCGCGGATCTACTCGGCCCACCGTTCGGGCATCAGCATCGGCGCCATCGTCGGCGTCCTGCTCGGCGCCGGCCTGGCTGCCGTGTTCTCCTGGCGCGCCCCCTTCTTCTTCTTCGCCGTGCCCATCGTGCTCGTGGTGATCGTCGGCCTGCGCCTGCGCGAGCCGCCCCGGGGCCGCCACGAGCAGCTCGAGCTGAGCGAGCAGATGGTGGCCTCCGAGCGCGGCGAGCCCGCGCCGCTGGGCGACGTCCCAGCCCCGGAGGTTGTCGACCTTCCGGTCGAGGCCGCACCGTCGCTCGGGGAGGCCTGGCGGACCGTCTGGAAGATCGGGGTGCTGCGTCGCATCTTCATCGCGCTGCCGTTCCTCGCCGCCGCCATCGCGGGCTTCACGTCGCTCGCCTCGCTGCAGTATCAGGAGACGTTCCATCTCGATGCGGTGCACCGCGCCTACCTCATCGCGCCCATTCAGCTCTTCGACCTCGCCGGCCTCGCCGTGGGCGCCGTCGTCGCCACCCGCCTGGCGCGACGTGACATCGGCCTCGTCTTCCGCATGCTGGCGGTGGCCTCGCTCGTGGCCGCCGCGTTCGCCGTGCTGTTCGCGCTGGCGCCCAACGTCCCGCTGGCCTTCGTCGGCAACGCCGGCATCGACTTCTCACTGGCCATCGTGGGGCCCGGCGTGCTCGCCTCGCTCTCCCTCGCCATCCCGTCGCGGGTTCGCTCCGTCGGATTCTCCATCGGCGCGCTGTTCGTGCTGCCCGGCTTCCTCGTGCTGCCGATCGTCGGGGCGGTGGGCGACGCGGTGGGCTTCCGCTACGGCCTGCTCATCCTGGTCCCCATCTTCGTCATCGGCGGGCTCATCGTGGCCAGCGCCGGTGGCCTCATCGGACGCGACGTGCAGGACGTGTGGACCTCCATGCGCACGCGGAACCAGATGCTGGTCGACCGCCAGGCCGGCCGACTTCCGCTGCTCGCCGTGCGCGAGCTCAGCGTGGGTTACGACGGGCGTCGTTGTGCTGGCCGACGTGGCCATCGAGATCGGCGAGGGTGAGATCGTCGCCCTGGTCGGCACCAACGGCGCCGGCAAGTCGACCCTTCTGCGGGCCATCGGCGGGGTGGTCGAGGCCGACCACGGTGCCATCGTCTTCGACGGGCGCGACATCACCCACCTGCCGCCCGACGAGATCGCCCGCCTGGGCGTGGCCCAGGTGCCCGGCGGCGAAGGGATCTTCCCCAACCTCCGCGTGGAGGACAACCTGCGGGTGGCGGCCTGGCAAGGGCGCCGGCGCGGCGAGCAGGACGCGGACATGATCGACGAGGCCCTCACCGCGTTCCCGATCCTGGCCTCACGGCGCGATGAACGGGCCGCCAACCTCTCCGGCGGCCAGCAACAGATGCTGGCCCTCGCCATGGCGACCATCACCCGCCCCAAGCTGTTCCTCATTGACGAGCTCTCGCTCGGTCTCTCCCCTCTCGTCGTCGAGCAGCTGCTCGGCGCGATCGAGTCGATGCGCCAGGGCGGCACCGCCATCCTCCTCGTCGAGCAGTCGATGAACGTCGCGGTGGCGGTGGCCGACCGCGTCTATGTCATGGAGACCGGTGTCGTGCGCTTCTCCGGAAGCGCCGACGAGCTGGCCGCCCATCCCGAGCTCCTGTGGTCCGTCTATCTCCAGAAGGCCTCCGAAGGGCTCGGGTCGCCGGCGCCCGGCCTCGCCGCGCCGAACGGCGGCGGCGGCCGGGCCGAGATCGAGGTGCGCGGGCTCTCGCTCAGCTTCGGGGGCAACAACGCCCTGAACGACGTGTCCCTGCACGCCGACCACGGCGAGATCGTGGGGATCATCGGACCCAACGGCGCCGGCAAGACGACCCTGTTCGACGTCATCTCCGGGTTCCTCCATCCCGACACGGGGTTGGTCGAGCTGGCGGGCGTTGACGTCACGGACCGCACGGCCTCGGCCCGCGCCCGGCTCGGGCTGGGCCGCTCCTTCCAGGACTCACGCCTGTTCTCCGGCTTGACAGTGCGCGACGCCGTGGCCGTCTCGCTGGAACGCTTCACCGACGTCAGCGACCCCTTCAACGCCATGCTGCGTCTACCCCTCCAGGTGCGCACCGAGGCCGCCGTGATGCAGCGGGTCGACGAGCTCCTCGACCTCTTCGGCCTGGACCGCTACGCCGACAACCTGGTGAGCGAGCTCTCGACGGGCTCCCGGCGCCTTGTCGACCTGGCGGCCGTGGTGGCCCACCAGCCCTCGGTCGTCCTCCTCGACGAGCCCTCCTCGGGCGTGGCCCAGCGCGAGGTCGAGGCCATGGTCGGCCTGCTGCGCAACGTGCGGGACCGGCTCGACGCCACCATGCTCGTCGTCGAGCACGACATCGCCTTCATCGCCGAGCTGGCCGACCGCCTCGTGGCCATGGACCGCGGCGCCGTGCTGGCGAGCGGGCCGCCGCGCGACGTCCTCGACTCGCCAGCGGTCGTCGAGGCTTTCCTCGGCTCGGACCCGCTCGCCCTGTCGCGCTCGGGCGCCGCCGCCACTCCGGCGCCCACGACCACGGAGGTGGACCCGAAATGAACGAGCCCGAGCCGGAGCCGGGCCCGGCGCCCACACGGGCCGAGCGTCCCTGGCCGGCGGTCAGCCTGCTGCGTCGCGCCGGACCGGTCGTCCTCATCGTCGCCGCGCTGATCGCGGCCGGCGTCCTGGCCACGACGCGCGAGAACAAGGGGACCACCTCCGCGACCTCCGCCGGCACGGGGAGCTCCCAGCAGATCGGGCACTCGACGGTGCCGCTCACCTATGCCGCGGCCGCCAAGGTAGGGAAGACATCGGCCTACGACTGGGGCTCTGAGTGCGATCACGCGACGGGTCGCCTGAAGATCCCGACCGTGTACGCCCCGCCCTGCGTGCCGGTCTTCACGGGGTCCAACGGAGGCGCAACCTCGAGCGGCGTCTCGGGCAGTGCAATAAACGTCGTCTACTACCAGATGCAGCCGGGAGGGCTGGCGTCGACCATCTCGGCCGCGGCCGGCACCAACGCGCAGCAGCTCGCCACCGCCCAGGCCTACGTTGCCATGTTCAACCAGGTCTACGGGCTGTACGGGCGGCACGTGAACCTCATCCCGTTCACCGCGTCGGGGGCCGACACCGACCCGGTGGCGGCGCACGCCGATGCCGTCACGGTCGCCCAACAACTGCATGCCTTTGCGTCCATCAACGGCCCGGGTGAGACCACCGCCTACCAGGACGAGCTGGCCCGCCTCCACGTGCTGTGCCTGGCGTGCGGCGACTCGTCCACCAACGGAGAGATCCAGAAGAACGCGCCCTTCCAGTGGGCCAACCTCCCCACGGCCGACACCTCGCTCTTCGAGACGATCGACTACGTCGCCGCCAAGCTGAGCGGGAAGGACGCGGTCTGGGCCGGCGATCCCTCCCTGCACACCCAGAAGCGCAAGTTCATCGTCGTGAGCGAGACGTCGGAGCCGCCCGCGCCGGGTTACGCCCAACTGACGGCAGCGCTCACCAAGAAACTCAATGCCGGCCACGTCGACATGGCGTCGCCCACCGACCTCACCTACACGCTCAACCTGACCACGCTGCCGACGTCGGCGGCCACCATCGCCGAAAAGCTGAAGGCGTCCGGCGCCACCAGCGTGATCTTCGCCGGCGACCCCATCATGCCGATCTACCTCACCAAGGCCTGCGCCAGCATCGGCTACTTCCCGGAGTGGATCATCACGGGAATCGCGCTGACGGACACATCGGCGCTCGGGCGCTACTACGACCAGAGCGAATGGTCGCACGCCTTCGGCGTGACCAGTCTCGGCGTGCCGGTACCCGTGAGTACCGCCGACGCCGACCGTCTCTACCGGTGGTGGTACGGGCCCAACGCCACGCCCGCGGCGCTGTCCGCGCCGGCGATCATCCCGCCGATCGAGCAGCTCTTCGCGGGCGTGCAACTGGCCGGGCCGAGCCTTACGCCCTACACGTTCTCCGCCGGATTGTTCCGCGCCCCACCGGCGGGCGGCGGGCCCACGTCACCGCTTGATGCCTATGGCTACCAGGGCGCCGCGCCGCGCCCGAGCTACTCGTCTCCGGCCGACTACACGTTCCTCTGGTACGACGCCACCGCGAATGGGCCCGACGAGGAAGGCGTCGACGGCACCGGGTTGATGCGCTACGTGCACGGCGGCGTCCGCTACAAGTCCGGCACGCTTCCTTCCGGGCCCGTCCCGATGTTCACGGTGGAGGGCTCGGTCACCAGCTACGCGACACCGCCCGATCGGGCACCCTCGTACCCGGCCTGGCCGAGTTCCCCCGCGGCGTCCGCCACTGGCTGAGCCCGACCGCATTCATCAGACGGCTCACGCAACGAAAGCACCACGACTGGTGCTAGCCCCAGGCCCGGACGCCCGGTAGCGGCATTCTCATCGCGGCGGCTCAGCCTCATGCTGAGAGGCAGGCGGCACGGAACGTCCGGCCCCGGATGCGAGAGGAGACCCATGATCGTCACCCACGGGCTGACGAAGCGCTACGGCGAGACGCTGGCCGTCGACAACCTGAGCTTCACCGTCTCGTCCGGAGTCGTCACCGGCTTTCTCGGACCGAACGGTTCGGGGAAGTCCACGACCATGCGCATGATTCTCGGGCTCGACAGGCCCGATGCCGGTTCGGCGCTCGTCAACGGAAGCGCCTACGCCGAGCTGTCGTGGCCGTTGCGCGAGGTCGGAGCGCTGCTCGACGCCAAGGCCTTCCACCCGGGCCGGAGCGCACGGAACCATCTGCGCTGGCTCGCCCAGGCCAACGACATTCCCCCGGGGCGCGTCGACACCGTGCTCGATCTCGTCGGGCTCACTGCGGTGGCCGACCGCCGAGCCGGGAAGTTCTCGCTCGGTATGGGACAGCGGCTCGGCATCGCCAGCGCTTTGCTCGGAGATCCCGGCGTGCTGCTCTTCGACGAGCCGGTCAACGGTCTCGACCCGGAGGGCATCCGCTGGGTCCGCCACCTGTTGCGTGATCTCGCCTCCGAAGGTCGCACGGTACTGGTGTCGAGCCACTTGATCAACGAGATGGCGCTCACTGCGGAGCGGCTCGTGGTCATCGGTCGGGGCACGCTGATCGCCGACACGAGCGTCGACGACTTCGTGGCGCGCCACCAGGGAGACGCCGTGAGGATCGTGACGCCGACGCCCCAGCGCTTCGTCGCCGCCCTCTCACGCGTCGGCGCACGCCCCTCCGTCGACAGGGACGGGGTCATTGTCGCCTCGGGTCTGTCCTCCGCCGACATCGGCGACCTGGCCGCCGACCAGGAACTCACCGTGCACGAGCTCACCCCGCTGCGTGCGTCGCTGGAGGACGTCTTCATGGAACTGACCAGCGACTCGGTCGAGTACCGCTCCCACACCCGTGACCAGGACGCAGCACGCGACGCGCTGCCCACCCGTTGAAAGGAACGTCGATGACAACCCTCCCCATCACATCGTCCACCGCGAGGACCAAGACTCCCGCCGCTCCGTCCGGTGCCTGGCGGGCCGGACTGCCGCAGACCATACGGGCCGAGTGGACCAAGCTCGTCACCTTGCGGTCGACCAAGTGGACGCTGCTCATCACCGCGGTCGGGACGGTGTTCGTCACTTTTCTGGCGTCCAACAGCGTCCTGCACCACACCAAAGCGTGGTACCAGGGATTCGACCCCACCAACCAGTCTCTGGCCGGCCTCGTGATCGGGTCGCTTTCCCTTGGTGTGCTCGGTGTCCTGACCGTCAGCGGCGAGTACGGCACCGGGACGATCCGCTCCTCACTGGCTGCCATGCCGCGCCGGGGCGTCCTGCTGACGGCCAAGGTCGCCGTCGTCGGGCTCTGCACCCTGGTACTCGGCGAGGCGCTCAGCTTCATCGCCTTCTTCGAGGGCCAGGCGGTGCTCAAAGGGGGCGGCGCGCCGACTGCCGCGCTGGGGCAACCGGGCGTGCTGCAGGCGGTCACACTGTCGGGGGCATTCCTCGCCCTCTTCGGTCTCCTCGGACTGGGCATAGGCACCGTGATCCGCCATACCTCAGGCGCCATCGCCGTCTTCGCCGGAGTGACGTTCGTTTTGCCCATCCTCTTCAATTCGATCTCCCACGGCATCGCCCGTTTCGCCCCCGAGCTCATCTTCGCCAACTCGGTGGCGACGGTCGTGCCGCAGTCGAACTCATTCTCGGCCACAATCGGGGTCGTGCTGATGCTCGCCTACTGCGCCGCTGCGCTGGGACTGGGCGCCCTGCTCCTCAACCGACGAGACGCATGACGCCGGACACGAGCGAGGACAGCGGCGTCAGGGTGCGAATCGGCGGGCGAGAGCTCTCGATGGCGATGACCGAGGAGCAGAAGCTCCGCGTGAAGGGGCTGGCAGACACGGTGCTGCACGAGCCCTTCACCGCGCGTCCATGGAAGGAGTTGGCTTTCTTCCTCCTGGGCTCCGGCCTGGCCGGGGTCGGGCTCGCCTTCGTCGTCTTCACCATGGGTGCCGGCGTCATCCTGGCCATCACGATCTTCGGTCTGGCCCTTCTCGCCCTCTCGCTACGGAGCGCCCGCGGCATCGGCGGGCTGCAGCGGAGCCTGGCGCGGCACATGCTCGGCGAAGAGGTAGAGGACCCCGAGCCCTTCCTCGGGCGCCCCGGGTTCTTCGGCTGGCTCGGGTCCCGCCTGCGCGATCGTGTGGCATGGCGCAGCGTGGCCTACCTGGCGCTCAAGGTGCCCTGGTCCATCCTGGGCGTGTTCGTTGCGTTCAGCCTGTGGTGGGATGCGTTCGTCCTTCTCACGCTCCCCCTCTTTGGACACGGCCGCGGCGGCGGCGGGTCGCCGGTGTGGGGACTCGTGTCGGCCTTCTTTCCCGCGAACGACTTCAACGGCTTCAACGGCGGAGGGTTCACGCGGGACCTCGCCGGGTTCGTCCTGGGCGCCATCTTCTTCTTCGCGGCGCCATGGGTCATGCGGGGCTTCGTCAACGTCGACCGGCAGATGATCCGCAGCCTGCTCGGGCCCGACCCGATGGCCACACGCGTACGCTCTCTCGAACAAGCCCGGACCCAGACGGTCGACGCCTCGGCCGCCACGCTGCGGCGAATCGAGCGCGACCTGCACGACGGCACCCAGGCCCAACTGGTGGCGCTCGCCATGCGCCTGGGCATGGCGAAGGAGAAGCTCGAGGTCGACCCCGAGCATGTCGATCTCGAGCGGGTGCGCGAACTGGTCGACGCGGCGCACCGGGGCGCCAAGGAGGCCATCGCCGAGCTGCGCGACATCGCGCGCGGCATCCATCCCCCCGCGCTCGACATCGGCTTGGAAGGGGCGCTGGCCACCCTTGCCGCCCGCAGCGCGGTGCCCACCGAGCTCTCCGTCACCATGCAGGCGCGGCCGACACCAGCCATCGAGGCCATCGCCTACTTCTGCGTGGCCGAGCTCCTGGCCAATGTGGCCCAGCACGCACAAGCCTCGCGGGCATCGGTGTTCTGCACGCAGCAGGGATCCTGGTTGCGTCTGGTCGTGCGCGACGACGGGACCGGTGGGGCGCAGTTGACCACGGTCGGGTCCTCGTCGAGCGGCCTGGCCGGCCTGGCCGACCGGGTCCACGCTGTCGACGGACAGCTGTATCTCGTCAGCCCCCCCGGGGGGCCGACTGTCGTCACCGTCGACCTCCCGCTCGCCACCTGATGGTCGGCGCCCTCCGCATCGCCATCGCCGAGGACTCCGCCATCCTGCGTGACGGCCTCGTCCAGCTCCTGGTCGACCGCGGCTTCGTGATCACCGGCGCGGTCGGCGACCCGGTTGCGCTGCGCAGCTCGGTGGCCCAGAACCCGCCCGATGTCGCGGTGATCGACATCCGCATGCCACCGACCTTCACCGACGAAGGACTCCGACTGGCCCTGGAGCTCCGTTCCCGCCACGAGGGGATGGGCATCCTCCTCTTCTCCCAGTACATCGAGACTCGTTACGCCGCCGACCTGCTGGCCGACGACGCCGCCGGTATCGGCTACCTGTTGAAGGACCGGGTGGCCGACGTGAGCGACTTCGTCGAGGCGCTGGAGCGCGTCGCCGTAGGAGGTACCGCCTTGGACCCCGAAGTCGTGACACAGCTCCTGGGTGCGACGCGACGCACCGACTCCCTTTCCGCCCTGACCACTCGGGAGCGCGAGGTCCTGGGGCTGATGGCGGAGGGGCGGTCCAACGCCGCCATCGCGCACGCGCTCGTCGTCAGCGAGGGCGCGGTCGAGAAGCACGTCGCCAACATCTTCGCCAAGCTCGACCTCCCGGTCTCCGAGAAGGACCACCGCCGGGTGCTGGCCGTTCTGCGCTTCCTGGAGTCCTGACCGCCGGTCACGCCCGCCCTCCTCACACTGCGGCGTGCGACCGTGCGGGCGACCGTGCAACCTGCGCTGCACCAACCGCCCGGCCAGGCAAACTCGCCTGTCAGGAGGCGGATCGGCGCGCCCAATTGCAGGGCCGGGTAAAAAGGTGAGTGATGAAGGTGATCCGTGGGGGATTCGGGAGCCGGAAGACTTCTTCCATCGGCCTGGTGCTGGGTGCCGGGGGTGTCGTCGGCCAGGCCTACCAGGCCGGGGTCCTCTCTGCGTTACAGCGCGAGACCGGCTGGGATCCGCGACAGGCCACCATTATCGTCGGCACCTCCGCCGGCTCGGTCACCGGCGCTGCACTCCGCGTCGGGGTGCCGGCCACGGACCTCGCCGCGTCGCTCTACGGGGTGCCCACGTCACGTCGGGGCGGCGCCATCCTGCGGCGCATCCTGCCTGCCGACGTGGAGCCGCTCCCCACTCCGTCGATCCGCTCGCTGCTGCAACCGTGGCACCTCCCGTCCCCGGCGCTGATCACGAGGGTCGTCCGGCGGCCCCTGGCCTTCCGGCCCGAGGTGGCGGCCATGACGCTGCTCCCCCGGGGGCGGATCGACATCTCCGAGCGGGCCCGCGGCCTCGACGAGCACATGGGCAGTCGCTGGCCGGACGGGCTGCGCATCTGCACGGTCCGCCGGTCGGACGGGGCCCGCGTCGTCTTCGGCCGCGCCGGCGCGCCTCCGGCGCGCCTGGCCGCTGCCGTGCTTGCCTCGTGCGCCATCCCCGGCTACTTCCAGCCGGTCGACATCGGGGGCACCGAGTACGTCGACGGGGGCGTGCACTCGGCCACCAACGCGGACGTGCTCCGGTCCGAGGGCCTCGACGTGGTGGTCGTCATCTCCTCCATGTCGGCGGCCCACGGCAGTGCCAATGGGGCCGACGGCTGGCTCCGGCGGACCGTGCACCGCCGCATGGAGCGGGAGATCGCCCGGCTGCAGGAGGCAGGGGTCGTCGTGATCAGCCTCGAGCCCGGCACGTTGGCCGCGCCACGCCATGGGGCTGCGCGCCATGGCCGAGGACCGGAGCCCCCAGGTGATCGAGGCGGCGTACGAGGAGACGTGCGAGCTGATTCTCGCCACGCCCGTCCTCGCCGCGCTGGGCGGCCCGCTCGCCGCCGCCTCCGCCGGCTGACCCCGGGAAAGCGAAACGGCCCAGGGGTAGGGTGGGTCGAGGGGGCTAGCCCGAAGGGAGGGTCGCGATGAGTCCTGATCGCCTGAGCCCGCAGGACGCCTCGTTCCTCCATATCGAGGACCACGTGTCCCATATGCACATCGCCTCGGTCGCCATCTTCGAGGGGCCGCCGCCGCCCTTCGGCGACATCGTCGCCATGGTGGAGGCCAAGTTGGACCTCGTGCCGCGTTATCGCCAGAAGGTCCGCTTCGTTCCCTTCGAGCTGGGGCGTCCGGTCTGGGTCGACGACCCGCACTTCAACATTGAGTACCACCTGCGCCACACGGCGCTGCCCGCTCCGGGCGGCGAGAGCGAACTGCGCAAGCTGGTCGGTCGCGTGATGGCGCAACAGCTCGATCGCTCCAAGCCGCTGTGGGAGATCTGGGTGGTCGAGGGCCTCGAGGACGGCCGGTGGGCGATGCTGGCCAAGACGCACCACGCCTTGGTCGACGGGGTTTCCGGCACGGACCTGCTGGCGGTGATCATGGACCTGAGCCCTGATGCCGTGCGGCCGGAGCCGTCGGAATGGGCGCCGCGGCCCGAGCCCACCGGCCTCCAGCTCATGGTCGAGGCACTCGAGAACGTCGTGCAGTCGCCCTACGAGCAGATCCGGGCGGCGCGGGCGCAGACGCGGGCGCTCCGTCGGATGGCGGGCTATGTCCTCGAGGTGGCCGGCGGCCTGTTCTCGCTCGCCGGCTTGGTCCGTCCCACCCCACCCTCCAGCCTCAACGGGCCGCTCGGCCCCCATCGGCGCTACGCCTGGGCCACGACGTCGGTCGACGACATCAAGCGGGTGCGCAAAGCACTCGGCGGGACCTTCAACGATGTGGTGCTGGCCAGCATCACCAACGGATTCCGCGAACTGCTCCTCTCGCGCGACGAGGACGTAGACCGTGTGATCCGCACGCTCGTACCCGTCTCGGTCCGGCCGCGCGACCCGTCGGGCAAGGCAGTCGGCGACGGCACCTACGAGAACAAGGTCTCGGCGATGTTCGCCGAGCTCCCGGTCGACATCGACGACCCCGCCCTCCGCCTGCACGTCATCACCGAGCAGATGAAGGACCTGAAGGACTCCAGCCAGGCGGTGGCCGGCGAGGCACTCACCTCCATGTCGGGCTTCGCACCGCCCATGCTCCTGGCCCTCGGCATGCGGCTCGCCACCAGGGCGGGCCAACGCAACGTGAACACCATCACTACGAACGTGCCCGGCCCGCAGTTCCCGCTCTACGCGGCCGGCCGGCGCATGATCCGAGCCTTTCCCTACGTGCCGCTCGGCGGCCAGATGCGCCTCGGCATCGCCATCTTCTCCTACGACGGCGAGGTCAACTTCGGGATCACCGGGGACTATGACTCGACCCCGGACATCGACGTCCTGGCCGGGGGGATCGAGGACGGCATGACCCAGATGCTCAAAGTGTGTGAACAGCCGGGCCGCTGAGGCTCACCCCTTCCAGCCGGCGATGCCGGCCACCTCGTCGGCGATATAGGCGCGCAGGTCGCCCACGATGACCTTCTCGACCGAGCGCCCCACTATCGGCACTCGGACCTTCAGCTCGCCCTCGACCTCGACGTCGCACGTTCCCGGACCGCCGTCGCCCTCCTCGAATCGGTAGGTCCCATGGGCGCTGAGCCGGTCGGGGTAGTGGTCGGGTAGCACGACCCAACTCGAGCGATCCTCGGCGAGAAGGAACTCGGTCCGGGTGATCCACGACATCTTCGCGGGGTCGACCACCGCCCGCACCGCGGGAGACACGGAGCCGGTGAACGCGAAGCGCACCTCCAACAGGATGTGGTCGCCTGTTGCTTCGTGACGGACGACGTCGCGCACAGCGATGTCGTCCCGCGCCGCACGGCCTTCGTAGAAGGTCGGTGAGCCGTACGCCGCGATCGCCCGGGCCGGCGGCACCGCGACCGCCTGCCGGACGGCGAACTTCACGGAGCCGGTCGCGTCGACGGCAGTCCCAACTTGCGGTGGTCCCAGCTGACCGTCCGCTCGACATTGAGCTTCACGGCCACCCGCTTGTGCAGCATGATCTCGAGGATGGGCTTGAGCTCGTCGGTGTACGGACCGTTGTAGCGCTCGTAGACGCTGATGCCGAGCTTCCAGAGCTCGCCGGGGTCGTCGACGATCTCGGCCTTGCCGACCAGCTCGACGCCGCGGAGCTCCTCGTAGTACTCGCCGTCCTCGAAGAGGAGGGTGAGGCGAGGGTCCCGACGCAGGTTCTGGACCTTCTGCGACTTGGCCTTCGTCTCCACCGTGACGCAGCCATCGAGGAATCCGTACCACATGGCCACCGCGTGAATGGAGCCGTCGGGAGCGATGGAACACATCGTCATGTTCCGCCGCTCCGCGAGGAACGCATCCACCTCCGCCGGCGTCATCTGTATGGCCTTGCGCTGGTTCACGCCGTGGCCCATGGCCTCGGTCATCCGGTACCTCCTCCTCGTGTTGCAGGGAGCGTAACCCTCTGAACAGGGCCGCAGCACTGAAGAGTTCATCTGCAGCACACTTGTTGGTTGCAACGCTTTCACGGCACGTTCACCTCGGCTTCGTAGCGTGGTCACCGATGGCGACCGTTGATCGGCACTTGGCTCACCCGGGTCGGGACCTCCGTCCCACTCCCGTTGCCGGCCGCTGTCGTGACCAGGAAGCCCTGGCCGAGGTCATTGCGATCCGGCCGGTGCGCGCACAGCGCGCCGGTCTCCTCGGATCATTGCTCACCTGGGTGCGGGTATTCGCCTCCCCGCGCCCTCAGGCGACGCCGGTGCGAACTACCCCCCGTCCACCGACGTCGCCTGCTCTTCTCCCATTCAGGCCGTCCCGAGTCCCCCACGACGCTGCCTGAGACTGAATACGGCGTGGCAATCGCGAACGCACCGGCGGCGAGCGGCCGGCCCCCTTCACCCGCCCCGGCCCGGGACAACCGGCCGTTGGTGCTCGTCGTCGACGACGAGGAGTCCTACCGCCAGGCGCTGGCCTCGGGGCTGACCCGCGAAGGGTTCACGGTGGAGGCCGCGGGGGACGGGCGCGAGGCGCTGCGGCTCTTCCACCGGGTGCACCCGGATCTCGTCCTGCTGGACGTCATGCTCCCTGACCAGTCCGGGATAGAGATCTGCCAGCAGATGCGGAGCCTCAAGCCTGTGCCGATCATCATGGTGACGGCGCGGGATTCCGAGGTCGACATTGTGCTCGGGCTGGAGCTCGGTGCCAGCGACTACGTGGCCAAGCCCTTTCGGCTGCGTGAGCTCGTCGCTCGCATGCGGGCCGTGCTGCGGCGCGGGGTCGCGGTTGCCGAGCATCACGAGGAAGTCCTCGCGGTTGGCCCCGTGCGCCTCGACGCCGGCCGCCGCGAAGTGACGGTCGACGAGGTCCCGGTCGAGCTCTCCCGGAAGGAATTCGACCTCCTGGCTCTCTTGATGTCGCACAGCGGCCAGGTCGTCACCC
This sequence comes from uncultured Acidimicrobiaceae bacterium, assembly GCA_963731065.1. GTDB lineage: Bacteria > Actinomycetota > Acidimicrobiia > Acidimicrobiales > RAAP-2 > Bog-473. Next base: position 464,498 of record CAVSUH010000007.1, on the reverse strand, counting down.
GTGACTGGTGCATCGACCGGCTCTGGTGGGACCAGGAGCTGACCGACACCCGCACCCTCGACACACACATCAAGCGGCTGCGCCGGAAGGTCGAGCCCGACCCGGCCAACCCCCGCCATCTGGTCACCGTCCGGGGCGTGGGCTTCCGCTTCGAGGGCTAGCCGGGCACGAGGCCGCACATTCGCCCTACATTGAGCGAATGAAAAAAGGCGACGTTGTTCCTGACTTCACGCTCCCCGACCAGACGGGAGCACCGCGCAAGCTCAGTGACTTCCTCGCCAACGGGCCCGTCGTGCTGTTCTTCTACCCGGCCGCCATGACGTACGGCTGCACCAAGGAGAGCTGCCACTTCCGGGACATGGCCGGTGAGTTCGCCGCCGTCGGCGCCCAGCCGGTCGGCATCAGCGCCGACACCGTCGACAAGCAGAAGCAATTCGACGAGAAGGAGTCGCTTGGCTTCCCCCTCCTCTCGGACCCCGACCGCGAGGTGGCGGCGCAGCTCGGCGTGAAGCGCGGCGTCAGCTTCCTCAAGGTCAAGCGGTCCACCTTCGTGATCGACACCGACCGGACCATCCTCGACGTCATCCACTCCGAGTTCTCCATGGGCTCGCACGCCGACAAGGCGCTCGCGCTCCTGAAGGCGCGATCCGCTGCCTGACCGCACGGTTGTCATCACGGGCGCCGCCTCGGGCATCGGCGCCGCCACCGCAGCGCGACTGCGCGCCGCGGGGTGGAACGTCATCGGCATCGACAAGGACGCGTCGGACATCGTCGCCGATCTGTCCACCCCCGAAGGGCGCCGCAGCGCCGTCGGGAGTGCGACCGAGCGAAGTGGCGGCGAGCTGGCGGGCATCGTGACCTGTGCCGGTCTGGCCGGGCTCCCGGGCCGGGCCGGTTCGCTCCTGGCCTCGGTGAACTACTTCGGCACGGTGGACCTGCTCGAAGGCCTGCGTCCACTCCTCAGCCCCGGCGGTGCCGCCGTGGCCATCAGCTCGAACTCGACCACGGTGCAGCCCGCGGTCCCCGCCGACCTCGTCGAGGCCTGCCTGCGCCACGACGAGGCGCTGAGCGCGCAGATCGCCGACGCCCGCGGCTCTCTCGTGACCTATCCGGCCACGAAGCTGGCCGTGGCCCATTGGGTGCGCCGGAACGCCACGGGGCCTGACTGGGCCGGGTCTGGGATCCGGCTCAACGCCATCGCCCCGGGAATGATCGACACGCCGATGGTGGCCGGGCATGCGGGCCGACGCCAAGGCCGGCCCGATGCTCGACATGTTGCCCATCCCGGTGGGCCGGCCGGGCCGCGCCGAGGAGATCGCCGCCGTTGTCGACCTGCTCCTCGGCCCCGACGGCGCCTTCTTTTGCGGATCGGTGGTGTTCTGCGACGGCGGCAGCGACGCGCTGCTGCGTACGGACGACTGGCCGGCGCCCTGGGACATCTCCGTCGCCGACTTCGGCGAACAGCACCCCTGATCTCGTCTCGACCGCGCCGGACCCGGCCGTAGGCTGACGGCCATGCCGGGTCGGATCCTGGTGGACACCACCCCGCTACGGGAGAGTCGCGACTTCCGGCTCCTCTTCACCGGTCAGCTCATCTCCGTCATCGGGACCCAGCTGACGGTCGTCGCCATCCCGTACCAGGTGTACTCCATGACGCACTCCACCCTGCAGGTGGGGGCGATCAGCCTGGCCCAGCTCTTTCCCTTCCTGGCCGGCGCCCTCTCCGCTGGGCCCATCGGCGACTCGGTGGACAAACGCCGCATCATGGTGTGGACGGCGGTGGCCATGATGCTCACCAGCGGCGCCATGGCGGTCAACGCAGCCGTGGTCCACCCCTCGCTGGCCGTGCTCTACGTCGTCAGCGCGCTGGCGGCCGGGCTCTTCGGCTTCTCGAGCACCGCCCGGTCGGCGGCCGTGCCCGGCATGGTGGAGCGGCGCCACCTCGCGGCGGCCGCCGCCCTGACGCAGATCGTCTTCCAGGTGGGCGTGATCGTGGGGCCTGCCCTCTCCGGACTTCTGCTCGGCATCGGGCTCCCGCTCGTCTTCGGGCTCGACGCCGCCTCGTTCGTGGTGGCCGCGATCACCTCGGCCATGCTCCACCCCATCCCACCGGCTCACCACGCCGGCGGCCTCTCCCCATGGCAGTCGACCAGGGAAGGCCTGCGCTACCTGCGCTCCCGCCAAGCCCTCCAGGGTGTCTACCTGATCGACATCAACGCCATGGTGTTCGGCATGCCCCGGGCCCTGTTCCCCGCCATGGCGGGCGCCGTGTTCGGAGGCGGCACCATCACCCTCGGCTTCCTCTACGCAGCTCCGGGCGTCGGCGCGCTGATCGGGGCGGTCACCACAGGGTGGGTGGCCAACCTCCGCCGCCAGGGTTGGGCGGTGATTGTGGCGGTCTCCGTCTGGGGTGCGGCCATCGCTCTGTTCGGGTTCACCGACACCCTCTGGATCGCCCTCGTTCTCCTGGCCGTGGCGGGCTGGGCCGACGTCATCTCCGCCGTCCTGCGCAACACCATGCTGCAGAGCACAATCCCCGAGCGGTTCCGCAGCCGCATGTCCTCCATTCAGATGGCCGTGGTGCAGGGCGGCCCGCGCCTCGGCGACATGGAGTCGGGCACCGTGGCCACGCTCACCAGCATTGAGTTCTCCGTCGTGTCGGGTGGCCTCGCGTGCATCGTCGGCGCTGCGGTCATCGGCGCCTTGCTCCCGGTGTTCCGGCGCCACGTCGCCGGTGAGATCGACGATGTCCCCGTATGATCCGGGAATGACCACCACGTTCGCCGAACCGACATGGGGCCAGGTCGACCCCGCCGCACTCCGACGCATCCTCGTCGTCTCTCCCCACTTCGACGACGCCGCCATGGGAGCGGGCCATCTGATCGCCAGCTATGACGAGACGACGGTCGTCACTGTGCTCGGCGGCCGGCCGCCCGCCTACCCCGATGTGCCTTCGGAGTGGGACGCACTCGGCGGGTTCGTGGCCGGCGACGACGTGGTGGCGACACGACGCGAAGAGGACGCGGCGGCCATGGCCGTGCTCGAATCCGCCTATTCCTGGCTCGAGTTCTCCGACCACCAGTACCTGGCTCCACCAGATCGCCCGAAGCCGTTCGAGGTGGCGCCGGTGCTCGGGGCCGCCATCGCCGAGCTCGACCCCACCTCTGTGTTCTTCCCCATGGGCCTGGGCAACCCTGACCACGTGATGGTGCACGACGCCTGTCTTCTGGTCCGTCAGGAGCAGCCGGGACGCGAATGGTTCTGCTACGAGGACCATGGCTACAAGCATCTGCCGGGGTTGCTGGCCTGGCGGGTGGCAAAACTCTTGCGCTCCCATCCGTGGCCCACTCCGGCCATCGTCCCCCACGTTCCCGACGAGGAGCGCAAGCGACGCGCCATCTGGTGCTACACGTCACAGATCGCGCCACTCGAACAGGACCACGCGCTCAGTGCCCGCATGGAGGGGCGCGTCCCCGAGCAGTTCTGGCACCTGGCCCCGCCGCCGGCGGGGTGGGAAGGGCTGTCCGATCTCATCTGATCCCGGACGCGCAACGACCCGCCCGAGGGGAGTCGGGCGGGCCGGCTGCGGAACTGGGTACCACTGGAAATACTGTCCACGTCAAGTCCGCAGCGGGGGGGGAGGCGGCAGACCTGACCCTGCCGATAGTGACGCCCCGCCGCCCCGAGAACAAGGGGATCGGCCCGAGTTCACACGGCGGAAATCTCAGGGCCCGCGTTCCCGGCCGACGGATCGCCTCAGGCCATGACCGGTTGCGGCGCGATCTCCCCGATCTCCACGCCCTCCTCAGCGATGAGCTCCGGCGCACGCTCCAGGTCAGCCTCTATGTCGGCCAGGATCCCCGGCCGGCGGCGGTTGACGATGAACAGCCAGCTGCCACCGATCGCCATGTACCCCAGGTAGATGTAGGGGAACAGGTTCACCGGCCATGCCGGCGTCGGGTAGAAGCTACCGATGGTGGGCACGAGCAGGCAGAGCACGGCGATGGAGGCCAGCACAACGTTGCGAGGACGTAGCTCGCCCAGCTTCCTGAGGTACATCGGCGCCGCCACCGTGATGAGGTAGTAGGCCACCAAGAAGCCGAAGGCGGCCAGCGTGCCGGCGTCGCCGAAGGCCGTCAGCGGGTTGGTGAAGATCATGAGGACGGCCGGCAGGGCGAAGATCATGCCGATGTACACCGTCACCGCCACGTGCGGCGTGCGGTTGGTGGCGTGCGCCCGGCCGAGGTGCCCCGAGAAGATGCCGTGCCGGGCCATCGGGTACATGATCCGTGACCCGCCGTTGAGGCACGAGAGCGACAGCGAGAAGAAGCTCACCATGGCACCGATGCAGATCGGGATCTTGAAGAAGGACACGCCGTAGAGCTCCGCCAGGTAGATGAGCGGGCCGCTCGTCCAGGAGCCGCCGTAGTTGCTGGTTCCCCCCACCTCCACGTAGGCCATGAACACCATGAACAGGCCCGTGATCATCAGGCTGGCGATGACCGCCCGCGGGACGTTGCGGCGTGGGTTCTTCGCCTCCCCACCGAGGGTCGTGGCGCTCTCGAATCCGACGAGGGAGAAGATGCAAGCGACGACGGCCAGGCCCATGCCCCGCACGTCGACGCCGCTCAGCTTGAGTTGCTGCGTGTCCACCTTGAAGCCGTGTTTGAACAGGATCACGAAGGCCAGGGCGGTGATGCACGCCACGGAGGCGGCCTCGAAGACCAGGGTCAGGATGGAGGACACACGGATGTCCTTGTAGGCGACCAGCCAGCAGGCCAGCGCGCTGATGGCGAAGAAGATGATCGGATGGACCGAGCCGTGGTACCCCAGCGCCGAGAGCAACTGCGCACAGAACACGGCGAAGCCGCACAGGCCCGCCACGGCAATGAAGTAGTAGGCCCAGATCAAGGTCCAGCCGGAGAACACACCCGCGCTGGGCCCGAGTCCCTTGGCCGTGTAGGCGTACATGGAGCCCGCAAAGGACGATCGCTTCGCGAACTGGTTGAGGCAGAAGACCACGAAGAGAAGCATGACGGTGCCGAAGGCGTAGGCCAACCACGTCCCCTGTCCCGCGCTGGCGAAGGCCAACGGGATGATCAGCACGGCTGTCATGGTGGGGGATATCAGTGCGACCGACTGCGCGAACAGCGCGGGGAAGCCGAGGACGTTCGTCCGCAGCCCGTGCATCTTCTGCATGGCCGAGACGTCCTTCGTGCCGGCACTCATTGTCATCGTCTCTCCTTGTCTTGGTCCCGAACGGATTGCTTGCTGTCGACCGCGTCTGTGCTCAGTCGGGGAACGACTGGTCCTCGAGCAGGAGGTCCTCGTAGAACGCGCCGAACTTCCGCTCCGGGTGGGCGATGGCGATCTCGAGGACCCACAGGTTGGGGTTCGGCCGGAACTCGACCTCCGCCAAGGGACCGTCGTAGTGGGCGGAATGGGGGAAGTCGGACAAGCGGTGGCCCGACAGATCCATGTTCAACTTCCATCCGTACCCAGCCGCCACCGAGGTGGCGTAGTCGTAGAGCTCCCTGCCGGAGCTGCCGTTGGTGAACCACTCATCCCGCACCTGGTCCCAGATCCGCCGGACCTCCTTCTTGGCGCGGAGGTGATCGGGATCCGACCCGAAGACGAACGTGTCGCCCGCGTCCCCCTCGGTGTCGCCGTAAATCGGCCCGATGTCGACGAAGAAGATGTCGTCGTCGCCCAGGACCACGCCGGGCTCCGACTTCTCCATGAAGTCCTTCGTCGTGTTGGGCCCACAGCGCACGATGATGTGGTGCCAGCCGCGACGCATCTCCATGCCCTTGAGGATGTCGCGGGCGATGGCCTTCGCCTCGTCCTCCGACATGCCCGGCTGCACCTGGTCGGCGATCAGGTGGACGGCCCGGCGAGTGCGCGCCCGGACGTCCAACAAGGAGTCGAGGGAGAACTTCTCCCCGGTGCCTTCGAGCTCGGTCAGCATTGTCATGGTGGGTTCTCCTCAGTGGTCGCTGATGGATGCGCTGAACAGGGGGTGGTTGCGGAAGTCGTTGGGGGCGTCGGCCGCCACGACGATGACCTCGACGGTGCCGTGCGCCGTACCGAGTCGGTGCGGGCGGTTGGCGTCGAAATGCACCGTGCTGCCGGCTTCGAGAAGGTGGACCTGCCCGTCGAACTCGAGCCGCAGCTCGCCCTTCACCACGTAGATCCATTCCTCGCCACGGTGACGGGCCGGTTCCGAGGGCGCACGGTCTGCGTTGATGCTGATCTGCAACGCCTCCAGCGTCGCGGAGCCCGGAAACCCGCTGCAGGGGGCGATGGTGAGGCCATTGGCCTCGTGGGTCACCCGCCCCGGAGGGGAGGCCGCGATGGCCGGCGTGCCCCGGCGCTCACCGAGCAACGTGCTCATCGACACCCCGAGTGCCCTCGACAGGGAGATCAATGCCGCCACGGAGGGCTGGCGGTCACCCGACTCCAGGCGGGAGAGGTGGGCGGTGGAGAGGTCGGCGCGCTGCGCCAGTTGTTCAAGTGTCAGGCCCGCCCTGGTCCGCTCCTCACGCAGGCTCTCGGCCAGGGAGGAAAGTGCTTCGTCAAGCTCCATCGGCCGATTGTGGGCCGATGTTGCCTTGGAGGCAAGAGACTTTGCCAGAGTTCACGTTTCAGAAATATCGGCGAAACCGTGCCGAGATCCACATCGGCCCACCCATCACGACGATGCCGTCATACCCCGGGGGGGCGACCGAGTCTGCGGCGAACGTGCGACGCACCCCGGAACGGAATCCCGCGCGGGCGAGCGCGGCGCCCTTGGCCCATGAGGCTCCGGCACCACGTGCTGCACAATCAGGTAATTGACCATGGCGTGGCGGGCATGGACGCGGTGCGAGGAAAGGACCGGGACCCCGACGGAGCACGGCGGTTGCGTTAACATGTCGGAAACAAGGCCCTTTTCGGGGCCGGACGCCAGGAACGCCCATGTTCGACCGACTCCTCCTTGCCCTCGACGACTCGCCCGCCGGCGAGGTCGCCACGCTCTTCGCAGCCGCGCTGGCCCGGCGCAGCGGCGCGGCCGTCCATGTGCTCCACGTCAACGAGCAGCTCGTCGGCGGCAACGGGGTCTCCCTGCGCTCACATCAGGAGTCCATCGACTTGGTCTCGGGCGCGGTCCGCCAGCTCGCCGACGCCGGAGTACGCGCCGGTGGGTCGGTCTCCGTCACCTCGTACCGGGGCGTCCCGCAGAGGATCGTGACCACTGCCCTCGAGCGATCAGCCGACGCCATCGTGCTCGGCTCAATGCGGAACCGCCGGCTGGGCCGGCTCTTCTCGGCGCAGGTCCGGGAGCGCACCACGCGGCTGACCGCGCTGCCGGTGCTGACCGCGCCGGCACCGCTCAAGGTGACCTCGCCGACGGAGGTGGCCGACTGGACGGACGGTCTCGGTCATGCCCTCCATTCCCTACTCAAGTAGCGACCGGGAAACACGCCGGAAACCCACAGAAACCGGGCCGTTTAGCCCTATCGGCGCCCGTGAGGACGGCACATCATCTTTCAGGTGGTCATGTACAGCGACCTTCTGACGCGGGCCCTTGGCAAAGGTCAGGAAGGGCACAGGTCCGACGACCTGCTCCTGGCTGATCTCGTGGACTCCCGGGTCAGGCTTCATGTGACGGGTACGGCGGCTCCCGTGGCGGAAGCGCTGGCCCGGGAGCTTTCGTACGACGGCGCGCTGATCAGACTCTGCAAGTCACTCGAAGTCCGCGCCACCCCCGAGTGGTTCGACAGCCCGCGGCGCGAGCGGGCGCGGCTGGAGCGCGAGCTTCTGCGCCGCGGCATCCTGCTTCCCCCGCTCCAGCTCCAGGACGCCTAGCGCCTCCGGGCCGCCGGTGCCCCCACTGCCCGGCCATCCGACCGGGGAGGCCCATTCGAGCCGCGGAGGACCTCGCCTGCCTGGGGCCGCCCGCGCCGGCTGGACGGGACCGGGCGCCCGGCGACCCCTCGGTAGAGTCGGGTGCGGTGCCAGGGGACGACGAGCAGACGGTGGATGCCGGCGGGCGCGAGGTCCGTGTCTCGCGACCGGACAAGATCTACTTCCCCGCCCTCGACGCCACGAAGTTCGATCTCGTCTCGTACTACCTCGACGTGGCGGACCATCTCCTCAACACCGCCGGCGGGCGGCCCGCCATGCTGCAGCGCTTCCCCGACGGCGCCACGGGCAAGTCCTTCTACCAGAAGCGCATCCCGGCCGGCGCGCCGGACTGGCTGGAGTCGACCACCGTCTCCACACCCAACGGGACGACGTCCAACGCGCTCGTCGTCGCCGACATCGGCCATGTGGTGTGGGCCGTGAACATCGGCTGCATCGGCTTGCACCTGTGGCCGTATCTCGCCGCTGATCCGGCCCACGCCGACGAGCTGCGCATCGACCTCGACCCGACGACCGGCATCGGCTTCGAGGAGGTGCGTGCCGTCGCCCTGCTCTGTCGCGATGTGCTCGAGGAACTCGGCCTGCGCGGCTATCCGAAGACGACCGGCAACAACGGCCTGCACGTCTATCTGCGGCTCGCGCCGCGCTGGGACTCGGTGGAGGTACGCGCCGCCGCGGTCGCACTCGCCCGCGAGTTGGAGCGCCGCTTCCCGGATCTGATCACGGCCAACTGGTGGAAGGAGGAGCGCGGCAGCGCGCGTCTTCGTGGACTTCAACCAGAACGCGCCCCACAAGACCGTCTTCGGCGCCTGGTTCGCCCGTCCCCGTACGGGCGGGCAGGTCTCGACGCCGCTCACCTGGGAAGAGGTCGAGACGGTGGTCCCCAACGACCTGACCATCCGGACCGTGCCCGACCTGGTACGCAGGCGGGGTGACCCCTGGGCCGACATCGCCGCCGAACCGCAGTCGATCGAGCCCCTGCTCGCGTTGGCCGAGCGCGACAAGCAGGCCGGGCTGCACGACGCACCGTGGCCGCCGCAGTATCCGAAGATGCCCGACGAGCCGCCCCGGCGTGGCTCCGAGCCGGGCCAAGAAGGACTGAGCGTGGAGCCGCTCCAGGCCCTCGACCGCATCGCCTTCCTTCTGGAACGCAGCGGTGCCGACACGTACAAGGTGCGCGCCTTTCGCAACGCAGCGCGCGCCGTGGCGGACGTCGACGTCGGCACGCTGGCCGCGCTGGCCCGAGCGGGACGGCTGCAGACCATTGAGGGAATCGGGAAGTCCACGGCGCAGGTCATCACCGAGGCCCTTGCCGGCGAGGTGCCCGAGCGCCTGACGGAGCTGGAGAAGATGCCCGACGACATCGACCTCGACGAGCCGGCCGAGGAGCTGCTCGGCTCGCTGCGGGGGGACTGCCACTCGCACTCCGACTGGTCCGACGGGGGGAGCCCCATCCTCGAAATGGCCGAGGCGGCCCGGGAGCTCGGACACGAGTACCTGGTGCTCACCGACCACAGCGCCCGCCTCACGGTGGCGCACGGGCTCAACGCCGAACGCCTGCGCGCCCAGCTCGACGTCGTGGCGGACGTGAACGAACAACTGGCGCCCTTTCGCCTCCTGACGGGCATTGAGGTGGACATCCTCGAAGACGGCTCACTGGACCAGGAACTGGACCTGCTGGCGGAGTTGGATGTCGTCGTCGCCAGCGTGCACTCGAAGCTCCGCATGGACGCGCCGGCCATGACCGAACGCATGCTCGCGGCCATTGAGAGCCCGCACACGGACATCCTGGGCCACTGCACCGGACGCCTCATTACCGGGCGCGGGAGGGCGCAATCGACCTTCGACGCCGACGCGGTGTTCGGCGCCTGTGCCCGCACGGGCACCGCGGTCGAGATCAACTCGCGACCCGAACGCCAGGACCCGCCCCAGGACCTCCTACGCCACGCGGTGTCGCTCGGCTGCTCCGTCGCCATCGACACCGACGCCCACGCGCCGGGCCAACTCGGCTGGCTCGGTCGGGGCTGCGTCAAGGCCGTCGACGCCGCGGTGCCATCGGAACGGATCGTCAACCGCGGCTCGGCCGACGAGCTCCTGGCCTGGGCCGGTGCCCATGGAGCCTGACCCGCAGTGACGCTCCCCGTCCGCCCGCCGGTCGCCCCCATGCTGGCCAAGCTGTCTCGCGAACTCCCCCGGGGCCCGGGTCTCTTCTACGAGCCCAAGTGGGACGGCTTCCGCTGCATCGTCTTTCGCGACGGTGACGAGGTGGAGCTGGGCAGCCGGAACGAGAAGCCGCTGACGCGCTATTTCCCCGAGCTCGTCGACGCGCTCCGGCGCGAGCTCCCGCCGCGGTGCGTGCTCGACGGCGAGATCGTCATTGCCGGTCCCCGCGGCTTGGAGTTCGACGCGCTGTCCCAGCGGATCCACCCGGCAGAGAAGCGCATCCGGCTGCTCGCCGAGTCGACGCCGGCCTCGTTCGTCGCCTTCGACCTGCTGGCCGAGGGGGACCGCTCGCTGATGGAAGCGCCCTACGCGGAGCGGCGCGCCGCGCTCGAGCATGCACTCCAGAACGCACTTCCACCGATCCACGTCACGCCGGTCACCGACGACGCCGACCTGGCCAGGGACTGGTTCTCCCGCTTCGAGGGCGCCGGGCTCGACGGCGTGGTGGTCAAGGACGGCGCGCTCACCTATCAGCCCGACAAGCGGGTGATGGTCAAGGTCAAGCACCAGCGCACGGCCGACTGCGTCGTGGCGGGCTTCCGGACGCACAAGGACGGCGCGGGCGTGGGCTCACTGCTCCTCGGCCTGTTCGACGCCTCCGGGACGCTGCACCACGTCGGGGTGGCGTCGGGTTTCAGCGTCGCACGCCGGCGCGAACTGGTCGCAGAGCTCGAGCCCTATCGGAAGAACGCGTTGGAGGACCACCCGTGGGCGGGCTGGGCCGAAGCCCAGACGGCCGGCCGCGCGCCGGGAGGCGGGAACCGCTGGAATGCCGGCAAGGACATGACCTGGGAGCCGCTGCGCCCCGAGGCGGTGTGCGAGGTCTCCTACGACCACCTGCAACAGGACCGCTTCCGGCACGCCACGTCGTTCGTGCGCTGGCGTCCCGACCGCGACCCCGCGTCGTGCACCTACGGGCAGTTGGACACCCCGGTGCCGATGGAATTGAACGATGTCTTCGGGACGCCTTCGGGGTAGTCAGTCCAAGAGGTCGGGGTCGGCTGCGAGTTCGGCCCGCACGGCGGCCTCCCAGAAGCCGATGAAACCCTCGCCGTCGCTTCGGGCCACGAGGTCGATGAACGACTGCGGGACGCGGGAGGCCCCCGCGCCGCCGGCCACCCGCGCGTACCAGGCGTGCTGGCACCGTTGCTCCAACGCGACCGCCCGCTGGTGCACCGCCCGAGCCGACCCGCCCAGCACGAACACGCCGTGCCCGGCCAGAAGCGCCATGGACGCATCGCCCATCTTCTCCACCGCGGACCGCGCGCTCGAGGCGTCGTTGACAGGGCCCTCGTACTCGTCGACCACGACCAGTGTGCCGCCGCCGAGGGCGGAGCTCTGGTCGAGAATCGGGGGCAGTTCGCCGAGGTCCGCCCACACCGTGCCGAAGAGCGGGTGGTTGTGCAGCGCCCAGCCGACGTCCTCGCGCAACTTGTGCAGTTCGAGGTGCAGCGGGATCCCCAGCGGGACAGGCCAGTCCCCTTCGACCACACGCCCGTCGAGGTCGATGCGCAACACCTGGGACGGGCGCAGTTCCGCCCAGGTCAGCAGCCAAGGGTTGCACAGCAGCGTGCCGTCGCCCAGGTTGACGGTGATGTGCCCGGCCAGGTGGTCGTTGTACCCCTCCCGCCACAGGGCGCGGGCGAGCACGACGAGCTCATCGCGCGGCGTCAGGTCGGGGACGAGCTTCTCGGCGGTCGGCGTGAACATGCGTCTGCTCCTCTCAGAGCGGCAGGACGGGATCCGGGAGTGGGTGGCGGTCGAGCGCGGCCGCGTTCTCGCTGCACATGGCGCGCAGCTCGGCGGCCGGGATGTGCCCCCAGTACTTCTCAATGACATGCTGCGTGTCGGGCCAGGTGCTGTCGCCGTGCGGGTAGTCGACCTCCACCATGATGTGGTCGACTCCAATGGCGTGGCGCGTGTCGATGGTGGACGGGTCGTCAATGGTGCAGAACCAGAAGTTGCGCCGCAGCACGTCCGCTGGGCGCACGTCCCAGCCGAGGCCGTAGCGCGAACGGTCGACGATGTTCTCGAGCCGATCGTGCAGCATGGCCACCCAGCCGATCCCGCCCTCGCTCATGGCGATCTTGAGGGTCGGGAGCCGCAGGGCGTAGCCCGACCACAGCCACTCCGTGCAGGCGATCAGCGACAGCTGGCCGAAGAGGGTGGCGCCGAGCTGCAGGGCGTCCATGCCGGCACCGGGCGGCGCCGGGGTCAGGCCCGAACTGCCCACGTGGAGCGAGACCACGGTGTCGGTATCGACGACGGCCTCCATGATCGGGTCCCAGTGCGCCCGGTCCCACAATGAGGGCAGCCCGATCTCGTGGGGCCGCTCGGGGAACGTCACCGACGTGAAGCCGCGCGCTGCATTGCGCCGGATCTCGGCCACAGCGAGGTCCGGGTCGGCGAGATACGTGATCCCGAGCGGGACGATGCGGTCGGGGTGGGCCGAGTACCACTCTTCGAAGAGCCAGTCGTTCCAGGCCCTGACGCAGGCCAGCCCCAGGTCGCGGTCCTGGGCGTCGAAGAAGACGCGGCCACAGAAGCCGGTGATCATCGACGGGAAGTTCACCGACGCCCAGACGCCGTTGATGTCCATGTCGTGCACACGTGCGTCCACGTCGTAACACCCCGGCCGCATCTGGTCGAAGCGGAACGGCTCCAGGCCGTAGGTCTCCGGCCGGCGTCCGGCCACCGCGTTCATCCCCACCTGCGTGTACCGCTCCCCCTCGAACTCCCACACCTGATGCCCCTCCGGCGTTTCGACGATGCGGGGGCGCGATCCGCCAACGCGGCGGGCACCCGGTTCTCGAAGGTGTGGGCAGGCTCCACCACGTGGTCGTCCACCGAGATCACGGTGTAGCGCACCGGGCGCGGCTCGGGCTCGGGCAGGAACAGATCGTCGGCCGGCACAACCGGAGTATGCCCGAGGAATCTCCTCCGCGCCCTGGCGGCGGTGCCGCGACATGGACGGGCCGCGGATGGATACTGGGACCGACGGGAAAAAGGAGGCGGCGTGGTTGCACTGGTGATTGTCTCGACGTTCGTGGTTCTGCTGCTCGGCATCCTGGTGGCGGGCCTGTTACGCAGCCATGCCGACATCCTGCGCTCCCTGCACGAGCTCGGCGTGGGCGTCGGGGATCCCTCGATCGCTCCCTCCGTCGCCGCCCCCGTGCCCCTGGCCACGCCGGCGTCGAGTCCCGCGCTCGGCGCGGCTCCCCCCGTCGCCGGTGTGACTCCAACGGGGGATGCACGCGCCATCGCCGTCGACAACAGCGACGACCTCACGCTGCTCGGGTTCCTCTCCTCGGGCTGCACCGGTTGCGCCGCCTTCTGGGATGCGCTGCAGGATCCCGGGCGCCTGCAGCTGCCCGACCGCACGCGCGTGGTCATCGTGACCAAGGGACCCGACCGCGAGGTCCCCTCCGAGGTGCGGTCCAGAACGACCGGCCGGGTCCCGGTGGTGATGTCCACCGACGCCTGGCTCGACTACCAGGTCCCTGGCTCACCGTTCTTCGTCCTGGTCGACGGCGCCACAGGGCGCAAAGTGGGGCAGGGTGTGGCCAGCCAGGTCGGGCAGCTGGCTGAGCTGGTCCGGCGGGCCGAGCACGACCGGAGCTCTCCCGGCGGCGGTCGCGGGCGCCGCGAGGGATCACTCGGTGGCCCGGCCCGCGAAGCGGCGGCAGACGAGGTGCTGGCCGCGGCCGGGATCCTCCCCGGTGACCCCAGTCTCTACCCGCGCACGCTCGACGACGTCTTCCCGCACGGCCGCGCCCTGCGGGCCGAGTAGTGGCCACCATCGGCGCCCACGGCATCACGGCTCGCCTCCCCGACGGCTTCGAGGGTCGGATCTTCGTGCGCCCGGCCACCGTGGGCGTGACCTACCCCGTGGGCCAGTTCGCCACGTTCCCCATTCCCGACGACATCGGTGACTTCGGCAGCGGGGCCGTCACGCTGATGGGGCCCTCCGACGTGTTCGCCACATTGTTCGAGTACGGCCCGGAGAGCCTCGGCACCGCGCTGTTCGCCCGGCAGGGCCGGCCCACCGGCTTCTCCGAGGCGGACTTCTCACCCATGACGTTGCGGCGCGGCATTCCCGGTCAGTCGGGCACCCAGTGGTTCTTCACCGAGGTCGGGCGGCCCTTCTCCTTCTACGCCGTGCTCGGCAGCCATGCCCTGCGCCCGGCACTGGTCCCCCGCGTCAACACGCTTTTGTCGTCGTTGACGCTGAGCCCGGCGGTGTCGGACGTTCCTGCCGCGAGGCCGCAATGGAACTGATCGGCCTCTACCTGATCGCCACCGGGCTATTGGTCGCAGCCGGGGTGGCCAAGGCGGCGCGACCCGACGACACGGCCCGCGCCATGGCCGCGTTGTTACCGGGTTCGCCACCGCTCGGGTGGCTGCGCACAGTCGTCCGGGTCGGCGCGCTGGCGGAGGCCGCGCTCGGTGCGGTCGCCCTCGCCTTCCCGCGCCCGGTCACCGCGGCCCTCGTCGCGCTCTCCTATGCCGGCTTCCTCGGCGTCGTGGCCTACGCCCGGCGGCGTGGCGGTCCCCTCGCCACCTGTGGCTGCTTCGGTCGCCCCGACACACCGCCCACCGCGCTCCACCTGTTCGTGGACGTCGTGCTTGCCGCCGCGGCAGTGGCCGTCGCCGCCGGCGCCCCGTCCCACGGCACGCTCGTGACGCAACTGGCCCACCAGCCCTGGGCCGGATTCCCACTGCTCTTCGTGAGCGCGGTGGGACTCTGGCTCACCGCGCTGGCCCTCTCCGCCCTGGCCGGGCTCACCGCGGCCCGGCGGCTGGCCCGCCCCGTGCCGGCACGATCGTCGTGAGCATGTCCAGTGCGCTGGTGGCGCGCACGGCCCGTGTGCTCGAGGGACGCCTGTCCCGGCGCAGCCTCATCAACCGATCGGCCTTCGTGGGCAGCGCCGTGGCCGTCGGCTCCGGCCTGGACCTGGCCCTCAAGCCGGGGACCGCCTACGGCCAGATCTGCGAGTGCGGCAACGCCGGGTGTGGCTGCGGCAGCACCTGCTGCTCGGGATTCTCGGAGTTCTGCTGCGCCGTGAGCGGGGCCAACTTCTGCCCCGAGAACACCGTCATGGGTGGCTGGTGGGTGGCGGACAACTCGTCGTACTGCGGCGGCCCGCGCTACTACATGGACTGCAATTCGACCTGCTCGTGTGACGCCGGCTGCGACGGTGGCTTCCCCTTCTGCGAGACGGGCTGCGACGGGACCGGCTGTGGCTGCGGCTCGCTGGGCTGCGACTCCTACCTGACGGGGTGCCTGCAGTTCCGTTACGGGCAGTGCAACCAGGACGTGCCCTGCATGGGACGCATCGTCTGCCGGGTCGTCGCCTGCGTGCCGCCCTGGACGGTCGACCCCACCTGCACGACCGCGGTCGCCGTCGACAACGGCACGGCGGAGCAGAACGAGCCGTGCTGGACAACGGCCCCCCCCGCACCGTTGTGCACCTCACCCTCCACGAATTGCCTGGTGGTCGGCATGGTTCCGAGTGCCGACGCTGGCGGCTACGCCGTGCTCACCGCGTTCGGGCGGTTGTTCGGGTACGGGGACTTCCCCGCCAACGGCGATGCGTCGGCGCTCAGGTTGGACGCCCCGATCGTCGGGATCGCGACCTGCCGCACCGGGGGCTACTTCCTGGCCGCGGCCGACGGGGGGATCTTCGACTACGGCGGGGCGCCGTTCCTCGGCTCCATGGGCGGAAAGCACCTCGACGCACCGGTGGTCGGGATCGCGGCCACCCCCAGCGGCCAGGGCTACTGGCTCGTCGCCGCCGACGGGGGGATCTTCGACTACGGCGACGCGCTGTTCTACGGCTCCATGGGCGGCCGGCCGCTCGACGCGCCGGTGGTCGGGATGGCGGCCACTCCCAGCGGCCAGGGCTACTGGCTCGTCGCCGCCGACGGGGGCATCTTCGCCTACGGCGATGCCGTGTTCCTCGGCTCCATGGGCGGGCAGCACCTCAACCGGCCGGTCGTCGGGATCGCGGCCACCCCCAGCGGCCAGGGCTACTGGCTGGTCGCCGCCGACGGGGGGATCTTCGCCTACGGCGATGCCGTGTTCGACGGATCGACCGGGTCCATCCACCTCAATCAACCCGTGGTCGGCATCGCGCCCTACGGCAACGACGCCGGCTACTGGCTGGTGGCCAAGGACGGGGGGATCTTCGCCTTTGGCGGCGCACCCTTCCTCGGCTCACCGGCATGACGGAAAGGAAGAACCGATGCACGCGCTCCTGACAGTGGCGGCAGTGGTGATCGCCGTGGCCGCAGCGGCCCGCTCGACCTGGTCGCCCTGCGGCGTCTCCATGCTGGCCACGGTCACGCCGCTGGCCGAGCGCGGCCGCGGCCATCGCTACCGCTCCACGGCGGCCTGGTTCGTCGCCGGAGGGACCGCGGGTGGGGCGACGCTCGGCCTCGTCATGGCCGCGCTGGCGCTGGGTGTGCGCACGGCGGACCCGTCGGCCCGTGCGCTCGTTGTCGTGGCCTGCGTCGTCGCCGTCGTCGCCGCCGCCAGCGACACCCGGCTCGGTGGTTTCCACCTGCCCTTCCACTCCCGGCAGGTGAACGAGCGCTGGCTCGACCGGTTCCGCCCGTGGGCCTACGGCGCGGGGTTCGGCTGGCAGATCGGTGCCGGGCTCGTCACCTACATCAAGACGGCCGCCCTCTATCTCATGATCGCGCTGGCCGCCCTGACGGCAAGTCCGGGGACCGCGCTGGCCATCGGCGCCCTGTTCGGGCTGGTGCGCGGGCTGGCCGTCCTCCTCGGCCGGGGGATCGTCAGCCCGGCCAGCCTCGCCGAGTTCCACCGGCGCTTCACCCGGGCCGGGCCCCTCGTGCTCGGGGCCGTGGTGGGCTGCGAGCTGGCGGTCGCGGTCGCCTTCGCCGCGGTGCTCTCGCCCTGGGTCGCCCTGGCGCTGGTCCTGCTCGGGGCGGCCGCGGCCGGCACCCGCCTGCGCCGGCGCACGCCGGTCGCGGCCCGGACTTGAACTACCCGCTCAGGTCCACCGCGTTGACGCGGACGGGCACGATCCGCACGATGACGCGGCGGTCGCCGGGCGCGTCGTGCTCGCGCAGATCGGCGTCGTACTTGGCGCCGACCTTCTCAGCGAAGGTGCGATCCTCGTCGGGCGCCACGACGGCGGTGCCCCGGATCTCCAGGTAGCGGTACGGGTTCCGCAGGTCCAGGAGGAGCACGGCGCAGGCCGGCTCGGTCTCCATGTTCTTCACCTTCTGTCGGTTCGTGTTCAGCGACATGGCGACCTGGCCGTCCTCGACCACGAACCACACCTCGGACAGCTGGGGGTAGCCGTCCTCCCCGGCCGTGGCGAGCGTGAGCACGTCGCCTTCGAGGAGATCGCGGTGGCTGTCGGGGATCGTGGTGTGGGCCATGCACTGGGTATACCCAGCACCGCGCCAGGGATGCGCGGTCACGGGGGCGGCGCCTACCATCGGCCCATCACCTCCGACCACACACCCATCCGGCTCTTCCTGGCGGACGTGGACGGGACCCTCGTCACCCAGGAGAAGGTCCTGACCGACGACGCCATCGCCGCCGTGCGCAGCCTGCGCCAGGCCGGCGTCCTCTTCGCCATCACCAGCGGCCGCCCACCGCGCGGCATGGAGATGCTCATTAAGCCCCTCCAGCTCGACACGCCCATCGCGGCGTTCAACGGCGGCTTGCTCGTCGACAAGGACATGCAGGTCATAGAGCAGCGCGTCATTCCCGAGACGCTCGTCGTCCCCGTGGCCGACCTCATGAAGTCCTTCGACCTCGCCGTATGGCTCTACCGTGGCGCGGACTGGTACGTGCCCGATCCCAAGGGACCCCACGTCGACCGGGAGGCCTGGACGGTCAAGTTCGCTCCCAAGGTGATGAAGAGGGGTCTCGACGGGCTGACGGACGGCGTCGTCAAGCTGGTCGGGGTCAGCGACGACCACGACGCCATCGACAAGGCCGCCAAGGCCGCCGTCGAGAAGTTCGGCGACCACGTGACGGCGGCGGCATCCCAGCCCTACTACCTCGACGTCACCCACCCGCAGGCCAACAAGGGCGCGGTCGCCCTCTACCTGGCGCAGCGCTACAAGCTCGTGCCCGAGGAGATCGCCACCATCGGCGACCAGCCCAACGACATTCTGATGTTCGACCACTCGGGCCTCAGCATCGCCATGGGCAACGCCGATCCCCTGGCGAAGAAAGCGGCGAAGGAGATCTCGCGCGGCAACGAGGAGGAGGGTTTCGCCTACGCCGTCGACCACTTCGTGCTGCCCGCCGCCTCCTCCTAGACGCCGCGGTGATTCTCGAAGCGCGCGGTACTGCTTCAAGAAGAGCAGGTTGGCCTTGCCGGTCGGGCCGTTTCGGTGCTTGGCCACGTCGACCAGCGCGTCGTCCGCCCGGTCGATCGGCACCTCGTCGTTGTACTCGGACTCGCGGTAGATGAACAGGACCACGTCGGCGTCCTGCTCGAGCGATCCCGACTCCCGCAGGTCGGACAGCTGCGGCGTCTTGTCCTGGCGTGACTCGAGGTTCCGGGAGAGCTGCGAGAGAGCGATGACGGGCACCTCGAGCTCGCGGGCCAGGATCTTCAGGCCCCGGCTGATCTCGGCCACCTCGGTCTGGCGGTTCTCCGCCCGGGTCCGGCCCGTCATCAGCTGCAGGTAGTCGACCACGACGATGCCGAGGTCGCCCTCGGTCTTCTTGAGCCGGCGGGCCCGGGCCCGGATGTCCATGACCGTCACGTTGGGGTTGTCGTCGATGAAGATCGGTGCGTTCGACAGCTTGGTCACCGCCACCCCGATTTTGCCCCAGTCCTGGGTGCGGATCCGGCCCGTCTGCAGGCTCTGCCCGTTCACCTCGGCCTCCGACGCCAGCAGGCGCTGCGTGAGCTCGAGGTGGCCCATCTCCAGCGAGAAGAGGAGGGCCGGCCGCTGCGCCTGGAGCCCGACGTTGGCCAGGACCCCGAGGGCGAAGCTCGTCTTCCCCATGCCGGGGCGGGCGCCCACGATGTTCAGCGACGAGGGCTGGAAGCCCAGCAGGATCTTGTCCAGCTCGTGGTAGCCACTCGCCACACCGGTGATCTCCGAGCCGCGCTGCCCCAGCTCCTCGATCCGGTCCAGCCCGGCCCCCAGCAGCTCGCGCAGGGGCCGCATGGTGTCGACCGTGCGGCGCTCGCCGACGTTGAACACCATCTGCTCCGCCTCGTCGACCGCCGCCTTGACGTCCTCGGGCACGGAGTAGCCGATGTCGGCGATGTCCCCGGCGACGCCGATGAGCTTGCGCAGCAGCGTGTGCTCCTCGACGATCTCGGCGTAGTGCCGCGCGTTGGCGATCGAGGGCGTGTTGGCCAGCAGCGAAATGAAGATGGAGCGGTCCCCGACCGCCTCGAGCACCCCCGAGCGCTTCAGCTCGTCGGTCACGGTCACCGCGTCGATGGCTTCGCCCCGCTCCATGAGCGCCCGGATGGCACCGAAGATGTGCCCGTGCGCCGGCTTGTAGAAGTCGGCCGACGAGCACTTCTCTATCCCGACCGACGCCGCGTCGTTGGAGAGGAGCATCGCCCCGAGCAACGACTCCTCCGCCTCCACGTCGTGGGGCGGCACCCGCGTGCCGCTCGGCATGGGGGTAGGGGCCGCCCGAAGCGGACGGGGGCGGATGTCGTCAAAGGCTTGGACCACGGCTCACCTACTCTGCCGGTCGGCGTCTGGGGAACGTAAGGCCCCAATAGGTGTGGGTAAGCCGGGCGGGCGTGTGGATAAGCGGTGCACGAGTGGTCGCGGACTGTGGACCACCGAAAGCGCAAATTGGCACGCCCCCATGATGGGCAGAGGCTGTGACAGACGGGTGGATGCTGCTCGGACCAACGGGCACCGCGTGCCCTGGTCAGGAGGCTGGCGAGACCTCCACCGTCACGATGGTGGCGACGTCGCGGAAGAGCTCGACGGTCACCTCGAAGGATCCCGTCTCCTTGATGTGCTCGGGCAGCAGAATGTGCTTGCGGTCCACCTCGATCCCCTTGGCGGCCTTGATCGCGTCCGCCACGTCGGCCGGTCCGATGGAGCCGAAGAGCCGGCCGCCACCCGACGCCCGGGCGTTGATCGGGATCACGGCGCCGGCGAGAACGGTGGCCTGGGACTCCGCCGCGCCCCGGTCCTGCGCCTCGCGCTGGTCGCGCCCGCGCCGCATCTGCTGGGCCTGGCCCTCGACACCCTCGGTGGCCACGATGGCGCGGCCCTCGGGCAGCAGGAAGTTGCGGGCGAAGCCGCCCGCCACCTTGACGATGTCCCCGCGTCGCCCGACGCCGGCGACGTCGTCCCGCAGCACGACCTTCATGCGTCCGCCCCCGTCTCCGCGGGCTCCACCACGACCTCGACCACAGCTCCGGCCTCGGCGTCCGCCACGGCCTGCTCCACGACCGCCACGGCCTCGGCGTCCGCCACGGCCTCGGCCGGCGCATCGGGCGCAGGGCGATGGCGCGGGGCCTCGGTCGGCACCGAATCGAGCGTGCGCTCGCCCCGGTCGCGCCCACCGCGCCCACCCGGGCGCTCGGTCACCGTGCGCTGGGTGTAGGGCAGCAGCACGAGCTCACGCGCCGTCTTGATGGCCATGGCCAGCGCCCGCTGGTGCTGGGCGCAGTTGCCGGTCACCCGGCGCGAGCGGATCTTGCCCCGGTCGCTCATGTACTTGCGCAGCATCGGGACGTCCTTGTAGTCCACCCACTCGGTCTTGTCGCGACAGAGCGCGCAGGGCTTCTTCTTGACCCGCCGCCCGAGATCCTTGGGGGCGCGCCGTGACGTCGTCCCACCGCGTTGATTGTTCCGTGCCATCAGAAGGGCTCCTCGTCGAATCCGTAGCCCGGTCCGGCATCCGCCGCGGGCTGTGGTTGTGCCGGCGGAGCGGCGGCCGGACGGCCGCCCCCACCGCCTCCGCCTCCGCCGCCACCCCGGCTGTACTCCCCGGGGCCGCGACGCTCGTTCTTGGTGATCTGTGCGGTGGCCCAGCGCAGTGACGGGCCGATCTCGTCCGCCACCACCTCGACCTTGGAGCGCTTGTCGCCCTCCTGGGTCTCCCAGCTGCGCTGCTCCAGGCGTCCGGCCACCATGATCCGGGACCCCCGGGTGATGCTCTCGCTCACGTTCTCGGCCATCTCGCGCCAGCAGACCACGTCGAAGAACGAGGTGGCCTCCTCCCACTCCTGGGTCTGGCGGTTCTGCCAGCGGCGGTTGACCGCCAGCCCGAACGTCACGTTGGCCTGTCCGGTGTTGGTGAAGCGCAGCTCGGGGTCACGGGTCACGTTCCCGACCAGCGTCACGCTGTTGTCTGACGGCATCTCTGCTCCTCTCGCCGGCCGGTCAGCCGGCCGCGGGCTGGGCCGTGGCAGCCGGGGCCTTGTGCTCCGGCATGCGCACGACCTTGTGGCGGACGATCTCGTCGGCCAGGCCCATCATGCGGTCCAGGGCGGCCACGGTCGCGGGCTCGCCGGTGAAGTCCACCACGACGTAGTACCCCTCGCGCTTGTGGTTGACCTCGTAGGCCAGCGTGCGCTTGCCCCAGCGGTCGATGGCGCCGGGGGTGCCGCCCGTGGAGCGGATGACCTCCAGGACCTGGTCGAGCACACCCTGAATGATGGTGGGCTCGGTGGTGGCCTCGAAGATGGCCATGACTTCGTAAGGCCGCATATGCGGCGTACCTCCCTCTGGACCGGGACGAGCCCGGGCCCCTGACGGTCAGGAGCAGGGTCTGTTGCGGGGAGCCATGCTAGCCGCCCCCGGGCCTGGTCGTCAGCCCAGGGCGTCGCCCAGGCCGGCCGGTGCGTGGTACGTCTCGGCGTCGGCCGGGAAGTTCCCGCTGCGCACGTCGTCGGCGAAGGCGGCGATGGCCTCGGTGGCGATGCGCCCCACGTCGGCGTACTGGCGCACGAACTTGGGCGGGGTGCCCTTGCCCAGGCCCAGCAGGTCATGGAAGACCAGGACCTGCCCGTCGCATGACGGCCCCGCCCCGATGCCGATCGTCGGCACGTCGATGTGCTCGGTGACGGCGGCGCCGACGACGTCGGGCACCCCCTCGATCACGAACCCGAAGCAGCCGGCGGCGGCGAGGGCCTTGGCGGCATCGAGCAGCGCGCTCGCCGCGTCGGCGCTCTTGCCCTGCACGCGGAAGCCGCCCATGGCGAGCACCGACTGGGGCGTGAGGCCGAGGTGCCCCATGACCGGGATCTCGGCCCGGATGATGGCCTCCACCACCGCGAGGCGCGCCCGCCCGCCCTCGAGCTTGACGGCCTGGGCCCCGGCGCGGATCAGCGTGGCCGCGTTGCGCACGGCCTCGTCCGGCGAGAGGTGATAGCTCATCCAGGGCATGTCGCCGAGGATCAGGCAGTGCGGCGCGGCGCGGGCCACGGCCGCGGTGTGGTGGGCCATGACGTCGATGTCCACGTGCAGCGTGTCGGGGTAGCCGAGGACGTTGTTGGCCACGGAGTCGCCGACCAGAATGATGTCGGCGCCGGCGTCGGACACAATGCGCGCGCCCGGCTCGTCGTAGGCCGTGACCATGACGATGGGCGTGTCCCCGTTGCGCCGCTTGCGCGACCGCAGCGCCGGGACGGTGACGGGCTTGCGGGCCTCGCTCACGTTGCCGGCGCCGCCTTCTTCCGGCGGGGCGTGCCGCCACCGGCCGGGTACTTGCGCATGAGGTGATGCCAGGCGCACGCCGGGCAGACCTCGACCTCGTAACAGAGCACGGGCTCGGGCCGCCGGCAGAGCGCCTTGAGCTCGGTGGCGCTGCCGGGACAGCGGCCGCCCGGCGGGAGCTTGGCCCCGAAGACGAAGGTCACCGTCACGAGGCGGCCGTCGTCACAGATGGGGCAGACCTCCTTGGTCGCCCGACCCACGTTGCGGGCCGCCCGGAGCAGCTCGGGGTGGGCGTCGCAGACGTCGGTCTTCAAGAGCTTGCCCCGGTCGACCTCCCGAACCACGCCGTTGCGGACGATCCGGTACTCGACCTGGGCCGTGACGTCGGGGCTCACGGCACGGGATGATGACCTCGGCTCCGAGGTGACGCTCACGGCGGCCAGGCTACCCCCCGCACCCCGAATCCGAGCACCAATTGTGAGCCAAATCAGGCACGCGCGCGCGACGGTTGCGTGACCTGATCCGTTGCGTCGCTATATCGGTTCGATATACTCATCCGTCATGTTGGATATGGCCATCCTCGGCCTCCTCGAAGAGCGGGACCTGCACGGGTACGAGATACGGCGCCAGCTGCGTGAGCACCTGGGACTGCTGGCCAACGTCTCGTTCGGCTCCATCTACCCCGCCCTGACCCGGCTGGAGAAGTCGGGCGCGGTGGTCGCCGCCGAAGGCGCGGCAGGCGGCGGCGCGGCGGCACCGGCCGCGGCGGCGCCCCCCACGGGCTCGCTGAGCGGCGAGCGAGCGGTCCTGCGGGCCCGCCGGCACTCCCCCACCCGGGCCCGGCGGGGCCGCAAGGTGTACCGCATCACCGACGCCGGCCGCGCGCTCTTCGTCGAGCTGCTGGAGGGGAGCGGGGCCACCGACGACGCCCGGAGCTTCGGCCTGCGCCTGGCCTTCGCCCGGCACCTGGCGCCCCAGGCCCGGCTCGCCCTGCTGGAGCGGCGGCGGGCCCTGCTCGTGCAGCGCCTCGGCGACGCCGAGGCCGCCCGCACCGACCTCGACGTCTACGCCCGCTCCGTCGTGCAGCACACCGCCGACGGCGTGGCCCGCGACATCACCTGGCTCGACACCCTCATCGCGTCCGAACGCGCCGCCCTTGCCACCACGGCCACGGCCGGCACCGACCTTGCCACCGAGCCGGTGGCCTGACGAAACCCCGCCTCACCGACCCCGAAGGAGACACGTCCATGTCCAAACCCATCCGCCTCGCCATCGCCGGCGTCGGCAACTGTGCCAGTTCCCTCATTCAGGGAATCACCTACTACCGCGACGCGGACCCCGACGACGTGGTACCGGGCCTGATGCACGTGGAGCTTGGTGGCTACCACGTGCGCGACCTGGTCCCGGTGGCCGCCTTCGACGTGGACCAGACCAAGGTCGGGACGGACCTGGGCAAGGCCATCCACGCCGGGCTGAACAACACGGTGCGCTTCGCCGAGGTCAGCGAAATCGGGGTGACCGTCCAGCGCGGGCCGACCTTCGACGGGCTGGGGACGTACTACAGGGAGCTCATAGAGGAGTCTCCGTTCGAGCCGGTCGACGTGGCCGAGGCGCTGCGCCGGGCCGAGGCGGACGTCCTGGTCTCCTACCTGCCCGTCGGCTCCGAGCAGGCCCAGCGCCACTACGCCCAGGCCTGCCTCGATGCGGGTGTCGCCTTCGTCAACGCCATCCCCGTCTTCATCGCCTCCGACCCCGAGTGGGCCCGCAAGTTCCGTGACGCCGGCGTGCCGATCGTCGGCGACGACATCAAGAGCCAGGTGGGGTCGACCATCGTCCACCGCATCCTCACCCGCCTCTTCGAGGACCGCGGCCTCGCCCTCGACCACACGTACCAGTTGAACTTCGGCGGCAACATGGACTTCAAGAACATGCTCGAGCGCAAGCGCCTCGAGTCCAAGAAGATCTCGAAGACCCAGGCCGTCACAAGCCAGCTGGAGGACAACATCCTCGACGCCGACGACGTCCATGTCGGGCCCTCGGACCACGTGCCGTGGCTGAAGGACCGCAAGTGGGCCTACATCCGCATGGAGGGGCGCAACTTCGGCGACGTGCCGCTCAACCTGGAGCTCAAGCTCGAGGTCTGGGACTCCCCCAACTCGGCCGGCGTCATCATCGACGCCGTGCGCTGCGCCAAGCTGGCGCTGGACCGCGGCATCGGCGGCCCACTCCTCGGCCCCTCGGCCTACTTCATGAAGTCGCCGCCGGTGCAGTACCACGACGACGTGGCGCACACGCTCGTCGAGGAATTCGCCGCCGGCGTGGCCCAGGAGAGCTGGCCCACCGACTGACGCCGGCTCAGACCAGGATCCGCTCGTCGGGAGCGCGCACGCCGACCACGGCCATCGTCCGGCCCATGCCGAGGAAGCAGCCGCAGCAGATGGTCAGGTCCGCCAGCTCGCCCTCGGAGAAGGCCTCGTGCAGGCGGGCCCACAGCTCGTCGTCCATGGCCAGGTGGTCGATGGCGAAGCGCTCGGCGAACTCCGCCGCCAACCGCTCCCGCGCGCTCAGCCCGGTGGCGGCGCGCCAGTCGGTCACCTCGGCGTAGAACGGCTCGCCGGCCCCGACGGCCTCGCCGTCCCGGGCGCGGGTGTCGCGGCACACGGCGCAGTCGTTGATCAACGCGATGGTCCAGCGGGCGGCCTCGCGCTCGCGCACCGAGAGCTGCGAGTTGCCGTAGACCGCCCCCGACAGCTTCCCCATGCCTGCCGCCATCTCCGGACGCAACAGCGCCCAGTCGATGTGCTCGCCCATGCCGCTCTCTGGTGCCGCGATCCTCGTCATGTCCCGCGACGCTACTGCTGCTCGGCCCACCAGGCCCGCAGCCGGGCGGCCGCCTCTTCCTCGCCCAGGGGGCCCTCGTCGAGGCGCAGTTCCATCAGGAAGTCCAGGGCCTGGCCGACGGCGCGGCCGGGCCCGATGCCCAGCAGCTCCATGATCTGGTTCCCGTCGAGGTCGGGGCGGAGCGCGCGCAGCTCCTCCTGCTCGCCCAGCTCGGTGATGCGCGCCTCGAGCTCGTCCATGCGCCGGGCCAGCGCCCTGGCCTTGGCCGCGTTGCGCGTCGTGCAGTCGCAACGGGTGAGCTCGTTCAGCAGGTCGAGCAGCGGGCCGGCGTCGCGGACGTAGCGGCGCACTGCCTTGTCGGTCCAGCCCAGCCGGTAGGTGTGGAAGCGCAGATGCAGCTCCACCAGCCGCACCACCGTGTCCGTGTCGGCCGCCGAGTAGCGCAGCGCCTCCATGCGCGTCCGCGTCATGCGCGCGCCGACGACCTCGTGATGGTGGAAGCTCACCCCGCCGTCGGTGATGGCGCGCGTGCGCGGCTTGCCGATGTCGTGGAACAGCGCGGCGAGACGCAGCAGACGGTTCGGCGACGTCTTGTCGACCACGGCCAGGGTGTGGGCCAGCACGTCCTTGTGCCGGTGGATCGGATCTTGCTCGAGTGCGAGCCCCGGCAGCTCAGGCAGGAACTCGCCGGCCAGGCCGGTGCGCACCACGAACCACAGCGCCACCGACGGCACGTCGACCATGACGATCTTGTCGAGCTCGTCCCGGATGCGTTCGGCCGAGACGATGGACAGCCGGCCATGCATGCGCTCCACCGCGGCGGTCAAGGCCGGGTCGGGCTCCAGCGAGAAGCGCGCCGCGAAGCGCGCCGCGCGCAGCATGCGGAGGGGGTCGTCCCCGAACGAGATCTCGGGATCGAGCGGCGTGCGCAGGCGGCCGGCCGCCAGGTCCCCTAGGCCGTCGAAGGGGTCGACGAGCTCCATGTCCGGCAGCCGCAGCGCCAGCGCGTTGATCGTGAAGTCGCGGCGCGACAGGTCCACCGCCAGGTCCTCGCCGAAGGTGACCTCGGGCTTGCGCGAGTCGGGGACGTAGACCTCGGCCCGGTACGTGGTGATCTCGTAGACCTGCGAGCCCTTGCGGCACCCGATGGTCCCGAACCGCTCGCCCTGCTTCCAGATGTCGTCGGCCCAGCCCCGCACCAGGCGCTCGGTCTCGGCCGGGAGGGCGTCGGTGGTCAGGTCGAGGTCGTGCGGCGTGGCGGTGCCCGCGGGCCCCGGGAACAGGGCGTCGCGCACGGAGCCGCCCACCAAGGAGAGACTCCGTCCGGCCGCGGCGAAGCGGCGCGCCACCTCTTCGGTGGCCTCGACGTAGGGGCGGAACCGTTCGGGGACGGACGTGGACTGCACCCAACCACGGTAGTGCGCCCTCTAGCCTCTCCCTGTGTCGACGCGCCGGGCCAGGACCGCCCTCTGCACGCTCGCGGTGGCCGTCGCAGCCCTGGTCAGCAGCCTGGGCGCCGCGGCCTGCGGGGGCGGCGGAGCAGCCGCGCGCGGGCGGCGCGCCGCTCGTGCTGCTCTCCCAGACACCGTGGGTGAGCGCCGCCCAGCCCTGGTTCAACCTGGACCTCGGCGTGTCCCCGTCCGAGGGCGCGTCCGAGCAGCCTGTCGGTCAACCTGACCTTCTACGGACGCTTCCACGACAGCTCCGACCTGCAGCAGGCGCTGTCGGGCTCGCCGTCGGGCTCGCCCCTGACCCGGATCGACGACGTCCCTGTCACAAACGTGGCCGGGATCCTCACGGCCGCGGCCTGCATGACCGTCCTGCCCGACGCGGGCGCCAGTCCCCCGTCCAGCGGGACCGGGGTCTGCGCCGCCGGCGTGCCCGGGGGCACGCTGACCCTGGGCTGCACACCGTCCACCGACGAGTGCGAAGGCGTCTACGCCGTCTCGGTCGCACTCGAGCGGACGGGCTCCTCGTCCCCCCTCTCCCGCTTCACCACGTTTCTCACCTACGAACAACCGGGCTCCGTGTCCGCCACGGGCGACGCCCTGCGCGTCGGCCTCGTCCTCCCCGTCACGACCGGCGGCGTGACCACCATGGCCGACGCGCTGACGGAGCACCACGCCGTGGCGACCACGCTCGCCCTGAGCCCGCAGGCGGTGAGCGCACTCGTGGCAGCGCACGCGCGCAGCGGCGAACATGCCCTCGACCAGTTCGCCGCGCTCAGCGGCGATCAGATGCTCGACCAGCCCTACGTGCCCATCAACGTCGTCGCGCTCGCGGAGTCCGGCATCGCCAACGAAATCGGCGCACAGGTCGATCGGGGCGACCAGGTGCTGCGTAGCGCCGGGCTCAAGCCCGACGGCGGCCCCTGGGTCGACACCGCGTCCACGTTCGCGCAGGGCGACGCCGCCAGCCTGGCCTCGGGCCTGCAGCTCGCCGGTGCATCCCAGGCCGTCGATCAGCGACACGGACCTCTCGTCTGACGCGGCGAGCAACCAGACCTTCGCCCAACCCTTTACCTTGGACCTCGGACACGGCGCGTCCGTGCCGGCCGTGGCGGCTGATTCCGCCCTGAGCACGCGTTTCACCGCCGACCCGGCCAATCCCGTCCTCGGGGCAGAGCAGCTCCTCGCCGAGCTCTCGTTCGTGCACTTCGAGACCCCTTCTGCGAGCGTGGCCCGCGGGGTCGTCGTCACGCCGCAGCCTGGGTGGCAGCCCTCGAGCGCCTTCATGAAGGCGTTGCTCGACGGGCTCTCGGGCAACCAGATCCTCAGTCCGGTCACGCTCGGCCAATTCTTCGCCCAGGTGCCCGCCGGCGGCAACCGCGAACCCGCGGTGCGCCAGCTCCAGGCCGGAGGGGCCGACCACGGCATCACGCGCGCCGCGGCCGACCGCATCGCCCTCGACCGGCAGCAGCTGTCGTCCTTCAGCCTGGCGGTCCGCGGGCATCCCGCCACCCTGACCGTGCTCGGCGACAACCTCTTGACCACCGAGCGGCGCGGGCTCAGCGCGGCGGCGCGCACCGGCGCGCTGGACGCCTACGCCAGGTCGTTCGCCGGCAC
The DNA here is from genome assembly GCA_963731065.1 of uncultured Acidimicrobiaceae bacterium. Classification (GTDB taxonomy): domain Bacteria; phylum Actinomycetota; class Acidimicrobiia; order Acidimicrobiales; family RAAP-2; genus Bog-473. Next base: position 435,819 of record CAVSUH010000007.1, on the reverse strand, counting down.
CACCGGCCAGGTCACGCTGGCCACCGAGCGCACCGTGACCTTCACGTCGCAAAGGGCGGACATCCCCGTCACCGTGCTGTCGTCGGCCCCCTATCCGGTGACCGTCGTCGTCACCCTCAGCAGCGACAAGTTCACCTTCCCCAACGGCAACACACACGTGCTGCTGCTCGACCGCCCGACCACGTCGTGGCGGTTCGCCGCCCAGGCCCGCACCTCGGGCGACCGCCTGCCCATTGAGGTGACGCTCCATACGCCCGACGGCCAGGTCCTCATCGCCCACACGGTGCTCGACGTGCACTCGACGGAGATCTCCTTCGTCGGTGTCGCGCTCACCGTCCTCGCCGGCGCCGTCCTCTTGGCCTGGTGGGTGCGGACGTGGCGACGCTCGCGGCGCGCCCGCCCGCGGGTGCACTGACAGTGGCCTCCCCCCGCCGCGCCGCCACCCTGCCGCTGCGGACATCGGCCGCCTACGTCGCGGTCGGGACCGGCGTGTCGCGGGTCACCGGGCTCCTCCGCTTCGTCGCGCTGGCCTGGGCCCTCGGCCAGACGACGCTGGCCGACTCCTACAACCTGGCCAACACCACGCCCAACATGCTCTACGACATCGTCCTGGGCGGCATCCTGTCGGCCACCTTCATTCCCGTCTTCGTCGACCGGCTCTCCAACAAGTCCGAGCGCGAGGCCTTCGACTCCATTTCGGCCGTGCTCACCGTGTCGGTGGTGGTCCTCCTCGCCACCACGCTGGCGGCGCTCGTGGCGGCTCCGTTCCTCATCGACGCCCTGACCGTGCTCGATACGCATTCCGGGCCCCACCAGATCCACCGCGTCCTGCTCGAGCGCCAGGTCGCCACCGGCTTCCTGCGCTGGTTCGTGATTCAGATCGCGGCCTACGGCCTCTTCGCGTTGGCGGCCGCGCTCTTGAACACGCGCCGCCGCTTCATCGCCGTCGCCTGGGCCCCCATCGTCAACAACGTCGTCTGCATCGGCATGCTGATCTGGTTCGGGCTCTGGACTTCCAACGGCGCCTCGCTGGCCAGCGTGGAGGACCACCGGTCCCAGCTCGTCCTCCTCGGCCTCGGCACCTCGCTCGGGGTCGTCCTGCAGGGCGTGGCCCTCATCCCGAGCCTGCGCCGGGCGGACCTCGGGCTCTTGCGCTGGAACTGGAACCTGCGCGACGACGCACTGCGAGCCGTGACCCGCCTGGGCGGGTGGACGTTCGGCTTCGTCCTGGCCAACCAGCTCGCGTTGTTCGTGGTCACCATCCTCGCCGGCAGCGTGGCCGGGCCCGACCCGGTGTCGTCGTACACCTACGCCTACGCCTTCTTCCAGCTCCCCTACGGCATCGTCGCCGTGACCGTGATGTCGGTGGTCACGCCGGACCTGGCCGAGCGCTGGTCGACCGGCCAACGCACCGCCTTCTTGAAACGCATGACGGGGGGCCTGCGCGCCGTCCTGGCCCTCATCATCCCGGCGGCGGTCGGCATGCTGCTGCTGGCCCGGCCGGCGGTGGCCCTGCTGCTCGGCATCGGGCACAGCACGCCGGCCGAGACGGCGACGACCGGTGCCGCGCTGGCGATGTTCGCCCTCGGTCTCCCCGGCTTCTGCGCCTACCTCTACTTCGTGCGGGTCCTGCAGTCGATGCAGCGGACCAAGTTCGCCTTTTACCTCTACCTCGTCGAGAACGGCTTGAACATCGTCCTGGCGCTGCTGCTGGTGCATTCGCTCGGCGTGCGCGGGCTCGCCCTGTCGCTCTCCATCGCCTACACGGTGTCGGCGCTCCTGGCGCTGGGACTGTTCCACCAGTGGTTCGGCCGTCTGGCCCAGCGCGAAGCCTGGGCCCCCCTGATCCGCGTCCTCATCGCCTCGGTGCCGATGGCCGTCGTCGTCCTCGTGGTCTCCAATCTCTCGGCGTCCACCAGCGTCACGGGGCTGCTGGCCCGGGTCGTCGGCTCCGTGGTGGCGGGCGGCCTGACCTTCGGCGCCGTCGTGATCTGGTTGGGCCGGCGCCACGACACGCACCGGCGTCCGCCCGCGCGGCCCGTCGGCCCGGCCGATCCCGAGGGTGGCGAGGGTCCCGGCGCTCCCCGCGGCCCTGTCCGCCCCAGCGGCCCGCCGGGCGTCACCCGACGGGTGGCGTCGTCACGGGAGGCCGGGTTCGATCCACCCACGCCGGGGGCCTCCTCCGAAACGCTGCCCCGGCTCGCCTGACGCCCTCCCTGGGCGGCACCGCCCCTCCGTGGCAGACTCGTGCATGCCCGGCGTCCACATCGTCACCGACAGTGCGTGCGACCTGACCGACCAGCTCATCAAGGAGCACAACGTCATCGTGGTGCCGCTGACCATCCGCTTCGGGGACGAGGAGCTCGAGGACCGGCGCCAGCTCACCCCCACCGAGTTCTGGGAGCGCTGCCGCGGCAAGGGTGACCTGCCCCAGACCGCCGCGCCCTCCCCCGGCGCGTTCCAGGCCGCGTTCCAACAGGCGGCCGACGAGGGTGCCGACGCCGTCCTCTGCCTGACCATCTCCTCCAAGGTGTCGGGCACCTACGGCTCGGCCGTCACCGCGACCGACACGTTCACCACGGTGCCCGTCCGCGTCGTCGATACGTACTCACTCACCATGGGCCAGGGGCTGCTGGTCATCGCCGCCGCCGAGGAGGCCGCCGCCGGGGCCGGGCTCGACGAGCTGGTCGCCGCCACCGAGGACCGGATCCCCCGCACCCGCATCTACGGCGTGCTGGGAGGCCTCGAGCACCTGCAGCGGGGCGGCCGCGTCGGGGGCGCCCGGGCCCTGCTCGGTTCGCTGTTGAACATCAAGCCGGTCATTCAGCTCAAGGACGGCGAGGTGGCCGAGGAGTCCAAGCAGCGGACCCGCAGCAAGGCGCTGGCCTACCTCAACGACAAGGTGCGGGTGGATGCCCCCCTGGAGCGGCTGGCCGTGGCCGACGGCGCCTGCGACGACTTCGCCGACGTGCTCGCCCGCGTGAGCGACATCGTCACCGAGCATCCGCTGGTCGCGGTCGACCTCGGCCCGGTGGTCGGGACCCACACCGGGCCCAACACGGTGGGCGTCTGCTACATCGTCCCTGCCAGGGCAGCCGGGACCGCCGGGTAGTCTCCACGCCGTGGCTGAGAACGATCTTGCCGACGCGCTGTCGGACCGGGCCCTCGATGCCGTCGACACGGTTGTCGCCACCGTCAACGACAAGGCCATCCGCCCGGCCATCGTCGCCGCGCGCGGCATCGTCTTCGGCGTCGTCATCGCCGTCATCGGCATCACCGTCGTCGTGCTCTTCTGCGTCGGCTTCATCCGCCTGACCACCATCGCGGGGCACCGGATCTGGGCCTCCTATCTGGTGCTCGGGCTCATCTTCTGTGCGGTCGGCGCCGTCCTCTACTCGCGCCGTGGCGTTCCACCCGATGCCTGAACGCCGCAAGGTCGTCGTCATCGGGAGCGGGCCGGCGGGCCTCACCGCGGCCCTCTACGCGGCGCGGGCGCAGCTCCAGCCCCTGGTCATTGAGGGTGAGCCGTCCTCGAACAGCGACCAGCCCGGCGGCCAGCTGATGCTGACCACCGACGTGGAGAACTACCCCGGCTTCGTCGACGGGGTCATGGGCCCCGACCTCATGGGGATGATGCGGGCCCAGGCCCTGCGCTTCGAGGCCGAGCTGCGCACGGCCAAGGTCAGCCGCGTCGATCTCGCGCCCTGGCCCTTCGAGGTCTGGATCGGCGACCCCGAGGCGGACGAGCCCACGGTCCTGGCCGACACGCTCATCGTGGCCACCGGTGCCCGCTCCCTGATGCTCGGCTGCCCCAACGAGGAGCGCCTCCTCGGCTACGGCGTGTCGACCTGCGCCACCTGCGACGGCTTCTTCTTCCGCGAGCAGCACATCGCCGTGGCCGGCGGCGGCGACTCCGCCCTGGAGGAGGCCCTCTTCCTGACCCGCTTCGCCTCCAAGGTCACCGTGGTCCACCGCCGCGACGAGCTGCGGGCCTCCAAGATCATGCAGGAGCGCGCCTTCAAGAACCCCAAGATCGAATTCCGCTGGAACGCGGTGATCACCGGCATCCTCGGCGACACCAAGGTCAGCGGCGTCCAGCTGCGTGACACCGTCACCGGCGAGGAGTCCGAGCTCGACGTGACCGGCCTCTTCGTGGCCATCGGGCACGAGCCCAACAGCTCCGTGTTCAAGGGCCAGCTCGAGATGGAGGCCAACGGCTACGTCCGTACCTTCGACGGCACGACCCGCACCAGCGTGGACGGGGTGTTCGCCGCCGGCGACGTGCAGGACGACTACTACCGCCAGGCCATCACCTCGGCCGGGTCCGGTTGCATGGCCTCCATCGACGCCGAACGCTGGCTCGAAGAGCGCGGGGAGTAGGCCGGGAACAGAACCGGGTGGGTGGGCGTTACACCCTCTGACAAGGAGATTGCCATGAGCGAGAAGATCGAGACCCTGACCGACGCTACCTTTGACGAGCATGTCAAAGCTTCGGATGTCCCCGTCCTGGTGGACTTCTGGGCGGAATGGTGTGGCCCGTGCAAGATGATCTCCCCGGTGTTGGAGGAGATAGCGGAGGAGCAGGCCGGCAAGATCCGGATCGGCAAGATCAACATCGACGACAACCTCGACGTGACCCGTCGGTTCGACGTGATGAGCATTCCGACGCTGATCCTGTTCAAGGACGGGGAGCCCCAGGTACGCCTGATCGGGGCCAAGCCCAAGGGCCAGCTGCTCGAGGAGATCTCGGCCTACCTGTAGGCCTGCCCCTCGCCGTCGGGGACCGTGGTGACGCGGTCTCCGACGTTCAGCACCGCCTGGCCGCCGTTCTGCCGGGCGCGCCCGTCGATGCCGACGGCATCTTCGGGCCCGGCACCCGGGCCGCCCTCGAAGCCTTCCAGCGCCTGCGGGGCCTCCGCGTCGACGGGGTCTGCGGCGCCCAGACCTGGAACACCCTGGTGGAAGCCGGTTTCCCGTTGGGTGACCGCTTCCTCTACCGCCGGACCCCCATGCTGCGGGGTGACGACGTGGCGGAGCTGCAGCAGCGCCTGTGCACCCTGGGCTTCGACACCGGCCGGGTCGACGGCATCTTCGGGGACGCCACCGTGCGGGCACTGGGCGAGTTCCAGCGCAACGCCGGGCTCCCCGTCGACGGCATCGTCGGCGGCGCCACGCTGCAGGAACTGATGCGCCTGGAGAGCCGCCACCACGAGCCGGAGCTCGTCTCCGCGGTGCGGGCCCGGGCCGCCCTGCGCGACGCCCCCCCACGCTGCGGGGCCGCCACATCGCGGTGGGTGAGAGCGGCGGCCTGGGCAGCGTGACCGGCGCGCTCCATCGCCGCCTGACCTGGGGCGGCATCAGGGTCACCGAGTTGCACCACCCCGACGACGCCGTCCAGGCCAAGGAGGCCAACGAGCTCGGGGTCGACGTCTTCGTCGGGCTGCGGCTCAATCCCTCGACCTCAGGTTGCCGCACCGCCTTCTGGTCGGGGCGCCACGACGAGTCGCTGGGCGGCCGCCGGCTGGCCGAGATGGTCCAGGCCGGCGTCCCCGAGGCACTGCATGTCACCGATGCCGGCGTCCACGGCATGTCGGTGCCCCTCCTACGCGAGACCCGCATGCCTGCAGTGCTGATCGAGGTCGGCCCCGCCAGCCGCGTGGTCGAGGGTACGTCGGCTCTCGCCGCCGCCCTGGCCACCGCGCTCGGCCGCTGGGCCGACGCCTCCTGGGATTGATTACTGGTAATCACGGTCGTCGAGAAGGCACCGGGGTGTCCACCTGGCATCCACGCGGCACGGGCGACGGTTACGCGATCAATGCTTCCGGCAGATGAACGGGGTGACAATCCACAACGTCATGCACAGGTTGTGGATGAAGCTGTACCGCCCCTTGACGGTTGTGTGAACTACGCGACGCCTCCGTCACCGACCATCGCCCGGTAGATGCGCTCGAGGTCCTCCAGGGTGGCGAATTCGACGACCAGCCGGCCCCGCCGGTTCTGGATATCGACCTTGACCCGCGTGTTGAGGTAGGTCGACAACAGGTCCTCGAGCTCCAGCACGCCGGGCTCTGGCAGCTTGCGCACGGCCGGCCGGCGCCCCGTCGAGGGGGTAACACCTGAGGTCATACCCTCCGTCGAGGGTGCGGGCTCGGCCGGTTCCGGCGCATCGGGCACCACCCGGAGCTCGGAGCCCCCCTGGCGCACCAGCTCCTCCACCGCCCGAACCGTCAACCCCTGGTCGACGATCTGTTCGACCATCTTGTCCTGCAGGGCCCGATCGGGCGTGCCGAGCAGCGCCCTGGCATGGCCGGCGGAGATCGTCCGCTCCGCCAGGGCGCGTTGCGCTCCAGCCGGGAGCTGCAGCAGGCGCAGCGTATTGGTCACGGTGGCCCGTCCCTTGCCCATCCGGGTCGCCACCTGCTCGTGGGTCAAGCCGAACTCGTCGATGAGCTGCTGGTAGGCCGCCGCCTCCTCCAGTGCATTGAGATCCACCCGGTGGAGGTTCTCGACGAGCGCCTGCTCCAGGCTGGCCACATCGTCGGCCACCTGGACCAGGACCGGAATGGTCTGCAGGCCGGCGCGCCGGGCCGCTCGCCAACGCCGCTCCCCCGCAATGAGCTCGTAGCTGTCCTCTTCACCCTCGAGCTCACGCACGAGCACCGGCTGGAGGAGGCCGACCTCACGGATGGAGGCCGCCAGTGAGCCCATCGACTCCTCGTCGAAGTGGCTCCGGGGCTGGTAGGCGTTCGGCCGGATGTGCGAGATCGGCACCACCCGGAGCAGGGAGTCGGACTCCCCCGTCGCCTCACTCGGTATCAGGGCACTGAGGCCCTTACCGAGACCGCTTCGGCGCGCCATTGCTCACCTCCTTGGCCAGCTCGCGGTAGGCCACGGCGCCCCGCGAGGCAGGATCAAACACCGTGATGGGTTGCCCGAAGGAGGGCGCCTCGGAGAGGCGGACCGTGCGCGGGATGACCGCGCGGCAGACACGCTCGGAGAAGTGCTCGCGCACCTCGTTGGCCACGTCCACCGAAAGCCGGGTCCGGGCGTCGAACATGGTCAACACAATTGTGCTGACCTCCAGGGTCTGATTCAGGTTAGTCGAGACCAGGTTCACGTTGCGCAACAGCTGGCTCAGACCCTCAAGGGCGTAGTACTCGCACTGAATGGGAACGAGCACCTCGTCCGCCGCGGCGAGGCCGTTGACCGTGATGAGACCGAGCGACGGTGGGCAGTCGATCAGGACGAAGTCGAAGTCGTCCACGACGGTGTCGATGGCGCGCTTCAGCTTGAGCTCCCGGCTGAAGGCCGGGACGAGCTCGATCTCGACTCCGGCCAGGTCGATCGTCGCCGGGGCCACGAAGAGGTTCTTGACACTCGTCGGCTCGATGCAATCTTCCATCGGCTGGTCCCGCATGATCACGTCGTACATGGAGAGCTCGAAGTTCCGGGCCTCGACGCCGAGTCCCGTGGTGGCGTTGCCCTGGGGATCGAGGTCGATCACCAGAACCCGGTAGTCGAGCTCCGCCAGGGCCGCCCCCAGGTTGACGGTGGTCGTGGTCTTGCCCACGCCGCCCTTCTGGTTGGCGATGGCGATGATCCGGGGCAGGTCCCGCTGGACGGGCTTGGACCCGTTGAGCAAGTCCGTGGCCTCGTTCCCGATGGAGGGTGTCCGCATGGCGTGCTTGGGTGCGGAGGAGGCCGTCCGGGTCGGCTCCGGCGTCGGAACCTCGGGCACGGCAGCCACCACCTCGGGGCTCGCGGCCGGGGAGGCCGGTGCGGCCGCCTGGGCCGGCCCGGTCTCGACCGCACTGGGCTCAGGGGGGGACACGACGGCCTCTGGCGGCGGGGGAGTCGGTGCGGGCTCCGTCATGCTGGGTGACTCCTCCGTGGCGACATGGGCGGCCCGGGTGCCTGACGGAGCGGTCTGGGGCTGCGACGGGGGCGCCGGGTCGGCGAGGACGGGCTCGGTGGGCAGGATGGTGACCTCGTTCGGGCTGCCGGAGCCATCCTCGTCGAAATCGTAGAGGACGACCTCGGACTCCCCTGGTCCAGCTGTCTCAGCAGGGTCTTTGTCCCTGCGTCTGATGCGCATCAGGTAGGACTTCCGAAACGCCGCCGCACGCCGCCTATCCTGGCCTGCCGGAGCCCCGGGGTCAAGAGTTGAGGTTGTTCCACGTGAAACCTCGCCTGCCCCGGCCTTCGCTGATGTCACTTCGTCGTTCCACGTGGAACATCTTCTTGTAACCGTCCCCGATGCCTCTCCGCCAGGCCACGCCAGGCACACGCTGGGCCTTCTGGGAGGACCCTCCGGGGACTTGGGGTCCGTTCGCCGAGGGGAACGCTCGCTCAGGAGCCAATCCCGGCCCCAGGCGCCGTTGACGGCGCCGCGGCACGACGGGCGAGTCGCAGCCGTTCTCGATCCAAGGGCAGGGAGCGGCAGGGGTCGCCCCGCAGCCACGGGGCCAGACCGACCGGCCGGCCTTCCCTGTCCTCCCTGGCTCACCGGCCCGGAGCGCAGCTCCTCAGAACAGTGGCCTCTTGGCTGGGACCCCGTTGCGCCGGGGGAAGCGGTCGGGGCACGGCTCGCGCTGGCGCAGCGTGCGGTACTCGAAACCCTCGTGGACCACCTCGGCCGGCTCCAGGCCGAGCTGGCGCAGCGGCTCTGCCGGCCACCGGGCGTCCTGGACGTCCTCGGCGTCCCTAGGTGGCGGCTCCGACACCAGCAACCACCCTCCCACCCTGAGGAGGGGAGCGGCGCACTCGGCCAGCACGGCCGGCCGTCCGAAGGAGCGGGCCAGCACCCCGTCAAAACCTGCCCTCAGGCCCGGCTCCCGCCCGCAGACCTCGGCCCGCTCCTCCAGCACCGAGACACGGTCCTCGAGGTCCAGGCGCTCGACCGCCCGGCGGAGGAAGGCAGCCCGGCGGCCGTTGGCCTCCAGGAGCGCCACGGCGGCATCGGGCCACTCGGAAGCCACCACCAGGCCCGGAAGCCCGCCCCCTGAACCGAGGTCAACGAGCTGGGCAGGGCCCGATCCGGACAGGCGGCGGGCGATGGCACTGAAGCCCTGGGCGTGCCGCACCTGCGGATCCAGGGGGCCGGGCCCGAGGAAGCCCAGGGTGCGAGCCTCCGTCAGGAGCTCACGCAGGGGAGTGGGGGAGTGACCCCCTTCGTCGGCGCCGGGCACCGGCGCCGGGTCAGCCCGCGGGAGCGATGACGATGTGGCGGTTGGGGTCTTCGCCCTCGGAGCGAGTCTCTACCCCGGACATCTCGTTGATGGCGTCGTGCACGGCCTTGCGGTCGGCCGGACTCATGGGCTCGAGTGCCTTCTCCTGGCCCGAGGCCAGGACCTCTTCGGCGATCTGGACGCTGAAACGCTTGAGTGCCGCCGAACGTCGCTCCCGGTACCCCGCGACGTCGACCAGGATCCGGTCGGTGCGAGAGGGGCATTGGCGCTGGACCACGGCGCGGGTCAGGTCCTGCAGCGCGGCGAGCGTCGACCCCCGGGGGCCGACCAGGATGCCGAGATCCTCGCCGAGGGCGGCGATCTCGACGGTGTCCTCGTCCAGCAGGCGGGTCTCGACCGTCCCCTCCATGCCGAATTCACTCAGGAGGTCGGCCACGAACGCCCGCCCGACCTCGCCCTGCTCTTCGAGCGTCATTCCTTCGGCCATGTCCTCTGTCTCCTTTGCTTCGGTGCTCCGTTGCGGAGCCTTCTCGGGTGACGGCCCCCCCGAACCGTTCCTCGAGCCTTCGGCCGACGTCACACCGCCGGTTGTCGTCGCTTTGCTGCGATTGCGCCGGCGCCGGGCGGAACGGCTCGTGCCGCTGCCCGTCCCGGCCGTGGTGGTGCCTGCCCCGTTGGTGCCGGACGCCCCGGAAGGGCCCGCGTCGCCGTCGTCGCCGCTGTTCGTGTTGCGGCCCGCGCCACCCGCTGAAGACCGCTGCCCACCCTGGCGGCTGCCCTGGCTGCCTTGGCCGCCCTGTCCGGACCGACCACCACCGCTTCGTCGTGAGCGCTCCCGCCGGGGTCGGGCGCCCACCGGACGGACCCGCGCCCGCACCCGGGCCTCGACCCGGACACGGCCGAAGAGCCCCGTCTTCGGTTCGTCCACCACGATCACCTCGGCGTCACCGACGGCGACGCCGAGCTGGTCCAGTGCCTGTTCGGTTGCTTCCTCGACGGTCTTGCCCGCCACCTCAACCCATTCCACGCGCTATCGAGCCTTTCTTGTTCGCTTGGCGCGCGACCGCGGATGGGACTTGGGTGCCGGTGCGTCCTCGACGCTGTCGTCGTCGCCCGCCGCCTTGCCGTTCGTCGCCCGCTTCCCCGCCGCCGGCTTTCTCCCATTGGTGGGCGCGCGACCGTTCGCCTTGGCGCCGCCGCTCTTCGCCGGCGGCAGCGTCGCTTTGGCCGCCGCCGTGCCGTCGGTCGCCGTCGATGTCTTCTTGGCCGGTTTCGGAGGAGGTTTCTCCTTCTCCTTCTCCTGTTGCTTCGCCCCCGAGCCGATCTCGCGCTCGTGCACGACCGGCGTCACCATGCCGCTCCGGAACATGAATTCCTGTGTCCCGATCCGCATGGCCGATGACACGACCATGTAAATGGTTGCTCCCGCGGGCACTCTTAGGTAAATGACCCCGAAAATAATGGGGAAAAACTTCTGCATTTGTTGCATCTGTGGATTGGCCGCAGCAGCCTGAGGATTACGACTATTCATCTGCTTCATTTGGTAGAACTGCATGAACATCGCAGCACCAATGAGCACCAGATAGGGGAGGACCAAAACTGCCTGATTCGCACCATGATGTGAGAACGGGAGCGACGACAAATCCATCCCGAACCACCAATGCATTTGGCCATTACTGGCGATCAATGCTTGGTGCATTTGCGAAGCTGAAGGGATGTACCGGGGCGAGGCACACCCGGCCTTTGCGACACACTTGACTGTCTGCCCGGCAGCGTTCGTATATGACTGACCCGTGGGCACGATATACGAGAGCCCGCGAATCAGCGAGTACAGCACGATGAGGAAGGGCATCTGCAGGAGGCTGGGGAGGCAGGCCCCGAAGGGGCTCGTCCCGTTCTCCTTGTAAAGCTTCATCATCTCCTGGTTGAGCAGCTCCCGATTCTCCGCGCCCTTGTACTTGGCCTGGAGCTTCTTCATTTCGGGCTGCAGTCGCTGCATGGCCAGCATCGACTTGGTGCTCTTCACCGTGACGGGGGTCAGGGCGAGCATGATGATGATCGTCAGGCCGGTGATGGCGAAGCCGTAGTTGGGCCAGACGGCGTAGAGGCCGGCCAGGATGAGCCCGAAGAGCTCGAAGAGCGGATGGAAGATCTCTCCGACCAGCTTGAACAGGGAGTTCTCAGCGAGGACAGGGTGGTTCAGCACGAACGGCCCCCTTCATGGGCGTGCACCCGGACGGGAACCAGGTCAACGCCGTGGGGCCCGAAGGGACGGCATCGCACCAGGCGGCGCGCGCTCAGGGACAGGCCGCGCCAGAAGCCGTGGACCGTGAAGGCCTCCACGGCGTAGGTCGAGCAGCTCGGGTAGAAGCGGCAGGGGGAGATCCGGCCGGAAGCCGCGCCCTGGTAGGCGGTGACCAGGGCCACCGCGATGCGTACCGGCAGGCTGCTCCTGGTCTCAGGGCTGTTCACGCGGGCACCCTCTCGCGGCCGGCCTTCAGGAGCGCAGCCGCCACGTCGTCGCGGAACACCGGAGGGGCCAGTGCGGCCGCAGCGGGCTCCAGCCGGACCAGGTAGGTCCCACGGGGCAGATTCGGCGCGGCGCGACGGACCACTTCGCGTGCCCGCCGCCGCAGGGAATTCCGCACGACCGCACCGCCGCAATTGCGGCCAATTGCGTATGCCACCTGCGGAAACACGCCCTTGTCCTCGGAAGTGACAGGAAGGAACGTCACCCGCACCGGGCCGCTGGCCCCACGGGCCCGTGAGCGTTGCAGCTCGGCGAAGGCCGCGCGGCGGGTGATGCGTCCGACCGTCCGAGGGGGCACGAGAGGCCTTCAGACGGTGAGACGGTGGCGCCCCTTGAGCCGCCGCGACTTCAAGATGGCCCGGCCCGCCCGCGTCGACATGCGCTTGCGGAACCCGTGGGTGCGTGCCCGTTTCCGGGTGTTCGGTTGATAAGTGCGCTTCACGTCAATTCAGCCTTTCGCAACGGCCGTCCGGCAATCCGCAGCCGATTCGTCGCAGGTTCCATGCCTCGGCCTTCGAGTCGATTCCGGCCGCCGGCGGCGAGTCCGCCCATGTTAGGCGCGATTTGCCAATGGCCTCTAGTCGCACCGGCTGGCACGGTGTACGTTCATCAAATTACCCATACCGAGGATCGTTCCGAACGTGCTGGCTGGACGCCGAGGGGGGAGAAGGGGCGTTCGGAACTCGCAGTGACCCAAGCAGGAGATCTTTGGACTAAGTGCACCGGGTCGCTGCGCGACCAGGTGTCGGAGAGCACGTGGCAACTGTGGCTCTCGGGAATAGAGCCCGTGACCTTCGCCGACGGTGAATTCGTCCTGTCGGTCCCCAACGGGCTCATCCGTGAGCGGGTGGAGTCGCGTTACCTGCCGATGATTGAGGACACCCTGGCCAACGAGGTCGGCGCACCCGTGCGGGGACGCCTCGAGGTGCAGGAGCTCGAGCCGGCATCGCCTCCGCTCCAGCCGACCACCGACCAGATCTTCGGCCTCCCCCCCGAACCACAGCCGAGCCCCGCTCCCGCCCCCCGGACAGGGCGGGAATCGCCCGCCGTCCAGCTCGATACGAAATTCACCTTCGAGACCTTCGTCGCCGCATCGTCGAACCGCCTGGCGCACGCCGCCGCCCAGGCCGTGGCGGAAACGCCCGGCCGTTCCTACAACCCCCTGTTCATTTACGGCGACTCCGGTCTCGGGAAGACCCACCTCCTCCACGCCATCGGGAACTACGTGACCGAGAACTACCCCCGCCGCAAGGTGCTCTACGTCACCACCGAGACATTCATGAACGACTTCGTCGATTCGCTCCGGACCTCGACCACCCTGACCTTCAAGCGCCGGTACAGGGACTGTGATGTCCTGCTCATCGACGACGTCCAGTTCATGGAGCGCAAAGAAGGCCTCCAGGAGGAGTTCTTCCACACGTACAACGACCTGAAGGGCGCCTCCAAGCAGATCGTCCTGACGTCCGACCGCCCCCCCAAGTCCATCGAGACCCTCGAGGACCGCCTGCGCAGCCGCTTCCTCTCGGGCCTGATCACCGAGATCGACCCCCCCGACCTGGAGACCCGCCTGGCCATTCTCCGCTCGAAGTCGCTCAGCGAGCACCAGGAGGTGCCCGACGACGTCCTCGAGTTCATCGCGTCCCACGTCAAGGACAACATCCGGGAGCTCGAGGGAGCCCTGACCCGCATCTGCGCGTTCGCCAACCTCAACAAGGAGCCCATCTCCCTGGCCCAGGCCGAAAAGGTCCTCTCCGACCTCGTCCTGGCCGGCGAGCCCAGGCGGATCACACCGCAGGTGATCCTCGACGCCACCTCGGCCAGCTACGGCTTTTCGATCGACGCCATCTGCGGCCCGAGCCGGACCCGCCCCCTCGTGACGGCGCGCCAGGTTGCCATGTATCTGACCAGGGAGCTCACGGACTACAGCTATCCGGCCATCGGCCGCGTCTTCGGAAACCGCGACCACACCACCGTCATCCACGCGGTCGACAAGATCGCCGGCCAAATGCAGGAGAGACGACAGATTTACGAGCAGGTCACCGAGCTGATCCAGAAGATCCGTGCCGGCTCGGCCTGACCGTTCCCTCCTTGCGGCCTCCGTCCACCCCGTTGTGGTTTTCCAACGGCAAAGACTGTGGACCAATCCCGTCTTCTCTGGGGATCAGCCGTACGCTCGTCCCCAGCTTGGTCCGACACCGCCTACGCGTAGCATCGGGCCCGCGCACGGCCCACACCACCATGGGGAAAGAGATCGCGCCGCCCAGCAGGGATGGAACCATGTCATCCACAATCCACACCCCTTACTACCTTTACCAACTTCTTCTCTCTCTCCCTCCACGATGAACAACGAGGAAAACTCCCGAAAGGACAAATGGCGGTGAAGTTCAGATCCGAGCGGGATGCACTCGTCGACATGCTGGCTACCGCAAGCCGTGCCGTAGGAGGTCGCGGCGGCTCCTCGCCGGTGCTGCTGGGCCTGCTGCTGACGTGCGACGGGAACGCGTTGACCGTGACCGGGACCGACCTGGACCTCACGATTCAGGTGACCGGGGAGGTCATCGGGATCGATGACGGAAGTTGTGTGATTCCGGCACGGCTCTCGACGGACATCGTGCGTCGGCTGGAGCCCGGTGCGGTGACGTTTGCCGACCAGGGGGATCACATCACCATCAGCGCGGCCCGCTCGACCTTCAAACTGCACACGTATCCGGTTGTGGAGTTTCCGCCCGTGGGGAAGACGGACGAGCCGATGACCCAGCTGTCGGAGACGGCGCTGGGTGAGGCCGTCCGCCAGGTCGTGCGCGCCGCGTCGCATGACGACGGCCGGCCCCTGTTGACCGGGGTGCTGGTGTCGAGGGTCGACGGGTCGATCCGCATGGTGGCCACCGACTCCTACCGGATGGCGATGCGGGACCTGCCCGGGTCCGAGACGATTCCGGGTGAGGAGGATCTTCTCGTCCCGGCCCGCGCGCTGTCCGAGCTCCAGCGGCTGCCCACCGGCACCATCTCGGAGGGCTCCGAGACGAACCGAGTCGGCGTGGCCGCCAACAGCAACGAGATCACGTTCTGGCAGGGCAACGTCCAGATCAGCACGCGGCTGCTGGAGGGCAGGTACCCGGACTACAAGCAACTGATCCCGGACCATTACCCGAACCGGCTGCATCTCGGGAAGGAGAGCTTCCTCTCCGCCCTGCGCCGGGTGCAGCTGTTGGTGCGCGACAACACGACCCCGGTCCGGCTTTCCATGCGCCAAGGTGGCGTGGACCTGAGCGTGCAGAGCCAGGATGTCGGCGACGCCTCGGAGGCCGTGGACGGGGACTACACCGGCGAAGATCTCGTCATCGCGTTCAACCCGTCGTACCTCATTGACGGCGTCGAGGCCGTGGCCGGCGACGAGGTCATTGTCGAGACGGCTGACGCGTCGCGCGCGGCGACGGTACGCGGCGCGGAAGATCAGGAGTTTCGCTACCTCCTGATGCCGGTCCGGGTCTCCTGAACGGCCCGCGGCCGCGGTGAGCGTCCGGCACCTGGAGCTGGCCGACTTTCGTCTCTTCCGCGCGGTGAGCCTCGACCTGGAGCCAGAGGGAACCACTGTCATCACGGGGTCGAACGGCACCGGGAAGACCAGCGTGCTCGAAGCCCTGGCCTACCTGGGGATACGGCGGTCCTTCCGGGGCGCGCCGCCCGAGGCCATGGTGCGCACCGGTGCAGAGAGCGCCATCGTGCGCGCCGAGCTCGATGGGCGCGACAGCCCCACGCTGGTGGAGGCGGAGATCCTGCCCGCCGGGCGCAGCCGCACCAGGGTGAACCGCAAGACGGTCAACGGAAGGCGAGAGCTCGGTGCCGCCGCTCCGTGCACCCTCTTCTCGCCCGAGGACCTGGCCATCGTCGGTGGTGGACCGAAGGGGCGCCGCGAAGTCCTCGACGACGCACTGGCCGTGCTCGACGCCGAGGGAGCCCGGGCCGCCGACGAGACCGACCGGGTCCTCCGCCAGCGCGCGGCGCTGCTGCGCCAATCGGGTGGCCGCGCCAGCGCCGAGGTCACGGCGACCCTCGACGTGTGGGACCAACGGCTGGCCGACGCGGGCAAGGTGCTCGTCGCCGCCCGGGAACGCCTGGTGGCGGAGCTCGATCCCCTCGTGGCGTCGGCCTACGCGCACCTGGCGGGAGCGGGGGACGAGGTGCTCACGGTGCAGCGCTACGTGCGGAGCTGGGACGGTGACCTGCTGGACGCCCTGGCCCGTTCCCGGCGGGACGACCTGCGCCGGGGGGTCAACACGGTAGGGCCCCATCGGGACGACCTTCTGCTCGAGATTGAGGGGAGGGAGGCCCGGACCCACGCCTCACAGGGCGAGCAACGCTGCTTGGCCCTGGCCCTGCGGCTGGGTGTGCACAGGCTCGTTCGCGCCCGGACGCCGCTGATCCCGACATTGCTCCTCGACGACGTCTTCTCCGAGCTCGATCCGGCCCGCAGCCGCGCCCTGGTGGCCGAGCTGCCGGCGGGCCAGGCGATCCTCACGACGGCGGCACCGCTGCCCGAGGGGATCGTGGTGGCCCGGCTCCTCCCGGTGCAGGGCCTGGAGACCCGATGACGAAATGGCGGCGCGAAAACGGCCCGCGGCGCGTGGGCGACTCCATGCCGCGCCTGCTGGGCCGGCTGGGGTCGGCGCCGACTCCGGCTGTGATGGAGGCGGTGTTCACCCGCTGGGACGAGCTGGTCGGCAGCGAGTTGGGTGGGCATCTGCGACCACAGCGCGTCGACGGGCGAGTGCTCGTCGTGGCGGTGGAACATCCCGCTTGGGCGACCCGCGCCCGCATGGAATCCGGGCAGATTTTGGCCCGCCTGAGGGAGTTGGGGGAGACCACCATCGACCGCCTGGAGGTCGTTGTGGAGCGCGGCTGAGCGACACAACGGTGGCGCCGCCCGAGACCGTTCAGAGGCGCTGAATTGGAGCCGCTGTCGGGTAGAATGGTGTGTTCGCATCGAGAGGCCGGAAGTCACCATTTCGGGGATTCGATGCGCACTGCGAAGACCTATGTTCTGAAAGGGCGCGCCTGTGGCAGTAAAGGTGGATGAGAGACCAGGTGAGGCCGGTGCGTCGTACACCGAGAACGACATCACCATCCTCGAAGGGCTCGAAGCGGTACGGAAGCGGCCCGGTATGTACATCGGTTCCACCGGGCCGACCGGGCTGCACCACCTGGTCTGGGAGGTCGTGGACAACTCGGTCGACGAGGCCATGGCGGGCCGGGCCACCCGGATTGATGTCACCCTGCTGGCCGACGGCGGCTGCCGGGTCACCGACGACGGCGCCGGGATCCCGGTCGGTCCCCACCCCAAGTACCCCAAGCAGTCGACGGCCGAAATCGTGCTGACGACACTCCATGCCGGCGGCAAGTTCGGCGGCAAGGGCTACCAGGTCTCCGGGGGCCTCCACGGCGTCGGCATCTCGGTCGTCAACGCCCTCTCGACCCGCGTCATCCTGGAGGTGGATCGGGACGGCCAGCACTGGGAGGCTGAGTTCGAAAAGGGCGGCAAGCTCAAGAAGAAGATCACCGCCGTCGGACCCGCGCCCAATGACCGGACCACCGGCGAGCCCCGGACCGGGACCACCGTCACCTTCTGGCCGGACGCCTCCGTCTTCGAGGAGACGGAGTTCCGGGCGCAGACGATCGTCGAGCGCATGCAGATCATGGCGTTCTTGAACAAGGGCCTCGAGATCCGCTTCATGGACGAGCGCGTCGACCCGGTCGCGAAGACGACGTACAAGTACAACGGCGGCATCGTCGACTTCGTCAAGCACCTCAACGCCTCGAAGGAGTCGCTCTTCCGCAAGGTTGCCTCGTTCGAGCAGGCGGAAGAGGGGCAAGAGGTCGAGATCGCGTTGCAGTGGAACGCGGGCTACCACGAGTCGATCCACTCCTTCGCCAACGGCATCTCCACCATTGAGGGCGGGATGCACGTGGAGGGGTTTTCCAAGTCGTTGACCAACGTGGTGAACCGCTACGCCCGCGCCCGGAACATCCTCAAGGAAAAAGAGGAGAACCTGAAGGGCGAGGACATCCGGGAGGGGCTGACCGCCATCGTCTCGGTGCGCCTGCGCGACCCGCAGTTCGAGGGGCAGACCAAGTCCAAGCTCGGGAACACGTCCATCCGTTCGCTCACCGAGCGCACGACGAACCAGAAGCTGACCGAATGGCTCGAGGAGAACCCGCGCGAGGCGAGTCAGATCGTGAACAAGTCGATGCAGGCGGCACGGGCGCGCCTCGCCGCCCAGGGCGCGCGCGACCTCACCCGGCGCAAGTCCGCCCTCGACGGCGCCGGTCTGCCCGGCAAGCTGGCCGACTGCTCGTCGCGCGACCCGCGCGAGTCCGAACTGTTCATCGTCGAGGGGAACTCCGCCGGCGGGTCGGCGAAGGACGCCCGGAACCCGCACACGCAGGCCATCCTGCCCATCCGGGGAAAGATCCTCAACGTCGAGCGGGCCCGGATCGACAAGATGCTCAAGAACGCCGAGATCCAGGCGCTGATCTCCGCCATCGGCGCCGGGCTGGCGGAGGAGTTCGACGTCGCGAAGATCCGCTACCACAAGGTGATCCTGCTGGCGGACGCCGACGTCGACGGCAGCCACATCCGCACGCTGCTCCTGACGTTCTTCTACCGCCAGATGAAGCCGCTGGTGGAGGGCGGGTTCGTCTACGTGGCGCAGCCGCCGCTGTACTCGACGCTGGTCGGCAAAGAGAAGATCTACCTCAAGGACGACGCCGCCCGGGATGCGTTCCTGGCGGAGCACCCAGACCACAAGCACGACTTCAACCGCCTGAAGGGCCTCGGGGAGATGGACTACGCCGAGCTGCGCGACACGACCATGGACCCGGGCAAGCGGTCCTTGCTGCAGATCAACGTCGAGCAGGCGGCGACGGCGGACGAGGTCTGCTCCATCCTCATGGGTGACGAC
This sequence comes from uncultured Acidimicrobiaceae bacterium, assembly GCA_963731065.1. Lineage (GTDB taxonomy): Bacteria > Actinomycetota > Acidimicrobiia > Acidimicrobiales > RAAP-2 > Bog-473. Next base: position 417,142 of record CAVSUH010000007.1, on the reverse strand, counting down.
GTGGAGCTCCGGCGCCACTTCATCCAGACAAATGCCAAAGACGTCCGTTTCCTCGACATCTGAGCGAACGGACCGGGAGTAGGGAGCACATGCCACAGTCGACACGCGGCTCGGGCCGCGGGGGAGCGGGCTCGGGCGGGGGCAGCGAGACCCCGGAGCCCGAGGAGCCGGTCAGCGGCTCGATCGAGCCCATTGAGATCCAAGAGGAGATGGAGCGCTCGTTCCTCGAGTACTCCATGTCCGTCATCGTCGCCCGTGCGCTCCCCGACGTGCGGGACGGGCTCAAGCCGGTCCACCGCCGGATCCTCTACTCCATGTTTGACAACGGGCAACGCCCCGACAGGCCGCACAGCAAGTGCGCCAAGGTCGTGGGCGAGGTCATGGGGACGTACCACCCGCACGGCGACTCGGCGATCTACGAAGCGCTGGCCCGCATGGTCCAGGAGTTCTCGCTCCGCTACCCGCTGATCGACGGGCACGGGAGCTTCGGTGGCCGCGGCCCCGACGACGGCGCCGCGGCCATGCGCTACACCGAGTGCCGGCTGGCCCCGCTCGCCCTGGAGCTGATGGCCGACATCGACGAAGAGACCGTCGACATGGTGGCCAACTACGACGGCTCGGCGCAAGAGCCGGTGGTCCTCCCGGGCCGCTTCCCCAACCTCCTCGTGAACGGATCACAGGGCATCGCCGTCGGCATGGCGACCAACGTCCCGCCGCACAACATGGGCGAGGTCATTGACGCAGCCATCCACGTGCTGCACCACCCCGAGGCCACGCCCGACGAGCTGATGGAGTTCGTGAAGGGCCCCGACTTCCCGACGGGCGCGCAGATCCTCGGCCGGCAGGGCATCCTCGACGCCTACCGGACGGGACGCGGCTCCATAAAGATGCGCGCCGTCGCCGAGATTGAGGAGGGACGCAGCGGAGACCGCATCGTCGTCTCCGAGCTCCCGTACCAGACCTCCGTCGAGGTGATTGAGCAGAAGATCACCGAGCTGGTGCGGGCCGGCGACCTCGACGGGATCAGCGGGATGCGCAACGCGTCGGCCAACCAGAAGCCGTCGTTGATCATCGACCTCAAGCGCGACGCCAACGCCAATGTCGTGTTGAACAACCTCTACAAGCAGACCCCGCTGCAGACGAGCTTCGGTGTCAACATGCTGGCCCTGGTGGACGGCGTGCCGCGCACGCTGAACCTCGCCCAGGCGCTGTCGCACTACATCGACCACCAGATCGAGGTCATTCAGCGTCGGTCCGCCTACCGGCTGGAGAAGGCGCGCAACCGGGCGCACATCGTCGAGGGCCTCCTGCGCGCCATCGACATGCTCGATGCCGTGATCGCGACCATCCGAGCGTCGGCCGACCGGCCCGAGGCCCGGACCTCGCTGATGGCGGATCCGTTCTCGTTCACCGAGGTGCAGGCGACGCACATCCTCGACATGACGCTGGGTCGTCTCACCCGGCTCGGCCGCTCCGAGTTGGAGGCGGAGATGGAGGAGCTGCGCGCCACCATCGCCGAGCTCGAGTCGATCCTGTCCGACGACGCCAAGCTGCGCGGGGTCATCGAGACCGAGATGACGACCATCCGCGACAAGTTCGACAACCCGCGCCGCAGCATCATCACGCACGACCCGGGCGAGATGGGCGTGGAGGACCTCATCTCCGACGAGGAGATCGTGGTCACGATGACCAGGGCCGGCTACATCAAGTCCGTGGCGGCCGCAGCCTTCCGGACCCAGGGCCGGGGTGGACGAGGGGTGCAGGGGGCGCGGCTGAAGGAGGAGGACCTGGTCAGCCAGGTGGTGCACACCTCGGCCCACGCCTACCTGCTGCTCTTCTCGAACCACGGCAAGGTCTACCGGCTGCGCGGCCACGAGATCCCGGTGAAGGAGCGGACCGCGCGCGGGACCGCAGCGATCAACCTGGTGCCCCTGGCGCCGAACGAGTCCATCGCGGCGATCATCGCGACGCGGGAGTTCTCGCCCGATCAGTTCCTCGTGTTCGCCACCGCGCTCGGCCAGGTGAAGAAGACGGCACTGAGCGAGTACGACAAGTCGCGCCGAGAGGGCTTCATCGCCATCAATCTGCGCGACGGCGACGAGCTGGTCCGGGTGGTGGCGACGTCGGGCGACGACGACCTCTTCGAGGTGACGCGCAACGGCATGACCATCCGCTTCAACGAGGCGGACGTGCGTGCCATGGGGCGCGACGCAGCCGGGGTGCGGGGCATCCGCCTGCGCGCCGGGGACGCCGTCGTGTCCCTCGACGTGGCAGCAGACGATACCGACATCCTGATCGTCACCGACGCCGGATACGGCAAGCGCACGAAGCTCGAGCGCTTCAACCGTCAGGCGCGGGGCGGACAGGGCGTGCGGGGAATCCGGTTGACCGGCACCCGCGGCAGCGTGGTGGCCGCGTTCATGGTCGCGCTCGAGGAGGAGATCCTGTTGGTCTCTTCGGGTGGCGTGGTCATCCGCACGCAGGCCCGCGAGATCGCCTCGCAGGGGAGGGACGCCACGGGAGTCCGCGTCATGAACCTCGACGATGGCCAGAGCGTGGCCGCGGTGGCACGGGTGAACGCGGAGACCGAAGAAGAGTGAGCCGCGGCCGCCGGCCGGCCTCGCGGCGGACGATCAGAAGATGTGCAGCGACGACAGCGGCCACACGCGCAGCTCGACCTTGCCGACGATCAGCGACTTGCTGATCGGCCCCCAGTACCTGCTGTCGCAGGAGTCGGTCCGGTTATCGCCCATCACGAAATAGTTGTTGGCGGGAACCCGGTAGGGACGGACCAGGTTGGAGCTGTTGCCGGCCGGACCTGCGACGGTCACTCCCTGTTCGGAGGCGGGGAGCCAGGTCTCGTCGAGGCGCTTCCCGTCGATGTAGACGTACCCGCCCGAGAGGGAGACGACATCACCCGGGAGCCCGATCACCCGCTTGACGAGGTCGTTCACCGTGGGCCCACCGCAGTTCTCGGTCGGAGGGCGCGAGAAGACCACGATGTCGCCGCGGTCGACCCCGTGCAGGTGGTAGCTCAGCTTGTTGACGAGGATGCGGTCGCCGATCTGCAGCGTCGGCTCCATCGAACCGGAGGGGATGAAGAACGTCTGGACGACGAACGCCCGCAGGAGGACCGCCACCAGGACCGCGATCACGACGACGACGACCGCCTCCTTGATCCAGCGCGTCGGATGGGGGTCGTCGGGCGGCGGCTCGGCGGGGTTCTCCACGTCCGGGGGCTCGACCGAGGGCGGTTCTTCGACGGCGAGCACCGGATCGTTCTGGTCGGGCGTCACCGGAGGCAGGCTAGACGCCGCCGCGGGCGCCCGGGGCTCAGGCGGGGGCCGGGATGACCGAGGCCGTGTCGCGACCGGAGCGCAGGAGCGCGCCCGGCAGCGCGCCCGTCGGGGCGCCGTCGCGGATGGTCTCGACCCCGTTCACGAGGACCCGCACGACCCCGTGCGAGCCGGCGTAGAGCCGGGGAGTGTCACCCGGCAGGTCGTACACGAGCCGGGCGGGCTCGGAGTCGACCGTCTCGGGATCGAAGACGAAGAGGTCGGCGACGTAGCCCTCGCGGATGAGCCCCCGGTCGCGCAGACCGAACAGCTGCGCCGGCTGCGCTGTGAGCATGTGCACCGCCTTCTCCACAGGGACCAGCTTGCGGCCGCGCAGGCAGTCCCCCAGGAAGGCGGTCGGATAGCTCGAGCCGCACATGCGGTCGAGGTGCGCGCCCGCGTCGGACCCCCCGACCATGGCGCGCGGGTCGTTCCAGATCTCCGCCCGCAGCCCCCACGTCGCCTCCTCACCGTCGTCGGTGTTGGGCCACAGGACGGTGCGCAGATCGTCGGCCAGCACAATGTCGAGGAGCGTGTCGAAGGGAGCGGTCCCCCGTTCCGCCGCGATGTCGGCGACGCTGCGGAACGCGCACCCCTCGTTGGCCGGTGCGTAGGTGTCCCCGATGACGTAGCTGCCCCAGCGGGCCAGGCCGCGGAACACCCCGGCCTCCTTGCTGTGCGCTCGCTCGTCCAGCAGGGCGCGAACGGCGGGCTCGGCCAGCTGACGCGCCCGCTCCGCCTCGGGGAGCCCCATGACGTCGCCCCACCCGGGAATGAGGAACAGCGCGGAGTGGGTGCGGAAGCTCATGTTCATCGGGACCAGCGTCGGCATGGTCAGGGCCACGATCTGCCCACCGGCGGCGGCGGCGGTCGACGAGGCGGAGAGCTGGTGCTCTATGCGATCGGCCGAACGCGGCATCGACGGTCAGGACGTTCCAGTTGAGGGGCCGCTGGGCGGTGACGCTCATGGTGGTCATGAGGTCGACCTCTTCGTCCGTGAAGGAGTCCAGGCACCCGTTGGTGATGTACTCGAGCGTCGTTCCCTCGTGGGCCGCCACCTCTTCGCAGAAGGCGAGCATCTCGCGGCGATCGGCGTAGCGCGAGCTGATGGGGCGACCGTCGCCGTCGGAGTGGGTGCGGGACTGGGAGGAGGAGAAGCCCAGCCCTCCCGCAGCGAGGGAATCGGCGAGCAACGCACGCATGGCGGCGACCTCGTCGTCGGTCGCCACTTCTTCACCGCGCGCGGCGCCCATGACCTTGCGCCGCAGGGCGCAGTGCCCCACCAGGAAGCCGGCGTTGACCCCCAGCCGGCCCTCCAGCGCCTCGAGGTACTCCCCGAAGGTCGACCAGTTCCAGGGCACGCCGTTCTCGAGGGCGGCGAGGGGCATCCCCTCGACCTTGGCCATCATCCGGCGGATGTAGTCGGCGTCCTCGGCGTTGATGGGGGCCAGCGTGAAGCCGCAGTTGCCCCCGATGACCGTCGTCACGCCGTGCACGTTCGAGGGGGAGGCCAGGGGGTCCCAGAACAGCTGTGCGTCGTAGTGCGTGTGCGGGTCGACGACGCCCGGCATCACCGTGAGCCCGCCGGCGTCGAACTCGGTGGTGCCCTCCTCGTCGATCTGCCCGATGGCGACGATCCGGCCGTCGCGGACCCCGATGTCGGCCAGGCGGCCCGGTTCCCCGGTCCCGTCGATGACCGTGCCGGATCGGATGACGTAGTCGAGCATGGAACCTCCGGGGGCGGGCGGCGCGGCTGCAGCCGGGCGCCGAAATCTGACGACCCGTCAGCTTACTGCCGGGCGCCCGGGCGCCGGGGAGCAACTGCTATCCCTGGGCCGGGGCTCAGGCGCTCTGGTCGCGGGCGGGCGCCGCCTCTTGCCGGTACCGGCGGAGGATGACCAGCCTGATCTGCTGGAGGCGCGCTTCGACCGTCGCATGGCGCTCCGTCAGGATCGCCAGCTGCTCCTCGACCTGGGCCAGGGCTCCGGCAGTGGCGGCCCCTGACGAGCGGTCCACCCGGGCCAACGCCCGGTGGGCAGCCAGGAGTTGATCCGTGCGGGCGAAGAGATCCTCGTCGATGGCCAGGTCGAGATCCTCGAGGTCCTCGAGACCCTCCAGGTCCTCGGCCGACCATTGGTCCTGGCCCGGGCTCGACGGGAGCCCGCTGGGGACCGTGTCGACGACGTCCCGCCCTGCCGGCCGCCTTTGGGAGCCGGACTCCGAGAGGATCGCCACATCGGCGGCGAGGATGGCGCGGGCGTAGCTCAGCGAGTCCCGAATCAGCGTGAGATCGTCCCTCCAGGCCCTGATGGCGGCACCGTCCAGGCGCTCGATGTTGGCCGACTCTCCGAGGACCCGGGCGATGTCGATCAGGTTGATCGGGCGGTCCCGCAGCCAGAGCTCCGCCGCAGCGTCGCTTTCGGCGTGCGCGTCTGTTGGAGGCACCGGGTCACACTCCCCTCTCCGCCGCGCGGTCTCGAGTCGACCCTTGGTTCGCCTGATCTCTACCACGAGAACAGGGATGGCCGGTGGACGGCGCGCCGTGAGAGAACTCGACCGCCGTTGGGCGCGAGCGGCCCAACGTGGGTTTGGGACACGCCAGCTTGTGGACGACGGTTCCTTCCTGCGGAACCCCCATGTCTCCCCACTACTCCCCAAGTCATCCACAGGCTGTGCCCGACGCCGTCCCCACCCTCGCCCTTTCGTGCCGTGACGCCACGTGCTTTGCTCTGGAGGTGCACGGTAGACGCGACCCCGGTTCAGAAACATGGTGCTGAACCTCCACCCAACGTCCGAAGGGGTCCTCCCCGGGCAGCTCCTGGAGCGGGCCATCCGCGCCGGCTACATCGACGCCGGGCGCTTCAACATCCCCGATGTGAACGTGCAGCCCGCCAGCCTCGACCTCCGCCTCGGGGAGAGGGCCCTGCGCATCCGCTGCAGCTTCCTGCCGGGGAGCGATTCGGTCGAGCGGAAACTGAAGGACTACATCCTCGACGAAATCGACCTCCGGGGCGACGGCGCCATGCTCGAGGCGCGGTGTCCGTACCTCATTGAGCTGAAGGAGCGACTCGACCTCCCGGGCGGGTTGCGTGGCAAGGCCAACCCCAAGAGCTCGACGGGCCGCATTGACGTCTTCACGCGGGTCATCACGGACAACAGCGACCGGTTCGACGAGGTTGCTCCGGGCTACCAGGGACCCCTCTATCTGGAGGTCGTCCCCCTCTCGTTCGCCGTCCGTGTCCGGGAAGACCTCACGCTCAACCAACTCCGCCTGTCGATCGGACGTCCCTGGCTCAGCGACGAGGAAGTCCGTCAGACCCACCTGGAGGAACCGATCCTCTACAGATCGGGTACGCCGGTCCCGGTGGACGACCTCGTTCTCTCGAACGGGCTCTTCCTGGGGCTCGATCTGCGGGGCGACGAGCGCGGTCAGGTCGGGCACAGCACCCGGGACAGCGCCCCCCTGCTCGATCTGACGTCGGGCGGAGAGGTCGACCCGACGCCGTTCTGGGACCCCGTCTTCCGGGAGGACGGCGACCGCCTCGTCCTGTCCCCGAAGCGCTTCTACCTCTTGATGTCGAACGAGGCGGTCAGCATCCCGCCCAACCTGGCCGCCGAGATGACCGCCTATGACCCGACCAGCGGTGAGCTCCGCACGCACTACGCCGGCTTCTTCGACCCGGGCTTCGGGTTCGACCCGACGGGGGGCTTCCGCGGGTCGCGTGCTGCACTCGAGGTGCGCGCCCACGACGTCCCCTTCATGGTCGAAAACGGTCAGGCGGTGTGCAAGCTGACGTTCGAGCGCATGCTCGAGGAGCCGACCTCGCTGTACGGGTCGGGCATCGGCTCTTCCTATCAGCAGCAGGAAGAGACGCTGAGTCGGTACTTCCGCCGTTCAAGGGAATAGACACCGGTATTACAACGGTGGATTTCGCCGCGCCGGGCTGAGCGCGTGCATGGAACGAAACGAGCGGTCGAGGGGCAGCGCAAGAGCCGCATCCATTGGCCTTCTCACTACGCACGCGCAACCGCTGCATATGCAGCCCGTGTGCAATCACAAATCTTGAGCACCTTCGCACGGACCTCAGGGATTGCTCGTTTCGCCGGGTATGAGGGTGGGCGCGGCTGCAGGGGTGTCTATCCCTTCCAGAGAAGGAGCAAGGCCATGAGGCGGAACAAAAGGGCCATGAGGCGGAACAGATTCGCTTCCATCGGAATGCTGACGTGCGGGCTCATGCTGGCGGTCGGCGCAGAGGCAGGCGCCGGCATCATGCCAGCGGGCGCCGCGTCGTCGTCGTCAACCGACCTGCAGACCACCGTGCAAGCGGTGCAGAACGCAGCCGCCGCCGCTGCGGCCGACGCGTCCGGGTCGTCCACGCCGACCGCTCCCGGTCCGGCGTCGGATCCGCTGCCGTCGCTCCCCGCGTCCGCTGCCGCTCCACTCACCGTGCTGTCGAACGAACTTGGCGAGACGCAGCTGCCCAGCCAGGACTCGACGACCGGGACGAACACGACGGGCCAGGTGTCGCCGGTCGCCAACGCGGACGCGCCGATCAATGTCTGCTCGCTCTCCGTGGGTGTGGTCGCCGACGCCGGCAGTAGCTGTTCGACGACGTCCGTCGGTGTGAACCAGCCCAGTGGTCTCGCCAACGTCAACGCCCCGATCACGGCGCAGGACAACGCTATTGGCCTGCTGGAGCAGGCTGCCTCCGCGCTCGGACTCGGGGGTCAGTCCTCGGCGTCCACGACGCAGAACGGAGCCGTCAACGCGGACGCACCGGTAAGCGTCTGCTCGGTCAACGTCGGTCTCGTCGGGAACACCTCGAGCGAATGCGACACCACCGGGACGAGCGGACCCACCACCCAGACGGGTGTTGTGGATGCCGAGGTCCCTGTCACCGTCTGTGACGTCATTGCGGAGATCGACGGGAACAGCTCGGCCGACTGCCCGCAACAGCCCGATCCTGCGACCCAGCAGGGCGAGGCGGCAGATGCCTTCGTGCCGGTAACGGCCTGCGGTGTGGTCCTCGAGGCCGACGGCTCGGCCAACGGCATGTGCATGCCGGACGCCGGGTTCCCGCTCGTCAACGATCTGCCCACCAATGAGGGGAGCCAGAGCGCTCCGGTCGACGGCGTCATTCCGGTCAACGTGTGCAGCGTCGTTGTCGCCGTGGACGGCACCGCGAACAACTCCTGCGAGCCCTCTCACGTCGGGACCACGACGACGGGCTCGGCCCCCGTCTCCGCGCCGGTGACGGTCTGCGCTGTGGCGGCCGCCCTCGATGGCGACTCCACGGGCACGTGCGAAGGGGCGGAATCGAGCTCGACTCCGATTGGCACCCCGGGCAGCCCCGGAACAGGTGTGACCGCCCCGGTCACGATCTGTGGCATCCAGGGAGCGCTGACGGGGAGCGCCGATGCCTCGTGCCCGGCTCCGACCACGTCCGCGTCCACTGCCCCCACCTCGGGCTCGGGAAGCCCGTCGTCTTCGTCCTCGTCGGGAGCTGGGCCGATTCCAGCGTCGTTGGTCGCCAATCCGGAACCGCTCAGCGCGCCCATCGTGGCGACCGCCGCGTCGAACGCTTCGTCGCTGGCCTCCACAGGCGCACCGTTGCTGCTCGAGGCGTTGATCGGACTGGGGTCGTTGTTGACTGGTTTGGCCGTCCGCCGCTCGCTGGGTCGTCGGACGGACCGCTCCCGCTCGGGTCTCGCCGGGTAGGAGCGGCTTGCACGTGCACCGCCGGCGCGCCGTCTCGCTCCCGGTGCGGGGGGAACATCAGCTGGAGGGAGGGGTCCATGTTCAACAATCAGGATGCAGGTGACGTCAGTGGGCTGGAAGAGGTCTTTCGGTCTCAGGAGTTCGGGCGTGGGTCGCGCCGTGCCGCGGACGGACCCGCAGGGGTCGACCTTTCTGTGAGGCGCGGTGAAGGCATTCTCGGCACGCGGTTCGGCCGCCGACCAATGCCCGCTCCGGTGGTGCGCAGCGGAGACGATGCGCGGTCGCGTCGTACTCCAGACGCCCTTGGACCTCCTGCCGCGCGAGCCGACGAGACCCCGGCTTCGAAGCAGCCGTCGTCGGTGCCGACCTCGGGTGCGCGAGCCGTATTCGGGAGGGGGCCCGCCGGTGATCCTTCTGCGCCGGCGTCGAAGCGACACTCCAACCGGTACTGGACGATCGCTTCGGTGAGCGCGCTCAGCGCGCTCGTCGCGGCGGGCGTCACGGCCGGGTCGGGTCAGCACCCGCGGTCGAATGTCGCCGCCCAGGGACGGCACGGGGGGTCCCGACCCGGTGGCGGGCTCAACACCTCGGGCGTGGCGTCAACGGGCTTGGCGGCTCCGGGTGGCTTGCTCGCGGCCGCGGCCGCGAACGGGTCGGCCAACCCTTCGTCGGTCGCGGGTACGAACGGCGGGCGCGGTGCGGGCAACGCGCCCGGTGGACACGTCACACTTATTGGGCCCGCGACCTTCACGGGCGCTCCGGGCTCGCCTGCGGCATCGTCGGGCGGCGCTCCGGCCGGGGGCGGCGGGGGCGGCGGGGCTGCCGGCTCGCCCCCCTCCGGTGGCACCAATCCCATCGCTCCCATCACATCCACCGTCGGAAGCACGGTGAGCTCCGCGGGGTCGTCGGTCACGACGCTCGCGAGCCAGGTCGGGGCCTCCGTCCCGGCCGCGGCATCGACTACCGGTGCCGTGAGCAATGTCATCAACACGGTCGATCAGGCGGTGAGCGCGTCGACCGGATGACAACGGCGAATTGCCGTTTGGTTGCAAGCAGATTGCGACCGTTCTCTCCTGCGCGCGTGTTGATCACGATGGCCATTGGCGCGTCGAACAACGCTCAGACAACCGCGAAAACTTCCGCGTGATTGATGCGCAGCACGTGCCGCAAAACCTTGATTTTCAAGGTGAAAACGACGGTTCAGAACTAATTCCCAACAGATTCCGGGAACCTGGTATCAACGCCGGGGCTCCCCCTATATGGTTGAACGTGAGGGGGCATCTGAACCTCGGAGGCGCGACTCCGACTGGTTCGAGCTCTGCGAAACTGACGAGCGTTGTGGAGGATCATTGGGGGGGTCGAAGCCCGAATGGGCTAATGCGAACGATCACTCGACCTTGGAAGAGGTCTTCGAATCCCGTTCATTCGGGCGACCGATTCACGAGACCCCGGCGCGTCCTATTGTGCCGGGAACGATCACGGCACCCAGGCTGCTTTTCGGTCACAACCGCTTCATCGCGTCAGGCGCCGTCGCGGCGGCCGCGCTGTCGGTCGTGGCGGGGTTGAGCATCGGCGCGGGCCCGATGGCGCAGTCGGTGCTTTCCGCGCACGCCGGCAGCCCGGCTGCCCCTGAGCTCGGGGCTACCACGCCGACGACGACGATTCCCAGCTCCCCTGGCGGGAGCGGGGGAACGGCGGGAACTGGCAATCAGGCCAGTGGCGCGGCGCAGGTCTCCGGCGGAAACGTCCCGGCGTCCACGGCGACCGCTCTTGTGGCCGCGAGTCCGACACCGCAGAGCGGAGGCTCCACGCCGACCGCGACCCTGACCGTGATCGGGACAGGCTCCTCCGTCCCGCCCGCAGGAACATCGGGCGCACCCGGCACCACCACGACGACGACAACAACAACGACGACAACCCCCACCGCACCGACGACCACCACGACCAGCATTCCGGTTTCGTCAGCGACCGGCGGCGCCGCCCCAGTGGGAGGCGGAGGCAGCGGCTCGACGGGCACCAGCAGCGGCAGCGGCAGCGGCAGCAGCACCGGCAGCGGGACCGGCACCGGCCACGGCACCGGGTCTGGGACCGGCGGTGGAAGCTGCACCGGCCATGGTGGCGCCAACAACACCGGTAGCGGGCACGACGGAGCGTCTCCAGGCACTGGCTCGAGCGGCAACTGGGGCGCTGACGGCAACGCCGGGAGCACGGGTAACACCGGAAACACCGGCAGTGACGGGCGGGGCGCAGGGAACTCCAGCGGCAATGGCTACGGCAGCGGCTGGCCCCACCCGCCGGGCACGCAGTGGTGCCACTGAGCCAGCGGCCGCGCTGAGAAGAATGGCGGTACCGGGCGCACGGACCCCGTGCGCGGGCTGGTAAGCATGCGATTGACGACGTCGTCGCGTCGTGACACAAGCGAGGTCAGCCATGAACTACACGAATCTTGGAACATCGGGACTGCGCGTCTCGAGGGTCTGTCTGGGCATGATGGGCTTCGGGAACGGCAGTGACCGGCCGTGGGTCATTGACGAAGATGCAGCCGAACCGATCGTGCGGGCCGCCGTCGAGGGCGGGGTCACCTTCTTCGACACCGCGGATGCCTATTCCGGCGGGGCCAGTGAGGTGGCGACCGGCAAGCTTGTGCCCAAGTACCTGACGCGGGACGAAGCCGTCATCGCCACGAAGGTGTTCATGCCGGTCGGTCCGGGTGAAAACGGTGGCGGCCTCGGTCGCAAGCACATCCTCGCGGGCATCGACGCGTCGCTCAAGCACCTCAAGATGGAGTACGTGGACCTCTATCAGATCCACCGCTGGGACCCCCGGACGCCCATTGAGGAGACGATGGAGGCGTTGCACGACGTCGTGCGGGCGGGCAAGGCGCGCTACATCGGTGCCAGCAGCATGTTCTCCTGGCAGTTCGCCAAGGCGCAGTACACCGCCGAGGCACATGGCTGGACCAAGTTCGTCTCCATGCAGAACCACTACAACCTGATCTACCGCGAGGAGGAGCGCGAGATGATCCCGCTCTGCCTCGACCAGGGTGTGGGGTGCATTCCGTGGAGCCCCCTGGCGCGCGGGGTGTTGGCGGGGAACCGGACGCGTGAGGGTGGGCGGCACACGACCCGCTCGAGCACCGACGCCTTCACCGACTACCTCTACGACCAACCGACGGACTTCGATGTCGTCGACGCCGTGGTGGAGGTCGCCGCCGCCCGCGACGTCCCCCCGGCGCAGGTCGCCCTGGCCTGGGTGCTGGCCAAGCCCGGTGTGTCGGCACCGATCGTCGGCGCCACCAAGAAGAAGCACCTCAAGGATGCGCTGGCCGCCGAGGCGCTCGAGTTGTCCGAGGACGAGATCGCCGCGCTCGAGAAGCCCTACGTGCCCCACCCCGTGCTCGGGCACTTTTAGGGGGCCGCTGCGGGTGGTCCGATAGGGTCCCTGCGCCGGGTGAAGCCAAGCAACAGAGATCGGGGGTCGCATGCGGGTCGCACTCACGGTGGCCGACTTCCTCAACCGGGCCGCGCTGGTCTATGGGCATCGCACGGCGGTCGTGGACGAGCCTGCGGTGCCGGGTTCCTACGGGACGCTCACCTACCGCGAGCTCGAAGCCCGGGCCCGGGGCATGGCCCTGGCCCTGGACGAGCACGGGGTCGAGCACGGGGAGCGCGTCGCGATCGTCAGCCCGAACTCGGGGCGGTTCTTGACGTCCTACTTCGGTGTGAGCGGCTACGGCCGCACGCTGGTCCCGATCAACTTCCGGCTGACGTCCGACGAGATCGCCTACGTCGTCCAGCATTCCGGGGCGTCCGTCCTCCTGTACGACCCGGATCTGGCCGACGAGGTCGGCTCCATCAAAGTCGCGCACCGCTTCTGCCTGGACGGCGTCGACGATGCCGCCCTCTTCACACCTGCAGGCGACGGCATGGCACCGTGGGGCTGGGAGCCTCAGGAGGACGCGGCCTGCTCCGTGAATTACACGTCGGGCACCACGGCGCGGCCCAAGGGCGTGCAGCTGACCCAGCGCAACTGCTGGCTGAACGCGGCCACCTTCGGGTGGCACACCGGGGTCAGCGACCGCGACGTGCTCCTGCACACGCTGCCGATGTTCCATTGCAACGGCTGGGGCATGCCCTACGCGGTCACCGGTATGGGTGGCACGCACATCGTGTTGCGCAAGGTCGACGGTGAGGACATCCTCTCGCGGATCGAGCGACACGGCGTGACGTTGCTGTGCGGCGCGCCGGCGGTCGTGGCGGCAATCCTGAGCGCGGCGGAGACCCGGGCGGCCGAGGGCCGGTCCGTGCCCGGGCGCGGCACGGTGCGCATCGTCGTGGCCGGTGCGCCACCGCCGTCGAGGACGATCGAGCGGGTGGAGTCCGAGCTCGGTTGGGAGTTCATACAGATCTACGGCCTGACCGAAACCGCACCGCTGCTGACCATCAACCGGGCGCCGGCCGAATGGGACAGCCTCGACGCTGCCACGCGGTCGCAGCTCCTCAGCCGGGCCGGCGTCCCGGCGCTGGGCGTCCAGATCGCCGTCGACGAGGATGGCGAGGTGCTGGCGCGTTCCAACCACGTCTTCGCCGGCTACTGGGAGCAGCCGCAGGAGACGGACGCGGCGCTGCGGGGCGGCTGGTTCCACACGGGCGACGGCGGCCACCTCGACGGCGCGCACGTCGTCATCTCGGACCGCAAGAAGGACGTGATCATCACCGGCGGTGAGAACGTTTCATCCATCGAGGTCGAGGACTGCCTGTACCAGCACGAGGCGGTGGCTGAGGTGGCGGTGATCGGCGTGCCCGACGAGCGGTGGGGCGAGACGATCAAGGCGCTGGTCGTCGTGCGCGAGGGGTCGACGGTCACCGAGGCCGAGCTCATCGCGCACTGTCGCGGGCGGCTGGCGCACTTCAAGGCGCCCACCAGCGTGGAGCTGCGCGACGCGCTCGACCGCACGGCGACGGGCAAGCTGCAGAAGTACAGGCTCCGCGGGCCCTATTGGGAGGGCCGGGAGAAGCTCGTCAACTAGGAAGCACTCGTTCTCGCCATCGTCACGACTTGACCTTGCTGCCGGGCCAGTCGGGGTTGGAGGTCAGCTCGGGGTGGGGGCCCGTGAACGCCTGGGCCGCCTGCCGGTTCCCCCGCAGAATGAACTCCAGCCACGCGGTGGCATAGGCAATCTCCTCACCCGGATTCCCGCCAGAGGTGGCATTCTCAATGGAGGCGTGATCGACCTTGACTCCGCCAGACGTCTTGATGATCCCCAGCGCAGCGCGCCCTTTGACTTCGCTGAAATAGGCCCGCTCGACCCTGGGACTGGAGATGTAGCTGTCCTCAGGGCCGTACGTTGAGATGAGAAAGGCGGGTTGACGGAGCGACGCCATGTTCTCCTCGCAATCCGAGACCACCGGGCAGTCAGGGTTCGTGGTATCCAAGCTCGCTGCGGGGAGCGAGAACGTGATGAGGGTGGTGATCAATTTCGGGTCCATGATGGCCACCCTTGCTGCACCGTCGGCGCCTTGGGAATGACCGACCGCAGCCACCCGGTGCACGTTGAGGTGGCCAGAGAACACGCTGCCCGGGGTTGTGCTCATCTTGACCATGTAGTGGGCGGCCGCGTCGATCTCGCGGCCGCTCCCAGTGTTCTTCCGAGTCGTGGCGATCACCGTGAAGCCATACGAGGCGAATTGGAGGAGCAGAGTGGAGTACATGTCTGGGACACCGCCAGTCCCGTTGCCCCAGGTGATGATCGGGCTCTTGAACCCCACGCTCCCATAGTTGCTCGGGTAGAAGAGGTCGTACTCGACCGTCGACCCTTTCATGACCGTTCCGGTCGTCGTGGCGAAGGGTCCGGGAGCGCTGAATGCGGCTTCGATGGGTAACGGCACAACGGCGGCACCGGCCGAGCTCGGCACGCCTGCGACGCATGCAGCAGCGACGATGAGGGCACACAGCGTCGGCAGCGGCAGCCGTCTCAGCCTCGACGTCACCCTTCGTGCTCCACTCGCGTGCACGTCGCAAAAAGCATCGGCGGACAGTGTTCCAGGTCCGTCTGTTGATCAGGCGTCGCCCGCATTCCGGGAGCGGGACCCACGGTTCGTCACGCCGTCAGCGAAGGGGTGGTAGCGGCTTTCCGGAGCGCTCCTCCATGACGAGGTGACCGCGCCGTCGAAGGCGGTCGCGACCTCGCCGGCGATCAGCCGGCGCAGCGGGTCCCCCACAATGGTGCGGCGCCACCCCGTATCGAGCCGGCTCGGTTCGCCGCAGAGGAGTTGGGCGATGTCGGCCCGCGTGGCAAGGAGCCCCTGGTCGAAATCGAGGTCGTCGGCGATCTGGCGCACCACGCCCGAGCACACGGCGACTGCAGCCGGCGGAGCCGGTGCGTCGCGCCCCTCCGAAGGCATACGGATCTGGTCCGACGGGAGGTCCAGGCCGCGCTCGACCGCCCGCATGATCTCGGCCGCACGCCCCTGGGCCAGGTGCCGCCCGTCGACGCCGCGGGTGGCGCGGAGCTCGTCGGCGTTGCGCGGCGGCCGCTGCGACAGGGCGAGGAGCCCGAGGTCTGACAGCACCATGCGGCGGGGCCGGTTGGTCTCGGCGGCGGTGCGTTCGCGCCACGCCGCCACTTCCTGCGCCACGGCGCGCGAGCGCCGGGACATGCCCCGAACGTCGCCGAGCTTCCACCACGCCTCCTCGGGGACACGCACCGGTGTGCGGTCGCCCAGCACCTGCTCGCACTCGCTCAGGGCCCATTCCAGGCGCCCGAGTGCCCGCAGCCGCTCGGTGAGCACGTCCCGCAGCTCCAGCAGGTGGGCGACGTCGTTGAGGGCGTAGGTGACCTGACGGTCCGAGATGGGCCGGACCAGCCAGTCCGAGAGGCGGTCCGCCTTGGGGAGTGAGACGCCGAGCATCTGGTCGACCAGGCGGGAGAGCGAGGGCGTGGAGAGACCGAGGAATCCGGCGACGATCTGCGTATCGAACACCGTGCCGGGGACGGCCCCGCAGGCCGCCATGAGCACGTCGAGGTCTTGGGACGCCGTGTGGGCCACTGCGATGCCGGGTCCCCCGAAGACCGTCGCCAGCGGCGCGGGGTCGACCGCGAGCGGGTCCACGAGCGCGGTCTTGCCGTCCCAGGCGATCTGGATGAGCGCCAGATCCGGGACGTAGGTGCGCTCGGTGTGGAACTCGGTGTCGAAGCCGTACGAGTCCTGCGCCGCCGACCTCGGCCACCAGGGCCTCGAGCCCGGCGCCGTCGACCACAATGGTCGGGGCCGCGCTCACCTGGGCGCGACCGCGCCGGGCCCGGAGTCGGGTGCGCTCGTCCTCACGGCTCGGGATGATGGCTCGATGGTCGGCCTCGTCGCGTTTCGATGCCGCCGGGCCAGGCGGCCCAGCGAAGGATGCGGCCACGGCGGTCGTCCCCGGGGGGCCGGCGCGGTGGCACTGCCAGGATAGCGCGGGCGCCTCGCCGCCGGTCCCGATTCCGGCCTCTTTCCCCTGTTCAGGGTGGGTGTCGGTGCCCGCCCACCGGTGCCAGGCGAAGGCGGTCCGGCAGCGTTTGGGGCCCACCTGATGACTTACGGCTCTGTTTCGGCCCGCGACGTTCCGATAAGAGTGGAGGGTCCGTATCGGAGGGGGACAGCGTGAAGAAGGCCAAGAAGCAGCTTGGCGAGGTCGGCTCCGACGAGCGCGGCACGGGCCCCGGAGGTTCCATCCGAGGCGACGGGCCAGGAGGGCTCCCAAGACGCAGGCCCGGGCACGGCCAAGAGCGTCGAGTCGATGCTGCGGGAGTTCAGCTCGGTCGGGACCGAGGTCCCGGTGACCGGTGGGCCGCAGCGGGGGAAGTACGACCAGCTCTGGCAGCTCTCCATGGCCGACCCGCACACCGGCCTGGCCAACCAGCTCCTGCTGCTCGACCGCCTGACCCAGGCCCTGGTCCGGCGCCGGCGCCACGGGGGCGAGGTCGTCGTGTGCCACATCGACCTGGACAACCTGGCCGAGATCAACCTCGACCTCGGCTACACGACCGGCAACACCGTGCTGGGCGAGATGTCCCGCCGGCTCACCTCGGTGCTCCGGGCGGAGGACACCATCGGCAGGGTGGGCGGAAGCGAGCTCGTCGTGGTGCTGGCCGTGACCGACGAGCAGGTGGTTGGGCCCCTGATGCGCAGGCTGCAGCGCACGCTGGACGAGCCCGTGACCGTCGGAGGCCAGGACATCCGCCTCAGCTCGTCCCTGGGGGTGGCCGTGGCCGAGGACTCCGAGTCGGCCGAGGACGTGCTCGCCCGGGCGGACCGGTCCACCCGGGTCGGCCGGCGCTAGCCGTTGGGCGTAGTCGATCGGTCGCCGGCCCGATAGGGAGTTACGGCTCTATACGAAACAGGAGTATCGGCCCTATTGGTCGAACCCAATTCCGGCAAAATTATGAGCGATGTCCATGTACAGCGAATTGCTCGGCCGAGCTCTGTGGTGACGTGGACCCGGTCCCGTTGCCCGTTTCACGCGATGAGCTGGTGGTGATCCTCCTGCAGTACCGCCGCCACATGGCCGGGCACGGGCCGGATGGCGACGCACATCATGGCCGAGGACCTGGCGCTCGAGCTCGATCACGACCGCATGCTGCTCCGCCTGTGCACCGCCATGGGCATCGAATCCGAGCCGGGCCGGTTCGGGAACCCGCTGGTCGAGCGAGAGCGGCTGGAAGCCCGCCTCAGAGAGGTCGGAGTGGACTTTCGGACCCTCGACGACAACCGCCGGGAAAAGGTCGCGTAGCGAGCGGAATACGGGTCTCGGCGCTCAGGGCCTGGGATTGAAGGCCTTACGCTCGGCCAGGACGGCGGCGTAGACGGCCGCCTCAGTGCGCCGGCGCATGCCGAGCTTCGACAGCAGGCTCGACACGTAGTTCTTGACCGTGGCCTCGGCCAGGAAGAGCTGTTCGGCGATCTGGCGATTCGACTGGCCCAGGGCGATCAGCTCCAGGACCTTGCGCTCCTGGGGGGTCAGCACGGTCAGGCGTGATTCGGCCTCCTGGTCCTTGCGCAGGCGGTCGAACAGCTCCTGGGTCAGTACCGGATCGAGCAGGGACATGCCCTGACTGACCCGGCGGATGTCCCCCAGCAGGTCACCGCCGCCCACTTCCTTCAGGACGTACCCCGAGGCGCCGGCCATGATGGACGAGAAGAGTGCGTCGTCGTCGGAGTACGACGTCAGCATGAGGCACCTGACCTGAGGCGTGAGCGACTGGACCTCGCGGCAGACCTCGATGCCGTTGCCGTCGGGGAGACGGACGTCGAGGATGGCCACGTCGGGGAGGATCTCGCGGATCAGGCGGAGGCCCTCTCCGGCGGTGCCAGCCTCGCCGACGACGTCCATATCGTCCTCGGACTCGAGCAAGGTCCGCAGGCCTGTGCGCACCAGCTCATGATCGTCGAGGAGAAACACCCGAATCGTCATTTCCCCAATATTGCCACGCCTCCGTCGGGCTTCGGCCCCCGGGCCGTGGTGCGCAACCTGTCTGCACCCTGCCTGTCCGCACGGGCGATTTGGTCCCCCTCTATCCTGACTTCCCGTGCAGCCCTTCGACAGGATCGATGATCCCGCCAAGCTGCGCCGATTGGTACAGGCGATCCTCATCCTCGATGCCGAGTTGAACCTGCCGGTCGTGCTCCGGCGGATCAGCGAGGAGGCCCGCGACCTCGTCGACGCGCAGTACGGGGCGCTCGGCGTCCTGACCGAGGACGGACGGGCCCTGGACCAGTTCCTGACCGTCGGCCTGAGCCACGACGAAGAACGCGCCATCGGCGCCCGCCCCACCGGGAGGGGCGTGCTCGGCACCCTGATCGCGGAGGGCAGGCCGCTCCGCCTGGCCGACCTCGCCCAGAGCCCGGAGAGCTTCGGGTTCCCTCCGCAGCATCCCGCCATGACCTCCTTCCTCGGGGTGCCGGTCCGGGTGCACGGCGAGGTCTACGGGATCCTGTACCTGACCAACAAGAGGACGGCGCCGGAGTTCTCCGAAGACGACGAGGAGCTGGTCCTGGCCCTCGCCATGGCGGCGGGCATCGCCATCGAGAACGCCCGGCTCCATGGCATCGTGCGCGACAGGGCCCTCACCGAGGACCGCGACCGGATCGCGCGCGACCTGCACGACTCGGTGATCCAGCGCCTGTTCGCCATCGGGCTGTCGCTCCAGGGAACAGCCCGCCTGGTGGAGCGGCCGGAGGCCGTGATGCGGATCGGGGAGGCGATCGACAAGCTCGACGAGACGATCCGGCAGCTGCGCAAGGCGATCTTCGACATAGAGCTCACGATCAACAAGGAGGGCCTACACCCGAAGGTCCTCGACCTCGTCCATGAGCTGCGCCCCGTTCTCGGTCTCCTCCCGCAGGTCTCGTTCGGCGGGCCGGTGGACACCGCGGTCAACGATTCGCTCGCCGAGGAGGTGCTCGCAGTCCTCCGGGAGGCGTTGACCAACGTCGGCAAGCATGCTCGCGCCTCTCAGGTGGTGATCACGATCGCCGCCGGCGAGGAGCTTCGCCTGGTTGTCGCCGACGACGGCGTCGGCATCGGGGACACCAAGGCGGCCGGCCTCGGCCTGAAGAACCTGCGCCAGCGGGCCGAGCGGCTGGGGGGGAGCGTCGAGCTCGGTATCTCCCGCGAAGGCGGCACCCGGCTGACGTGGCACGTGCCGCTCGGCGCCGTCGAGGCGGGGGCCGGGCCGGCCGCCTGAGGGCCTTGCGTCGCGGCGACGCACACAAGTCGCACAACTCCCGCCTCCGCCCCGCCCCGCCCGCACATAACTCGCGCAAATAGGACCTAAGTACCTAGTAAGCGCTCGCCGGTCGGTGCATCCTCCGTAGCGGAACGAAAAGGCAAACCTCCCGTGAGGGGGGGACGCAAAGCTACGGGACTCGTTGAGTTCGCCGGGCCGCCGAACCAGCAATGAGCGCACTGCTCGTCGCCTCGCGACCCGACACGCCAGCGGGTTCGGGGGGGGAAGACAATGCGCCAGTCCGGGCCGAGACGGTCGCTCTCACTCGCAGCGGCGCGCGCTGTCGCGC
Organism: uncultured Acidimicrobiaceae bacterium; assembly: GCA_963731065.1. GTDB lineage: Bacteria > Actinomycetota > Acidimicrobiia > Acidimicrobiales > RAAP-2 > Bog-473. The sequence goes on along the minus strand of CAVSUH010000007.1, from coordinate 397,031 downwards.
TCTTCGTGTTGGTCCCTGCGCTCGGCCTGGGTCTTGCCATCGAATCCTGGGCATCCACCGACGCCGGCGCCGCGACCGCGGCCCGCACCAGCGGCTACGGCGGGGGCGAGATGTTCGCCGCCGATCCCACAGGTGGCTACTGGACCGCCACCGCCGGCGGAACGGTCACGCCGCACGGTGGGGCCCCGGCGCTGGGATCCCCGGCGCGGTCGGGCCTGCGCCTCTCGAGGTCCATCGTCGGCATGGCGCCCACGCCGGACGGCGGCGGCTACTGGCTCGTGGCCTCCGACGGCGGCATCTTCAACTACGGCGACGCCGCGTTCTACGGCTCCACGGGGTCCATTCACCTCAACCGGCCGATCGTCGGCATGGCGGGGACCCGCGACGGTCATGGCTACTGGCTCGTGGCCTCCGACGGCGGCATCTTCAGCTACGGCGACGCCGTCTTCTTCGGCTCCACGGGGTCCATCCGTCTCAACCGCGCCATCGTCGGCATGGCGGCCACCGCAGACGGCGGCGGCTACTGGCTCGTGGCCTCCGACGGCGGCATCTTCAACTACGGCAACGCCGCGTTCTACGGGTCGACGGGGGCAATCCGACTCGACCAACCCATCGTGGGCATGGCCCCCACACCCGACGGCGCCGGGTACTGGATGGTGGCCGCCGACGGCGGCGTCTTCACCTTCGGCGACGCCGGGTACTACGGGTCGACGGCGGGGACGGGCGTCAGCGCCCTGGGCATTGTCATCGACCCGCCCGCCCCGGGCTACGCCGTCGTGACGACCACTGGGGCGGCGAGCCTCTTCGGGCCGCCGCCACCCGCCATCACCGAGCCGACACAGCCGACGCCGCTGCCGACCACCACCACGGCCCCGCCGTCAACCACGACGACCACCGACCCGCCCACGACGACCACCGACCCGCCCACGACGACGACCAGCGCGCCGCCGCCCACGACGACGACCACCACCACCCGGCCCCGCACGACGACGACCACGGCGCCCCCCACGACGACGACCACAGGTCCGGTGACGACGACATCACCTCCGACGAGCAGCCTCCAGCAGGGCGCCTACGTGCCCTCGGTGGACCCACAGGGAATGGCCGCCTTCGCCCAGGAGACGGAGACGTCGCCCACGATCGCCAGCGACTACCTGCCTTCCAATGGTGGCTGGTCGGGCCTCGACGGCAGCGGCGGCTCGCTCGCCTGGCTGACTGGGAAGTGGAAGGGCAGCGGCTACACGCTCTCGCTCGGCGTGCCCATGTTCCCGACCGGCGTCGGTGCGTCACTCGCCACCGGGGCGACGGGCGCGTACAACAGCTACTTCACGACGCTGGCGCAGACCCTCGTCTCGGCCGGTCAGGCCAACGCCTACCTGCGCCTCGGCTGGGAGTTCGACGGCAACTGGACGGCCTGGTACGCAGGGACCTCGGCCGCCGAGGCCAGCTTCGCCACGTACTTCCAGCAGATCGTCACGGCCATGCGGTCCGTTTCGGGCGAGCACTTCCGCTTCGTGTGGAATCCCGATGAGGGCGCCTTCACGGAGTCGGGCTACTCGGTCGCCGCGGCCTACCCCGGGAACGACTACGTGGACGTCATCGGCCTCGATGCCTACGACCAGTCCTGGGCCACGCCGCAGACGCCCACCAACGCCTGGTCCTCGACCACCCTGCCGAGCCTCACTGCGGCCCAGCGGTTCGCCTCGGCAGAGGGCAAGCCGCTCGCCTTCCCCGAATGGGGCGTGACGATCCGCAGCGACGGCCACGGGCTCGGTGATGATCCCTATTACATCAACCACATGGTGTCGTGGATGGAGACCAGCTCCAACGACGTGGTCTTCGAGAGCTACTTCGACGACGACACCGGCGGGGTCAATTCGACCATCACCGGCGGGTCGTTTCCCGAGAGCCTCGCGGCCTTCGCCGCCGACCTGGGCTGACCGCCGGCACGATGGCCCTGTAGGCTGAGGCCGCCCAAAGGCGGTTTTCGCGGAAAGGACACAGTCCTTTTCCCGGAAAAGTGGGTGTCAGGGGGGAATTGTCTCGCAGTTGTGACTCCGTTCCTGGGCATTGTGACCTTTGGCTCTGTCCTCTCGACCGAATTCCCTGGAATGATGATTGCGGCGGACTTGGCGCCCTCGACTGAAGGGTTTGTGGGAAACGGTCGAGGTAGCAAGTAGCTCTCGAATCGACCGCTCGTCGAGCGGAACCAGTGGAGGAGATCAAGGTGAAAAGGACCAAGGCACAGCGCATGCTCGCCGTAGCTTGTGGTCCCGCTCTGGGCGTGCTGCTTGCGGTACCCCTGGGTGGGCTCATCGCAGGAGCGGCCGGGGCGGACCGACTTGCTACACGGGCTGCAGCACCACACCGACCGTAGTGACCAACACGCCGGCGATCGCGCCGGCTGACGGGCCGGCGACGGCGGCGTCGACGAGTTCGACAGCCCCCGTGACGTCCAGCGGCCTGGCCTTCACCGGTGCCGACATCGAGGAGATGGCGGTCATCGGTGTCGTGGCGATCGGCGTGGGTGCCGTTCTCGTCCGCGGCCGTCGTCGGACCGCCTGAACCACTCAAGCGCTCGGCGAGGGAGCAATCGGAATGTCGTCGGTCACGATCGGCAGAGACCTACAGAGTTGGCGGTGGGGCCAGCCGGAGTCCGAGTCTGGACAGGCCGCGGGCATCCGCCGCCGGTTCGCGGCGCGCACCAGCGGTGAGGTCGTGGCGGGGACGGACCTCGTGGTCCTCGCCATCGCCGTTGTGGCCTTCGCCCCGGCGGTGCTGCAGTGGCCGGTGGCGGTCTTCGTCCTCGGCGTGCTGGGGGTCTGTGCGCTGCGGGGGCAGTACGCCTCGCGGATCACCCTGAACGTGAGCAAGGACGTCACGACGTTGGCGGCGGCGGTCGCTGTCCCCCTCACCGTGATCGGGGCCTTCGACGGCTTTGGGCGGCAGGTCCGCCCGTTCGTGCTGGTGGGCCTCTCCACCCTGTGCCTCCTTCTGATCGGCCGGGCCTTCGCCTACGTCGGCATCCGGCGGGCCAGAACGAAGGGGGCCCTCGGGCAGCGGGTGCTCATTGTGGGTGCCGGGAAGGTGGCGGAGCGCTTTGCCGACGCCCTCGAGCTGAACCCCAGTTACGGGCTGCACCCGATCGGGCTGCTGGACGACTGCGCCGACGACTCCCTCTCGCGCCCGGTCCTGGGTCGGATCGATCAACTCGACCGCGTCCTGCGGGATCACCGGATCGACCGGGTGGTGATCGCCTTCGGAGTGAATCGTGACCCCGACCTGGTTCGGGTCGTCCGCTCCTGCGAGAACGCAGCAGTGGACATGTACACCATTCCGCGCTTCTTCGAGTTGGGGCTCCAGGCCGCGCCCCGTGACGTCGACATGGTGTGGGGCTTCCCCCTGGTGCGCCTGCGGCGATCGACCATGCGGGCCTCGGGACGCATGGCCAAGCGGGCGTTCGACTCGGGCATCTCCGCTCTCATGCTCGCGCTGCTCTCGCCGCTTTACGGGCTGCTGGCGCTGGCCGTGAAGCTCACCAGCCCGGGCCCGGTCTACTTCCGCCAGCGCCGCATCGGGAAGAACGGGCGCGAGGTGGAGGTCCTGAAGTTCCGTTCCATGCGGGTGAACAACGAGTCGGACACCCAATGGAGTGTCGACGACGACGAGCGCGTCACGAAGATCGGCGGCATCATGCGCAAGACGTCGCTGGACGAACTGCCGCAGCTCTGGAACGTGCTGCGCGGGGAGATGTCACTCGTAGGTCCCCGCCCCGAGCGTCCCTTCTTCGTCGAGCAGTTCGAGCAGGAAGTTCCGCGCTACGGCGACCGGCACCGGGTCCCCGTGGGGCTGACCGGGTTGGCTCAGGTCAATGGGCTGCGCGGTGACACGTCCATTGAGGACAGGGCCTGGTTCGACAACCACTACATCGAGAACTGGTCGGTGGCGGGGGATCTGGTGATCCTGGCCAGGACGGCCGGGGCCGTCATCAAGCAGGTCCGAGAGTAGGCTTCCTTCACTTTGCGGTCCCCACATGCAGGTGGGGAGCACCGCACGACTCTCGGACGATGATGGCGCACACTGTCGCTGACGTTGCCGGGCCACCGGCGGAGCAGGCTCCTGAGAACGACATGGCGATGAGAGCCCAGCAGTGGCGCCTCGCTGTCGTCATGGAGCTGGCCGGCACCACACGCTTCCGTGGGGTGGACGTCACGGAGGAGGTGCCGGAGTGAGCCGCCCGCACCTGGGGACGAGCCTGCTGGTGGGCGGGTTGGTGGCGGCGGCCGCTTCGGGTCATCTGCTCTATCCGGCCTGGCTGGCCTGGCGCACCCGGGGCGGTCGCGGCAGGGTACAGGTGGCCCCGCGGCCGGCGGGACCGGGAGAGGCACCCGACCTGACCGTCGTCGTGCCGGCCTACCGCGAGGCGGGCGTGATCGCCGCCAAGATCGACGACCTCCGGGCGAATGGGTATCCGGGCTCACTCGAGATCCTGGTGGTGGCCGACGGGGATCCCGAGACCGCGGCGGCGGCCGAGCGGGCCGGGGCCCGGGCGCTGACCGGCCCGGAACGTCTCGGCAAGTCCCAGGCGCTCAACCGGGGCTTTGCCGAGGCCACGACGCCGGTCGTCGTGATCAGCGATGCCAACAACCGCCTGGCGCCCGGTGCGCTGGCCGCGGTGGTGGAGCACTTCGCGGACCCCGCCGTGGGAGCGGTCGCGGGCGAGAAGCTCGAAGACGACGGCGGGGGAGGCGAGAGCCTGTACTGGAGGTTCGAGTCCTGGCTCAAGCAGCGCGAAGACCGCCTGGGCACGACGATCGGCCTCGTCGGCGAGCTCTCGGCCATCCGGGCCAAGGCCTGGCGCCCCATTCCAGGCGACGTCGCCATCGACGACCTGTGGGCGGCGCTCGACATCATTGAGCAGGGCTACCGGGTCGCCTACGAGCCGCGGGCGCGCGCGCTCGATCCCGCCGTGGCGTCACTGGCGGTCCAGTGGGAGCGCCGGACCCGAAACGTCTCGGGTGCGCTGCACGTCCTCGTCCGGCGCCGGCGCCAGCTGCGCCCGTCCGCGGGCCTCGTGGCCGCCGAGCTGTGGGGGCACCGCCTGGCCCGGTTCACGGTCGGCCCGCTGGCGCATGTGGCGCTTCTGGTCGTCGCCGGGACCAAGGTGCGCTCGAGCAGGCTGGCCCGGGCCTTCCTGCTGGCCAACCTGGCCGCCAGCGCGGGCCTGCTGGCCGGGGCCCGGGTGGGCGAGCCGACGGAGGACGCAGCAACCGGGCCGGCTCCCCGGCATCTGCTCGCGGCGGCGTCCGCCGGGGCGGGGCAGGTCATGTTCCTGCAGGGCGTCGCCCTGGGCGGCATGGCGCGGTATGCGCGCGGTGACCGCCCGACCATGTGGTCGACTGTGGAGCGATGAGTGGCACGGCATCGCAGTGGGACCCCAGCTCGGCGGCGCGATGAGGACTCTCATGATCACGAAGTTCCTCCCGTTGCCGGACAACAACGGGGGTTACCAACGTGCCCTGGCCATCGCCCGCCGGCTGGCGGCGACCGGCGAGTTCGTCCTGTGCGGTTATGACGACGGTGGCGCGGACCGGGCTGGCCTCCGTGACCTCGGCATTGACGTACGCGCCGTGCCCTGGCGGGTCACACCGGTGGGCGTGGCCCGCGGCGTCGCGGCGACTCGGAGCGTCTCAGCAGGGCGGTTCTGGAGCGCCGCGATGGTCAAGGCCGTCCGCAGTGCTGCCGACGAAGGTCCTATCGACCTGTTGCAGGTCGAATATCAGCAAATGGTGCCCCTCGTGCTCGATGTCCCGGCCAAGAAGTCGATCCTCGACCTCCACAACGTCGAATCGGCCCTGGTGGACAGCTACGCCCGGGCCCGGCATGGTGTTCCCGCCGCGCTGTTGCGCGCGGAGGCGGCCGCCCTGCGGCGCATGGAGCGGCGGACCATCGGCGCCTTCGATCACGTCGTCGTGGTCAGCGAGCGGGAGAAGGCGAGACTGACCGGAGGCGCCCGCTCCGTCCTGGTCTGCCCGAACGGACGGGAGCCCTCAGCGATCCTGCCGGACGCACCCGACACCACCGTGGCATTCGTGGCCACCATGGGATGGGCCCCCAACGTCGACGCCGCCGTCTGGCTGGGCCGGGAGATCTGGCCCGAGGTCCTCGCGCGCGTGCCCGAGGCCCGGCTCCTCCTCGTGGGCAAGGATCCGGCGCCGGCCGTGCGCGCCCTGGCCGACGAGCACATCGAGGTCACCGGGACGGTGGCCGACGTGAGCCCGTTCCTGGCCCGGTCCAGGGTCGTCGTCGCTCCGTTGCGGGCCGGTGGGGGCACGCGGCTGAAGATCATGGAGGCGCTCGACGTCGGACGCCCCGTCGTGGCCACGTCGGTGGGCTGTGAGGGCATGGAGGACCTGGTGGGGAGGGGTGTGGTCGTGGCCGACACGGCACCCGCACTGGCTGAGGCGATCGCCGACCTCCTGCGAGATCCCGCCCGCGCCGCCGCGCTGGGCCGCGCCGGCCACGACGCCGTCGTGGCGGACCACACGTGGGACGCCGCCCTGGCGCCGCTGATGGAGGCGGTGGGTCCATGCTCCTAGTGCTGGCCGGGATCGCCGGGCTCGGATTTGCCGCAGCGGTCGTCGCGCTGTTCGTCCATTGGGAGCGCACGGGCAACGAGCAACTGGTCCCGCTCGTCCTCCTCGGCATGCTGGTCGTGGAGGCGACGCTCTACAACAACCCCAACAGCATTCCGCGCGGCCTGTTCCACCCCGGATCGGGATCGACGCAGCTGCGGCTGCCCGAGATCTACATCACGCTCGCACTGGTGGCCCGGCTCATCGCGCGGGGCAGGCCGAACCGGATCGGCCTGCCGGCCGGCCTCTGGCTGGCCTTCGGCGCCTGGATGGCGGTCGGCGCCGTGGAGGGCAAGCTCTACTACAACTCGTTTTCCCAGGATCTCTACGAGGCGAAGGACATCCTGTACATCGTGGGTGCGTACGCGTTGGCGGCGGGGGTGCCGATCCGGAAGTACATCGACAGCGGCGCACTGTTGAAACTCGGGACGTTGTGCATCGTCTGCGCGTCCGTGCTCGACCTCATGACGCTCGCCGGGGTCAGCGTGAACACGAACCTGCCCTTGCTCCCGTTGTCGTCCTTCGGAGTGGTCGGCGCGGAGACGGCTGCCCTCTATCCTCGCCATCGTGGCCATGTGCTTCATGGTCAGGCTGGCCTCCGGACCGGTCCGGCTGCGCCATGTCCTCGCCCTCATTCCCATTGTGGGCAGTGTGCTGTTGGCCGATCAGCGCGCCATGCTGGTGAACCTCGGGGCGGTCGTGTTGGTGGTGGTCGTGGGGGTCATCGTCGGGCCGCGGCACGGCATCGCCCGACGCTTCTACGTCACCGGTGGTCAAGTGGCCCTGACCGCTTCTCGCCGTTGTCGCCATCGCCATCGTCGTCGTGGTGGTACCGGCGGCGGTCGACCGGCGGGCGCCCCAGGTTCCGCTCGCGTCGAGCGCCCAGAGCCTCTTTCACGACGAGGCGAAGGCGGAATCGGCGCAGGACCGCCTCGACCTGGACGCGGGGCGGAGAAGCTCATCCCTCAGCACCTGCTCATCGGGTGGGGGCTGGGCATCGAATTCCAGTACTACGAAACAGGGACGCGGTCGGTGGAGACCATCGCGTACGCACACGACATCGTGCTCGACATCTTGCTCCGGTTGGGCCTCATCGGACTCGCGCTCTTCGCCCTCGCCCTCGGGGACTCCATCAAGGGGGGTCTCCGGGTGTGGTGGCGACATACGGACCGGGTGACAGCCTCGCTGGCGCTGGCGACCGTAGGGGTGGTGGTCGGGCTGTTCGCGACGGGTCTCCTCGAGCCCCTCCTCGACGAATACCGGTTTGCCACGCTGTTCGGTGTCAGCCTCGGGGTGCTGCGTGCCTGCGTGACGTCCATGCACGAACGGCCTCGAGTGCCGAGTGGGCCCCTGAAGGTCACCCCGTCGAGGTTCGCTGCGGGAGCCGGGAGGTGAGCGCAGCCCTGGAGAGCCGCCGCCTGCGCAACGGGACCGGCATGACCGACTCTGCCCCGGGCCGCCTCCTAGGCTGCATGGAGCGGGAGCGCAGGTCGTCCGGTCGCGGCCGGGCTCGCGTGCAGGATCACGCCGCACTCGACCGCCGTGTCGAGGCTGTGGAGCGGTTGCGCACAGCGACCGTCATGGAGTCGGGAGCAGAGGGGCCGGGATGAATCTGAGACAAGTCGTGCGCACGGTGCGTGCCCATTGGGTGGTGGCCCTTGTCACCTTCCTCGTCTGCCTGCTGATCGGCGCGGCGTATGCAGTGGTCCCCGCCAAGCAGTACGAGGCCACGGTGGTCCTGCTGGCGCAGCCGCCCGCCGGTCCCAACGCGGGTCAGGACGTCTCCGCCATTCAGATCGAGATCCCCCAGATCGCGGTGGAGGCGGAGAACCCGTCGGTCGACGCCGTGGTACGGAGCCAGGTGCCCAAGCCCTTCCAATCGGTGCCGGTGACGATCTCGGCAACCGGGGATCCCTCGTCCAACACCGTCACGATCAACGCCAAGAGCACGGACCCGGCCGCCGCCCAGGCGTATGCCAACGCCACGGCGGCGCGGGTGCTCCGTGTCACCAACCGCGACGCGGGGTCCCTCCTCGTGCTCTCCGAGCTCGGAGTGGCCGAGCTCCCCACCGCCCCGTCGAATCCCCGCGCCACGGTGGCGGTCGCGGCTTTCGTGTTCGGCCTGATTGCGGCCGTGTTCGCTGCGCTGGCGGCCCGGGCGTTCCGGCGCTCCGTCGCTGCCGACGAGATCTCGGACCGGCTGGGCATCCCGGTGCTGGGAGAGGTGCCCGTGCTCGCCCGTCCCAGCGCGGATCCGGCCGACATGTTCCAATCGGGCGGCGACGCGCGCGGGCTCGAGGCGTTCCAGCAATTACGCAGCCGCCTCCACGTCATGTTCCACGAGAGCCACCCGGTGATCGCCTTCACGTCCTGTGATCCCCGGGAGGGCAAGTCCACCGTCGTCTCCCACGCGGCGTGGGCACTCGCCACCGCCGGCCAATTCGTGGTTGCGGTCGACGCCGACCTGCGCCAACCGAGACTGCACGAGATCTTCGGGGTGGAGCTGTCGCCCGGCGTGAGCGACATTGCCGTGGCCACCGGTCCGACCGAGCTCCTGGCCCCGACGGGGAATCGCTATCTGGAGGTCATCCCCGCCGGCGTCCCGACGCGGCATCCGGCGGACATCGCGGTGGCGGACATCCCGCGGCTGTTACGCGCGCTGGGCGAGTCGGACCGGACCGTCGTGCTCGATTGCCCGCCGGTCATGGGCGTGGCCGAGACGACGATCCTGGTGACCAAGGCGGACGCGGTGATCCTGGTGGTCGACGCACGAAAGTTCACCTTCGAGAGCCTGGAGCAGGGGTTGGCGCACCTGCGCGCCTCAGGAGCGAACGTCGTCGGCATCGTGCTCAACAGAGAGCGGTGGCGCAAGATGGGCCCCGTCTACGGGTACGAGGCGTCGTCCCAGACGCACACGGCGGAAAGCCTCATGATGAGGCATCGCCGAAACGCCCGATAAGACCCGGTCACGTGTTGCGCGAGCCCGAGCTCCAACCTGAAGGCGCTGCCGGGGGACAACGCCTCCGGAAACAAGAGGCCGAGGAAAGCCAGCCATCGCCGCAATGTGATCACGAGTTACTCGGGCGCCATCTCCATCGCGGCGGTCTCGTTCCTCGTCACCCCTGTCTTCACCCATCAGCTGGGCATCCTGCGCTACGGGGTCTGGGCGCTGATCGGTTCCCTCATCCCGTTCCTCGAGATCCTCGAGCTGGGCTTTGCCAGCGCCACCGTGGCGTTCGTCAGCCGGCACCTCGAGTTGGAAGACGACGACCTGGTCACGTCGACGCTCAACACGTCCTTCCTGTGCCTCTCGGTGCTCGGGATCGTCGCGTTCGCGGGCGTCATGGTCTTCGCCTACTTCCTCCCGGACATCATCCCCAGCATCCCCAAGAGCCTGGTCGGCCAGGCCCAGTTTCTGCTCCTGCTCCTTGCGTTCGACATGGCGCTCTCCATACCCATGGACACGTTCGGCGGCGCGATCAGCGCACTGCAGCGGTTCGACCTCTTGAACTACAGCCTGATGGCGGTGACGTTTTCCCAGGCCATCGCCTGGGTCATCGTGCTGTACCTGCACGGAGGGCTCGTCGCGCTCGGCATCGTGACCGTGGCGATCAGCCTCGTCGGCCAGGTCTCACGCCTGGTGATCGCCCATCGCCTCCTTCCATGGTTCCGCCTCTCGCTGCGCCGCTTCGACCGTGCCATCTTCAAGACCTTCACTGCTGCCACGGGCTGGTACTCACTGGCCCAGATCGCCCAAGCGGTGATCAGTCTGTCCGATGTCCTGATCGTCGGTGCCGCCGCCGGGGTGCGTTCCGCCGCCGTGTATGCCGTCGCGCAGCGGCTCGCCCCCCTGCCGGCGAGAGCCGTGCAACCGCGGTCGGCGCTGTTGTTCTCGAAGGCCGGGCAGCTGGCGGCGCGGGACGACCGGTCGGGGCTGCGCGAGACCACACACCAAGTGGTCCGCTTGGTCCAATACCTGAGCGTGCCCGCCGCGATCGTGCTGGGGTTCCTGGCCGGCCCCGCCATCGAGGTCTGGGTCGGGCCCCTCTACCGGGAGGCGGCCTCGGTCGTCGGGCTGCTGTGTATTGCTGCCGTTGTGCAGGTGTGGGCGGGGGCGGTCTCGCTGGCGATCAGCGGCTCCGGTCGCCCGACGTTGCCATCGATCCTCTACGGCGTTGAGGCAGCGCTCCACGTGGCCCTCGGGATCGTGCTCGCGAGCCGCTATGGCGCCGTGGGCATGGCCTGGGCGACGCTGGTCGGTGTGGTCCTGATGGAGGGGTTGCTCATGCTCCCGCTGGTGTATCGGCGCCTCGGGGACTCGTGGCCACACCGGGCGTTGCGTGCGGTCCGGATCTTGGGACTGCCCACCGCAGTCACGGCGGGCCTCGCATGGGCGGTGGGTCGTGGGGGCGGCCCCCTCTATTCCTTTACGAACGGGCATACCCGGCTCGTCGGGTTCGTGGGCGTCGTCGTGACCGGCGCCGCGCTCATGGTCGTCTTCTATGCGTTCCTCCTCGTGTCACTGCCGGCAGACGAGCGACAGCGGTTCCTCGGCCGCCTCCGCGGCGCGTTGGAACGGGTCCGGACCAGGCGCACTAGTCTCCCTGAACGTGACGGGGCTTCTGGACCGCTGACTTGACGACTGAGGTCCGCCCAGTCACGGCGGTGGAGTCCCTCCCGATGTGGATCGGGTCACCGGACAGACCGCTGTTCGCCTGGCTCGACGTTCCCGACGACGGTCTCGTCGCCGGGGCCGCCGTGATCTGCCCCAGCATGGGTCTGGAGGCGGCCTATTCGTCCCGGGCGCTGCGCACTCTGGCTCGTCAATTGGCCGGCAACCGCCGGGCCGCTCTTCGCCTCGACTATGCGGCAACGGGGGACTCGGTCGGGAGCTGGACCGATCCCGACCTCGTCGCCGAGTGGCTCGGGAACATCAGGCTCGCCGTCGACTCCGCTCCGCGCGCTCGGCGCCCCTCGTGTCGGCGTCGTGGGGCTCCGGCTCGGCGCCACTACTGGCGGCCGCCGAGCTCGCCCGCGGCGTGCCGGTGGACGACCTGGTGCTGTGGGACCCGTGTGCGACGGGCAGGGCCTTTCTCCGGGAGCAGGTTGCCTTTGCGGCTTTCCGCCGCCAGCTCGCCGTCGAGTGGCGCGTCGCGCCGAAGTCCTCGGTGCAAGAGTCGCGTCCGACGCCAGAAGACGGGTTGGTCGAGGCTCCGGGCGCCGTGTTCTCCGGGGCCACGGCAGCCGACCTCGGGCCGCTGGCGGTGGCATGGAGTGACCACAGCCCCGCCTCGCGAGAGCTCGTGATCACCCGCGAAGGCCGCAGGATCGGGCGTGCCGTGGCGGAGCGCCTCACCATGCCCGGCGTCGAGTCCTCCGTGATCGCCGGGCAGGAGGCGCTCTTCGAGGAGCAGCCGATCACGCCGGCGCCGACGCTGGACCGGATCGTCTCCTGGCTCGGGGAGCCTGGTGGATCGCTGGCGCGGGTCATCATCCCGGAAAGCCGGGCGTCGGCGGTGTTTCACGCACCTGGTCGGGCCGGTGTCCGCGAGCGTCCGGTCGAGCTCGGCCCGGCCCGGCTGTTCGGCGTGCTCAGCGAACCCGAGAACGGCATCGACCCGTCGGCCCCGACTGTTCTCTTCCTCAGTGTGGGGCTGATCGGTCACCAGGGGCCGGGCCGGCTCTGGGTGGAACAGGCCAGGGCGTGCGCGGCGGCCGGCGGCGTGCGCTGCCTGCGGGCCGACCTGAGCGGGATCGGCGACAGCCCAGCGCGGCCGGGCCGGGCCGAACTCATCGTCCTTCCCGGCCGCCGCCCCCGAGGACATGGACGACATCCGCCGAGCCATGACAGGGGAGGGCGCACAGCTCATCGTCATCGGCGTGTGCTCTGGTGCCGATCACGCGATCGAAACTGCGCTCTCGGCGCCGGTCGCGGCCCTGTGTCTGATCAATCCGGCCTTTTCCTACTGGCGGCGGGGGGTTGACGAAGAGGCGGCCCCTGCCGCCGAAGCGCCCCAGACGTCCGCTGATCGCGAGACGTGGGGTGGGCCCGGACCCTTGCTGTCGCGTGCGATGGCGCTGGTCGCGCCGTACAGGCGTCTGACCCGGTGGATTCCCACCCCGGGCTGGTGGATAGTGAAACGGTGGTTGATGACGGGCACCATGGTGCGGACCTTGGAACGCCTGGCGCAGACCGGCGTCGATGTCCTGGTGGTGGCCGGCGCCCACGAAGCGCGCCGCGTGTACCGCGGCGAGCGGCACCGGCTGCACGCCCTGATCGCCAAAGGCGGAGTCCACATGGAGATCGTTCCCGACCTGGACCATTCGCTCCTGGAGCGGACCAGCCACGACCGTATGGCGGAGCTGTTCGGCGCCTACATCGCGCGCCGCGTCGCCGACCTGGCCGGACCCGGCGGTGCGCCCCCGTCGCCTTGAGGACGCGGCCGGGCCCCGAGAATCGCGGCGCTACCGCTCCAGCTGTCGGTCGTGGTCCTAGCATCGGACCTGCGTCGGGCGCCGCCCGGACCCCGGGAGGGGCTCTCCGGACCAAGATGACCGCGCGGAAAAGGGGATCGACCATGACGACGACAGCGCCGAGCGCACCGGTCCCTAAGGGAGGGCTGGCCAACGCCTTGTGGAAGCGCCAGCTCTCCACGTACCCCAATACCTGGCCGCGGATCGGCTATCTGGGCATCGTCGTGTTGACGACGATCATGCTGTACTACCTGTACTACGTGGAGGGCGCAGTCACGCCGCTGCTGCTGCCCTACTACCACATGTCGTTTCAGTTCTTCCTCTACCTGCTGGTCGTCTCCAACGCGATCGGCGCCTTCAGTGCGTTCATCGGCGGCCTGTCGGACAAGATCGGGCGGGCCAACCTCACCATTTATGGGACGCTGGTCGTCGCACTCGTCCAGTTGCTGGCCATCCCCCACATCCATGACAAGTGGGGCTTTGCCGCGGCCTACTGCGTGATCGGATTCGTCGAGGGCGTGATCTTGGTCTCGACCCCCGCGCTGATGCGCGACTTCTCGCCGCAGATGGGCCGCGGCGTGGCCATGGGATTCTGGGCGCTCGGCCCGACCATGGGCGCCCTGGCCGCCAGCCTGGTCGCGACCCACACGCTGAGCCATCTTTCGCCGTGGCAGGACCAGTTCATCATTTCGGGGCTGGTGTGCCTCGGCGTGGTGATCATCGCGTTCTTCTTCTTGCGAGAGCTCTCGCCGCAGCTGCGCGACCAGCTCATGGTCAGCGAACGCGAGCGGGCGCTCGTCGATGCGCGCGCGAAGGGGATCGATGTCGAGCGGGCGATTGCGCACCCCATCCGCTCCATGATGCGGCTCGACCTGATCGCGTCCTCCGTGGCGATCTCGGTGTTCCTGCTCTTCTATTACGCCTCGGTGAGCGTGCTGACCATCTACTGGGTCGTGACCTACAACCGGTCGACGCCCCAGGCCAACGGGATCAACGTGTGGTACGCCGCCGCCCTCTCCATCGGGCTGGTGGTGGCCGGTGCCCTGTCTGACTGGGCGCGGGTCCGCAAGCCGTTCATGCTCTTCGGCGCGGTCTGCGCCATGGTGATGATGGGGTTCCTCATCGTCCAGACGGGCCACCCGCATACCGGGTACTACGCCAACGTCGTGGTGATTGTCCTCCTGGCGGTGTCCATTTCGCTGGCCTACGCCCCGTGGATGGCCAACTACACCGAGCAGGTCGAGTCCCACAATCCCGCCCTGACGGCGTCGGGCCTCGCGGTGTGGGGATGGATCCTGCGCATCACGGTGGCCCTGTCGTTCCTGGTGCTGCCCTACGTGATCACGACCTCCACGACCCTGGTGGACAACCAGAACGCAGCTACGGCGTTGCAGGCGATCGAGGCAGCCAAGCCCTATGCGCCATCGACCTCGCCGGCAGCGTGCGCGCCGACGTCAGCGCCGGCGTCGGTCATCGCCGGGCTGCGGGCCACGGGCGAGATCGGCCCGAAGACGCTGGCGACAGTGATCGAGGCATGCAATGCGACCCACAGCCTGACCGACGCCCTGACCGCTGCCGGCGGGTTGTCGAACCCGCAGGTGCTGGGCTTGATCGCCTACAACCCGCTCGCCACCGCAATTCAGCAGGGCAAACCGGTCAGCCAAGCGCAGATTCACTCGGTGGCGGTCAAGTCCCAGAACCTGGCCAGCCTCTTGGTCGCCGAGCAGAAGCTGGTCCCCGCGCAGAAGACCTCACCCGGCGAGTGGAAGCGCTGGTGGGGAGTATGCCTCGCCGGGCAGTTCGTCTTCGCGGTGCTCATCTTCTTCATGCGGGGCCGCTGGAGCCCACGGGCGGCCCGGCGCGACCTGGCCGAGCACGACCGCGTCGTCACCGAAGCGCTCGCCGAGCTGGCCCGCGAACCGGCCGGCGTGTCCTGATCCTCACTCAGTACCGGCTTCAGCCTCCTCCTGGCGAGCGCTCGGACGTTCGGCCGTCGGTCGCCAGGAGTCGTTCGTAGAGAGCCTCCAGCTGTCTCGTCATCGCCTGGGTGGTGAAGCGGGAGAGGACCTCGTCCCGGCCGGCGGCGGCCAGTCGTCCGGCCATGACCGGGTCGTCCAGTAGGCGTGCCACGGCGTCGGACATTCCCGCGGGGGTCGCCGGCGCTTGCAGTCCGGTCCGCCCGTCGTCGACCATCAACGCGGCGCCGCCCTGATCGGCGACGACCACTGGGACCCCGGCCGCCATGGCCTCGAAGATGGCCAACGGCTGGTTGTCCGTCGGGCTGGGATGGACGAACACGTCGAAGGCGGGCAGGAGGCTGACGGCATCGAGGCGGAAGCCCGGCAGCCGGAGGTCCACCCCGTCGGCCAACGAGCGCAGTCGCTCCTCTTCGGAACCCTCGCCGAGGATGACGACGACGGCATCGGGGAGCCCGCGGGCAGCGTCGACGATCAGCTCCGGGCGCTTCCAATCGTCCAGGCGCATGGAGCCGCCGATCACCGTCGCGCCGCGGTCGATCGCCAGTTGCTCCCGGGCCTCGTCACGGGAGAGGAGCGCCGGGAGAGCTATGCCGTTCGCCACGATCTCGTAGGAACTGTGCAGCTCGCCCAACCGGACGAGCTCCGCCTTGGTCCACTCGGAGGGGAGGACCTGCATGTCCACCCCGCGCAGAATGAAACGGGCGAGACGCCGCCGCATCTGGTTGTCCGACTCCGTCGGGAGGTGGGCCGTGGTCACCACGGCGGGCGTCCGGAGGGCAATGGCGGACATGACGGCGTACTGGGCGGCGTGGGAATGGGAGAGCATGGCGTGGAAGACCACCGGCCGGGCCTTCCGCACTGCACTGAAGGCCCGGATGAAACCGGGGATGTCGAAGTTGCCGCGGATACGGTTGAGGCGCACGACGGGAACGTGGCGGGCGACCAGTTCCGGCTCGAGCTCGTCGGCCATGACGCCGAGCACCATCGGGTCGAACCGCCGGCGGTCCAGCTCGTCCAGCAGGTGCAGGAGATGACGCTCGACGCCGCCGAATGCATACCCCTCGACGTAGTAGACGACCCGGATCGGATACTGCACGCTTGGCTTCGAGGAACGGGACAGGGCGGCGGACACTTCCTAGGACACCGCGGCAGGTTCTCGTGCGGTGATGCGCTGGGACGAGACGGTAGTGGAGCGGCCCCCTGGCCTGAGCCATGCACCCCGTGACCCCGGCCCGGGAAGCTCCCCCGGGGGTTGCTCCGTCCGCGCCATCACGCTCGAGGACAGTGGTGGGCGAGGGGGGACTTGAACCCCCACATCCTTTCGGACACAGGAACCTGAATCCTGCGCGTCTGCCAATTCCGCCACTCGCCCGGGTGACCGGACAACAGTAGTCGCTGGGCTGGCCGCCAGAATCCGGCCTCGGCCTCGTTCCTGGTGGAGGTGACCAGGTCAGACGCCTGCTGTCTCCCTCATGGGCGCAGCGGACCGGTAATCTCTGGGGGACCATGGGACTCCAGCAGTTTGAGGAGCGACTCGAGCGTCTGGTGGAGGGCACGTTGGCCAAGCCGTTTCGAAGCAACCTCCAACCGGTCGAAATAGGCCGGAGGTTGACACGCGAGATGGACCTCCACCGTCGGGTGGGGGTACGAGGCCTCATCGCGCCCAACGCCTTCGCGGTGACGCTCTCGGCGGCCGACGTCGGCCGCTTCTCCAATTTCATCGAAGCCCTCTCCCGCGAGCTGGCCGATGCCGCCCGCGAGCACGCGCGGATCGAGGGTTACTCGTTCGTCGGCCCGGTCGAGGTGGAGATCTTCGAAGGCTCCAGCCTGAAGGCGGGGCGGTTCACGGTGACGGCCGACGTGCACGAGAGCGAGGACGGCGGCTTCCTGGCCGAGCTCGTGCTGCCGGACGGCCGGAGGGTGACGGTGGGCTCGGAAGCCCTGGTCATCGGCCGGCTGCCCGAGTGTGAAGTGGTTCTGCCGGACTCCAACGTGAGCCGGCGCCATGCCGAGCTGCGACGCAAGGGTGACGGCGTGTTCGTCACCGATCTCGGGTCCACCAACGGCACCAGGGTCAACGGCACCCCGGTCCGGGAACAACTCCTCGCCAGCGGTGACGAGGTCAGCGTGGGCTCGACGAAGCTCGTCTTCGAAATGTCGTGACGGCACCCGATCCGGTCGCGGTCCTCATCGCCACCCAGAACCTGAATGCGGTCCTCCGCATCATGCAGTGGGGCGTCATCGCGCTGATCTTCCTCTTCTTCCTCCGGGTCATCCGGGCCGTGTGGGTGGAGATGAGCCCGGCCACCATTCGCAAGCCCCGCTCCATGCGCCGCCAGGAGCGTCGCGAAGTACGCGCCGCGGTGAGCGCGCCGCGCCGTGCCCCGGCCGAGCCGCCGGCGCCAGCTCTACCTGAAGGTGGTCCAGCCGCCCGAGCACGCGGGGCGCACCTACGACCTGGACGACGAGCTGACCATCGGGCGCTCACCCGGTTGCGGTGTCTCCATGCCCGAGGACATCTACACGTCGACACTGCACGCCCGCCTGTTCCGGCGCAACGACCAGCTCTGGGTCGAGGACCTCGGCTCGACGAACGGGACGTTCGTCAATTCCGAGCGGATCACGCAGGCGGTGCGGCTCGGCAAGGGGGACCTGCTCCAGATCGGCTCCACCGTCTTCGAGGTTTCCCGTTGACGGTGCTGCGGTCGGGGTCCGCCTCCGATGTGGGGCGGGTCCGCACCGTGAATCAGGATCTGCCGCTCGAGCGCCCGAATCTCTATGCGGTCGCCGACGGCATGGGGGGCCACGTGGGCGGGGAGGTGGCGGCCCGGGTGGCCGTCGAGACGCTCGACCAGGCCTTCGAGCGGGAGCCGACGGTCGACGGGCTGCGCGAGGCCTTCTCGGAGGCCAATGCCGCGGTGTGGCACGAGAGCCAGTCGAACAGCGACCTCCGTGGCATGGGAACGACGCTGACCGCCGTGGCACTGGTGGGCGGGCCGGAGGGCCGGGACGTGCTGGCCCTGGCCAACGTCGGGGACTCGCGCGCCTACGTCTTCTCCGGGGGCGAAATGACCCAGGTCACCGACGACCACAGCCTGGCCGAGGAGCGGATGCGCCACGGCGAAATGACCGAGGAGGAGGCGGCCGTCCACCCCCAGCGGCACATCCTCACCCGTGCGCTCGGCGTCTCCGCGGAGGTGGAAGCCGACATGTGGGAGCTGGAGCTGCGCACCGGTGACCGGGTGCTCCTCTGCTCGGACGGCCTGACCAACGAGGTCGGGAGCGACGAGATCGCCGACATCCTCGGTGAGGTCGATGACCCCGCGCTGGCGGCGCAGCAACTGGTCGACGCGGCCAACGGACACGGCGGTGCCGACAACATCACGGTCGTCGTCGTCGACGTGCAGGTGGGGGAGGAGGGCGACGGCGCATCGGCGAAGGTGACGCCGCTCGGGCTCGCCGTCCCCGTGGCGGCTGCGACGGCCGCCGTTCCGGTGGTGGAGGCGGCGACAGCGGGGCGACCGTCCGGGTCAGCGCCGACCGCCGACCCTCGACCCGGGCACCCAGTCGGGACTGTCCGACGCGACGGCGGTCGTTCCCGCGGTCGGGCAGGACGAGACGCTGGCCCCGGGTTCCCGCCTCGTCTTCGGCGACGAGCCCGCCACGCTGGCGGAGACCGGCCCGCGCAGCGACGAGTTCTTCATGGGCGCCGCGGCCTCGGTGCCGGTGGCCCGCTCCACGACCCGGGTCCCGCCCCCGCCCGCCAATCGAGCGACGGACAAGCCGGAGGGAAAGGAGAGCCGCGGCGCCCGCCGGCGCCGCCTCGGTATCCCGCGTCGCATCACGCCGCGGGTGATCGGATTCGTGATTCTGGTCGCCGCCGTGCCGGTGGCGGCGTACTACGTCCTCAAGTGGTACGCCTACGACAACTGGATCGTCACCTCGCAGGGCAAGCAGATCGTCGTGCAACAGGGTCAGCTCGGTGGGGTCCTGTGGTTCCACCCGAAGGTGGTGGACCACACCGGCTTCACGACCGGGCAGATCGACCCCAGCGCCGTCGGGCCCGTGCAGGCGGGCGTCCAGAGGCCGTCGTTGCACGCCGCCAAGCTCTATGTGACCAGCATCACCACGACGACGACCACCACGACCACGACGATCCCGACCACGACGACGACGTTGGCGCCGACCACAAGGTCACCACGGCCCCGCTGCCGCCTCCCACGACGACGACGACGACCGTGCCCGTCACGACGACGACGACGTGCCCGTGACGACGACGACGGCGGCTGCGCCATGACCAGCCTGTCCGTACCGCCCCGGCGAAGGCACCCAGCGTAGGCTCAGGGCGCCATGGAACCGGTCGAGACACCGCGCATCTATTCGGGTCGCTACGAGCTGACCCATCTGATCGCGCGCGGCGGCATGGCCCAGGTCTACCGGGCGATGGACCGCCAGCTCGAGCGCCCGGTGGCGCTCAAGGTGCTCTTCCCCGAGCTCTCTGTCGACCGCACGTTCGTCGAGCGTTTCCGGCGGGAGGCCCAGGCCGCCGCCAACCTGTCCCATCCGAACATCGTCCCGGTGTTCGACTGGGGGGAGGACGACGGGTCGTACTTCATCGTCATGGAGTACGTCGAGGGCCGGCCGCTCTCCGCCGTGCTGCGCGACCCCCAGCGCCTCTCACCTCGCCAGATCGCCACCATCGGCGCCGGCGTGGCCGCGGCGCTGGCCTTCGCGCACCGCCACGGCGTGGTCCACCGCGACGTGAAGCCGGGCAACGTCCTGATCACGCCGGACGGGGACGTCAAGGTCACCGACTTCGGCATCGCCCGGGCCATGAACACCGAGGAGAGCCTGACCCAGACCGGTGCGGTCATGGGCACGGCCGCCTATTTCTCGCCGGAGCAGGCCGAAGGCAAGGGGGTGGACGCGCGCAGCGACATCTACTCCCTCGGCGTCGTCCTCTACGAGATGGCCGTCGGCCGCCCGCCCTTCACCGGGGACTCACCGGTCGCCGTGGCCTCCAAGCACGTGCGCGACATGCCCGTGTTGCCGCGCGAGGCGAACCCTTCGGTGCCTCCGGCGCTCGAGGCCGTGATCATGAAGGCCATGGCCAAGGACCCCGACGACCGCTACGGCTCGGCGGAGGAACTGCGTGCAGACCTCCTCCGCTTCGCGGACGGACGGCCCGTGGAAGCCGGGGACCCCGGCCTGACCTCGGTGATGGCGGCGGTCGGGGCGACCCAGGCCGTCCCGATGACGACCGGCCGGACCATGGCCGTTCCACCCGCCGGGCCACCCAACAACAGGGAGGATCTCGAGCGCAAGAAACGCACGCGCAACCTGATCATTCTGCTGGTCGTGCTCCTGGTGGCCCTGGCCGTCATCGCCTTCTTCCTCTTGCGCTCGGTCGGGGTCTTCGGCGGCAACGTGAGCGTGCCCGACGTGGCCAAGCAAACGGTCGCCCAGGCCACGCAGACCCTCCAGAACGCCAATCTCAGCGTGGGGACCAAGACCCCGCAGTCGAGCAGCTCCGTCCCGGCCGGCGAGGTCGTGTCGACCGACCCCAAGGCGGGCGCGTCGGTCGCCAAGAACTCCACGGTGAACCTCCTTTACAGCAGCGGTCCGGTGGCCACCGCCGTCGTCCCCGACGTCAAGGGGAAGCAGTTGACCCAGGCCATCGGGCTCATCCAGGGCGCCAATCTCGGGTACACCGTGCACAGCGTGACCAGCAACCAGCCGGTGGGCACAGTGCTGGACCAGAGTCCGGCCGCGGGCCAGAGGATCCCCGAGACGAAGAAGGTTGCCCTGACCGTCTCGGGTACCCAGAGCTCGGTCTCGGTACCGGGCGTCATCGGGCAGTCGCCCGCCCGCGCCGGCAGCCTCCTGACCCAGGCCGGCCTGACCGTCGGCAGCCAGACCACCGCCACCGCCTGCTCGACCCAACCGAGCGGCTCGGTCTCCGCGCAGAGCCCGGGCGCGGGCGCCAGCGAGCCGCCCAATACCCCCATCAATCTCGTCGTGTCGAATGGCACGTGCGTCACGGCGCCCGGTGTCGTCGGCCAGTCGCAGAGCGCGGCCACGTCGGCCATCACGGGCGCCGGCCTGGTGGCCAACACGACCTTCGACTCGGCCTGTCCCAACGGAGCCCAGCCGGGGAACGTCGACAGTCAGAACCCTGCGGGGAGCGCGCAGGTGTACAGCGGGAGCACGGTCAACATCTCCGTCTGCCAGTCGGCGACCACGACCACCACCACGACCACCACGCCGACGTCGTCCACGACCACGTCGAGCACCCCGCCCTCCCCCGGCAACATCCTCCCGGGGCCCGGGCCCGGACACCGGCGCGGCTGACCGCCCTCCGGCGGCCCCGTCAGGCGGGCGTGGCGGCGGCGAGCTGGCCGAGGAAATTGGCCAGCAGGGCCGGGCCCGACACGGTCAGGACGGACTCGGGGTGGAACTGCACCCCCTCGACGCGCAGGGTGCGGTGGCGCAGTCCCATGACCACGCCGTCGGTCGAGGTCGCCGTCACCTCCAGCTCGTCGGGCACCGAGTCGGGCTGCACCACCAGCGAGTGGTAGCGGGTGGCGACGAAGGGATTGGGCAGGCCGGCGAAGATGCCCTTGCCGTCGTGGTGGATCTCCGAGGTCTTGCCGTGCATCAGATGCGGGGCGGCCACGACGCTGCCGCCGTAGGACTGGCCGATGCACTGGTGGCCCAGGCAGACGCCGAGCAGCGGGATCTCCCCGGCCAGCTCCCGGATGGCCTCCAGGCTGACCCCGCCGTCCTCGGGCCGGCCCGGTCCCGGTGAGATGAGCACGGCGTCGGGCCGCTCGGCCCGGATGCCGGCGACGTCGATGGCGTCGTTGCGGTAGACCACCGGCTCGGCGCCGAGCTCGCCCAGCTCCTGGACCAGGTTGTAGACGAAGGAGTCGTAGTTGTCGACGACGAGCACCCGGGGTCCCATGGTCCGCCAATCGTACCGGGCGTGCCCGGAGCCCCTCGCCGCCGGTGGCTAACCTCTCACCCCGTGGCCACCAGCACGAAGGGACCGGGCGGCGCCTCCAAGAAGGGCAAGTCCGCCTCGGGCCGGACCTCCGCCTCGAAGGTCGGCCGCTACAAGACGGCCGAGGAGAGCGGGCGCTACACGGCCCCGATCCCGAAGAGCGTGCGCCACAGCCCGCCCTGGTACGGCGCGCTCATCCTGATCCTGCTGATCGGCGGCGTCGCCGTCATCACGGTGAACTACCTGGCCCACCTGCCGTTCGCGGCCCACGGCTCGCCGTGGGGCCTCGTGGCCGGCCTGGTCATGATCTTCGTCGGCTTCCTGCTGGCCACCCGCTACCGCTGACCGCGGCATCCGGCGGGGGCGGGTTCAGCCCAGCCGCTCGATGATGGTGGCGTTGGCCAGCCCGCCGCCCTCGCACATGGTGAGCAGCCCGTAGCGGCCGTCGGTGCGCTCCAGCTCGTTGAGCAGCGTCGCCATCAGCTTGCCGCCCGAGGCGCCCAGCGGGTGGCCGAGGGCGATAGCGCCGCCGTTGGGGTTCACGAGCTCCATGTTGGGGTGGTGCTCCTTCTCCCACGCCAGCACGACCGAGGCGAAGGCCTCGTTGATCTCCACGGCGTCGATGTCGTCCAGAGTCAGCTTGGCCCGCTCCAGCACCGTCGTGGTGGCGGGGATGGGACCGGTCAGCATGGTGATCGGGTCGACGCCGGCCAGGGCGAAGGCGTGGAAGCGGGCCCGGGGGCGCAGGCCCAGGGCGTTCGCCTTCTCCTCGCTCATGATGAGCACGGCGGACGCCCCGTCGGTGATCTGCGAGGAGTTCCCCGCCGTGATCTTGCCGTCCTCCTTGAAGGCGGGCTTCAGGTTGGCCAGCGACTCCACACTCGAGTCGGGCCGGATGCCCTCGTCGGTGGCGAAGATCTCGTCGGTGTCCTTGCCCTCGTCGTCGTGGACGGCCACGGGCACGAGCTCGTTCTCGAAGCGGCCCTCGGCGGTGGCACGGGCGGCCCGCTGGTGACTCTGCACCGCGAAGGCGTCGAGCTCCTCACGGGAGATGCCCCACTGGTCGGCGATCATCTCGGCGCCGATGCCCTGGCCCTTCAGCTCGCTGTGGCCTTCATTGTCCGTGTAGCGGGCCATCATGCGGGGCCCGAAGGGGAAGCCGAAGTCGCGCACGACCGAGGAGCCCATAGGGGTGTGGGTCATGGACTCGACGCCGGCGGCGACGGCGATGTCGTAGGCCCCCGCCATGACGCCCTGGGCGGCGAAGTGGATGGCCTGCTGCGAAGAGCCGCACTGGCGGTCGATGGTGGTGGCGGGGACCGACTCGGGCCAGCCCGCGGCGAGCACGGCGTTCCGGCCGATGTTCAGGGACTGCTCGGAGACCTGCATGACGCAGCCCATGATCACGTCGTCGATCAGGGCCGGGTCCAGCTGGTTGCGCTCGGCCACCGCCTTGAGGGCCTCGGAGGCCAGGTCCACCGCGTGCCAGTTGCGGAGCTTCCCGTTGCGTTTCCCGCCGGGGGTCCGGACGGCGTCGACGATCACTGCGGTGGTCATGGTGTCTCCTCCCAAACCCGGCCGCGGCGATCGGCGCCACACCGGTTCAGATCGGAGAACATTGTACCTGGGACCGTCTGGCGGGCCATCTGGGGGCCTCCCATCGGGCGACCCCGCGACCGCCCGGTATGGTCTGCCCCCGATGGGCCGCATCGGCAAGGACATGGACCGCTGGCTGGGCGACGGAGGCATGCCGATCATCGATCTCGTCGGCGGGGTCTTCACGGCCTACGGCGTCGACGGCGAGGACCTGGGCTGGGTCGGCGGCACCTTCACGCCGACCGACCTCGCCTGCAACCCCCACGGGATCGCCCAGGCCGGCATCCACTCCCTGGTCCTCGATGCGTGCATGAACTTCGCGATCAACGCCGCCCTGCCCGGACGGGCCCGCACCCGGGGCACGCTCGAGATGAAGACCGAGTGCATGCGGCCGGCCATGAAGGGCGACGTGTACCTCCTGCGCGGGGACGTGGCGCGCCTGGCCAAGCAGGTCGCCTACGGCGAGGCGACCGTCCGCGACGCCGACGGGGTGTTGATCAGCCGGGCGACGGGGACCTTTCTCCTGCATCGACCCGACCCCACCGCCTGACCTCTTCCGTGTGCCCGACCCGGGCCCCGGGGTGTGCCGCGTCTGCCGCGGTCCCGTGCCCGGCGACCGGCGCGTCTGCTTCGCCTGCGGCGTGGTGGCCCGCCGCCTCGGCCGGCCGCTCGCGCCCGTGGTACCGGCACGCCTGTGCCCGCTGCCGGGCCCGCTGTACACGGTCCTGCTCGGGTACAAGGAGTCGCCCGTGGCCGAGGCCCGCCGGCGCTTCGAGCGCGATGGTGCGCGCGCTCGTGCGTTCGTTCCTGCTCGGCCGCGTGGACGGGCTCGAGGCGATGGCCGGCGGCGCGTTCGATCTCGTGGCCCTCGTGCCGTCGACCCACCGCCCCGGCGTCGCTCCTCTCGGCCGAGTCGACGGCCTCGGCCACGACGTCGCCGCTGCCCTTCCCACGGCGCGCTGGGCCGCTGATCTGCTGCAGCGGGCCGATGCTCCTGGCGGGCCGCCGCCCGTCGCGCACATGCAGCCCGATCCGGAGGCCTTCAGCCTCGGTGTGCCGGCCCGAGCCGCGGTCGGCGGTGCCCGGGTGCTCCTCCTCGACGACACCTACGTGAGCGGGGCCCGGTCCCAGAGCGCGGCGGCGGCGCTGACGCGCGCCGGAGCCCGTTGCACGCTGATCGCACCGCTCGGGCGCGTGTTGCGACCCGACCGCGTCGCGCTCCATGCCGAGTTCCTGCACCGGCACGCCGCCTGAGAGGTGCCGTCGGCGGGCTCAGCCTTCGGAGCTCTGGGTCGCCATGGTGGCGCCGAGTTGGTCGGCCAGCGCCACGGCCACTATGCACTGTTCGTGGCTGATTGGGGTGGCCGGGGTGGGGGTCAAAATGAAGGTCCCGACCACCTGGCCTCCGCCGCGCACCGCCAGCTCGACGTGCTGCGTCGGCAGACCGACCGTGCCGGCAGGCCACCGCAACGGATTGAGGCGCACAGTGCCGTCCGCCGCGATCCAGGCTCCCTTGCCGGACGGTTGTTGCCGCACGAAGCGGCAGTCCTGCAGGCTCAGGAGCTCCCGGAGCTCGCCCGCCACGGCAATCAGAATGAAGTCAGGGTCCTCGCCCCCGGCAATCCGCTGGCTCAGGTCGTGCAGGCGAGCGATCTCGTGCCGGCCAGAGGCGGCGGCCAGTCGATCGCGCCGGCCCCGGGCGGCCAGCTCGCCGACCAACAGACCGACGACCACGAACAGCACCTCCGTGGTGATGTCCGCCGATCGGCTGATCCGGAAGGAGCCGTAGGGACGCGTCAAGAGAAAGTCGAACGACGCCGCCGCCACGATGGCCGCGGTGAAGGCGCGGATACGGCTCCCGGCCGATGCGATGGCCACCGTGACGACGACCAGCACGAGGGCGTCATCGGCGCTGTCTAGGTGGTTGCGGCCGGGAACGAGGAGGAGGGCGACGGCGATCGGCGCCACGACGGCCACCGCCCACTGGAAGGCCGGACTGCCGAGCAGCACCCAGCCCTGCCACCACCGTTCGACCTGCTCGCCGGTCACGCGCCTTCTTCTCCTGATCCGGAGGACAGCACTTCGTAAGCGGGGTTGATCATCGCCAACTTGCCCTTGTGCTTGCCCACCATGCCTTCGGCGACCATCTGAGTCCCGCTGCGCAGGCCGGCGATGGAGCGCCGGCCCAGGAAGACGAACGTGATGGCCTCGCCGCTGTCGTCCACGAGCACGCACTCGATGGTCGGGATCTCGGACAGGGGCTGGACGCGGATCGTCTTGACCCGTCCCGCGACGCGCGCCCTGGTGCGCCAGTGCAGCGAGGCGATCGGCTGCGTGCCCGGCACAGCGGAGGCCCGTCGTCCATGGTTGCTCTTCCTTTTCGCCGTTGGCTGCGGCGCCGTCTTTTCGCTCACATCGGGGACCAGGAGATGCTCGAGCTCCATCTCCGCTTCCTTCAGGCCGGCTGAGACGTGGAACGGGATGATCGTCGCGTTCACGTGAGGGAGCTGGCTCACGATCTCGACGATGCGATCTGCGGTTTGATCGTGGAGGATGCGGCGCCATGTCTTCCCGTACGAACGACGCGGCAACACCATGCTGACCTCGGTCTCGCCGTCCGCGTGCTCCGCGGCCAGCTCGAGGGCGGCTCGACCGATGCGGCGATCAGGGCAGTCGATCACGTCCAGAGGCAGGCGGGAAAGGCCAAGGCGCTGCCAACGCTCGATGAGCAGGTCCGTCCGGTCGTTGTCGATGTTGAAGTGGACGGCATGCAGATCGTCAGGCGTGAGCGCACGCGCGTATTGAATCGCTCGCGCCGTGGCGAGGTCGATGCGGTCCACCAGCACCATCACGGTGTGCCGGCGCAGCACCTTGGCCTCGCATGCCTCGACCGCCGCTCCCTCTTCCAGTACAGCGTCCTCGGCGCGGTATTCGCGGTTCATGGTGACCAGCGCGTAGACGAGCAAGGGCATCACCACCACGACGACCCAGGCCCCCTTTGTGAACTCCGAGACCGCGAACACCACTACGACGACGGCGCAGACGACGGCGGCGAACCCGTTGACAGCGACCCGCTGCCGCCAGTGCTGATCGCGGTGGCGGAGATGGTGGGCGACCATGCCGGCGCCGGCCATGGTGAAGCCGGTGAAGACGCCGATGCCATACATGGGAATGAGCGAGGCCACCTTGGCCCCGGTGGCCAGCAGGAGGGCGATGGACGCGCCGGCCAGCAACAGGATGCCGTTGGAGAACACGAGCCGGTGGCCGCGCACGGTCAGCTTGCGGGGGAGGAACGAGTCCTCTGCTACGAAGCTGACCAGGAAGGGGAACCCGGTGAAGCTCGTGTTAGCGGCCAGAATCAGGATCAGGGCCGTGGCGGCCTGCAACGAATAGTACAGCGCCTGTCCGGCCGGGGACGATCCGTAGACCAGCGTGCCGATTTCGGAGACGACCGTCGGCGTCCCCGACGAGAACGGCACGCTGTGGGTCAGCGCAGCCAGGACCGACACGCCCAGGAACATCACCCCGAGGATTGTGCTCATGAGGACGAGCGTCGTGCGGGCGTTGCGCGCCTGCGGCTTGCGGAAGATGCTCACGCCGTTGGAGATCGCCTCGGTGCCCGTCATGGCCGAGCTGCCGTTGGCGAAGGCGCGCAGGAGGAAGAACGCGGACACGCCGAGGATCAGTCCGCCGTTGGCGTGCCCGAGCATGAGAGCGTCGGGGTGCGACGGCTGATGGGGGAGGTTGCCGATCGTCTCGCGTACGAGCCCGAAGACGATGAGCAGGGCCATGTTGAAGATGAAGAAGTAGGTCGGGATGGCGAAGACCCGCCCGGCCTCTCGGATGCCCCGCAGGTTGCCGTAGGCCAAAACGACCACGAAGGCGATGCTCATCGCCACCGGCACCCACGATTCCCTGCCGAGCGCGGGGGCGGCCGAGACGATGGCGTCCGCGCCGGCCGCAACCGAAACCGCGACCGTGATGGTGTAGCTGATGAGGAGCGCCGCGCCGGCCACCTGCGCAATGTTCGGACCGAAGTTGTCACGGCTGACGACGTAGGAGCCGCCCGCCTTGGGATACGAACGGACCACGTCTCGGTAACACATGGTCACGACGGCGAGTACCGCGAGGATTGCGGCCGTCATGGGCGTGATGATGGAGAAGGCCGCCAACCCGGCGATGGGCACCAGTATGCGGAGCATCTCCTCGGTGGCGTAGGCGGACGAGGACATGACGTCCGATGACAGGACCGCGAGCGCGGTCGGCTTGCCCAGCCGCTGACCGTGGAGATCGTCGCTCACCAGCGGCGGTCCCAAGAGCACGCGCTTGACGCGGTAGCGCCGGCTCTCGGGGAGGTTGGCGGCGACGGTGGTGTCGGTCCGTGTGGGCGACCGGGCGAGGTCGTGGACCGATTTCCGGCCGTCGGGTCCCTCAGTGGTGGCCGTGCCGGGCATAGCTACGGTCTAGTGCCCGTGCCCGGGCAGGGCGAGCTCAGACCGGAGTGTCCACCGAGTAGCGCACGGCCGTGAGCTCTTCGGACGCATCCCAGAGGTCCGCCGCTGCCCGCTGATCCCGGCCGCGCCGCGACGGCCGCGCCACCCGAGGTGGGCCGTACATGCCACCGAGGCGCGACGGGCCGATGTACTGGCCCGAGCGCACCGAGGACGACGTGGCCGCGCACAGGACGGGGAGGGCACCTCCTGCCGCCGATTGTCCGAGCATGGTCCCGGCCATCCGCCCGAGCTTGCGGCGCAGGCGGCTGCTCCCGAGCGCCGCGCCACTCCCCGCCAGGTTGCTCCGTGTCCAGCCGGGATGCGCGGCGAGCGCCATCGTGCGCAGGCCGGCGGCGTGCAGGCGCCGGCTGAGCTCGGCTGTGAAGAGAAGGTTGGCGAGCTTGGAGCTCGCGTAGGAGACCCACGTGCTGTGGAACGCCGCGCCGGCGACGTCGTCCGTTCGCAGCCGGCCCATGCGGTGCATGTGCGAGCTGACGGTGACGATGCGCGAGCGCTCGGTCGTCACGATGCGGTCGAGGAGCAGCCCCGTCAGCGCGAAGTGGCCGAGATGGTTCGTGGCCATCTGCAACTCGAAGCCGTCCGCCGTCTGGCGGTAGGGGGTGCCCATCACGCCCGCGTTGTTCACGAGGATGTCGAGCCGGGCGTGCGCGGAGAGCACCTCGTCGGCGGCCCGGCGCACTGAGAAGAGGTCGGCCAGGTCGAGGTGGAGCACCTCCAACGACGAACGCTCGAGCTCGCTCTCCAGCTTGTCGCGGGCCTGGCGCGCCTTCTCGTCGTCGCGACAGCCCAGGATCACGTGCGCCCCGTGCTCGGCCAGCGCACGAGCTTGTTTCGTACCCGATGCCGCTGTTGGCCCCGGTGACCAGCGCGATGCGGCCCGTCAGATCACCGATGTCCGCCGTGCTCCAGGTGTCGGCACCTGTCGCCTCGCTGCCCGCAATGGTTCTCATGCGTCCCGGTGCGCGGGCCAGGTCAGGTCGCGTCGAGCCGAGCGACCTGGTCCGACGTCAACATGATGTCGGCGGCCGCGGCGGAGGCGATGGCCGTTTCGGGGCGGCTGCTGCCGGGGATCGGGATGACCCGTGAGGCCTTGGCCAGCATCCAGGCCAGGGTCACCTGCTGCGGGCTGGCGCCGACCTCCCGCGCCACCTCGGCGAAGGCCGGGAAGCTCTCCTCGATCCGGTCGGAGCGGCCGATGCCGCCCATCGGACTCCACGGGATGAACGCGATGCCGAGCTTCTCGCAGTGCTCGAGCTCGCCCTCCGAGGAGCGAAAGCGGGGGGAGAACTCGTTCTGCACGCTGACCAGCCGGCCGCGCAACACCTCCTGCGCCTCGTCGATCTGTGCCACCGTTGCGTTGGAGACGCCCGCCATCAGGATTTTGCCCTCGTCGAGCAGGTCGGCCAGGGCGCCCACGGATTCGGCCCACGGGACCGAGGGGTCTGGCCGGTGGTACTGGTAGAGGCCGATGGCTTCGACCCCGAGGGCCTTGAGCGAGGCCTCGCAGGCCTCCTTCACATAGGCGGGATCTCCGTGCACGGTCCAGCTGCCGTCGCCCGGGCGGCGATGCCCGCCCTTGGTGGCGACCAGCACCTCGTCGGTAGGGCCCCCGTATGTCGCCAGGGCCTCGGCCACGAGCCGCTCGCCGTGGCCGTGCTCCTGCACGCTGAGCGCGTACGCGTCCGCGGTGTCGATGATGGTGACGCCGGAGTCGAGAGAGGCATGGATGGTGGCGATCGCCTGGCGGCGGTCAGGTCGTCCCTCAATGGACAGTGGCATTTCGCCCAACCCGATGGCGCTGACGGTCCGGTTGCCGATGGGGCGTTGCTCCATGTCTCCTCCTCGTGTGATGGGGCGGGACGTTCCGCTGGGGTCACCGCCGCAACTCCCGTCTACTACCCGACTACGTGGAACGCAATCCGGTAGAGCAGCGTGTCGCCGGCGATCGGACCGGCGTGCGCGGCGCGGGCACGCAACGACTCGCGGTCGTGCTCGCCGGCACGGCGGAGGTCGGCGTTCGTGATGCGGGCGAACGGGACCAGCTCCATGGTGTCGACCTCAATTTCGGTCAGGCCGACGCGGTAGCGCCCACCCACCTTGACCTGGGGTCGGCGCCAGAGCCGGAACGTCACCGTGATGTCACCGCCGGCAACGTCGTCCCGGAGCTCCCTGCTGAACTGCACGGAGGGAAATGTACGGCAGGTCCGGCGGACCTTTCAGCGCGTCAGGCGCCACCACGGGCTCGGTCCCGCGAGTGTGCGCGCCGTCCGCAGCGTGAAGTCCGCCGAGGCGCCCTCTGTCCCCACTCGTACCGTGGCGACCGCGGTCCCGAACGCGAGTGGGCCATTCAACAGGCCGTGCCGAATGGTCAGCGTGACGACGAGACCGGGCCACCCGATCACGCTGACCGGCTGCGTCACCGTCACTGGTGCGGTCGAGCCCCAGGCCGCGTCGACGTGGGCCACCGGCTGACCGGGCGTGAAGAGGGTGAAGCTGTGCAGGCCGGCGAAGATGCTCTTCACCAGCGAATCACCGGCGTCGACGGCGGCGGTGTTGGGTCCGAGCCCCCCGCCCGGCTGACCCAGGACGGCCCCGACGACCGTGACGTTCTTCCCAGCGATGCTCTGCTGCGCCGCGAAGAGAAAGCAACCCTGCGCGCTCGAATCGGAACCCGTCTTCATGCCGATGATGCCGTCTTGTCCGAGGTCGAAGTTGAGGTTGAAGACGACGTTGGTCATGGGCACGCTCGCCTGGCCGAGTGAGACGATCTGCTGGAGAACCGGGATGGAGAGCGACGCCTCGCCCAGACGGACGAGGTCCTCCGCCGTGCTCGTGGTGGCGGGGTCGACGCCAGTCGGGTCGGTGATGTGCGTCGACGTGAGCCCGAGCGTGCTGGCCGCCGCGTTCATCTTGGCCACGAAGGCGCTGACACTGCCGGCGTCCCAGTCGGCGAGGACCGTCGCCATGTCGGCGCCCGAGTCGACCAGGAGCCCTTCGAGGGCCTCGAGCTCCGTGAGCGATTCCCCGGCTGCGATCGGGACCTCGGACTCCTGCGAGGCCAGCCCGGCCTGATACGCCGTGAGGGCATCGGTGGTGACGGGGATCGACGGCCCGTAGGCACCGGGCGCCAAGCGATGGTCCGACAGCACCACGTAGGCCGCCAACACCTCGGCCAGGCCGGCGACCGGGACGGACTGGGACCCGCGTACCTGGCCGACTGTCCCCACACCGACGACCGCCGCCGCCGCTTCTCCCGTGCCCGGCCACGCGTAGGACGGCGCGTTCCCGGGGAGGTGGATGGCCGGCGCGCCCAAAGTGGCGGCGGGCAGCGGTCGGACCCACTGTGCGATGGCCCCCGCGCAGAGCGCCGCGACGACGAGCGCAACGCTCCATCCCACGACGCGCCGCCGCCGCCGCTCCGAACGCAGCCCGGCGACGATCTCGAGCTCCTCCTCGCTCGGCGGAGGGAGCTGGCGGCCGATTTCGGCCAGGCGTTCCTCGTTCTCCCGGGGCAGCGCCCGTTTCCGGGCGTGCGCAGGACCTTTGCGCGCCCGGTCGCTGCTGCCGTCCATGACCGCAACGCTAAGGCGGCGTGACGCCGCGAGGTGGGCGCGTCCGCTGCCGGAGGGCCACCGTGGCGTCTCGAGGGGGTGTCCGTCCGAGGTTCCGTGAGACGTTCGCCCTGCTTGGGGCTCATGTGCACGTCGGGTTCTCCTGCTGAGTGACGGCCCGACGGGGCCGGCCGGCGTTAGCCTTGGCGACCCAGGGAGAGGTGCGGGTGAGCTCGGGCGAAGCAGATGTAGACGGAGCTCCACCGGCTGGGAGCAGGCGGGCAGCCAGCGTTCGCCGTCGGCGCCGCCGCTGGTCGCGCCGGACCCGGGTCCTGGTCGGCCTGGGAGCCGCCTTCGTGCTGGTCTGGCTGGCACTGGCCGCGGTCGAGCTGGCCTACGGGCTCTCCGAGGCCAGCCAGGGCCTGGCCGAGGTCCAACAGGCCAGGGCCGAGCTGTCGGCGTCCGACCTGGTCGCCCAGGCCCCGGCGACCCCGCTGGAGGCGGCCAGCCGCTCCTTCGGCTCGGCGCATGGGGCACTCACCTCGCCCTTGCTCGCGCCCTTCGACATCGTGCCGGTGCTCGGCCGCCAGTTGGGGGCGGTGCAGGACCTCTCGGGTGCGGCGGGCCAGGCGTCCGACGTCGGGGTCGGCTCGGTGGACGAGCTGAAGAAGGTGCTCGACACGCCGCACACGGCCGGACCGGATCGCATCGCGGTGCTGCGCCGGCTCTCCGCACTGGCCGCCACCACGAACCAGAAGCTGGAACGGATCGATCCCGGCCCGGGAAAAGCGCTCGTCGGCCCGGTGGCGTCCAAGTACAACGAGTTCGTGGCTGATCTCAACCAGGTCAAGACCACCCTCGGAAACGCGTCCCAGGCCTCGGCTGCCGTCGCCGGAATATTGCAGGGGCCCCAGCAATACCTGGTGCTGATGGCCAACAACGCCGAGATGCGCGCCGGCTCGGGCATGTTCCTCGAGGCCGGGGTGCTGAGCTCGAACGGGGGCTCGCTCCAGTTGGGAGACCTGACGCCCACGGGCGACATCCCCCTCTCACCCGGTGAGGTGACGGTGAGCGCCGAGCTGGAACGGAATTGGGGTTTCCTCAAGCCGGGGGTGGACTGGCGCAATCTGGCGTTGACCCCCCAATTCGACGTCAACGGCCAGCTGGCGGCTTCCATGTGGCAGGCGGAGACGGGCCAGCACGTGGACGGGGTCATGGCGGTCGATGTGGTGGCCCTGACCCAACTGTTGGCCGTCACCGGCCCGGTGACCCTCCCCGACGGCACGGTGATCACCTCGTCCAACGCCGAGCAGTTCCTGCTGCACGACCAGTACAACGGCGTGTCCTACACCGGGACGAACGCCGCCGAGGGGGCGCGGGAAGAGCAGCAGGGGGCGCTGGCCCAGGCCGAGTTCAACGCCCTCGACACCGAGTCGCTCGACCTCCACTCGCTCTCCGGTGCCCTGGCCGGCATGGTGTCCGGCCGCCACATCCTGGTCTGGTCCTCCGATCCGGCCACCCAGGCCTCATGGGAGGCGACCGGGGTGGCCGGAACCCTGTCGGCGGACTCGACCCTGGTGGCGGTGCTCAATCGCGGCGGCAACAAGCTCGACCCCTATCTGCGGGTGTCGTGCACCCTGCAGGTTGACGGCCGGGGCGGCTCGGGGACGACCGGCACCCTGACCGTGCGCATGGCGAACACGACGCCACCGGGGCAGCAGGGCTTCATCGGGGGCCCGTTTCCGGGACTCGGCACCGTGTACGGGGAATACCCGGGGCTGCTGGCGGTGAACCTGCCCGCGGTGGCCCGGCACCTGCAGCTGACCCGGGGCGGACCTGGGGTGGTGCTCGGCGCGGAGGGGCCAGCCTGGGTGCTCGCGGCACCGGTCGACATGAAGGCGGGCCAGTCCGAGACGGACGTGATCCGCTTCGACCTCCCCCCCTCGGGGTCCACCACCGTGCTGTCCTCGGCCCGGGTGCCGGGCGAGACGTGGCACTACGACGGCACCACCTTCGACGACACGGCGTCGCACACGCTGACCTGGTGAGCCGGCCCGGTCGCCATCAGGAATTGGGGACTGTTACCACGATCAACTTGTTGCCCAGGGCCACGCGCTCGAGGAGCTGATCGGCGTAGGGGCAGGCGCGCGCCCGACGCCGCGAGAGAGGGCGCGCCGTCCCCCAGGGCTTCGGGGGTTCGCGAGGAGCTGGGTCATCTTGGCCCTCGGTGAGGTCTAGCGCTGGACAGCGACCGCGGGGACGGCCTCACAGTCGCTTGCGATGATGCTCCTGCCCGCGTACCCTGAGCGCTCGGTTGTTCAGGAGCGCTGTCACAGGCGCACGATCCAAGGAGGTGGTTCCGATTCGTTTCGTTCACCGTCGGGCACTCACCCGTTCACGCCGGAGCCGCTAGAGCTGCGTCGTCGTCGGTCCTCGGGTGCCCGCATCTCGGATGCCCCGAAAGGGACCAAGACATGTCGCAGTTTCAAGAATCGCTCCCATCGACTGGGAGCAAGGCGCAAACCGCCACGCCGGACCCGGCGCGACGTACGTCGCACCCGCAGCTGGCTCATCACGTTGCTCTCGTTCTCGGTGGTGGTGGCGCTGCCGGAAATGCCTGGGAGATCGGGATCATCGCTGGGCTGGCCGAAGCGGGTCTCGATATGACGGAGGCTGCCGATTTGGTGATCGGCACGTCGTCCGGTGCCACCGCGGCAGCACAACTGCGCAGCGGAATACCGCCGGCCGAACTCTTCGCCTCGGTGCTGTCCCCGCCTGCGCAACCGGGCGGTCAGAACCGCGAACGACCGTCGGCCTTGCCAATGACCACGGTGTTCGATCGGATGAGGACCATCTCCGACACCGCCACCTCGGCTGCCGATCTCCAACGTGCGATGGGCGCATTCGGGTTGGAGTGTGACTCCATGCTCGGACCCACGGCGGGACAGCACCGCGCCGTGGTCGCCGCCCGGTTGCCGCGTCATGAATGGCCGGAGAGGCCGATCATGGTCGTGGCCGTCAACGCGCATACCGGTGCGTTGGCTACTTTCGACCGCGATTCGGGCGTCGATTTGGTGGACGCGGTCACCGCGGGCACTGCGCTGCCGGGTTCGTCCCCCACTGTGAGCATCAACGGGACGCACTACATCAACGGCGGCGTGCGCTCCCCCGAAAACGCCGACCTTGCCTCGGGCCACACGAACGTCGTGGTGCTCTCGCCGTTCGGCGGACGCGAGCGCGACATTGCCCGAAGGCCAGTTCGAGGGCCTGCGCAGACCCCCGGAATGGGGCATGGACCTGGAGGGCCAGGTCGAGGCTCTGCGTACACAGGGCAGCCATGTCGAGGTGATCGCGCCGGACGCCGCTTCCCAAGCCGCCATGGGCACAAACCAGATGGACCCGGCGACCCGCGCCCCCTCCGCCCGTGCCGGTTTCGACCAGGGCAAGCAGGAGGCAACCCGCCTGACGTTCCTCTGACGATTGCGTGCCGACGCCCAGCTCCACCGGCATCGGTGACGAGAGAGGTGCCCCCACGTCATTGCCGGGACAATGGGGCCAGGGTGGTTTGTGGCCTTCGGGTTACCGTTCTCCCGCCGAGTACGAAGAGTGCAGTGGCTCCATCCAACTGCGCGCGCACGAGCGGTCAACGGGAGCGGCGTGACCGCCCGAGCAGGGAAACCGAAGGGTGGGGCTAGCTGGAATCGAACCAGCGACCTCAGCATTATCAGTGCTGCGCTCTAACCGACTGAGCTATAGCCCCCGATGTCCTGGCTGGAGGACGTATGAGGCTACACCACCACCCCTCTCCTTCCGCCACGCCGGCCGGCCTCCGGGCTCACCCATTGGCGAGCGTCCAGGCGATCAGCGCTGCGAGCGCGTCGGCCCCCGGACCGTCGATGGCGAGGTGGGTACCGTCCGATCCGAACCATTGAGGGTTCTGGGCGGCCAGTGTCGCCCAGTCCGCGATGACGACGTTGGGGTATCGAGCCGCGCCATTGGCGAGCACGGCGTTGTTGGGGTCCTGCCAGGGACGGTCGACGTGCACGTTCACGAAGACCACACGGGACGCGCCGCCGAGGATCGTCATCATGTCGTCGAAGTCCGAGTCCGTGATGGGGCCGTTGGTGCCCAGCGCGACGACGACGTCCGCCCCGAGCTGGCCATCTGACTTCAGCGTCTGCAGTATGAACTCGCCGTCGGACCACTGCCGGCTGACCGCGGCATCCACGTCGATGCCGGGAATCGCGGCCTGCAGCGGGTCCTGGTAGTCGAGCATCACAGAATCGCCGACGGCCGTGACGTGGCCGGCGTTGAACCCCGGCCCGGCGGGGCGGGTCGTGGTGGTGGTCGTCGTCGGCGCGGTTGACGTCGTCGTGGCCTTGGGATGGGTCGCCGCTGTGAGATGGTGCGACGACTTGGAGTTGGCGGAAGACTCCAGAACGACGAAGGTCGTCGCGGCAGCCAGGACCGCAACGACGATCAC
Source organism: uncultured Acidimicrobiaceae bacterium (assembly GCA_963731065.1). Classification (GTDB taxonomy): domain Bacteria; phylum Actinomycetota; class Acidimicrobiia; order Acidimicrobiales; family RAAP-2; genus Bog-473. The sequence goes on along the minus strand of CAVSUH010000007.1, from coordinate 360,796 downwards.
TGCGAGAACAACGACCCTCCCGGACGGTCGCCGCTTCGAGGTGGTCGCGTGGCGGGCCATAGAGCACAGTTTCGCCGCTCGGACGGGCGATCAAAAGTCGGAGCCCCACTTCAACGAGGCAGTTCAGCGTCCTCGGGCCACAGGCGCACACCGATCGACTGGCTCGCGGTCGCGAGCAGATCTCCGTCCTCGGACCACAGGAAAGCGACTCCCTGGCCGTACCCGCCGACAAGGGCATGCATGCGGATGTCGCAGAGCACCCACTCCGTCGGCTTCAGTTGGACCATGCGGAGCGTGTTGTCGAGGCTACGCCCCATGGCGCGGCGACCGAGGGGTTGGGAGACGGCGCCGGAGACGTAGTCGCCGAAGATGGCGAGCGTCGCGGCGGAAGGTGTCAGGTGGCCCGGCACCCGCGCCCACAGCGCAGAGTCCGGGCTCCCGGGAGAACCGTCCATCTCCTCGAAGGTCCGGCCCTTGGCCGAGCGGACCTCGACGCTGTCCATGATCGTGTTGCGGAACATCTCGGGCAGGAAGCGCGGTGGACACTGGTCGGGAGGGGGGACATCGGGCGGCACCACCCACACGCCGCCGACGGCCAGCTCGTCCTGCCCGAGAGCGGCATTGACCGTGAGGATCTCCCGCCCGTCGACGCTCCCCACCGCCCGGCCCTGCGTCACATGGCCGCCCACGGCGGCCAGCGTGATATCCCAGAGCAACTCCGCGTCCGTGAGGGCATACGACAGGTAGTGCCCCGTCGCCCATACGGTCGGGCGTCCCGACGCCGATTCCAGAGCGACGAGTGCCGCACCGAGGGCACAACCGCCGAACAGAAAATTTCCCGGCGTCGTGAGCTGCGGCGTCACGTGCATACGCCAGTGCAGCTCGTCGCCGTCGGGCTCCATCCCCAGGAAGGTCCGTGCGTCCACGGGGCCGCACCCTACCGGCGACGGTCTGCCTGCCTGCCGGCAAGGGGACGGAGGCCGGTCCAGGCCTCGGCCTTGGGCCGGCAGCAAGTGCCGAACGATGAGGATCCGCGTGCGGTCGAGGTCCCGCGGGCAAGTGGCCCGGATCGAGGGCCATTGTCTCCCCGGCCTACGATGGTCACCCCAAGGACAGCGAAGAAGCGGGCGTCTCGTTTGCTCCGGGGGTGTAGCTCAGCTGGAAGAGCGGCGGCTTTGCAAGCCGTAGGTCGAGGGTTCGAGTCCCTTCACCTCCACTCGGAAATTGGCCCCGGACCTGGGCGACAGTGGGTCCGGTTCATGAGTTTCACCTGGGTGCACCATGAGTTTCAACTGGGTTCCGTGCGCAGAACCAACTACGGTCTCCTCGTGGCCAGTCCGACCGACCTGGTAGCCGAGGCGAAACGGATCGGCGAAGACACCGCCGGAAAGTGGGCCGAGGATAGGTCTCTGCAGGGCAACGCTCAGTCGCCGCTCGTGCGTCAGGAGCTCTAGTGGCACCCCGGATCGCGGTCATGCACCATCCCCGGTCCTTCTTCGCGATGGAACTTTACGAGCAGGTCGGTGGCGCGGCCGACCTACTCTGGGTGCTCTCGAGTCCCGAGCAGAGCGGGCTGACGGAGCCCCGGCTGCTGAACCGCCTGGGCACGGTTGTGGACATCGCCGGCATGGGACCGGACGAGGCGGCGGAGACCCTGGGTGCCTACGGCCCCGATGGGATCGTCTCCTTCGTCGACGAGCACATCGAGGACGCGGCGGCCCTGGCCCAACGTCTCGGGTTGCGCTACCACACGCCGGAAGTGGCGCTCTCCATGGTGGACAAGCGCGTCCAGCGGACGCTGGCCGCTGACGCGGGCATCCCCGGACCCGACTTCCGCGTGGTGTCGCCAGGTGCATCGAAGGAGGAGGTTGGGCAATTGGCAGCCGAAGTCGGATTTCCGGTCGTCCTGAAGCCGGGTCGGGGAAGCGCGAGCCGTGGCATCAAGCAAGCGGGTTCGTACGAGGAGTTGCTCTCCCTTCTGGCGAACGGAGAAGGCGGCTGCTTCGACGGAGTCGTCGAGGAGCTGCTTCCTGACGATCCGACCCGGAACCCCACTTTCGCCAGCTACGTCTCGGTGGAGAGCGTGGTCTCCCACGGCGTGGTGAGTCACGTGGCGGTGACCGGCCGGTTCCCCTTGGCCTCAGCTTTCCGGGAGACGGGCAACTTCATTCCCGCCGCGGAGGACGCGTGCACGCTTGAAGTGCTGACCACCATGGCGGGGCGGACCATCAAGGCGCTCGGCATCCTGGACTCGGTGGTGCACACGGAGATCAAATTGACGCCGGACGGCCCGAAGTTGATCGAGGTCAACGGCCGACTGGGTGGCCGGCCCCCGTATGTTCTCCTCGAGGTGTCTTCGGTGAACCTCTTCCAGGTGGCCTGCGCGGTGGCCGCGGGTGTTCCCGTCCGCTTCGACAGGCTGGTGGAGTGCAGCGGTGTGGGCTTCCGGCTGATGTTCCAGCCGCCGCTCTCAGCGCGTCGAGTCGTCTCGATCGACGGGTTGGAATCGGTCAAAGAGCTGCCGGGTGTCAGCCTCGTCCTCGTGTCCCGCTCCATCGGCGACGCCGTTGACACCAGTGAGGGGACAGACTCCAGGGTGCTGACGGTTCAGGGGAGAACGGGCAACACCGCCGACTTGGCCAGCACACTCGCCTCGATCGAGAGCTTCGTGACGATCGGGTACGGCTGAGGTCGCGCGCTCACCCTTTGTCGGCGCCAACGTGCTCGCCGAGCGGGCCCCGAGGCTGCGCACCAACGTCTTGGCCGAGTAACGCCTAGCGCCAGCCGACGCGCCGCAGCACATGTGAAGTGCAGCGCGCGGTCCTCCCGCTCTCGAAGTCGCAGTCGGGGTCGGACAGGCAGTCGCAGCCGAGCGCCTGGCCGTGGCAGGCCGGGCAGCGCTCCATGCAGCAGCCCGGGTGGTGCACCCCGCCCAACGGCGTCCCGCAGTCGCGGCACTCCTCAGGCTCGTAGCGGTGCCTGGGCCGGAGCTCCTGGCCGAACGGGATCGGCGCGTAGGCCTTGCCGCCGATGATGACGGGGTCGGTCAGGCAGCTGATCCCCTCGGTCATCTCGCCACCACAGTGCGAACAAATGGCCATGGCTCTCCTTTGTTCAGCCGTGACGCCGATCATCTCAGGCCCATGTGACATGGGCGCGGATATCGAGACGTTCACGTGCTCAGGCTGTCCTACGCTGCGGCCATGACGACTGCGAAGAGTGAAGAGGCAATGGCGGGCCGGGCCGGGCTGTTGTCGGGGAAGGTGTGCGTGGTGTCGGGCGTCGGTCCGGGACTGGGCCGCCAGGCGGCGACGGCACTCGCCGCGCACGGAGCTGACCTGGTGTTGGCGGCGAGGCGGCAGTCGACCCTGGACGACGTCCTCGCCGAGGTGTCCTCGCTGGGGGCCCGTGCGATCGCGGTGCCGACCGACATCACCGATCCCGAAGCCTGCGCCCGCCTGATGGAGGCCGGGGTGGAGGAGTTCGGCGGTATCGATGTGTTGGTGAACAACGCCTTTCGCTTCGACGCCTTCCAGAGCTTCGAAGACGTGGATCTCGGCATCTGGCGCAAGATCATGGACACGAACCTCTTCGGCTCGCTGCAGATGACCCGTGCCGCGTTGCCGGCCATGCGGGAACGCGGTGGTGGCTCGGTCGTGATGGTGGCCTCCATGGTGACGCGGCAGCCTCAGCCGGCACAGGGCGGCTACGCCATATCCAAGGGTGCGTTGCTCACCGCCACAAAGGTGCTCGCCTACGAGCTCGGCCCGTCGAAGATTCGGGTGAACGCGGTGGTCCCGGGCTGGATGGCCGGGCCGTCGGTCGACATGTACATCGACATGACGTCGAAGGGCAGGGGCGTGGAGCCCCAGGTCGTGGTGGACGAGCTCAACGCCCGGGTGCCGCTTGGCCGGATCCCCAGCGACGGTGACGTCGCGGGATCGATCGTCTACCTCGCCTCGGACCTCTCGTGCGCCGTGACGGGAGAGGCACTCGAGACAAACGGCGGGGAAATCTTCGTCTGACGCTCCGAGCGCCGGGCTGGGCGCGGTCGGATCAGCTCCCTTCGCCCCCGCTGGCCGTGCACGAGCGGGGGTCCCAAGGCGCCAACGACTCGACGCTCGGTGTCGGCGCCTGGAAGGCGCCGGAGTTGCCCGTGTTCCCAGATGTCCCCGTGTTGCCCGCGGTCGTCGGCGTCGTGCCGGGCGTGGCCGCACCCGCCGGAGCGGTAGTGGTGGTCGCAGGCGGAGCGTTGACTGTGAACTCGGTGCCCGTGACCACAGTGACCTGTGAGCCCGGCTTCACCTGGGTCGGGTCCATGGCCATGATGACCGCTCCCGACATGGAGTTCGCCACCGCCTGTGCCGCTGCCAGCTGAGCGGGCGTCTTGGAGGAGTAGTACACGACTGTCTCGGCCTCCTGGCCGACGGGTGGGCTGTCGCCGATCGTGCCGATGTGGAACCCCAGCGCCTGCAGGCTCTGCGCCGTATCGGCCGCTTGGTTGTAGGCGCCGGACCCGTTGAGGACCGAGACCGTCACCGTCGATGGTGCAGGGAGCGCCCCACCGGAATAAGTGTCCTCGTTGGTGGACTTGAGGCCGAGGAATTGGTCGACGGTGTTGTGGTCCTGTGGCTCGGCGGGGAACTCGATGTCCCCGTAGCTCCCGCCCTCGTAGGTGTAACTGCCGAACTGGTCCACGGCGACCGGCACGGTGAGTTGCGGCGCGCTGTTCACGTCGACGTTGTGGTACGTGAGCACCAGGTTGATCATGGCGCTGGCCGAGAAACCCGAGTCGACGGTGAGCTGCCCGGCGACTCCGGAGACGAGCTGTTGGTCGGTGATCGGGTTGCTCAGGCCCTTCGCCTTGACGGCGGCCGCCAGGACGCGCAGGAACTCGTGGTCCCGGCGGATGCGCGCAATGTCGCTCTGTGCCTCCTGGGGCCAGTAGGTGGGGTCGTCGGTGGTGACCCCGGGGCCCTTGTACTGGACATGGCGTGCCCGCACCACCTGGAGCGCCTGGGTCCCGTTCAGCTGGAGGCAGCCGGTCGTCTGCACGTTCAGGCCCGAGTAGGCGTCGTAGACCAGCTCGGGGAAGTACATCTTGATACCCCCCAGGGCCTGGACCACGTTGATGAAGCTGTCGAAGTTCAGCTCGACGAAATGCTGGATCGGAATCCCGAAGTCCTCTTCGATCGCGGCGATCAGCTGATCCGGTCCTTGGTACAGCGCGGCATCGATCTTGTTGGCGCCGTCGGAACGGGCGTTCGGGACGAAGAGGTCGCGCGGTATGGAGAGGATCGACACCGACTGGTTGGCCGGGTTGAGGTGGAGGATCATCACGACGTCGCTGTTCACGCCGTTGACGCCCTGGGAGCACAGGCCGTAGGCGGGGTTCTGCACTTTGAGGGCGCACCGATCCGTCGAACCGATCATGAGGATGTTCTCGGTGCCCGCGTCGTCACCTTTCACGGGAGCGGAGGTCAGGTTCCTCAGGTCGATGCGGTGGATCTCGTGGTTGAGGTACCAGGCGTATCCGGCGACTGCGCCGGCGATCAGCACGAGGACCAGCGCCAGCGTCCCCCCCACCCAGGCCGCGGTGCGCTTGCGGGAGCGCCGTTTCGGGGCGGCGTGGGCGGGGCCGTGTCGCCCGTCCTCCACCTCGGCTCTGTTGGCCTTGCGCCGTCCGCGTGCCGCCGGTTCGGGTCGCCTCGTCGATCTGGAGCCCGAGCTCGTGCAGGCCCTTCTCGACGGGGTTCTCGGCCGCGTTCTCCGCCGGGTCAGGTTGCATCGCCCCTCCGTCGATCTGTTGGCCGAGCTGGTGGAGGCGCTTCTGGACGGGATCGTTCGGGGGCTTTGGAGGACTCATCGCGCAGTGTTCAGATTGAAGACGTGCGACCGGACGCTCCGGCCAACGCCCGTGTCCCCGAGCTGGCTCCGGTTTGGACAGCCGGAACGAAACGTCAGCCTAGCGAGCGTTGCAGACAACGGGCAGTCACGCTTCCCGCAGGGACGACGCGTGGAACGGCCGAGCCCGCGGCCTCTGCAACCCGGGCTGCGAGGCCTGGGTGACTCTCGGGAGCCTCGGTGGAAGGATGGTCAGGAACCATGGGCGCGACCAGTGCAGGCCTGTTGCTGTACCGGATTCCCCCCGGGGGCGCGGTCGAGGTCCTGATCGCCCACCCGGGTGGCCCATTCTGGGCGCGGAAAGACGATGCCGCCTGGTCCGTCCCCAAGGGTGAGTACGTCACCGGCGAGGATCCGCTCGACGCGGCCTATCGGGAGTTCGAAGAGGAGGTCGGTCAGACGGCTCCGCAGGGGCAGGCCGTCTTCCTCGGGGAGCACCGCCAACCCGGCGGCAAGCGGGTCAGCATCTGGGGGCTCGAGGGTGACCTCGATGTCACCCATTCGTCGAGCAACACCTTCGCGATCGAATGGCCTCGGGGCTCGGGGACGATCAGGGAGTTCCCTGAGGTCGACCGGGTCGAGTGGGTCTCCATCGATCAGGCCCGGCGCAAGCTCGTGAAGGGGCAGACACCATTCCTCGACGCGTTGCTGGGGGCCATTGCCATCGTGGCGGGCAGGAACGACCGGGGATCCACCACGCCGGGTTCGGACTGACCGAGCATCGCTCCGTCGTTCCACGGTTGCCGGCGGATCGCCGATCGGTGTCGGAGCGGTGGTCACCGGAATTAGTACTTTGGCTCTATAACTGGGGACCTGGTGATCGACCGACGTTCTAAGACGAGGCAGGGGGATCGATCGCCATCGGGAGACGCCATGGGAGAGGACGACGGTCAGGCGTGGGATCGCCGACGCCAGTTCTTCACGAGAGCGTCCATTTTCATCGCGCTCGCCGCGGTGGCCCAGGCCAGTGCCGCCCTCCCGCCGGGACCGGACGATCTCGCGCTCTACTGGGCCAGTCTGGCGGTCTTCGTGGCGTGCGCGCTGACGGTCTTTCTGCCATGGCAGCGCCTTCCTCATTGGGCCGTTCTCGTTCCGACGATCGGCTACCTCGCCTCGGTCACGCTGCTCTTGATCTCGGGCGGCACGGACCCGAGCATGCAGAGCACGTCCGGCGGGCTCTCGGCCTTGATCCTCCTTCCCGTCCTCGCCATGGCGCTCTACTACCCCAGCTCTTACACGGCGATCGTCCTCGGCGCGTCCATGGTCAGCCTGACGGTCGTCGGTGTGGTCGTGCAGAGCAGCGCAGCAACGGATCTCCGTCGCCTCTTCGGGTGGACGGCGGTGGCCGCGGTCGTCGCGGTGACGGTGCACCATCTTCGCATCAGCCTCGAAGGCAAGGTGCGGGACTCGGCCGAGCTCGCCCGCCTGGGCCGGCTCATGCATGACGCCACCCAGTCCCTGACCGCGTTGCGTGACCCGAAGGATGTGATTGCTCAGGGCACGGCGGCCATGTTCGACCTGGCTGGGAGCGGGTTCCGCGGCGCGTCGTACCTGCGGGTCTCCGACGGGGTCGTCACCCAGGAGGCGGTGGCCGACGACCAGGGATCCATCCCGACCAGCTATCTGCTCAAGGACGATCCGTATGTGAAGACGGTGGTCGAGAGCGGCGAGACCCTGATCACGCAACTGGATCGGACCTCTATGGGTGCCTCGTTGCGTTCGGTGACCGATGAGATGGAGAGCACCGACGCCGCGCTGATTCCCGTCACCGTGAACGAGGAACTGCACGGCATCTTCGAGATCGACAGCCGAGGCACCGTCGTGTCGGAGGACCTGCTCGTCCGCTGTCGCGCCTTGGCCAATGTGGTGGAGCTTGCACTCGCCAACGCGATCGCCCACCAGGAGCTCGAGATGCAGGCCAACACGGATCCGCTCACCGGCCTCTCGAACCGGCGCGGTCTCTCGCTCTACTTGGACGGGGATCGCCGATTGAACGCATTGAGCATCCTCGTGTTGGACATCGATCACCTCAAGTTGATCAACGACGCGCACGGGCACGAAATGGGAGACAAGATTCTCGTTGCCGTGGCGCGGGCCGCCTCCGGCGTCCTGCGCGGCGGCGATCTGCTGGCCCGCACCGGCGGCGACGAATTTCCTCGCTGTTGTGGCGGATGCCGATGAGTCGGTCGCCCGCCGCGTGGCCGATCGTATGACGGAAGCTGTGGCGCATGTCAAGGTGCAGGGCGTACGGACGTCGGTCAGCGTCGGGTACGCCTGTTGCGGCAAGAACGGCGACATCGACCGACTTCGGCAGCAGGCGGACGAGGCCATGTACCAGGCGAAGCACGCGGCGTTGCGGCAGCGCGCCCGCCCTCCCCGAGTGACCGATGACGCGCCGATCTCCCGGCTGACCGAGACCAAACCCGTCCCTCCCGGGTGACCGATCATCCCGAGGACCGTCGGCTCGCAGGCGTCGAGAGGTCGGGTATCGTTGTTTGGGTTCGCGACGGGTCGGGCTTGGTGAAGCGGTGATCGTTCTCGTGACATGTGACCCGGCCCGGTGGAGAGCGCGATGATCGACGGCAGCAGGGCGACGACCAAGCTTCGTCCGATCGTGACGTCCGGGCGATGGATCGGACCACCGGAGCGTTCGCTCATGGCGTGGCTCACCAGGCCCGTTGATGGGATCGGCGAGGTGGGCGTCGTCATCGTGCCACCTCTCGGCTACGAATACTGGAGCTCGCACCGGACACTGCGGACCCTGGCCGAACGGCTGGCCCAAAACGGTTGTCTCGCGTTGCGCTTCGACTTCGACGGCACGGGGGATTCAGCGGGCGATCAGTGGGACCCGGCCCGTGTGGAGGCGTGGCGGAGGAACATCGGGCAAGCTGCTGACGCCCTGCGCGGGCGGGGCGTCAACAGGGTGATCGTCATCGGACTGCGCATCGGCGGCACGCTGGCCCTGACGCAGGGCGCGGCGGTCGGCGCGGAAGCCGTCGTCGCCTGGGCGCCGGTCGCGCAGGGAAGCCGCTACGTCCGCGAGCTGCAGTTGCTCGGTCTTGCCGTACCAGAGATGGCAGAGCTCCCCGAGCGGGCCGGCGTCGTGCAGGCGGGCTCCGTCTTCTCGGCGGAGACGCTGGGCGGGCTTGGGGCCATCGACGTGAGAGCACTGCCGGATCGCCCCGCCACGAGGGTGCTCGTCGTCGACCGAAGCGACAAGCCGGCCAGCACCGCGATTCTCGATCGCCTGCGCGCGCTCGGGGTCGAGCCCGACCACATCGTGCGCGAGGGCGCGGAGCTGTTCCTCGACCATCCCACCGAATACGCGACAGTGCCCCATGACATTGTCGACGAGATCACGGCATGGGTCGGCCCGAGCGAGGTCTTCGCAGAGGCGGCAGACGCTGCCGACGCGACGGACGACCGCGACGATCGCCTGGCAGGGCGAGACTGTCCAAGAGGAGGTCGTGGAACTTGGCAGGCTCGGCCTCGTCGGCATCCTCACCCGGCCGCCGTCCGACGTCTCCCGGGGCACCGTGGTCTGGCTGAATTCGGGCTCAGAGCACCATGTCGGTCCAGGCCGGGCCTGGGTGGAGTACGCCCGGACGTTGGCGCTGTCCGGTTGCACCTCCCTCCGGGTGGACTTCTCCGGCTGGGGCGAGAGCCCCGACCTCGGCCACGCCCCGGGCCGACCCTACGACCAGCACGGTCTGGCCGAAGTAGGCGAGATCGTCGACGCGCTCCGGGTTTCGGGACAGAGCCCCATTGTCCTGGCCGGCCTCTGCGCGGGAGCCTGGATCGCGCTCCGTGCCGCCCTCGACGTCGAAGTCGAGGGCGTCCTGGCCCTCAATCCACAGATCTATTGGCAGCCCGGATACCCCGTGGAAGCCAACATCGATACCGAGACGCATGTGCGCCGGCTGTCCGAGATCCGCCGTCACAAGCGAGGCGCTGCCATCGGGGCGTGGTCGTTCCTCGACATGGTCGGCGTCCGTCCTCCGGCTGCGAGGTGGCTCGGCGCACTGGCGCGTCGCCAGACGCCTGTGCTCGCCGTGTTTGCCGAGGGCGACGACGGTCTGCAGTACATCCAGGACCGCACCGCCCGGGCCTTTCGACGGGCCCGAAGAGGTGGACTGATCGACGTCACCACCGTGCCCGGGATCGACCATCCGATGCACCGGCACTGGAAGCGCTCCTCAATGGTGGATGCGATCTCGGCGTGGCTCGACAGGGTGATTCCGGGGCCAGCGATCGTTGGTACGGTCGACCGGAGCAGCACGCCGAGAAACGGGAGCTGACATGGGCGACGTGGACACAGACGGCAAAGCGGATCCAGCCGTGCTGCCCCGGGTCGTTGTCGTGTACGACGCCGCGTCCATCACTCCGATGGTGCTCGCCGAGGCGGCCAGCGGTATCTGCCGAATCGTCTGGGTGCTGGACGGCAGCGATCCGGTCATGAGCTCACTGGCGCGACTGCTCCGGCGGATGGGTGAGGTCGTCGACACGGACGCACTCGACACCGGTGCGGTCGCGGCCGCCGTTGCATCCCATGGACCCACCGGCATCCTTACGTTCGCCGAGGCTCAGATGCCGCTCACCGCGGCACTGGCCGAACAGCTCTCGCTCACGTACCACTCCCCGCGGACGGCGGACCGCCTCGCGGACAAGTACCTCCAGCGACTGGCGCTGCACGAAGCCCGCCTGCCGGGCCCGGCCGTGTGGGAGGCACCGGCCCCCGGTCCGGACGGCGAAATCGACGCCCGGGCGATCGAGGCGCTGGCCGGTCAGGTGACATATCCGGTTGTCGTCAAGCCGCGGCGCGGTACGAGCAGCGTGGCGACCGCCCGGGCCGACGACAGGCCGAACTCGTGGAGCTGATCATGAGATTCGGTGGGCAGGATGGTGGTCTTCTCGTGGAGGAATACCTTGCCGACCTGTCCAGCGGTGGAGTGTTCTCCGATGACCTCGCGGTCGAGCTCTTGGCCCAGGGAGGTCGGGTCTGGCATCTGGCCACCACGGGGAAGTTCGCGTACGCACCGCCCTTCCGGGGCCGGGGCTGCTTCCTCCCAAGCCACGTCGATGCGACGACGGCGGCGGAGCTGTTCTCGGTGGCAGAGGCAGCGGTGCGGGCGGTTGGCATCACGGATGGCTTCGCCAACATCGACGTGAAGCTGACGCCCGAGGGCCCGCGTGTCGTCGAGGTGAATGGTCGCCTCGGCGGAAACGTCCACGCGCTGATGGAGCTGGCTGGAGGACCATCGATCCTTCCACTCGTGTTTCGGGTGGCGCTGGGTCAGGACATGGCGTCTGATCCGATCGTGGCACGGGTCGTTGACGACGGCTGGTCGCGGATCGGGTACTTCGCCTGGGTCCAGACGCCGATGTCAGCCACTCGCCTGTCCGGTATCGAGGGGCTGGACGACGTTGCAGCTCTGCCCCACGTGGCGGATGTCGCGCCCAACCGGCGGCAGGGTGATGCGCTCGACTGGGCCATGGGAGGCCGTTCGAATGTGTGCCAGGTCCTCGGATCCGTCGAGGTCATCGGCGACCTGGCTGCCGCGCGTGACGAGATCGACGACATCATCACGCTCGAATTCGAAGAGGATCCTCAAGAAGCAGAGTCGTCCGAGACGCCGTGAGCGGCCGGCCAGGCCGCCGCGTGGTCAGATCAGCCTTCGATGACGATGGGGCTCGAGTAGAGGCCGTTCAGCGCCCTCACCCGGCCGCGAGGTGGTTTCTCCTCGACTAACGGCCGCAGCGTGACGGTGCGCTCTCCACCGGGCGCCACATGGAACCAGGAGTCATCCGGGGCAAAACCCGGGACGTCAATGGCGACCCACTGGGCGAACCGGCGCGTGCGCACGCGTGAGCTGCCAGTTGTCGCCGACAGGTGCGGCGCTGGCCTCGAGCCCGAGGTCGGGTTCTTGCGGTCGCCCGGAGCCGGCGGGCAGGTGGAAGGTCTCGCTGACGGCGTCAGCTGTCTCGAACCTCACCTGGACGACGTCGTAGGCCGGCGGCCCGAACCGGTACGCGTCCGTCAGGTCGCGGAATCCTCCGAGCAGCGTGGCGGAGTTCCACTGCACCTCTCCGCCGCCCGTCCACCTGCACGGCGGACTCCACCTCCTCGACCGGCGAACCGCCGGGGTTGAAGAGCGTGAGGCGGAGCGTGCCCTCCACCGACGACGCCTGGTCGTTGACGACGTGCACCCGCAGGCCGGCGAGCCCCTCATCGGTGATCAGCGCCGCAACGGGCGCGAGCACCCTCCGGAGCGAGTACCACGGAGCTTTGGGCTCGGTGAAGGAGTCGAGCAGCCCCCAGCCGGCTCCGGGGCAGATGTCCTGCCAGCTGAGGATCAAGGCGCCTGCGCAGGGCGATTGTGCGCAGCGCCACTCCGCCACCACCGTCGACATGATGTGGGCGACCACCGCCCTGCCATAGTCGAGGTAGCGCTCGGGATCCGTATAGCGAATGCGGAACGGATCGACGCCGAAGATCTGGCGCACGTACTCGTCGCGGACGTCTTCGAAGTCCCACGAGGTTCCGCTGTCGCGTGCGACCGCCGCCTTCCAGGTCGGATGGTGACCAGCCACGCTCGCGTTGCCGAAGCACCGCTCTACGGTGGACTGCTCCGGCGGGTTGCCGAAGGAGAGACATTCCGCGGCGAAGCGGACGCCGGCCGCGCGCGCGTCGGTGATCGGCCGCAGGTAGGCGCCGACGCCGAAGTAGTGGGCGATCCCCTGACCAGCTTCGAACGGCAGGTCACCGCCGCTCGGCGATGAGACGACGCACGGCAGGTGCGGAACGAGCTCGTGCGCCAGCGCCGGAATGGTCTCTTCGAGGAGCGCGCTGTGCCAGCCGTCGCTCGGCAGCCCGAACATGGCTGCCTGTTGCTGTGTCTCGCTGCTCGCGCAGACCACGGTCAGCGAAGGGCGGGCCGCGAGCTGTCCCAGTTGTTGGCGGACCTCCAGCTGCACGCTCTCGACGAACTCGGGCTCTTCTGGTGGGTCGAAGCCGGCCAGCATGCAGTCCTGCCAGACCAGGATGCCCAGTTCGTCGCAGAGGTCCCAGAAGTCGGAGTCCTCGTACGACATGTAGCCGCCGATCCTCACCATGTTCATGCCGGCGTCGACCAGGAGCTGAAGCGATGTGCGCAACGCCATCCGGGAGGAGCCGAGGGTCACGGCATCGGGAGGGACCCAGAGCGCGCCGCGGCAGAAGATGGGGACGCCGTTGAGCGAGAGCGTGAACGCGCCGTCTGCACGGTCCACCTCCACCGTCCGGAATCCGGCGGTGCCAAGGTCGAGGTCGGATGCCGTCGACAGTCAAGCCCACCTGGTACAGCGGTTGGTCGCCGTGGGTGTGGGGCCACCACCGCTCGGCGGCAGGGACGCGGATCGTTGCGTCGAGGACGGTGGAACCCTCGGCGTCCACCACGGTGGTGGCGTGGCGATGGTCCCCGACCCGGAGTTCGGCCTCAGTTCCGGCCTCTACACCTTCGAGCCGGAGGCGGACCTCGACGACTCCGTCGGCCCCGTCGCACGTGGCACGCACGCTGCGCTCGGCCACGAACGGCTCGGTCCCGACACGACGAAGACGAACCGGGCGCCAGGGCCCCACGGGCGCCCCACTCGGCGCCCACCCCTGGACGCGGCCGAGCAGCGTCGTGCGGTACCAGCGCTGGTTCTGAGAGCGGAGGAGCAGGCTTCGCCATCGGGGACGCGGCCTGCGTCGGGCGAGCAGCGGAGCCAGGGCCGCGAAGCGGAGCAGGAGCATGTTGTGCGCCTCGAGCCGGTCGACACGGAGCTGGTGCGCAACCCACATATTCTCCGAGTGGAGCAGATGCTCGTCGTTGAGCCAGACGTCGGCGACGGTGGCCAGCCCGTCGAGGTCGAGTTGCCAAGGGCCTTCGAGGAGACCTTCCGGCGCGTCGAACCGGCACCGGTACCACCAGTCGCTCCCGTCCAGAAGAGCTTGGTCGTCGTCCCCCCACGTCCACTGTCCGAGGTCCCGCAAGCGCGCCCGCCGCGGTCCCGGGAACCGCCGCTGCCGTCCACGACCGGTCGTCTCGGGAGGCTTGAGCCGTGTCGACGCCGTCCTCGGGTTCATTCGACCGGCATTCCCACACCGATCCGTTCAGGACGTCGCGAGATCCCGCACCCGCCGCTGCTGGTCCCATAGGGCCATTTCAGCACACGGCACAGAAGGGTCCGGGGTGATTCGGTTAAAGCTGCTCGGCAGCTCAGCCGATACCCAGGGCAGGCGGCACAGCGTTTAGATTGGGGGGACGCTCTCCGGGAGAGGGAGCGACCTCGCCGTCTTTCGCGGCCAGCCTGAAGTCGTCGGTCGTGTTCGAGCTTGAAGGGGTGAATCAAATGGGCACAGGAACGGCCCTGCGCGTCGGAGCGGACATCGTGTCGGTCCATCAGGTCGAAGAGAGCGTCGCCCGGTTCGGCTCGCGCTATTTGGAGCGCATCTATACGCAACACGAGCTCGAGTCGTCCGTCGGTGGAACCCCCGTGCGCGCCGCCAGTCTGGCGGCGCGCTTCGCCGCCAAGGAAGCCACGCTCAAGGTCCTGCGTCCGACTGGGACATCAGCCCGATTGGCGATCGGTGGAGGTGCGTCGACACGCCGGCGGTTGGTGCACCATGGCGCTCTCGGGTCATGCTGCAGACGCTGGCCGACCAGGCCGGCATCGCGGAGCTGGCGGTGAGTTTGACGCACGAGGGAGACGTCGCCGCTGCAGTCGTGGTCGCACTGTGCGCACCCGGGACCGACAGCATGGAGCCTACCGGAATGCCCGTTGACGTAGACCGATGATGTGATGGTGCCCACTGATGGATGAGACGATCAGGAACATTCTGGCCGAGCACGCCCACCTCCCGGTCGACGTGACCAAACTCAGCGACGAGGACGATCTCTATCAGGCCGGAATGACCTCGCACGCCAGCGTCAACGTCATGCTGGCCATCGAAGACGAGTTCGATGTCGAATTCCCCGAGGCGATGCTCCGTAAGAGCACGTTCGAATCCGTTGCGGCGATCAGGGTGGCCCTTGGCGAACTGACCGGGTCCTAGGGCGGGGCGGAGAGATCGTGCAGTTGGTCCCAGCACGGCCTCGGCGACACCCTGTCGCGCCAGGCAGAGGCGATCGGCGAGAAGGTCGCCGGCGTTGCCGCCGCCGATGTCGATCGTGCCGCCCGGTTCCCGGCTGAGGCGATCGCACGCGTTGCGCGCCGAGTGCTCTTCTCTCCGTTCTCGTCCCCACCGACTTGGGCGGCCTCGGCGCGACGGTCGGACAGGTCGCCGACATGGTGTTCGAACTGGGCCAACACTGCGCGTCGACCGCCATGATCTTCGCGATGCATCAGATTCAGGTCGCCAGCATCGTGCACCACGGCAAGCTCGGCCTTCTTCGGGAACTACCTGTCCGAACTGGCGGAGCGCCAGTTGCTGCTCGCGTCGGCCACGACCGAGCTCGGCGTCGGTGGCGACGTGCGCACCAGCGTGTGCACGGTCGAGCGCGACGAGGACGGCGTGCATCCACCTGGAGAAGATGGCCCCCGTCATCTCCTACGGCGAGTACGCGGACGGGATCCTGGCCACGGCTCGGCGTGAGCCGGCGAGCCCGCCGAACGACCAGGTGCTCGTGCTCTGCCGGCCGCCGGGGCTGACGTTGGAGCCGATCAGCGGCTGGGACACCCTGGGGTTCCGGGGTACCTGCAGCCTCGGGTACCGCCTCGTCGCCGAAGGCGGGCCCGAACTCATTCTCGACGATGCCTACGGCGAGATCTCGAGCCGCACCATGCTGCCGGTCTCGCACATCCTGTGGAGCTCCGTCTGGCTCGGGCTCGCGACCTCGGCGGTCGGACAAGGCGAGGCACTTCGTACGGACGGAGGCCCGCAAGAAGCCCGGCGTCACCCCACCGTCAGCCCTGCGTCTCGCCGAGCTCGTCGCCGAGCTGCAGCGGATGGAGGAGCTCGTCAGGGGCGCGGCGCGGCACTACGACGAGACGTGCCACGACGCCGACGGCCTGGACAGCATGGGCTTCGCCATCGCCATGAACTCGCTGAAAGTCTCCTCGTCCACCCTCGTGGTCGACATCGTCAACCGGGCCATGACTATCTGCGGCATGGCCGGCTATCGGGAGGACTCGCCGTACAGCCTCGGGCGCACGCTGCGCGACGCGCACGGGGCGGCGGTCATGGTGAACAACGATCGGATCAACAGCAACACGGCGCAGATGCTGCTGGTCTACAAGGACGAGTGACGATGGCGGAGACCGAACGAACCGACCTTCCGGGACGAGCTCGTGGCAGCAGGCGTCCTGGTGCCGACTGCGAGCGACGGGATCTACGGCCGCTCGGCGGTCTACGAGGACATCGTCGCCGCGATCGAACGGGTGGTGAACGGGGTGGCCGCGTCCGAGGGCGCGACCGCCTACCGGTTCCCTCCCGTCATGCCCCGGAGTGTCCTGGAGCAGTCCGGCTACCTGTCCTCCTTCCCCGACATGATCGGGACGGTGTCGACCTTCACGGGAGACAACGCGGCGCACAAACGCCTGATGGAGGCGGCGCAGTCAGGCGGCGATTGGACGGCGATGCTCGAGGCGGCCGATGTGAGCCTCTGCCCCGCCGTCTGCCATCCCCTCTACCCGACCCTGGGTGGCACGCTGCCCGAGGGCGGAAGCCGCTACGACGTGTCGGGCTGGTGCTTCCGACACGAGCCCAGTCTCGATCCGGCTCGGATGCAGTCGTTCCGGCAGCACGACCTCGTCTACGTCGGTGACGCCGATGCGGCCAGCCAGCATCGCGACCGCTGGCTGCAGCTCGGCGCCGAGATCCTCACCTCGTTCGGGCTCGTGGTCGAGAAGGTGGTGGCGAACGACCCCTTCTTCGGGCGAGTCGGCCGCATCCTGGCCGAGAACCAGAGGGCGGAGACGCTCAAGTTCGAGATCGTCACCCCGGTCAATTCCGTCGAGCACCCGACGGCGATCGCCTCGGCCAACTGTCACCTCGACCACTTCGGAGAGCCGTTCGGGATCGTCACCGCCGACGGTGCGGTGGCCCATTCGTGCTGCTTCGGCTTCGGGCTCGACCGCATCACGCTGGCGCTGCTGCGGACACACGGAGTCACGCCCGGGAGACTGGCCGAAGGCGGCACGGGACCGGCTCTGGCCGTGAGCCCTGGGACCCGGTCCCAGCTGCTGGAGTCGACCGCGCCAGCTACCGCCCCCATCCGCTGCACGCAGGCGAGCGGACGTGGACGGAGACCAACTGCTACGTCGATCTGTGGATCGAGTTGCTCCACGCCCTCGACCTCGACCCGTTGGCCGCAGCCGCCTTCACGCTCAGCACGGATTTCGAGGGCGACCAATGGACCTTCTTCAAGTTCCCCCCCGAGGATCTGCGCACGCTCTTCGGGCTGGAGGTGGCCGAGTTCAACGTCTGGCGCCCGACTCTCGACCACGCCGAGGAGCAACTCGAGCTCGGCCGGCTGTTCATCATGGACGCTGACGCGTGGTTCCTCCCCGACACCCAGGGCGTGTCGTACCAGATCGCCCATGTGAAGAGCGCCATGGTCCCCAACATGATCGACCGGGACGCCGCGCCGTCTGGGCTACTTCCACAATGCGGGCTACTTCGAGCTCGAGGGTGACGACTTCGACGGCGTGTTCCGGCTGGGCAGCTACGCGGACCCGAACGTCCTCCCGCCCTACGTCGAGACCGTCCGCCTCGACCGGATGCGCCGCGACCCGGACGACGCTCGTCGCCGGAGCCGTCGCGCTCACCAGGGCGCACCTCGCTCGACGTCCCGTCGACGATCCGATGCTTCGGCTGCGAGCAGCGCCTCGACGGCGACGCGGCATGGTTGCGGAGCGAGGACATCGAGACGTTCCACCAGTACGCGTTCGGGACGTGCCGGCAGTGTGGCGCCTCCGCCGAGCTCGCGGCATCGTTCGTCGACTGGTTGGCCGCGCATGACTCGGTGGCTCCGGCGTCCGGCTCGCAAGACCTCGAGGACGCGGCGGAGGCGTTCCGAACGGTGGCCGTGACGGCGAAAGCCCTCCAATTCAGCCTGGCCCGACAGTCCCGCGGTCGCTCCGTCGATCTGCACGGCCCGCTGGCCGAGATGGGCCGTGCCTACAAGGTGGCGATGGACGGCCTCGTCGCCCGCTATGGCGACCTGAGGCTGCAGGCTTGATGGCATCCTCCAAGCCGCGGGCGTTGCTGTTGCTGTGGCACAGCCTGACGGGATACTCGGCTGCGGGAATTCGCGCGCTGGCGGAGCGGGCCGAGGTGACGGTCCTGGCCCGCCCGCCTGACCCGCTCGCACCCTACGACTACTCCGCACTGGACCTTGGCGGAGCCGACATGCAGGTAGCGGCCTACCCATGGCCCTTCAGGCTGCTCGACGAGTTGGTCGAGCGAACCCGACCTGACGTCATCTGCGTCGCCGGGTCGGGCCCGGCTCTGTGGCGCGCCTTGCACCGCGCACGGCGCCGCCACCACAGCGTGACGGTGATGACGACCGACTACAACTGGACCGGGCGGCCGCGTCAGCGTGTGATGCAATTTCTCTTCTTCCCGCTTCGTCACGCCGTCTTCGACGCCGCGTGGGTGCCGGGGGCCCGCTCCACGGAGTATGTCCACCGACTCGGGTTCCCGAAGGAGGCCGTCCTCACCGGCATGTTCACCCTCGACGCGGCGCGCTTCGCCGAGGTCGCCTCTGGCAGTGCCGCCCGGTGGACCGAGCCGACGTTTCTCTTCGTCGGCCGCCTGGTTCCCGAGAAGGCGACGGACATCCTGGCCGAGGCGTACCGGATCTACCGGGAGAACGCCGCCGATCCATGGCCGCTGCAGGTCGTCGGACGAGGTCCTTTCGACGGTGGCCTGGGCGAGACGCCAGGGGTGACGATGAGCGACTTCGTCCAGCCGGACGCGCTGCCCGAGATCTACGCCGCGGCCGGGGCACTCGTCCTGCCCAGTCGTGAGGACTTGTGGGGTGTCGTGGCCCTGGAGGCGTGTACGGCGGGGCTGCCGGTCGTGGTCTCCGACGGGTGCGGGGTGTCCGAAGACTTGGCGACCCCGGCCAACGGGTTCACGGTGCCGGTCGGCGACGCGGCCGGCGCTCGCGGCGGCTCTCACTGCCGTGGCAGGCGCGACGCCGGATCAGCGCCGGGAGTGGGGAGCCAACGAGCAGCGAGATGGCCCGCTCGTACAGGCCCGGATCAATGGGCGGACACGTTGCTGTCCGTCCTTCGTTGATGGGCTCGCTTCGCCGAGAGAGGGATGTGATGGCGCAGAGCGTGCCCGCTGTGTGGGTCCGAGTCGGCTTCTGTCATCGGCCAAGCTGGCCAGAGCGGACCTGCAGACGCTCTGGATCCGTGACCTCGGGATCGACCCGGGTCGCGTGGATCACCACACCGACGATCGACTCTCAGCATTGCGAGCCGATGTGACCTGCGCTACTTCGACAACGAGCTGGCCGGGCCCGAAGAGATGTATCGTGACCTGGAGAAGCTCCCCTGGTATTACTTGGAGCACAAACCTGAGTTCGACATCGCCCTTGGCCATCTCGACGGCGCGGGGCGGGTCCTCGAGATCGGCGCCGGCGCCGGCGCGTTCGGGCGACTGATCGGCCGACGCGGACGCCTATGTTGGGCTGGAGTTCAATTCCTCGGCGGTGGAGCAGGCTGTGGCCTCCGGCCTCGATGTCCGCCGCGAGTCGCTCGCGGCGCATCTTGCGTCAGAGCCCGCGGCGTACGATGCCGTGGTCAGCTTCCAGGTCATGGAGCATGTCTCGGCCGTGGGGCAGTTCATACGGGAGTGCCGGCGCACCCTGCGGCCCGGAGGCCGGCTCATCGTGTCGGTGCCCGCACACGACGGCTTCATGGGGTCCGAGCTAAACAACATCCTCGACCTGCCTCCGCATCACATCACACAGTGGTCGGATCGGACCATTGCAGCCGTCGCCTCGGAATTCGACCTTACGTTGGTCGCTCTGGACCATGACAACATCGCTCCGTCCCACCGGGCCAACTATCTGCACCAGAAGAGCCTCGACCACCTGGGGTTCCGGCGAACCGATGCGCGCCCGCTCCGCGCCTCGAGCGGGTTCCATGCCATGGACCAGGTAGTCAGCAGAGCGGCGGGAGCATGGGGCCGGCTGCGCCGTCCCGCGCTCCCTCCCGGACTTGGGCACTCGGTGACTGCTTGCTACGAGATTGCCGTCACGGCGTGAGCGCGACGACGACGCGGCGCTGTTGTGATGACATCCTTACTTCTTGGCTTTGGACTCGTTCAGTGCCACAGCGGCGCGGAAGAGCGCCTTCAAGGCTTTCTCGTTGAGCTTCTCGCCCTCATGGAAGTCGATGGCGCGCCGGACGTTGCCCTCGAGGCTGCTGTTGAAGAGGCCCGACGGGTCCTGCAACGCCGCCCCTTGGCGAAGGTCATCTTCACGACGCTTTTATAGGTCTCGCCCGTGAAGAGGATGCCGTCGTGGTACCACGTTGGCACGCCCCGCCACTTCCACTCCTCGACGACCTCGGGATCGGCCTCCTTCACCAGGGCACGGAGCCGGCTGAGCGTCTCGCCGCGCCAGTCGTCGAGCTCCTTGATCCGCTCGTCAATGAGCTGGGAAGGCGACTTGTCCTTCTGCGACCCGCTCGTGGCCATCCGCGTCCCTTCTGCAGATCCAAGAACTAGAACTTGAACTTCGAGCGGAGGTAACGGACGACTTTCTCGGAGAACTCCTCGGCTCGCACACGCAGGGAATCCTCCACCTCGTATGGCTGGATCGTGACCGGAATCCATGGAGCCAAGCGCAGGCAGTCTCTCGAGGATCAACCCTCGAACTGCTCGAGAGCACCCCGAACAATCCCGGATTGTCCTCGGAAAAGAAAACGGACAGCTCCTTCTGTTCGAAATCCTCTTTTGACCAGAACTCAACCGACGAATGCAGCCGGTTTTCGCTCCCGATCCGATGGACGGACGTTGGCTCGAAGAAATTCTCCAAGGTCAAGTAGTACAGCGCCATCTCAGTCCACGTTCCTGGCGCCGTGATCAAGGCTTCAGCCCACGGCTTCTTCTGGAGCTCCTCCAAACGGGCGAAGCACCTGGCCCACACCTCGGAGCGATAGAGGATCGGGGTCGCATGAACGCCGGGCGCTTCGAGGTTCGGCTCCACCCCGAGAAGCCGGCCGCTGTCGATCCACCACTCCGGGTGATACGACCGAGTTTCCGGATCGAGCAAGGGGAGGCCATCGGGCATGAGGACGTCGACTGCAACGCGCTTCACGGCAATGACGTCGGGGTCGAGGCTGAGATAGGTGTCGGACTCAACGATGGTTGAGCAAGCCATCTTGATCATCTGCTGACGGTGCCAGGGACGCACCTGATGGGGCCGGTTGTACCGCTGGAAGACCGGGAGCAATTCATCCTCGGACACAATCCGGATCGGAAAATCGCTCCACGCCTTTGCGTATTTCCGAACCGTCTCGGCTTCAGAAGGCACCACGACGATCAGAAATTCTGCGAATACTTCCCCGAGCCCGAAGTGACGAAAGGAGCTGAAGAGCGTGTCGCAATACCCAACATTGTTCCCATAATGTCGGCCGCTCAACTTGACTGGCATCACAGCGCTCAGTTCACCGCCCATTTCCGCCATCCTACATTGACGGATTTCGGGGCCGCCGCTGTGCCACTTCCGCCGGGATCAGCGGCGCACACATGAGGACGCCTGTGCGCGTCGTAGCGATCCGGGCTCAGCCGCCCCGGATTAAGAAGTCACGACCATCGGGCGGTTGCGGATTCCGGGCATGCGACGCCGGGCGACGCGCCTTGCGTCGTCCATCGCCTCGTCGGGCCAGCTGCCGGGTGCAGCAATGGGCCCGCGGCTGCCTTACCTCCGGGCTGGGCCGGCAACGCCGGCCAACTCCCGTGTGCCCGCTGGGGCTGCCTCCAGCAGGTCGCGGCCGAACGACTCGGTTTGCGGCGCTCCGGGACATGGCGTCATGGATTCGTAGAAGGAGGCCTTTCGCTGGGTACTCTTTAGAGAGCCCGTGCTCTCGCGGCACTGGGTACGGCGGCGGCCGGGAGACCGAGGAGTCCAGTGTCAACAGCGAATCAATGGGCCAATGTGCCTTGCGTGTCGTCTCGTACGTTTTGGTCTCAACCGGCGTCGCAACGTGCGTCGACTTTCGAGGAACTGAGGCAAACCGCTCCGGTCAGCTTTCAAGAGCCGCCCGACTTTGGCACGGGTGAGGCCCGCCGCGGGTTCTGGGCCATCACTCGTCACGAGGATGTGATGTCGGTCTCACGAAACCCTGACCTGTTCTGTTCGGGAAAGGGCATCGGGATGGGCGACACCCCCGCCGACGTCCTCGAGCTCACGGCTGCGCTTCCCCTTATGGATCCACCTCGCCTCACGACTGTTCGCCGCGTTGTGAGCGGCGCGTTCACTCCGAAACGGGTCGCACAGCTGAAACTTCGAATCGACGCTCAGGCGGCACGCATCGTGGACGATTTCGTCGAGCGCGGAGAAGGAGAAGTCGTTCAGGATTTCTCGAGAAAGCTTCCAATCTGGACGATCTCAGAGATGCTGGGCATACCCGAGTCCATGCGGGACCAGCTCTCGTCTGTGGCCGAGGTGCTGTTCGCCGCCGAGGACCACGACTCTGAGGTGAGGACGGACAACGGCGGCACAGCTGCGCTCAAGGCGGGAATGGACTTGCATCGGATGGCACGAGCGCTGATCAAGGATCGTCGCTCTGACCCCGGAGATGACATCTTCTCAGCATTGGTCCACACCGATGTCGATGCGGAGCCGCTCTCCGACCAGATCCTCAGGAACATCTTTTCGCTCTTCATCACGGCTGGAAACGACACAACCAAGAATACGACGACCCACGCATTCAAACTGTTCTCCGACCATCCCGATCAGTGGTTACACCTGGTCAGCGACCGAGATGCCCTCGGGTCCGCCATTGAGGAGATGATCCGCTGTGCCACTCCGGTCATTCGCTTTGGACGCACTGCGACCACCGACACCGCGCTGGGCGGCGTGGATATTGCCGAAGGCGATGCCGTGGTCATGTACTACGAATCGGCGAATCGCGACGAGTCCGTTTTTCAAGATCCAGAGAACTTCGATATCACGCGGAACCCGAATCCTCATGTCGGGTTCGGCGGTGGAGGGCCGCACTTTTGCCTCGGCGCCCATCTCGCCCGACTCGAGCTGAGCGCTCTCTTCGCGCGACTCGCTGAACGCGTCACAGCAATCGAGGCAGGGGAGCCCAGCTACATCGTGAGTGACTTCTTCAACGGCATCAAAGGGATGCCCGCGAGGGTCGCTGCGCGCTCGAGAAGTTCCCTCAAAGGTCGATCTGTCGAAACCCGAGGTGGAGCTGTGTAGTCGACGCTCGTCGGCGTAACGTCACTACGCCGCGACGCACTCCATGACCCAACACCCAGCAGTGATGTCTGTCCACGATGTGGGACGGCACCCGGAGCTCCTCGAGAGAGCGTCCAACTCTTGGCGAGTGCGCTCGCGGCCACCATAAGAAGGCGAGGATGTTCAGATCTAACTACGTGCACGGTGCGGGAGGTGGAGGGCAGGCGTCGATTGGAGATCAGGCATTTACCAATTGCGACTCTTGTGATCGAGGGTTCGACTGAGTACCGAGAAATCCCGCAACGCCCAAGCAGCCGAGACCTACCAACGCCACCAGGGTTGTCACCAACCAGCCGCCCGGGGGCGACCATTTCGCATGAAACAGGAAGAAGATTGATCCTCCCTCTCCGACCGCATACCTCTGTGCATTTGAATAGAGGGCGACCGCATTGACGATGATCATCAGAGCAATGCAGAGGCGCGGGACTGCCGAGGCGTCATCGTCCTTTGGTCGAGCAGCCACAGCGAGTAGTCCGAGGGGAGCAACGATGGCCAACGTATATCGAGCCTGGAAAACGTATCCCCCCGCAAATTCCGTCACCGTGACGGCGTAGGTGACGAGACCTGCCACAGCGGCGATTGCGAGGAATTTCCACCGGGCCAACGGCACCATCTTGATCAGAGCCGATCCGATGAGAATGACCGCGGCGACGTACCCCAGAACCCAGATGTGAGCGGCGGTGCTGGTATCAATCCACCCAAAGAGGCTGAAGAACCCTTGAACGTTCCTCTTCATCCCATGAACCGCGTCGACCAGATAGTCGCTGTACGGGGTCGTGGGTGAGGTAGTGGGTGAACGGAAGTAGGCGACACTCCACAGCCCATTCGCAATCGCGCCCAATGCCACCACGCCGAGCGCAATTGGAACTCTCCGGAACTGGTGCCACCACCACGACCAAGGTCGCGTCAGGACAATGACGGCCACAAGGTCAAATATGAGGAACAGAGGCCCGAGGGATTTCGCACTGGCTAACGAAAAGCCGGAGATCGTCCATGCGAGCCACAGCCACAGCCTGGGTTGTCGCTGTGAAAGCTCGATGCTGACACAGACCAGGCAAATTGATGCTGCGACCTCGATGCCGTTAGTTGCCGCTGAACTGGCCACGTAGAAGGTCAGGGGTCCAGCGGCGAGGAACCACGCCGCTCGCGACCAAGCGGATGTGCAAGTAAGGGCGAATCCGATCAAGAGGAATAGGGCGCAGAGCAAAGCAGAGACGACGCGTTCAGCGTAGATCGCACTGGGCACACTTCCTGCGATCCGGGCAGCGACGCCTAACGGCACATAGAACAGGGGATAGTAGGTGCCGACGTGGCTTTTCTCGGTGGTCGCTCCCAGCCGGAAGATCGGGCGACACGATGCTGGTGTCCTGGGTTTGAATGCAAAGCACGGGGTGTGATCAATCACGGCCAGATCTGCGGGAACTGTGAAGGAACGCGTGTTGGCGGTCTCGATGTTCTGAGTCTTGGGAGACTTTACGGGGGTGCCAGTCCATTGACCTTCAGACGCCGAAACCGCCCGGATGAGATGGGCAGCCTCGTCAGGCGCTGACATCGGTGGTGAACTCAGGATCCAAGCGGACAAGAGAGCACAGATCCCGATGCCAGCAAGAGCTATCAATCGGCCAGCCACCACCTTGCTTTTTTAGCAGACAGGTGGTCGGCAGCACCGCCTCCATCCTCGGTTTTCAAGGGCGCGCGAACCGCGCTCCTGAAAACACCAACGCCACTTCCGGAGCGCTGCCAATTACTTGGCTTGGTCAAGTTTCGTACCCAAAGCGTACCCATGCGGATGCGTAGCAGCAGGGCGAACCGGAGCCGATCAGCGGCTTCGCGCCAAGTTCGCGCCAAACAACGTTGCGTCGTTAGAGCGTCCGGCTACACACGCAGCCTGAACAGGGACTTTCGAGTCGGGCTGCCCGGATTTGAACCGGGGACCTCTGCGTCCCGAACGCAGCGCGCTAACCAAGCTGCGCCACAGCCCGTCCGCCCCCCGGAGGGAGCAACGGGCAACACTACCGCGGCGTCAGCCCGCCGCTTCCCCCGCGCCGTTGGCCGTCGCCTCCCCGGTTGGAGCGCTGTCGGCGCCCGTCCGGGTTTCCGGAGGGCCGGCCCCGGGGCCGGCGAAGGTCGCCACCACCTGTGCCACGCGGCGCTTGTCCATCTCCACCACCCGCATGTCCCAGTCCCCCACGCGGACCGATTCACCCTCGGTGGGGATGTGGCCGAAGCGTTCGAAGAGCAGGCCGCCCAACGTGACGTACTCCCCGTCGGGGATCTCGATGCCGATGCGATCCCGCACGTCGTCGACGTTGGTCTGCCCGTCGATCAGCCACCGCGTGTTGTCGACCCGGACGATGTGCGGCTCCTCTTCCTCGTCGAACTCGTCGTGCAGGTCGCCCACCAGTGGCTCCAGGAGGTCCTTCACGGTGAGCAGGCCCGCCACGCCGCCGTACTCGTCGACGACGACCGCCACGGCCCGCCGGTGCTTGCGCATGTCCGCCAACGCCTCCAGGACGCCGAGCGTCTCGGGGAGGAGGTACGGCTGGCGCACCTTGCGCGAGATCTCCAACGGGCTGGGGTCGGTGGCGTCCCCCGGGCTCGTCGCCGGTCGCGCGACCCGGGCCGGTTGGTGCGGAAGATGTCGTTGACGAACAGAATGCCGATCAGGTCGTCGAGATCGTCGTGGACGACCGGGAAGCAGCTGTGCCCTGAAGTCCGCACCGCCTGCGCAATGTCCTCGGCCTGTACGGGGATGGTGAGGTACGTCACGTCGACCCGCGGCGTCATCACCTCGCGGACGTCCATGTCGCGCAGGTCGGCGAGCGCCTCGGTGATGAAGCGCTCCTGTTCGGACGCCTCAGCTTCGAGCGACTGGCCCTGCCGGTCCGCCCCGCCCGGCCCGTCGGCCTCCACGGAGCGTCGCCACGATCGTCGTGATCGGTGTGCCACGGCGACGCCGGGTCAGGGTCGCGGCTCGGGTCCCGCCTGCAGCTGGGGTCCGCCGCCACCAGCACGGGTACGGGCGTGAACGAGTCGTCTGCGAAGGTGCCGCCCTCGAGCAGTGCGGCGACGGCGCGCCGGAGCCGAAGCGGGTCGAGCGGCTTGACCAGCCAGCCCTCTGCGTCCGATCGGCGGGCGAGGAAGACGTCGGGTCGCCGATCGAGCAGCATGAGCACTGCGATGTGGTCCAGCGCGTCGTAGGACTCCTGCAGGCGCAGCTCCAGACACACGGCCATGCCGCCCATGTTGCCCATCTGCATGTCGACGATGAGCAGGTCGGGCGACTCCTCCGCCACGAAGGCGACCACCTCGGG
The DNA here is from genome assembly GCA_963731065.1 of uncultured Acidimicrobiaceae bacterium. Lineage (GTDB taxonomy): Bacteria > Actinomycetota > Acidimicrobiia > Acidimicrobiales > RAAP-2 > Bog-473. The sequence continues at coordinate 334,125 of CAVSUH010000007.1, read as the reverse complement.
GCCCGAGGTCACGGCGCGCACTTCGATGTCGGGCCCGCTGATGACCGCCTCCACGTCCTTGCGGAGCGTGGGAGCGTCGCTGGCGACCAGGATGGTCTGCACCGCGGGGGACACTATCGGACCCGCCGGCGCCGCCGAAAACCCGGCGGCTCCCCCGCACACCGGCCGACGGGTCTTCAGACGAAGAGCTGATCGGCCGCCCGCTGCAACCCGAGCAGCTCGTGCACGTCCTGTCCGAAGAGGGGGATCCGGCCGACCGGAGCCGGCGCCACCTGCGCGGCCAGCCCGGCGAACGCCCCCTCCTCCCGGGTCGCCAGCGCGTTGAGCGCCGCGAGGTTCGCCTCCAGCGCGCCGAGTTCCGATGCACCGTCCGCGGCCTCGCCTTCCCGCCCTCCTTGCCTTCCCCGAAGGAGGGCGCGATGCGGTTCACCACCAGCGCGGCCACGGACGACATCGCGCTCGGCCAACTTCTCGGCGAAGAAGCCGGCCTCTGTCACGGCGTCGGGCCGGGCCGAGGTGACGAGGACGTAGGCCGTCGCCGGGTCGGCCAGGAGGTCGTGGACCGCGCTGGCCGCGGCTCCGGAACCCGTCCTCCATCCCCTCGAAGGCCTGGAAGAAGCCGACAGCGTCCTGCACGATCTCGGCGCCGGCCACCTTCGAGATCGTGCGCAGGAGGGCCTGGGTGGCCACGCCGACGGCGCGCAGCGACATGCGGGTCGGCACCAGCAGAGCGCGGAAGAGGCGGTTCTCCAGGAAGCGGGTCAGCCGACGCGGCGCGTCGAGCAGGTCGAGCGCGTTGCGTGTCGGCGGCGTGTCCACGACCACGATGTCGAACTCGCCGGAGTTGACCAGCTCGTAGAGCTTCTCCATGGCCATGTACTCCTGCGTGCCCGAGAGAGCGCCGGCGAGATTCTGGTAGAGCCGGTTGGCCAGGATGGCCTCGGCCTGTTCCGGTGTGCGTGCGTAGCGCTGCACGAGGTCGTCGAACGTGCCCTTCGAGTCGAGCATCAGCGCGTGCAGGTGGCCGGGCCAGTCGCCCTGCACCTCCGAGGGCGTGTTCGGGAGCGACTCCACGCCCAGGGCGTCGGCCAGCCGCCGCGCCGGGTCGACCGTCACCACGCACGCCGCGCCGGCCGGCCCGGGCCGCCGCCAGCGCGAAGGTGGCCGAGACCGTCGTCTTGCCGACCCCGCCCGACCCGCAGCACACCACCACTGACCGCTCGGCCACCAGCTCGGCCAGCGTCTCCGGCGCCGGGCGCTCCGCCCCGCCCCGGTGCTCTCCGCCCCGGCGTGGCGCTCACGACGCCCCCTCGGGCACGAGCGCCGTCACCGCGTCGGCCAGCGCGTCGGCCAGCACCTGGGTCTGGGCCGGCCCGATGGAGGCCGCCGTCGAGGGCCGGCACGAGGAGGTGGGGCAGGGGCAGGTCCCGGCGGAGGCGCTCGATCTGCTCGGCGGAGACGGCGTGGCGGGCCAGCCGGAAGTCCCGGGCCGCCTCGAGCGCGGCCAGGTGCTCCGGCGCCACGGTGAGGCCGGCCGCCGCCCGCCACCTGGCGCGGGGTGCTCGAGCCCGACGGGCTCGGGGTCGCAGGCGTTGACGATGACCGGGCCCAGCTGGACGCCCGCCTTGTCCTCGAGCGTGTAGGCGGACTCGATGGTCTCGGAGACCGGCAGCTCCTCGGGCAGCGTGACCAGCAGCACCCGGCAGCGGGCGGGGTCGCTGAGCAGGTCGACGACGTCCTGGGCCTGGGTGCGCAGGGGCCCGCCCCGGGCCGCGCTGACCAGCCCGCTGGCCGAGGTCAGGAACGTGATGGCGTGGCCGGTGGCCGGGGCGTCCACCAGGATCAGGTCGGCGGCGCGGTCCCGCTCCAGCTGCTTGACCTTGCCGAGGACGAGCACGTCGCGGATGCCGGGGATGGCGGTCGAGACGACGTCGAGGATCCCCGAGTGCGCCAGCCGCTTGGACACGCGCTTCAGGCCGTGGTCCTCGAGATATTCCACCAGCGCGTCGTCGGGCGTGAGCCGCCGGGCCCGGATCGCGCCGGTGCCGCCACCGGTCCCGGCGGGGCCGGCCGGTCCACCCGGCACGGGGGGTGCCAGGAGTACTTCTTCGTAGCCCAGGTCCCCGTGGCGGCCGAAGGCGGCCGTGATGCCCGACTTGCCCTCGAGCTCGACGATCAGCACCGATTTGCCTGCTCCGGCGGCCATTTTGGCCAGGGCCGCGCTCATCGTCGTCTTGCCCACGCCGCCCTTTCCGGCGACGACGAGAACGTGGCTCTGTGCGCAGAAGGTACCCACGTCCATGCTGGGCCGAGCGTAGTGGCCGGGCCCCGGCCGCAGATCGATCGTCGACCAAAGATCCTGGTCACACCCCTTGAAGCGGCCACCCCCGGCGGTAGCTTGACGCTTGCGGGGGGATCCGATGGGCCCTATCGGGGGGTTTTGATGCACCAGGGACAAGACATGTGGCAGTTGAAGGCAGCGTGCCGGGGACCGCAGGCTGCGGTGTTCTTCCCCCCGTCGCACGCGGAACGCAAGGAGGAGAAGGCCTCACGCGAGATGCGGGCCAAGACCATTTGCGACCAGTGCCGCGTACGCGGTGATTGCCTCGAGTACGCCATCAGGATTCGCGAGCCCCACGGGATCTGGGGTGGCATGAACGAGATGGAGCGCAAGCTCATGCTCGACCGCCGGGCCAGCTGACCCGGCCATCGACTGCCGCCCTCGCCTCAGTGCGAGGGAGTGATCTTCAGTTCCTCGTCCGCCGCGAGCACGCCGCGGCTGTCGCACACCGACCCGGGCTTGTCGTCGTCGACCGCGCAGATGGAGGCCGTGATCTCGTTGGCCGCCGTCACGACCGCCTGGGTCAGTGGGCTGGCCGGCGTGGTGAGATCGCCGGCGATCTGGCTCTGTGAGAGGCCGGCCAGGACGCCCGGGGTGAAGCTGGCGCCGTTGAGGACGTAGCGGTTCGCCACGTCGAGCAGCGCGAACGTGTCGCTGCTCTGCCCGTAGCTCGCGATGGCAGCGGCTTGCCGGGCGTCGGGCGTCTGCAGGCTGAGATAGCGCCCACCGGTCGGATCCAGCGAGCTGTAACGCTCCACGGACTCGAGGATGAGGTACTTGCTCGTGTACGAGACGTTCCAGAAGGTGAACGTGGACAGGTTGGCGAACGCGGTGCTCGCACTCGACTGCATCAGGCCGAGCTGGTTGAAGGTGCCGAAGCGGGACAGGGCGAGGATGAGCGGCCAGCGCTGGACAGCGGGGTAAGGGGCGAACTCGGCGCCGTAGAAGAACACCACCGGCAGGGGCGGCCCGCCGTTGACCGCAGCCAGCCACAGCGGAGCCTTGCCGTTGCCGGCCGGCTGCGGGGCCTGCACGGGGTTGGCCGGCGAGTTGACCCCCACCGCGTCGTAGACCGACGCCGGCACCGATGTCATGGTCGACACGAGTGACGAGGACGCGGGGCTGAAGGTCTCGACCGTCGACGTGGTGCTCGGCCCCGAGTTGTCCCGCACGAGGACCAGCGCGCCGAGCAGGCAGATGGCCACGATGATCAGCCCGAGAGCGAGATAACGACGCGGGATGTGACGCAGCGTGGTGGCCGACGCGGGCTCGGTGGCGGGCAGGCTCATGGGACCGGGTCAGGTTAGTCAAGGGCTGCCCCCGTTCTGGGGCGCCGCCTCCTGCTGCCGGTACCCTCTCCGGCGTGCCTCCATCGGCTCCACCTCCACCACCAGATCCCGCGGACACGTCGGGCCCGGCCCCGGTGGAGATCCGCCCGGCGGCCACCGTCATGCTGGTGCGTGACGCGCCCGAACCGGCAGGCGGGACCTCCCTCGAGGTGCTGATGGTGCGGCGCAACCTGCGCTCGGACTTCGTAGGCGGGGCGTACGTGTTCCCCGGCGGTGCCGTCGACCCCTTGGACGGCGGCCCCGAGGCGGAGGCCATGTGTGCCGGTCGGACCGATGCGGGGGCCAGCGCCCTGCTGGGCTTCGAGTGGGGGGGCCTCGCCTACTGGGTCGCCGTGGTCCGCGAGACCTTCGAAGAGGCGGGCATCCTCCTGGCCCGGCGCGAGGGCGGCCCCGACCTCCTCGCCGGGGATCCCGAGGAAGAGGCCCGCTTCGCCACCGAACGGGCCGCCGTCAACCAGGGCACGCTCCGCTTCCTGGACCTCTGCCGCACCGAGGGCCTGCGCCTCTCGGCCGGCGACATCCACTACTTCGCCCACTGGATCACCCCGCGGGCGCGCCGCGCCGCTACGACACCCGCTTCTTCGTGGCGGCGGCACCGCCCGGCCAGATCGCCGCCCACGACGCCGGGGAGACCATCGCCGAGGTCTGGATCTCCCCGCACGACGCGCTGGCCCGGCACCGCGCCGGCGAGATCGAGATCATCTTCCCGACCATCCGCAACCTCCAGGTCATCGGACGCTTCGCCACGAGCGCCGCGCTGCTCGAGGCGGCCGAGGAGGCATCGAGCGCCGTCCCGGCCATTGAGCCACGGGTCGTGCCGGACGGCAACGGCATGCGCATCGTGCTGCCGGGTGACCCCGGCTACGAGCGCGGCGCCGTGCCCGACCCCGGCGACGGCAGCGCGCGCGGCGACTTCAACGAGGCGGTGCGCGCGGTCTCCATGCGCGCCAACGAGGAAGGTCCCGACACCGCGCCCGGACCACGCCCCGCCGGCGAGCAACCCGGCAAGCCGTGATCCCGGCGGTGCCGGACTTCGGCATCGGCCCCGCCCCCGTGCCGGGCCGCGTGGACGAGGTGAGTCCTGGCGTCCTGCGCCTGACCGCCCCCAACCCGGGCCTCATGACGGGACCGGGGACGAACACGTACCTCGTGGGGGGCGCCGAGCCGGTCGTCATCGACCCCGGCCCGGCCGATGCGGTCCACACCGCCGCCATCGTGGCGGCCGCCGCCCCGTTGGGCCCGGTCCGCACCATCCTCGTCACCCACACCCACGTCGACCATGCACCGGGTGCGGCCGCGCTGGCCGCAGCCACGGGTGCCCGCGTCGTCGGCTTCGGGCCCGCCCAGGACTTCGTACCCGGCGAGTGCGTCGGGGAGGGGTGGACCCTGGCCTGCCCCGGCACCGCGGCCACGCGGGACCTGACGCTGCGGGCGCTCCACACCCCGGGCCATGCCTCCGACCATCTGTGTTGGCTCGTGGAGGAGCAGGCACTCCTGCTGACCGGCGACCACGTCATGCACGGCTCGACCGTTGTGATCCGCCCACCCGACGGCGACCTGCACCAGTACCTGGCGAGCCTGGCCCGCCTGCGTGACGCCATGCCCCCCATACGCACGCTGGCGCCGGGCCACGGGCGGCTGATGGACCACGTGCCCGAGGTGGTCGACGCGCTCGTGGCGCATCGTCTCGGTCGCCACGAGACCATCGCGGCCGCCCTGACCCGCCGTGGCGAGGGGACGGTCGACGAGCTGCTCCCCGAGGTCTACGGCGACGTCACGGAGAAGCAGCTCCCGGTCGCCCGCTTCTCCCTGTGGGCGCACCTGCGGGCGTTGGGTCAGGAGGGCAGGGCAGTCCCGGCCGAGGCAGCGAATGGGGCGGAGGACAGCATCGAGACCAGCTGGACCTCCATCTGACCGCCCCCTGACCACTGCCGTCTGACCACGGCGCCTGGACCATCCTGCTCAGCCTGCGGCAGCGTCCCCCTGAGTGACCGCCGCCTCGACCCGCTCCATCAGGCGGGCCGAGCAGCCCTGCACGTCCACAATGGGTGCCACGTCCTCGGCGACCACGCGTGCCATCTCCTTGAAGACGGCGCCGAGCTCGCTGTCGTCGCCCGCCATGGCAACGGGCACGCCGGCGTCCCCGCCGGCCGCCATGTCCGGGTGCAGCGGGATGGAGCCGATCAGCGGCACCCCGAGGCCGTGGGCCAGGCGCTCGCCGCCGCCGGATCCGAACAGCGCGTAGGTGGTGCCGTGCTCGCAGGTGAAGTCGCTCATGTTCTCGATGACCCCCGCCACGCGGAGATAGCCCCGGCGCGCCATGTCGGCCGCCCGGGCCGCCACCTTCTGGGCCGCCACGGGTGGCGTCGTGACGACGAGGAGCTCGGTCCGGGGCAACAGGCGAGCCAATCCCATCTGCACGTCGCCGGTCCCCGGAGGCAGGTCGATGAGGAGGTAGTCGAGATCGCCCCAGTGTGCGTCTTGGAGGAACTGCTGCACCGCCCGGGTCAGCACGAGCCCGCGCCACATGATCGCCTGCTCCTCGTCGGCCAGGAAACCCATCGACAGCACCCGCACCGTGCCCGGCCCGATGGAGCGCTCCAGCGGGACCATCTTCCCCGCTCTGGCCTCGACGTCGCCCTCCATGCCCAGCAGGCGGGGGACGGAGAAGCCCCAGATGTCGGCGTCGAGGATCCCGACGACCAGGCCCCGGGAGGCCAGGGCCACGGCCAGGTTGACCGTCACGGACGACTTGCCGACACCGCCCTTGCCCGATGCGATGGCCAAGACCCGGGTGGAGGCGGCGATGGCCGTCTCGGGTGCGTCTTCGCGAGCCTTCCAGCGGGCCCGCGCCATGACGGCGGCGCGCTCGTCCGCGTCCATGGAGGCCACCTGCACGTCGACCGAGCGCACCCAGTCGAGCGACCGCACGTGGTTCACCACATCCCGCTCGATCTGGCTGCGCAGCGGGCAGGCCGCGATGGTCAATGCCACGCCGACGGTGACGTCGCCGTCCTCGACGGTGATCGACCGGACCATGCCGAGATCGACGATGGTGTCGCCCAACTCGGGGTCCACCACCGCCCGCAGGCAGTCACGGACCTCCTCCTGGCGGACCTCCCGCGCGGCCTCCCCCGACCGGGGCGTCGGTGAGGCGGGAGTGGTCATACCCGGGAATTGTACCTGCGTGGCAGGGAATTCCGGCCCTTCCCGGCTCGGGTGCTGGGCTGCGCCCGGCGCCGGTAACATAGGCACGTCCGTGGCGCACCGTGCACCCCGGGCGGTGGGTCGCCAGGCGAAGGCGCAACGAGGAGGATCCAGTGACGACGATGTCCACTTCCGTCAACATCGGGAAGAAGCCGGCACCGGTGACGCTCAGCGACGACGCCGCGGCGAAGGTCGCCGAGTTGCTGGCCCAGGAGGAAGGCGAGGAGCTCGCGCTGCGGGTTGCCGTCAAGCCCGGTGGGTGCTCCGGCTACAGCTACGAGATGTTCTTCGACACCGAGGTCATGGCCGACGACGTGGTCCGCGAGTTCGGCGCCGTCAAGGTCGTCGTGGACTCGGCCAGCGCCGAACTGCTGACCGGCTCGACGCTCGAGTACAGCGACGGCCTCCAGGGCGCCGGCTTCAACATCATCAACCCAAACGCCACCCGCACCTGCGGTTGTGGCTCCTCCTTCAGCTGAGCTTCGGGCACCCCGCCCCCTGAGCGGAGCCGATAGCACCTCAGAGCAACCCCGGGGCTTTGACGCGCCCGTGCCAATGTCCATCCCGTTCGTCCTCAATGGGGACGCCGTCGCGGTGGAGGACGGGATCAGCCTCCTGGACGCGCTCCGCGAGGAGCTCGGCTGCCGCTCCGTGAAGGACGGCTGCAGCCCACAGGGCCAGTGCGGATGTTGCACCGTGTGGGTCGACGGGGCGCCCCGCGTCGCCTGCGTGACGCCCGTCCGCCGCATCGCCGGACGCCAGGTCACCACCCTCGAGGGAACGCCGGCGGAGTTGCGCGACCGCTGGTCCGCCGCATTCGTCGAACATGGGGCCAGCCAGTGCGGCTTCTGCACGCCGGGCATCGTCCTCCGGCTGGCCGCGCTCGAAGTCGCCGCGTCGGCGGACACCACCGACGCGGCGCGACATCGAGTCGGCCCTCCGCGCCCACCTGTGCCGGTGCACGGGCTGGCAGTCCATCGTCGACGCCGCGTGCAGTGCGTTGGGCGTCGACGGCGCCGCGAGCCCGACCGCCGGCAATCCCCGGAACCCGGTGCTGGCCGCCTGGCGGGCCCAGGTCGAAGGGCCGGCCTTTCAGAGCTCGGGCCCCGACGTCGTCCTCGGCGGAGGCGGCTTCGCGGACGACTCGGCACCATCCGACGCGCTCGTCCAGTTGGGCGCCGACGGACCGCTCGCCTCCGGCCTGCGCGCTGCCCGGGCCGGGACCGGTCGCGTGCAGGGCAGGAACAGCACGGTGCCGCTGTCGCACCCCGTCGCGCTGCCGCACGGGGAGTGGGCCCTCACCCTGCAGACGTCCTGGCTCGAGCCTGCCTATGTCGAGCCGGACGCGAGTTGGTCCCGCCCCGGCCAGAGTCCCGCCTCTCCCCTGGCGAACGGCGGCGCGTTCGGGGGCAAGCGCCACAGCACGGTACCCACAGGCGCTCGGGAGCTCGCCGACGCCACTGGTGAAGTCGTCCGCGTGCTGTGGCGCCGCGAGGACGTGGTGCGCCGCGGGCCCAAGCGCCCACCTCTGGCGATCGCGCTCGCGTGCCGACGGGACCGGGGTCGTCCGCGTCGGGCGTACCACAGGTTCGGCCGGTCTCGAAGCACTGGTCGCCCGTGTGCGGGCGTGCTGCCCCGGCGTCGAGGTCGAGATGGTCGACGTGGACGGACCGCCGGTGTCGTCCGACCTGCGCGGCGCGGGCTGGGCCGAGGTGCTTGCGGCGCAGGCCGTGCTCGCCGCTCGCCGACGGCGCCGCCGGCCAGCGGCGAGGCGCGCGTGGTCGTCCCCGGTGCCGGCAGTGCAAGAGTGGAACTCCACGTTGCCGACGCCTCGCGCGGCCAAATCGAGGTGGACGTGTGGGCGGGCGAAATCCTCTGTCCCGTGACACTGCGCTCCTACGCGCTCGGCGCGGTGCATCAGGCGCTCGGCATGGTGTGGAGCGAGGGGATCGCCCTCGACGCGGCCGGTGAGCCGGTCGACCTGACCATCCGTTCGTTCGGCATCCTCGCCGCGCGCGACATGCCGGAGGTGAGGGTCCGGCTTCATCATGGGGACGGCTGGCCCGTCAACGGGTCCGACTCGGTGTTCGTCGCCACCCTGGCCGCCGCCTGGATCGCCGAAGGGTTGCCCGGTCGCTGGCCCACGCGGCGCGACGCCGTGCGTGCGCCATCGCGTGACGTGGCACCATCGGGGGGCTGAGAGGAGCGCGCATGAGTCCAGCCGTTGGTCCCTATTCCCCCGTCCGCCGCGTCGGTGACTGGGTCATCACCTCGGGTCAGGTCGGCCTGGCCACCGACAGCAGTGGCAGCGGCGCGTCTCGTCGAGGGCGGGACGGTGGCCGAACTCCGACAGGTGCTGCAGAACGTGGCGGAGGTGCTCGCCAGCGAGGGCGCGACGCTGTCCGACGTGGTGAAGACGACGGTGTTCCTCCTCGACATGTCGGAGTTCAGCGCCGTGAACGAGGTCTGGGTGGAGTACTTCACCGAGAACCGGCCGACTCGCTCGGCCGTTGCGGTGGCGGCGCTCCCGATCGGAGCCCGGATTGAGGTCGAAGCCTGGGCCTACGCGCCGGTCCTCTGAGCTGACGGGGCCGTCGCCGGCGCCCCCGTCGGCCCCGTGACGCCGTTGCGTTGCGCCAGACCGGGGTGCCAGGCCACCTGCCCGAAGCGGTAGCCGACAGAACGGACGGTCTGAATCAGGTGGGCGTGCTCCTCGCCGAGCTTGGCCCGCAGGCGCCGGATGTGTACGTCGACCGTACGCGCCCCCCCGTAGTACTCGTAGCCCCACACCCTGCTCAGCAGCGTCTCGCGGGTGAAGACCTTGGCCGGGTGGCCGGCTAAGAAGCGCAGGAGCTCGTATTCCATGTAGGTCAGGTCGAGGACGCGGCCCGACACGGCGGCCTGGTAGGTCTCGAGGTTGAGCATGAGGGGCCCGTACTCAATGATGTCGGGCCGCAGGCTCTGGCCCGTCCGCCAGAAGAGGTGCTGCAGGCGCGCCACCAGTTCGTCGGGCCGGGAGGGCAGGACGCAGAAGTCGTCGTAGAGGTCGTCGCGCAGCAATAGCTCACCCACCTGGTCGGTCCCGATGGCGAGGAGCAGCGGGGTCATCGGCACCTCGCGCAGGCGGAGGTGGCGGCAGAAGGCGACGGCGGCGGTCATGTCGTCGCCGGCGACGACCAGTGCGCCCGAATAGCCGGTGGTGCGGCCGTCGGGGCCGGCCGCAGGGAGTTCCTCCGGCCCCGACACGCTCTGGTGGCCCAGGCCCGCGTTCTGCAGAGCGAGGGTCACCTCGGCGGGGAGTTCGGCGGGGAAGCAGAGGAGAGGGTCCATCGGTGCGTGGTGATCAGAGAAGCGGCAGGTAGCGATCCAGCTCGAACTGGGTGACCTGGGCCTGGTAGTCGTCCCACTCCTCGCGCTTGTTCCGGATGAACCATTCGAACACGTGGTCGCCGAGGGTGTCCGCCAGCAGTTCGGAGCCTTCCATTTCGTTGACGGCATCGTGCAAGCTCGAGGGCAGTTGTTCGATGCCCTTCTTCGCCAGTTCCTTGGGGGTGAGCGAGAACAGGTTGTCGTCGGCCTCTGGCGGCAACGGGTAGTCCTCTGTGAGGCCGCGCAGCCCGGCCGCGAGGATGACCGCGAACGTCAGGTAGGGGTTGCAGGCGCTGTCAGGCGCCCGGTATTCGAGCCGGGTCGATTCGGCCTTCCCCATCTTCACGACGGGCACCCGCACGAGGGCCGATCGGTTGTTACGGGCCCAGCTGACATGGACGGGGGCCTCGTAGCCGCCGATCAGCCGCTTGTAGGAGTTCACCCACTGGTTGGTCACTGCGGTGATCTCGCGGGCGTGGTGCAGCAGGCCGGCGATGAAACGGCGCGCCACCTCGGAGAGCCCGTACTCGTCGTTCTCGTCGACGAACGCGTTGCGCTCGCCCTCCCACAGCGAAATATGGGTGTGCATCCCGGAGCCCTGCACGCCGGCCAGCGGCTTGGGCATGAAGGAGGCAAAGACGCCTTCCTGGCGCGCCATCTCCTTGATCACCATGCGGGTGGTCATCACTGTATCGGCCATGGTGAGCGCGTCGGTGTAACGCAGGTCGATTTCGTGCTGGCTGCGCGCGTCCTCGTGCTGGGTGTGCTCCACCGGGATGCCCATCTCCTCGAGCATGAGCACAGAGCGCCGACGGAGGTCACTGGTCAGGTCGGCCACAGAGAGGTCGAAGTAGGACCCTGCGTCGAGGGTGACCGGGCCCCGCTCCGGGTCGGCGTCCGCGAAGTAGAAGAACTCCACTTCGGGTGAGGCGAAGAACGTGAAGCCCGCGGCGCGGGCCCGCTCGAGCGTCCGGCGCAGCGCGTGCCGGGGGTCGCCTTCGAACGGTGTGCCGTTCAGGTTGGCGATGTCGCAGAAGACGCGGGCGACCTGTGCGTCGTCGTGGTGCCACGGCAGCAGCTGAAAGGTCTTGGGGTCGGGGCGGGCCAGGACGTCGGCCTCCTGGACCCGGCTGAACCCGTCGATGGCGGACCCGTCGAAGGTCATCCCCTCGTCGAGCGCGTTCTCCAGCTCGGCCGAGGTGATGTTGAACCCCTTGGGGGTCCCGAGCACGTCGGTGAACCACAGCTGGACGAAGCGGATGCCCCGCTCCTCCGCGGTCCGGAGCACGTAATCCCGCTGGCTTTGCACCGCGCAAGCTTCGCATGCCCGGGGACCACGCTCTTTCAGCGGCCTGATCCGGCACCCCCAGCAGGCGGGGTGGGGCGCGCCGGTAATCTGGGACGATGTCGCATCTGCGCCTCGCCGCCGCGCAGCTCAATACCGTCGTGGGCGACCTGCCGGGCAACGTGGAGCGTGTGCTCGCCGCCCTGGCTGCCGCCGAGGCGGCTGGGGCGGACATCTGCGTGGTGCCGGAGTTGGCCATTCCGGGCTACCCGCCCGAGGACCTCCTCCTGAAGCCGGGTTTCGTCGCCGACAACGTGACCGCGCTCGAAAAGGTCGCAGCTGCCACCGGCCATTGCGCCGTGGTGGTGGGCTTCGTCGGCGCCGCACCGGGCGGGATCGGGTTGGCCAATGCCGCCGCCGTGTGCGCGGGCGGCCGCGTGGTGGGCGTGTACAACAAGCGCTTCCTGCCGAATTACGGCGTGTTCGACGAGCAGCGGTGGTTCGTGCCGAGCAACGAGCCCCCACCGCTCTTCGGTGTGGCGGGGGCCTGGGTGGGCGTCTCCATCTGCGAGGACGTCTGGTTCGACGACGGCCCTGTCGCGCAGGCGGGGCGTGGGGGCGCCGACGTCGTCGTGAACCTCAACGCGTCGCCCTACAACCGAGGCCGGCGGGCCGAGCGCCTCGCCATGCTGTCGGGCCGGGTCGCCGAGGCGGGCTGTGCCATTGCCTACGTGAACCAGGTGGGCGGCCAGGACGAGTTGGTCTTCGACGGTGACTCCCTCGTGGTGGCGGCCGACGGGACGTTGATCGGCTCGGGCGTCCAGTTCGCCGAGGACCTGGTCGTCGTCGACCTGCCCGTCGGAACCCACCCCCCGCGTGCCGTCTCCGAGCTGCTGCCGCGCATTGCGGTGACCGAGCCCCGGCGGGCCGACCGACCGCCACTGCCGCCGGCTGCACCGCGCCCCCCTCTCAGCGACCACGCCGAGGTGTACGCGGCGCTCGTCCTTGGCACGCGGGACTACCTCGGCAAGAACGGCTTCTCCGAAGCCGTGATCGGGCTGTCGGGCGGGATCGACTCCTCCCTGGTGGCCACCGTCGCCGTCGATGCGCTCGGCGCGTCGCGGGTGCACGGGATCTCCATGCCGTCGCGGTATTCGAGCGAGGGCTCCCGTGACGACGCCGGCGCGCTGGCCGAGCGACTGGGCATCGACCTCAAGACGGTCGCCATAGAGGAGGCGCACGTCGCGTTCGCCTCCATGCTGGCGCCGCTGCTCGGGCGCGAGCCCTTCGGGTTGACCGACGAGAACCTGCAGTCGCGCCTGCGCGGCGTGCTCCTCATGGCGATGTCCAACGCCAAGGGGTGGATCGTGCTCACCACCGGCAACAAGAGCGAGATGGCCACGGGGTACTCCACGCTCTACGGCGATTCGGCGGGGGGCTTCGCGGTGATCAAGGACGTGCCCAAGACGCTCGTCTACGAGCTGTGCCGCTACCGCAACACGCAAGCGGTGCTCGAAGGGTTGCCGGGTCCGATCCCCGACAGCGTGCTCGACAAGGCGCCCTCGGCCGAACTGCGTCCGGATCAGCGCGATGACCAGTCGCTCCCGCCTTACGAGGAGCTCGACCCGGTGCTGCAGGGCTACGTGGAAGGCGACCGGACCGCGGCGGAACTGGTGGCGGAGGGCTTCGCCCCTGCGGTGGTCGACCAGGTCGTCCGCCTCGTCGACGGCGCGGAGTACAAGCGGCGCCAGATGCCGCCCGGTGTGCGCATCACGACGAAAGCCTTCGGCAAGGACAGGCGCATGCCCATCACGAACCGTTACCGCTCCTCGGCCCTGGGGGAGTGGGAGGAGGCGGGCGGTGCCTGAGGTCGACATCGCCCCGAGGGCGTGGCGGGGCATTGACGAGCTGGCCGGGCTGATTGGCGCCTACTGCTGGGTGGAGAACCGGATCTTCGAGATCAGCGGGGCGTGGGCGACAGGGGCGAGCGGCAACCCGGGGGACGGACTCCCACCGGCGCTGCGGGTGTGGTGCGCCGGCCTGTCCCGCCGTCATGGACTGCTGGCAGCCCGCTGGGCCGAGCGGCTCCCAGTGCGGGCGGGCGTCGATCGGGCGGCGCTGGTGTGCGCACCTCCCGGGCCTCTGGCCGAGGCGCTCCTTGCGGTAGCCGCCGCATCAGACGCCCGGGTCGGCGTGGGGGCGATGGTCGAGGCCGTGCTCCCCTGCCTGCACGCCGTCTACGAGGCCCACGGGCAGACGGCGGCGCCGGTCAGTGAGGGTTCCGTCCTGGAGGTCCTGGCCGGAGCCCACCGGGATCTGGCCGCCGAGATCAGTGGTGGCCGCGCTCTCCTCAAGGGGTCGGCGCACGGGTTGACGAGGGACCCTGCGCTGGGCCCGCAGGTCGAACGGGCGTTTGCCGGAACTCACGTTTTCCCTGCTGTACACGCATCTTGACAGCGCCATTACACTATCTGGGCAGCCCACGTACGCCCGAAACGGTCGTCGGCTGCGCAATCACGAGCGCGACAGCCCGGCCAGGTTCCCCTGCCGTGGTCATGGGACGGAAGGTTTGGCGAAGATTTTGGCCAAGGAACGAATTGAGCGCGACGACGAGGATCTCGTCCGGCTCTACCTCACAGACATCGGTCAGTACCCGCTGCTGACAAAGGACGACGAGGTCCGGCTGGCGCAGGCCATCGAGGCCGGGCGCGACGCCGAGGCAGACGTCGCCAAGGCGCCCAAGGGGCTGACCACCGCGAAGAAGCGTGAGCTGCGCCGCGCCGTCATGGAGGGCGAGCAGGCCCAGCAGACCTTCGTGCAGTCGAACCTGCGACTGGTCGTCTCGATCGCCAAGAAGTACCAGGCCTCCGGTCTCCCGCTCCTGGACCTGATTCAGGAGGGCAACCTCGGCCTGATGCACGCCGTCGAGAAGTTCGACTGGCGCAAGGGCTTCAAGTTCTCCACGTACGCCACCTGGTGGATTCGCCAGGCCATCACCCGTGGCATCGCCAACACGGGCCGCACCATCCGGCTGCCCGTGCACGCCGGTGACACGCTGGCCCGCGTGCAGAAGGCCCAGGCGCGCCTGGAGCTGAAGCTGGGCCGCCCGGCCACGCTGGCCGAACTGGGCATCGAGGTCGAGATGCCCGAGGACAAGCTCGTGGAGGCGCTGCGCTTCCGGGCCGAGCCCCTGTCGCTGTCGGAGCCGCTGCGCGAGGACGGAGATGCCGAGCTGGGTGACGTGGTCGAGGACCGCTCCGCCGAGTCGCCCTTCGAGGTCGCCGCGGTGTCCCTGCTGCCCGACGAGATCGGCCGGCTGCTCTCCCCGCTCGACGAGCGTGAGCGCGAGATCCTACGCCTGCGCTTCGGGCTGGACCGGGGCGAGCCCCGCACGCTCGAGGAGGTCGGCGAGCACTTCAACCTCACCCGGGAGCGCATCCGCCAGATCGAGGCCCGGGCCATGTCGAAGCTGCGCCACCCGTCCTCGGACACCGGGGCGCGCGATTTGCTGACCGTCTAAGGGCGCGTAGGCTCTCCGACCATGAAGAAGCTGCTCGTTCTCGCCGTGCTGGTTGCCCTGGGCGTTCTCGCCGCCCGCCGCCTGCGCGAGGCGTAGAAACCCAGAAACTGCCGCCCTAGGCGGCGTGCCCGGTCAACCGCGCCGCGGCGTGGCGACCCCGCAGGCCGCGTCGCCACAAGATGAGCGCCGCGCCGGCCACCGCCAGGCTCGTCGTCACGACAGGCGTGGTGCGCCCGACGCGGTCGCGCAAGCGGATCGGCTTGATGAAATTGCGCACCTCCCAGCCGCGTTCACGCGCCACCTTGGCCAGGGCCCGGTCGGGGTTGACCGCCACCGGGCGGCCCACCGCCTCGAGCATCGGCAGATCGGTGCCCGAGTCGGAGTAGGCGCTGCTGGCGGCCAGGTCGAGCCCGGTGCGCTCCGCCAGCTCGCGCATGGCCGTGGCCTTGGACTCGCCGTAGGCGTAGAAGGCCATGCGGCCCGTGTAGCACCCCTGCTCGTCGACTTCGCCTCGGGAGCAGATGGCCCCGTCCACGCCGAGCAGGTCGGCCAGGGGTAACACGATCTCCTCGGGTGACGCCGACACCAGGTAGACGCGGTGACCGGCGGCCCGGTGCAGCTCCATGAGCTCGAGCGCCTCGGCGTACATGATGGGCTCCATCGTCTGGAGCATCGTCTCGCGCACGATCTGGCGGACCTGGGCCCGGTCCCATCCCTTGGTCAAGGCCAGCATCGACTCGCGGACGCGGACGAGCCGGTCCTCGTCGGCACCGAAGTACAGGTAGATCAGCTGGGAGATGGCGGCCCGCGCCACCATCCGCCGGTTGATGAGGCCACCCTTGAGGAAGGGCCGCCCGAACGCGGCGATGGACGCGCGGTCGATGACCGTCTTGTCGAGATCGAAGAAGGCCGCCTCCATACCTTTAATGGTACGGGTGACCAGGCCCCCGGCTTGAGCCACCGTGACAACAAGAGGACGGTCCCGCGAACATTTGGTGCCCGTGAACTGGGCCGTTACGGGGGTTGCCGGCTGGTTGCGGCTACGGCTTCTGCTCGGCGATGAACAGCGCGTGCACGGCGTCCTCGGCGTCCGCTGTGACAAGAACGAGGACCTCGTCGCCGGACTGGAGGGTCGTGTCACCCCGGGGCACGACGAGCCGGTCGGCCCGGACCACGGCCACGACGACGGCGTCGCGGGGGAAGTCCAGGTCGGCAATGGCGGTGTCGTTGGCCGGCGAATCCTCGGCCAGGGTGATCTCGACCAGATGCGCCACGCCTCCCTTGAACTGCAGCAGCCGGACGAGCGAGCCCACCGAGACGGCCTCCTCGACCAGGGCGGTCAGGAGCTGGGGCGTCGACACCGAGACGTCCACGCCCCAGCTGTCGTTGAAGAGCCACTGGTTCTTGGGATGGTTGACCCGGGCCACGACGCGGGGCACGGCGAACTCCTGCTTCGCCAGCAACGAGATCACGAGGTTGTCCTCGTCGTCGCCGGTCGCCGCCACCACGACGTCGACGGTGGCCAGGCCGGCCCGGTCGAGCGAGGAGACCTCACAGGCGTCCGCCGCCACCCAGGTGATGTCGAGGGTGGGCCGGAGGCGCTCCACCAGCTCGGGGTCCTGCTCGAAGAGGAGCACCTCGTGGCCGTTGGCGTGCAGGTCGGATGCGATGGCGGTGCCCACGCTCCCCGCGCCGGCGATGGCGACCTTCACTTCCCGCCGTCCTGGGCGCGTCCGCTGGTCCGGGCCAGCAGCTCGTCGAATTGGCGCAGGGCGTCGTCGAGCACCGCGATGTGCAGCACGTCGCCCTCTTGCCCGATCAGCTCGCGGCCGTCCAGGCGGGGCACGCCGGCGCGGGTCACCGAGACCAGGCTGAGGTGCCCGGGTTGCTCGATTTCGGAGAGGGGGCGGCCGGCCCAGTCATCGGGCAGCGACCGGTCGATGAGGGTGAGGCGCCCGGTGGCGTCGGACCAGTCGTCCACGTCCTTGTCGGGCAGGAGGCGCCGGCGGACCTGGTCGATGGTCCACGTCACCGTGGCCACGGTGGGAATCCCGAGGCGCTGGTAGATCTCGGCCCGGCGGGGATCGTAGATGCGGGCGACGACGTTGGGGATCTTGTAGTTCTCCCGGGCGATCCGCACGGTCAGGATGTTCGTGTTGTCACCGCTGGTGACCGCGGCCAGGGCGTCGGCCTCGAGCGCGCCCGCCTTCTCGAGGTCGTCGCGGTCGAATCCCGAACCGACGATGCACGGACCGTCCCATTCCTTGAGGCGGCGGAAGGCCTTGGCCGACTTGTCCAGGATGGCGACCGAATGGCCCTCGGCGCTGAGCGAGATGGCCAGGCCCGACCCCACGCGGCCACACCCGACGACGATGACGTGCACGCCACAGTGCAACACGCCGCGTCGGGTCTTGCAAAAGGCGCACCGGCACCTGGACCGGCACCGCTGGTGAATGCTTCTACTGTGTGGCCGTGGCGACCCCGATCACGGCGGGCTCCGAGAAGGCGACCCCACCTCCGGTTCCCCTCCCCGGGGTCGCGGCGGAGTCCATCCCCGAGACCCGCCGCTACCGCCTGAAGAACAAGCTGCTCGGAGCACCTCTGGTCACCGAGCAGCTGGCCTCCGAGCGCCTGCGCCGGCCCATCGCCCTGGGCGTGCTGGCGCCCGACTGCATCTCGTCCTCGGCCTACGGCACCGAGGAGATGCTGACCCAGCTGGTGCCCTACGTCGGCCTGGCCGCATTCGCCCTGGTCGTTCCCATCACCATCGCCATCCTGGCCGTCCTCTTCTTCGTCACCCTCTCGTACCTGGAGGTCATTCAGCTCTACACGAAGGCCGGCGGCTCCTACGTCGTGGCCCGCGACAACTTCGGTCCGCGCATCGCACAGATCGCGGCCGTGGCGCTGTTGATCGACTACACGGTGACGGTCGCCGTGCAGACGTCGGCCGGCACCGCCGCGCTGACCAGTGCCGTCCCCAGCCTGGCCAGGTTCACGGTCGAGATCACGGTGGCCGTGATCCTGCTCCTGCTCTACGGCAACCTGCGCGGCATCCGCGAGGCCGGGAGCTACTTCGCCATCCCGACGTACTTCTTCATCTTCTCGTTGGCGAGCGTGATCGTCATCGGGTTCGTCAAGGAGGCGCTCGGCACCCTGCACTACATCCCGCTGCCGCCCGGCAAGCGAGGTCTACGGCGGGAAGATCGGCACGCCCGGTGACGGCTGGCTGATGGGGCTGGCCTTCATCTTCCTGTTGCGCTCGTTCGCCAACGGCGGGTCGTCGCTCACGGGGCTCGAGGCCATCTCCAACGGCGTGAGCAGCTTCCGGAAGCCCGAGGCCAAGCACGCCCGCCAGGTGCTCGTGGCCATGAGCTCGACGCTGGCGCTTCCTGGTGCTGGGCGTCACGCTGCTGGCCCGGTGGACCCACGCCGTCCCCTACGCCAACGGGACGCCGACGGTGGTGTCGCAGGAGGTCCGGGCCGTGTTCGGGACCAGCCCGGTGGGTCACCTCGCCTTCTACGTCGTGCAGCTGGCCACCATGCTGATCCTCTACACCGGCGGCAACACGAGCTTCAACGGGTTCCCCTACCTGGCCAGCTTCGTGGCCGGCGACCGCTTCCTGCCGCGCCAGCTGACGCGGCGCGGCCATCGCCTGGCCTTCTCCAACGGGATCCTCGTGCTGGCGGGCGTGGCGCTGGCCCTCGTGCTCGTGTACAAGGCACAGGTCAACGGGCTGGTGGCCCTCTACGCCATCGGCGTGTTCAC
Organism: uncultured Acidimicrobiaceae bacterium; assembly: GCA_963731065.1. Classification (GTDB taxonomy): domain Bacteria; phylum Actinomycetota; class Acidimicrobiia; order Acidimicrobiales; family RAAP-2; genus Bog-473. The sequence continues at coordinate 315,288 of CAVSUH010000007.1, read as the reverse complement.
CGGCTTCACCATGGCCGGCTCGGGGATGGTGAAGCACCACCTGACGGCACGCGAAGGGCACTGGAAGCGCAGCGTCGCCATCAACGGGTTCTCCGCCTTCCTGTCGTTCACGGTCGTGCTCATCTTCGCCGTGGCGAAGTTCAAGGAGGGTGCCTGGCTGATCTTCGTGGTCGGGCCGCTCCTCTATATCGGGCTCATCCGGCTGCATCGCCAGTACGTGGCCGAGGCCGAGATGCTCGAGACGGGGGTGGCCGAAGCGTCGGAAGAGCCCCTCCTCCGGCGCCACGTGGTCGTCGTGTTCGTCGACCGGCTCGACATGGCGGTGGTGCGCGCCCTGCAGTACGCGCGCACGCTGGCGCCGGACGACCTGCGCGCGGTGCACTTCGACATCGACACCAAGGCGGCCAGCGAGCTCGAGGCCGAGTGGGGCCGCTTCGGCCTGGGACGGCTGCCGCTCGACATCATTGAGGTACCGGACCGCCGCCTGGGCCGGGCCGCCATAGAGCTGGTGGCCGACGCCACCCTGGACGGCGACACCGAGTGCACGGTGCTGCTGCCGCGCCGGAGCTACGCCCGGGTCTGGCAGCGCTTCCTGCACGACAGGACGGCCGACAAGATCGCCGCCGTCCTGGGCCAGGTACCCCACGTGAGCGCCACCATCGTGCCGTTCGCCGTCGGCGGCCGCTTCGGCGAGCGGGTCCGCTCGTACGGCCGCTCGGTCCAGCGGGCCCGTCTGGCCGACTCGCCGCGTGCACGGGTCCGGGCCCGTGGACGACGAGGGTCGCACGGGCGTCGACCGCATCGGGCGCAGGGACGGGCCCAGGCGCCCGGCGACGGTCCTGGCGGCCGACCAGACACTGGCGCTGCGGGCCGGCGCCACGACCCCCATTGCCTCGGTCGTCCCGCGCCAGCGCATCCGGGTGGCCGGACGGGTCAAGTCGGTCCGGGTGCAGCCCCGGGCGGGAACCTCGAATCTCGAGTGCGTGCTCAGCGACGGGACGGGGGGCCTGCTCCTCGTCTTCCAGGGGAGGCCGAAGATCGCCGGGATCGAGCCGGGCGCCCGCCTCGTGGCCGAGGGAATGGTGGGCACCTGGGGCCGCCGTCCCGCCATGCTCAACCCGTCGTTCGAGCTGGTGCAGGGGGCGCCGAGCGATCCGGCGGAGTCCTGAGCCGCCCGCCCGCGCCGGCGGCGCTCCGACGAAGGCCAAATTGCCCGACCGGGCGACAGTCGCTAACGTCCCCCCCGGCCCAGCGTCGGGTGCGACCTCACCGGCGCGCCGTCGGCCTGGGGCGATGACATCGAAGGCAATGGTGCTGAGCGCTGCCGCACCGCACGGAGGAGGGCGCCTCCATCCCCTCCCCGCCAGACGGACAGGAACAGAAAGGGCACACCGGGAATGATCAGACTGCTCGCAGCCGAAGGGCGGCTACCAGGCCTTCCACCTCGGTGGCGTCGATAAGACCTGGCTGTACATCTGCCTGGTCGCCGGCATCGTCGGCATCGCCGCCGGCCTCCTCCTCGCGCGCAACGTCCTCGCCTTCGACCAGGGCACCGCCAAGATGAAGGAGATCGCACAGGCCGTCCAGGAGGGAGCTGAGGCGTTCCTGTCCCGCCAGTTCCGGGCGATCGTGATGATCATCATCCCGCTGGCCATCCTGATCTTCTTCACCGCCACCAAGGTGGTGCGGCCCGACGGCAGCGTCGCCCTGACCTTCCAGCAGGACGGCCTCTACCGGGTCATCTGCTTCCTCTTCGGTGCGACCTTCTCCGGCCTGACCGGTTTCATCGGCATGAGCATCGCCGTGCGCGGCAACGTCCGCACGGCGGCGGCGGCCTCCCAGGGCGGCGGCATGAAGGAGGCCCTGCGGGTGGCCTTCCGCACCGGCGCCGTGACCGGCATGCTCTGCGTGGGCCTCGGCCTCGTCGGTGCCACGGCCATCGTCCTCATCTTCCAGAACTCCGCCACGGCCGTCCTGATCGGCTTCGCCTTCGGCGCCTCCCTCCTCGCTCTCTTCATGCGGGTCGGAGGCGGTATCTTCACCAAGGCGGCCGACGTGGGGGCAGACCTCGTGGGCAAGGTCGAGGCGGGCATCCCCGAAGACGACCCCCGCAACGCGGCCACCATCGCCGACAACGTGGGCGACAACGTGGGCGACTGCGCCGGCATGGCGGCCGACCTTTTCGAGTCCTACGAGATCACGATCATTGCTGCGCTGATCCTTGGCTACTCCGCCTTCCGCTTCCAGCACACCACGGCCGCCGTGCTCTACCCCCTCATCGTCCCGGCCATCGGGATCTTCGCCTCCGTCATCGGCGTCCTGGTGGTGCGGGCTCGCACCAACGACCGCAACGCGCTGGCGCCCATCAACCGCGGGTTCTGGCTGGCCGCCGTGCTGACGGTGATCGGCGCCTTCTTCGTGGCGCAGTACTACGTGCACGACCTCAAGGTCTTCTACGCCGTGCTGACCGGCGTGATCCTGTCGCTGGTGGCAAGCCAGATCACCGAGCAGTTCACCTCCACCGAGCGCGGCCCGGTGAAGGAGATCGCCGCGGCCGCCCGGACCGGCCCGGCCACCACGGTGCTGGCGGGCATCTCCATCGGGCTCGAGTCCTCCGTCTGGGCGATCATCGCCATCGCCATCGCCATCGGCGTGGCCATCGGGCTGGGCGACGGCAACATCGAGCTCACCTTCTACCTGGTGGCCCTGATCGGCATCGGCCTGCTGGCCACCGCGGGCATGGTCGTCTCGGAGGACAGCTTCGGCCCGGTGTCGGACAACGCAGCCGGCATCGCCGAGATGTCGGGCGAGTTCACCGGTGAGGCCGAGCGCGTCATGGTGAGCCTCGACGCTGTGGGCAACACCACCAAGGCCATCACCAAGGGCGTGGCCATCGGCTCGGCCGTCATCGCGTCGGTTGCACTCTTCGCCTCCTTCATCGAGACGATCGGCGACCAGCTCCCGAGCCTGCACGCGACGGGCGCCAAGCTGTTCTCCGTCATTCAGATCAACGTGGCCAACCCGACGACGTTCATCGGCCTCCTCATCGGTGGCTCCATCGCCTTCTTGTTCTCTTCACTGGCCATCCGGGCCGTCGGTCGCTCGGCCGGCACCGTCGTGCTCGAGGTGCGCCGCCAATTCCGCGAGCACCCGGGCATCATGGACTACACCGAAAAGCCCGAATACGGGCGGGTGATCAGCATCTGCACCGCAGCAGCCCAGCGCGAGCTGGCCACCCCGGCGCTGCTGGCCATCCTGGCCCCGGTGATCGTGGGCTTCGGCATCAACTACCTGGCCCTCGGCGCCTTCCTGGCCGGCACCATCCTCACCGGCCAGCTGCTGGCGAACACGCTGTCGAACTCGGGCGGTGCGTGGGACAACGCCAAGAAGTACATCGAGGACGGCAACGAAGGCGGGAAGGGCTCCGAGGCCCACAAGGCCGCCGTCATCGGCGACACGGTCGGCGACCCGTTCAAGGACACGGCCGGACCGGCGCTGAACCCGATGATCAAGGTCATGAACCTGGTCTCGCTGCTCATCCTGCCTGCCGTGATCTCGCTGCAGCATCACACGGGAGCCCGCCTCGCCATTGCCGGCGTCTCCCTGGTGATCCTGCTCGGCGCGCTCGCCTTCTCCAAGCGGGGTGCCGAGGCGATGGACGCCGACTCGGCCGATTCGGCCCCGCGCTGCGGCAGTCACGCGCGTCGGTCGATTGACCTGCTCAGGCGCATAGCGAACCGTCCTGTCGCCGCCCTGGTCGTGGACCCTGCCCTTGACAGGTGGGGCGGCGTACCCCCACTCTGACGTGACCATGCCCACCCTTTCCCCAGCCGATTGCTGCCCCGCGGGGTGTGCCGTGGGTAAGGCACTCGTCATTGTGGAGTCGCCGGCCAAGGCACGGACCATCGGCGGCATGCTGGGGCCCGACTTCATCGTCGAGTCGTCCATCGGCCACATCCGCGACCTGCCGCGGGGTGCCGACGAGGTCCCGGCCGCCTACAAGGGTGAGTCGTGGGCGCGGCTCGGGGTCGACGTGGACAACGGCTTCAAGCCGCTGTACGTGGTGTCCTCCCCGAAGAAGTCGGTCGTGGCCAACCTCAAGAAGCTGCTGAAGGGCGCCGACGAGTTGTATCTCGCCACCGACGAGGACCGCGAGGGCGAATCGATCGCGTGGCACCTCTCCGAGGTGCTGTCGCCGACCGTCCCCGTCAAGCGCATGGTCTTCCATGAGATCACCCCGGCCGCCATCGCCCGCGCCGTCGAGGAATGGCGCGACCTCGACCGCCGCCTGGTTGACGCCCAGGAGGCGCGCCGAATCCTCGACCGCCTCTACGGCTACGAGGTGTCCCCCGTCCTGTGGCGCAAGGTCATGCCGCGCCTCTCGGCGGGGCGGGTGCAGAGCGTGGCCACGCGGATGGTCGTCGAGCGCGAGCGGGCCCGCATGCGCTTCCGCTCCGCCACCTGGTGGGGTGTCGACGGCACCTTCACGAACGCCGCCGCGGCGTCGGGCTTCGGCGCGGCGCTGGTGGGGCTGGGCGGGGCGACCATCGCTACCGGCAAGGACTTCGACGAGCACGGGGAGCGGACCGGCAAGAGCGACGTGCGCGTGCTCGGCGAGGAGGAGGCGACGTCGGTCGCCGCCTCCCTGGTCGGCCGCTCCTTCACCGTGAGCGCGGTGACCGAGCGGCCCTTCCGCCGCTCACCGGCGGCGCCGTTCATGACCTCGACGCTGCAGCAGGAGGCCGGCCGCAAGCTGCGCTTCAGCGCGCAGCGGGCCATGCAGGTGGCTCAGCGCCTGTACGAGCAGGGCTTCATCACCTACATGCGCACCGACTCGACGACGCTCTCGGACCAGGCGCTGACGGCCGCCCGCTCCCAGGCTCGGGAGATGTACGGCGACGCCTACGTCCCCGACGCGCCGCGACGCTACGAGCGCAAGGTCAAGAACGCGCAGGAGGCCCACGAGGCCATCCGCCCCTCGGGTGAGACGTTCCGCACGCCCGATCAGGCCGGTCGCGAGTTGTCGGGGGACGAGCTCCGCCTGTACGAGTTGATCTGGAAGCGCACGGTGGCCTCCCAGATGAACGACGCCACCGGGACCAGCGCGCAGATCCGCCTGACGGCCGAGGTGCCCGAGGGCGTGGCCCAGGGGCAGGAGGCCGAGTTCTCCGCCAGCGGCCGCGTCATCGCCTTCCCCGGGTTCCTGCGGGCCTACGTCGAAGGGGAGGACGACCCCGACGCCGAGCTGGCCGACCGCGAGGTCGTGCTCCCGGCGCTGGCCGTCGGCGACGTGATCGAGGGCAGCGCGTTCGAGCCCGGCTCGCACACCACGCAGCCGCCCGCCCGCTACACCGAGGCGTCGCTCGTCAAGGCGATGGAGGAGCTCGGCGTCGGACGCCCGTCCACCTACGCCAGCGTCATCGCCACCATCCTCGACCGCGGCTACGTCTGGAAGAAGGGGACGGCGCTCGTGCCGAGCTTCACCGCCTTCGCCGTCGTCGGGCTGCTGGAGCGCTACTTCGGCGACCTGGTCGACTACGGCTTCACCGCAGCGATGGAGGACGACCTCGACGAGATCGCCGCCGGGCGCGAGGAGGCCCTGCCCTGGCTCACACGCTTCTACTTCGGCAACGGGGTGCCGGGCGCCAACGGTCACGGCGACGAGGTCGAGGAGATCGGGCTGAAGGCCTCGGTGGCGACGCACCTGAGCGCCATCGACGCCCGCGAGATCAACTCCATCCCGCTCGGCACCGGGAGCGACGGCGAGCCGATTGTGGCGCGGGTCGGCCGCTACGGCCCGTACCTGCAGCGGGGCGAGGACCGCGCCTCCATCCCCGACGACATGGCCCCCGACGAGTTGACGATCGAGCGGGCCGAGGAGATCCTGGCCGCGCCGTCCAACGACAGGGTGCTCGGCACCCACCCCGAGACAGGGCTCGACGTTCAGGTCAAGGCCGGGCGCTTCGGCCCCTACGTCCAGGTGGGCGAAGTGGTGGAGGGGGGAGACAAGCCCCGCACGGCGTCGCTCTTCTCCTCCATGGAACCGACCACGTTGACGCTGGAGCAGGCCCTGCAGCTGCTGCAGATCCCGCGCGTCATCGGGACAGACCCCGGGACGGACGAGGACGTGGTGGCCCACAACGGGCGCTTCGGCCCCTACCTCAAGCGCGGCGCCGACACGCGCAGCCTCGGCAGCGAGGAGCAGCTGCTGACCGTCACCCTCCCCGAGGCGCAGGCGCTGTTCGCGCAGCCCAAGCAGCGCCGGGGCCGGGCATCTGCCGCGCCGCTGCGCGAGCTGGGCACCGACCCGACCACCAACTTGCCCGTCGTCGTGAAGGACGGCCGCTTCGGGCCCTATGTGACCGACGGCACCACTAACGCCAGCCTGCGCAAGGGCGACGTGGTGGAGTCGATCGACATTGAGCGCGCGTCCGAGCTGCTGGGCGAGCGCCGGGCTGCCGGTCCCTCGACCCGCAAGAAGAAGGCAGCCAAGAAGGCGGCGCCCGCCAAGAAGAAGGCGCCGGCCAAGAAGGCCACGGCGAAGAAGGCGGCCGCCAAGAAGAGCGGGGCGACGAAGAAGGCCGCCGGCACCAAGAAGGCTGCTCCGACCGAACCGTTCTGAGATGCCGGCCCGGGGTCGCCTCATTGCGCTCGAGGGCATTGACGGCTGCGGCAAGTCCACCCAGGCCCGCGCCCTGGCCGAGACGCTCGGCGCCCGGCTGACCTTCGAGCCCGGCGCGACGCCCGTCGGGGCCCGGTTGCGCGAGCTGCTGCTGGCACCCGACGCCGCGCCGCCCTCGCCGCGGGCCGAGGCGCTGCTGATGGCCGCCGACCGGGCCGAGCACGTCGCCCGTCTCCTGGAGCCCGCGCTGGCCGCGGGCGAGTGGGTGGTGAGCGACCGCTACGCCGGGATCGACCATCGCCTATCAGGGCTACGGGCAGGGGCTCGACCCCGCCGCACTGGACGAGCTGGTCCGCTGGGCCACGCGACGGGCTGGCCGCGGACCTCTCGATCCTGGTCGACGTCAGCGTCGACGTGGCGGCGGACCGCCTGGCCGCGGCGGGCCGCAGTGGCGCCGACCGGATCGAACGCCTGGGCCCGGACTTCACGGCGAGGGTGCGCGAGGGGTTCCTGGCGCAGGCGGCGCAGGACCCGGACCACTGGCTCGTCGTCGACGGGACGGCGGAGGTCGCCGCGGTCACGGCGCATATCGTGGCCTCCGTGCGCGAACGACTGGGTGACGCGCCCGCAGGGCGCCGGTGACGGCGGACCGTCCTGTCCCCCGAGCTCTTCGCCGGCGTCGTGTCGCAGGACGCGGCGGTGGAGGCCCTGCGCGCCGCGGCGGTCAATCCCGTCCACGCCTACCTCTTCCGGGGCCCGCCCGGGAACGGCGGGCTCGCGGCGGCCTACGGCTTCGCCGCCGCGCTCCTGTGCCCCGAAGGCGGGTGTGGGGAGTGCGCGACCTGCCGGGCGGCCCTGGCCGGCACCGATCCCGATCTGCACGTGGTGCGGCGCAGCGGCGCCTCGGTCTCCATCGGCGACCTGCGCCAGGTGGTGGCGCTGGCGCAGCGCCGGCCGCTGCACGCGGCGCGCCAGGTGATCGTCGTCCTCGACGCGCATCTCGCCGCGCTCCGGGCACCGGCGATCCTCAAGACACTGGAGGAGCCGCCCGGCGACACGGTCTTCGTCTTGCTGGCGGACGACGTCATCCCCGAGCTGGTGACGGTGGCCAGCCGCTGCGTGGAGATCCCCTTCCCGCCGGTGCCGCGGGCCGAGTTGGTCCAGTGGCTCACGGACTCGGGCGTGCCGGCGGACATGGCGGCGGTGGTGGCGGACAGCAGTGGCGGCAACCCCGAACGGGCCCGCGTCATGGTCGACGATCCGGACGTGGCCGCACGCGTCGCGCTGTGGACCTCGGTGCCCGAAGAGCTGTCGGCGGCCGGCATGACCGCGGCCGGGATGACGCGCCGGGTACTGGAGTCGGCCGACCGGGCGGTGGAGCCATTGCGCGCCGCCCACGCCCGTGAGATCGAGTCGTTGACCGCGGCGGCCAAGGAGATGGGCGAGCGCGGGCTGCCCGGGCGCAAGGAGATCGTCGACCAGCACCAGCGCGAGGAGCGGCGCTTCCGCACCGACGCCCTGCGGGCGGGGCTCGGGGTACTGGCCCGGGCCTACCGCGGTCGAGTGGTCCGGGCGGCCAGCAACAGCGTGGTGGTGGGCGATCCGGACGTCCGCAGTGCCGCCGAGGCCGTCGGCCTCATCACCGAGACGGCGGCGGCGCTGCCCCGCAATCCCAACGAGACCCTTCTGGTGCAGTCGCTCTTCGTGCGCCTCGCCGCGCTGGCGGCGTAAAGAAGCCCCCGCGGGGAGGGGCGGGTCCACGGCCTGGGCACACCCGGTGGTGAAGGGTTAGCATCTCCGGTTGCAGGCGGTTCTCCCGTCTGGCAATCAAGGTGGTGGCAGTGCTGGCAGTCACATTCGCGGACCTGTGGTTCCGGGCCCGACAATTCCTCATCGCCGTCGTCGGTGTCGGGCTCGTCCTCGCCCTCGCCCTCGGCATGAGCGGGCTGGCCGACGGCTTCCACTCCGAAGTGGCCTCAACCGTCGGTGCTGTCGGCGCCTCGTCCTGGGTCATGGCGCCGTCGGCGCAGGGACGTCTGACCGCGTTCGCAGCCTTCCCCGAAGCGGCCGCGGGCGAGGTGGGGCGTGAGCCCGGTGTCCACCGGGCGTCCCCCGTCCTGTTCGCTCCGTCCCAGGTGGTCCTCGTGCACGGTTCGACAGCGCCCCAGACGGTCAATCTCATGGGGGTGCAGCCTGGCGGGCTGGGGGATCCCGAGGTGGTGTCCGGTCACGGGCTCTCGGGCGCCGACCAGGCCGTTATCGATTCCAAGCTGCACGCGTCTGTCGGCAGTGTGCTGGAGCTGGGCGGGCACCCCTACGACGTGGTGGGGGTGGTCGACGACCGCACACTGGATGGGGGCATCCCGATCGTCTACATGCCCCTCGCCACGGTGCAGCGGGCGGTCACCGGCGGCCGCCCACTCATCACCGCCGTGGCCACGACGGGTACGCCGGCCAAAGTCCCGGCGGGGCTCGTAGTCCTGACGCCGACGGCGGTGGTCACCGACACCGTCACCGCCCTCGGGAGCGCGGTGAGCTCCATTGACAACACACGCTCACTGATGTGGGTCATTGCCGCGGCAATCGTCGCGTCCATGCTCTACGTCGCGGCGCTCGAGCGCAAACGCGACTTCGCGGTGCTCAAGGCTCTCGGATCCTCGTCGCAGGCACTCTTCGGCAGCCTCGTCCTGGAGGCGGTGATGGTCACCCTTCTCGCCGCGATCCTGGCCGAGGTGCTGTCGATCTTCATGGGACCGCTCTTCGCCCAGGCGGTCGACATCACGCCAGATGCTCGCCTTGTGTTGCCGCTCATTGCAGTGACGGTCGGCGTCATCGCCAGCGTGTCCGCATTGCGCCGCGTCACCGGCGCCGACCCGGCAACGGCCTTCGGATGAGCGACGACCTTCTGGTCCAGGACCTGACGGTCGCCTTCGACTCGGGCGGCTACGTGATCAAGCCGCTCGACGGGCTGAGCTTCAAGGCCGAGGACGGCGAGCTGGTCGTTCTCCTCGGGCCGTCGGGTTGTGGCAAGACGACCCTGCTCTCGTGCCTCGCCGGCTTGCTGACGCCGACCGGCGGGAGGGTCGAGTTCGGGTCCATCGTCGTCAACGAGCTGCGGGGCCCCGTGCTGTCCCAGTACCGCCGCCACACGGTGGGCGTGGTCTTCCAGGCTTTCAACCTGATCCCCAGCTTGTCAGCGCGCGGCAATGTCGTCGTCCCGCTGCGGCTGGCGGGCACGTCCCGCAGGGCGGCCAAGGCGCGGGCCGACGAATTGCTGGGCCGGGTCGGGCTTGACGAGCGCGCGCACCACCGCCCGGCCCAGCTGTCCGGAGGGCAGCAGCAGAGAGTGGCGATCGCCCGTGCCCTCGTCCACGATCCGCCCCTGCTCCTGGCCGACGAGCCGACGGCCCACCTCGATCACATCCAGGTCGAGGGCATTCTGCGCCTCATGCGGGAACTGGCAAGCCCCGGACGCATCGTCGTGGTCTCGACACACGACGATCGGGTCAGCCAGCTGGCCGACCGGGTGATTGAGCTGGCTCCGCACTTCTCCGACGCCGACAGGCCGCCCGAAGAGGTCCGCCTGTCGGACGGGGAGCTCCTCTTCCGCCAGGGTGAGCGGGGAGAGCTCATCTACCACGTGGAGTCGGGCCTGCTCGAGGTGTACCGGGAGCTGGCCGACGGCGGCGAGGAGATCCTGGCCCAGATCAAGCCGGGTAATTACTGTCGGAGAGCTCGGTCCCATTCTCAACCTGCCTCGCAGCGCCTCAGTACGCGCCATAGGAGACGCGTTCGTGATCGGCTACACGGTCCGGGCCTTCCGCCAGGAGCATCCCCACCACCTGGTCGAGCAGGTGGCGACGTAGCCGCTCGGCGGCGCGGAAGCACCGGCTGTCCCGTTCTCCCAACGAAAGTTGCAGGGAGTGCCTAGCATCGGCGGCGACCGGAGCGAGCGGAGCGAGCGGGAGAGGTTCGACATGTCAGGGAGCGATTCGCCGGGCGAGGTGGTCGGATCCTCCTCGTCGGAGGCGTTGTCCCGCCTCGAGATCCGCGTGCTCGGGCCGGTCGAGGTGTCGTGGGGTGGACGGTCAGTCGACATCGGGGGTGTCAAGGCCCGGGCATTGATGGCCCGGCTGCTCATCGACCGCGGGCTGGTCGTCTCGGTCGACCGGCTGGTGGACTCGCTGTGGGGCGATCACGACGGGGACGGAGCCGAGATCGCGTTGCGCTCGACCATCTCGCGCGTGCGCAAGCGCCTCCGTGACGCCGGCGCGCCCGAGGACCTGATCGTCACCCGTGCGCCGGGGTACGTGCTGGACGCGCCCGCAGAGGTGACCGACGCCCAGCGGTTCGAGCAGCTGGTCGCCGAGGGCCGCCGCCAGCTGTCGCGCCGCCGGCCCAGTGAGGCGACGCGCCTGCTGTCGGAGGCTCAGGAACTCTGGCGCGGTCAGGCCTACAGCGAGGTCAGGGACGAGCCCTTCGCCCGGGCTGAAGCCCGCCGACTGGAGGAGCTGTTCCTGGCCGCGACCGAGTCGAGAATCGATGCCGAGCTGACGCTCGGGCGCCACGAGCGCCTCATCGGCGAGCTGGAGAGTCTGACCAGCGCCCACCCCATGCGCGAGCGACTGTGGTCGCAGCGCATGCTGGCGCTGTACCGGTGCGGCCGCCAGGCCGAGGCGTTGCGGGTCTTCCAGGACCTCCGGTCGATCCTGGTGGCCGAGCTGGGGATCGATCCCGGGCACGATGTGGCGTGGATGGAGCACGCCATCCTCACCCAGGATCCCGCCCTCGACTTCCCCGCCCCCGTCGAGCGCGAGGACGAGACGGCGGGTGACGTCTCGGCGGCCGACCAGCGCGGCGGCGTACCGCTTCCGAACGCCCGTGACGGTGGACGAGAGCCCCTTCGTCGGGCGCAGGCAGGAATCGGCCGCTCTCCACCACTGGTGGGCGTCGGTACGCGCGGGTGAGGGCCGCCTCTTACTGATCGACGGCGACCCCGGCATCGGGAAGACCCGGCTGGCAGCCGAGTTGGCGCGCTCCGTCGACGCCGACGGCGCGCTGGTGCTCTGGGGACGATGTGACGAGGACCCAGTGGCTCCGTTCCAACCGTTCGCCGAGGCTCTCGGCCGGTACTTCCAGCTGCTCTCCGCCGACCGGATCTCCCGGATGCCGGACTGGCAGCTCACCGAGCTCTCCCGCCTCGTCCTGCGTCTGAACGAGTACGTGCCGTCCCTCGAGGAGGAGGCGGGAGACGCCGAGGCCGGGCGCTATCGGTTCTTCGAGGCGGTCACGGCCACCCTGGAAGAATTCTCGGAGCACCGGGCGACATTGCTGATCCTCGACGACCTGCACCGGGCCGACCAACCGACCCTGCTGTTGCTGCGCCACGTGCTGGGAAGCATCGAGGAGGCCAAGTTCGGGATCATCGGGATCTACAACGACACCGAGGTGCCGCAGAACCACAGGCTGCGCTCCTTGCTGGTCGATTTCCGATCGGTGCAACCCGTCGAGACGGTGCACCTGAAAGGCCTGGGCCGCAGCGCGGTCGAGGAGCTGACCAAGAGCTGGCCGGAGGTTCCTGCGGACCTCGTCCCGCGGCTGTGGCAGATGACGGATGGCAACCCCCTCTTTCTCGACGAGATGCTCCGGCAGCTGCGGTACAGCGAGGACGAGCGCCATGGTGCCGGTGACGTGCCGGTGCCGCCCAACTTGAATCCCACCGAATCGATCCGTGAGCTCGTGGCCCGGCGCGTCTCTCGGCTACCAGAGGACGTGATCTACCTCCTGCAGGCGGCCGCGGTGGCCGGACAACAGTGCGAAGCGGGCATCGTGGCCGATGCGGCAGGCCTCACACCCGGCCAAGGGCTTGACGCCTTCGATCGGGCCGAAGAGTCCCGGCTGCTCCGTCGCGTCGGAGGGGGAGTACGGGATCGTTATGCGTTCAGCCACGCCCTGGTGCGCGACGCGATCTACAGCGAGCTGCTGCGCGGGCGCCGTGTGCGGTATCACCACCAGATCGCGGTGGCGACGGAACGGGCGCATGCGGACACCGCTCTCGACGCGTACGTGAACGAGCTGGCCCTCCACTACTCCATGGGGGCCGCCCTGGCGGATGCCGACAAGGCCGTCCACTACTGCATGGCGGCGGGAGAGCGGGCGCTGCGTCTTCTCGCCTTCGAGGAAGCAGTGGTCCACTTCACCCGGGCCCTGGACGTGGCCGAGCAGTCCGGCTCCCGTAACAGTGCCTTTCGTTGCGACGCGTTGGTTGCGCTGGCGGAGGCCCAGGGGAAGATCGGCGGCGTCGCGCGGGCCGACGAGAACCTCGCGGCGGCGGTGTCGCTCGCGCGTGCGATGGGTGACCCCGAACGTCTGGCCGCCGCCGCGCTGCGTGCCGGACCGCTCAGCGAGCTCGGAATCGGCGGGGCAAGCCAGAAGCAGATTGACCTGCTGGAGGAGGCACGGTCCGCGCTGCCTCAGGAGGACTCGCACCTCCGCTCCATGGTGACAGCACGTCTCGGCTTGATCCCCGTCTACACCACAAGTGTGCCTGCCCCGGGCGCGCTCGAGCGCTCACTCGCGTTGAACACGGAGGCCGTGGCCATGGCCAGGCGCCTCGGTGACCGCAACGCCCTCGGGTACGCACTCGATGCCCGGCTGCACGCACTGTGGGGCATCGAGCCCGCCCCGGAACGCCTGGCGACCGGGAAGGAGCTCGGCGAGATCGCGGACGACGTCGGAGATGCATTCCTGGCCCTGCACGGGCATATGTGGCGCGTCCGTGAGCTTCTGGCCCAGGGCGACGTCGATGCTGTCACCGACGAGATCACTCGCTACGCGTCGCGTGGGACGGGCCCGGTTCACCCGCTCGAGGCCTCGCACCTGCACAACGTCTCGGCCATGATGGCGCTCGTTTCCGGCGACGTCGAGCGTGGAACGTCGCTCGGGGGGCAGGCGCTCGAAATGGCCGCTGGCTACAACGAGCTCGCACAGGGCTTCAACGCCGCGCTGATGATCTGGACCTGGTGGCAGCGCGACGAGCTCGGCTCCCCGCAGAGCACGTTGCGACAGGCTCTGGCGCACGCGCCGGAAGACTCACCGAGCGTGAGGGCGGGGTTCGCCCTAGATCATGCCGAGGCGGGCGAAACGGAGAGCGCGCTCGCGCAGCTCGACTGGCTCGCCGACGTTGGATGGGACACGGTCGGCCCTCGGAGCGAGGCCGTCACCCTGGCCCTCGCGGCCGCCACCGCCGGGTCCATCGGCATCAGCGCGGGGGATCGGGCGCTGCGCATTTACGAGCAGATGCGGCCGTATGCGGGGACCGCCATTGTGGTCCGCCCGACCGCAACCGGATGTCTCGGCCCGGCCGACACCTACCTCGGGATACTCGCGGCCGCGGGAGGTGATCTGGCCCTGGCGGAGGTGCACTTCGAGGCCGGCCTGCGACTTGCCAGCCGGATGCGGTCGGCGTCCTTCGTCGCAGCGGCCGAGGTGGAGTTGGCCCGGACGTTGCGCCAGCGTGGCCGGGACGAGGGTGAGCGGGCAGCAGTACTGCTCCGCAGTGCAGAGGAGTCGGCGTTGCGTATGGGACTGCACCGCCTGGCCCGCAAGGCTGCCGAGCCGGGCTGACAACAGCGGTCAAGAGGCCGTGGTCCCGTCTCCGATGTCGGGCCGACTCACGAGTCCGTTCTCGAGTTCGTCGTAGGTGGCCAGCCGGTCGTCGGCCTCGCGGATGCGACGGCTCATGCTGGTCAACAGCGCGTTGCGGAACCCGGGGATCTCCATCATCGCGTCGAATTCCCGTGGCCCGATGATCAGGACCTCGAGATCAGTCGTTGCTGTGACCGTGGCGCTTCGAGGCACCGCCTCGATGGCGGCCAGCTCGCCGAAGTAGTCGCCCGCCTGCCGGACGTTGACCACGCGTCCGCCGCGGGTCACCGTCACCGTGCCCTCGAGGATCACGAACAGCTCACGGCCCAGGCGACCCTCGCGCAGAATGACCTCGCCCGCCTGAATGTGGAGCCGCTCGGCGATCCTGACGACGTGGCGCAGCTGCTCCTCCGTGCACGCGGCGAACCACGGGATTCCCTGCAGATCGCCAGGCCCGGCCGGCGTGCCACCGTCGATCTCTGTGTCCATCGCTGCCTCTCTGGCTTCACGCCGGTTGCCGACGCAGTTCACCGTATGCGATCGGGGTAATGGTCGCTGCGCGGCCCCGGGAACGGCGGGGAAGGGCCTGGGGATCATGCGGGGCTGCGGGAACCAGAGCCCGTGGACGGGGTGCGAGCGTCCAGCGCCGCCTCCAGTTCGGCTTCGACAGTGCGCAGCCTTCGGGCCAAGCTCTCGAGCAACGCGTCCCTGAATCCGGGTATGACGGCCATCGTTCCGAATTCGCGCGGTCCGATGATCAGCACATCGAGTTCCGAGAGGGCCGTGACCGTCGCGTTGCGAGGTCCGGGGCTCAGCGCGGCAAGCTCGCCGAAGAAGTCGCCCGGGCCGAGGGTGTTGACGCGCCGCCCCTTCTGGGTGACCGCGACCGTGCCGGCGAGGATGAGGAAGAACTCCCGGCCGATCCGGCCTTCCCGGGTCAGGACTTCGCCCTCGGAGACCCGGACACGCTCCGCCAGACGGGCCACCTCGAGGAGCTGCTCCCTGGTGCAACTCCCGAACTGGTCCACCATGTGGAGCAGGTCGACCGTGGCTTGACGTCCAAGGGTCGTTTCCACGAACTGATTCCTTCCGATCCCAGCATCGCGTCCTGCTCGCGTCGCCTCTGGAAGAACCACTTTGAACGGCGCGGCTGACAACGACGTTGCACTGCCGTGGCGCCTGGCCGGCGAGGTCTCAGGTCACCTCACCGGTGAGGAACCAGTCCCGCAATTGAGCTTTTGACCTGGTGCAAAGCCTTGGCGAAGTCAGGCTCAAGCGTGTCGGGCGGCCGCGCCTGCGGGGGGTCTCGGGCTGTTCGACTGCGCGTCACGCAGCTGCAATGCAGGTTCGCTTGCATGTGGAGAGGCCCGACCGGGTGGCTGACACCTAAGCCCGGTCGGACAACCTCTTCACCAGCCTGGGTGTGGTCGACCCTCCGACCTGGGACCTCGCTCCAGCCTGCGTGCTCGAATCGGTGCCGCCATGGCGCTCGCCGCGCCTACCATTGCAGCTCGTCGGTCAGTCCGCTCCTCGTCCGGCGAGCGTGCCTGGGTAGCTCAGTCGGTAGAGCAGCGCACTCGTAATGCGCAGGTCAGGAGTTCGAATCTCCTCTCAGGCTCCATCAAGCAAGTGCGTCGGAAAAGCCCTACGTCGGGAAAGACCGCCGGCGCAGATCCCGCGGCTCCCCGAGCCCCCGTCCAGTGACCCAGCGAACCAACGATCAACGACGAAGGCGAGACATCTCATGAGGCGGGAGGGCAACCTGGTTGGAGCCGGTATCGGCGCGGTGATCCTGGCGCTGGCGGGGTCCATCACGTTCCCTCTGGCGTCGTCTTCCGTGGCCTCGGCCGCGACGGCGCACGTCTCGGTGACCCCGAGCGCCGGGCCTGCTTTCATCCCGCCGGATTGCGGCACCGGGACGCCTGCGTACAACTACGAAGGAAGCGGTGACGCGGCGGATCCCCAGGTCGTCTACTCGGGTGGGACCTACTACGCCTTCACCACGGGCAACGCGCTTGGCAACAACATCGCCGCCCTCGTCTCGAGCTCGCCCAACTCGGGCTACGGGCCGTACACGGGCCGCTGCTACGGCTCGACGGCCCTGCCGAGCCCCTCGTCATGGGAGGCCGCGAATACCCAGACCTCGCCGGGCGTCTTTTCCTACGACGGCCATTGGGTGATGTTCTACGACGCAGCCCAGTCGGGCCACGCATCTGACTCCGGCTATGACTGCCTCGCCGTGGCCACCGCGGCGTCCATCTCGCCCTCCGATGTGCAATTCAGCGACGCGTCCTCCGGCCCCATCGAATGCCAGGCAACGGGCTCCATCGACCCCCAGCCCTTCGTCGATCCCAGCACGGGTGCTGGCGTACCTGGTCTGGAAGCAGAACGACGGTGGTTCGTCGGCGCCGGCCTACATCTGGTCGCAGCAGTTGAACGCGGCGGGGACGGGTTTCGCGCCGGGATCGACGCCCTCCATGTTGCTCACCAACAACACCGTCTCCTATCCCTGGGAGACGACCGTGGAGGACCCGTCGATGGTGGAGGCCGGTGGCGGGTACTACCTGGCGTTCTCAGCCGGCGTGTACACCAGTACGGGGTACTCCGAAGGGATCGCCACGTGCAGCGGGCCGCTCGGCCCCTGCGGTGCGCAGAGCCAGATCCTCACCACGTACGGCTCGGTGCTCGGGCCCGGCGGCGGTGCGCTCTTTGCTGACGCGAGCGGAAGCTGGTGGCTCGACTACGCCGCGTGGCAGGGCGGTTCGGCCGGGTGCACGAGCTACTCCTGCGGCGCAGCGCGGCGGCTCTTTGTCGCGCCGATCTCGTTACCCAGCGTCACCGGCCAGGTCCCCTGCAACGCTCCGGCTTCGCCTTACGGGTACTACATGGTCGCGACGGACGGTGGCGTCTTCAACTACGGGAACCTTCCCTTCTGCGGATCGACCGGGTCCATCGCGCTCAACAAACCCGTGGTGGGCATGGCGGCGACGCACGACGGCGGGGGCTACTGGCTGGTGGCGAGCGACGGGGGGATCTTCTCCTACGGCGACGCCCAGTTCTACGGCTCTGCCGGCTCGTTGCCGTTGAACAAGCCGATCGTGGGCATGGCGGCCACGGCGGACGGCGGGGGCTACTGGCTGGTGGCGAGCGACGGCGGCATCTTCAACTACGGCGACGCCAAGTTCTTCGGCTCAGCCGGGTCCCTGCACCTCAATGCGCCGATCGTGGGCATGGCGCCGACGCACGACGGCGGCGGCTACTGGCTGGTGGCGAGCGACGGCGGCATCTTCTCGTACGGCAACGCGTCCTTTCACGGCTCGACCGGCTCCATCCATCTCAACAAGCCGGTCGTCGGCATGGCCGCCACGTCCGACGGCGGGCGGCTACTGGCTGGTGGCGAGCGACGGCGGCATCTTCAACTACGGGGATGCGCCCTTCCACGGTTCGGCCGGATCGATCGCGTTGAACAAGCCGATCGTGGGCATGGCCCCGACCCATGACGGCGGTGGCTACTGGCTCGTGGCGACGGATGGGGGCATCTTCAACTACGGCGACGCCAACTTCTACGGTTCGACCGGCTCCATCGTGCTCAACAAGCCCGTCGTGGGGATGGCCGCGGGCTGATCGGGCCCTTCGTCCGCGCCGGATTCCTCAGTGCGCGGGTTCCGGGACCAGGTTCTCGACCTGCAGTACACCCTCCGCAGCTCGGCGGGCGCCCTTTCCCCCGCGTGTCCACGAGGCGGCCGCGCCCGCCAGGCACATGACGATGGCGAATTCGAATGCGGTGTGCAGGCCGTCGCGGAACGAGTCGGCGATGAGGCTCGGGAAGAAGCGCTCACCCGTGATGGTGCTGCGCTGGGCCGGCGTCAGCTGGGACAGCACGTGGGGGCCGAGGAGATGGCCGGCGGGGTTGTAGCCGAGGAAGGCCGCGAAGAGCGTCGAGACCGGCGGGAGGTGCGAGATGGAGACGGCCGTGGCGACGGGGACACCGTGCGCGGTCAGCCCGCTCACCAGCGCGCCGGGCAGATGGTCGGACAAGCCGAGGATGATCAGGGTGAAGAAGATGCCGATGGAGAGCACCTGGGCCGAGTTCTGGAAGGTCGTGTTCATGCCCGACCCCGCGCCGCGGTCCGCCGCCGGCAGGCTGTTCATGACGCCGGTGCGGTTCGACGAGCCGAACGACGACATGCACAGCCCGGTGACGAACAGCAGCACGGCGAACTCGGGGTAGGAGAAGTCGATCGGCAGCAACAGGAAGAGCGAGAAGCAGACGGCGGTGCCGAGCATGCCGACGGTGGCGAAGGGACGCGGGCCGTAGCGGTCGGACAGGATGCCCGACAGCGGCCCGGCAATGAGGAAGCCCGAGGTGAGGGGGATCAGGAAGATCCCGGCCCACAGCGGGGTGACGGCGAAGGTGTAGCCGTGGCGGGGCAGCCAGATCCCCTGCAGCCAGATGATGAGCATGAACATGAGGCCGCCCCGCCCGAGCGCACCGAGGAAGCTGGCGAAGACGCCGGCCGAGAAGGCCCGGATCTTGAACAGCTGCAGCCGGAACATGGGCTCGTCCGTGTGCACCTCGATGAAGCAGAACAGGATCAGGAAGGCGACGCCGATCGCCGAGCTCGAGCAGGACGACCGGGTTGGTCCACCCCATGGGGTGGCCGCCGTAGGGCTCGATCCCGTAGGTGATGCCGACCATGACGAGGATCAGCCCGATGGCGAAGGTGATGTTGCCGGCCCAGTCGATCCGTGCGCCCGAGCCGCTGCTCGACCTCGCTGCAGGGAGAAGTAGCCCCAGACGGTGGCGAAGAGCCCGATGGGGACCGAGACGAGGAAGATGAGGCGCCAGTTGATCGGGGCGAGGAGGCCTCCGAGGAGCAGGCCGATGAAGGTGCCGCTGATGGCGGCGGCCTGGTTGATGCCGAGGGCGAAGCCGCGGCGGTCCGGCGGGAAGGCGTCGGTCAGGATGGCGGCGGAGTTCGCCATGAGCAGCGCGGCGCCGACGCCCTGGAAGATGCGCATGACGATCAGCCAGATGCCGCCGGCGGTCCCGGTCATCCAGGTGATGCTCAACGAGCAGCGAGAAGAAGGTGAAGACGGCGAAGCCGAGGTTGTACATGCGCACCCGGCCGTAGAGGTCGCCCAGCCGGCCGAAGCTCACCACCAGCACGCTCGTGACGATGAGGAAGCCCAGGATCATCCAGAGCAGGAAGAAGGTGTTGGAGGGCAGGAGCGGGTCGAGATGGATGCCGCGGAAGATGTCCGGCAGCGCGATGAGGACGATGGAGGCGTCGATCGTCGCCATCAGCATGCCGAGCGTCGTGATGAACAGCGCGGTCCACTTGTGGCGCTCGTTGGCGTGGCGCGTGACCCGTCAGGAGCGGGAGCCGCGGTCACGCCGGCCGCCGCTCGCCCGTGCCCACGGGCCCACGTGCTCCGTGCTGTGTTGGATGCCGCCTCCTGCGTGACGTCGCGGGTCCCCGCGTGCGCTTCCGGAATACCGCCTTCCGCTTATGTTAGCCTAACCGGAACAGGGCATTCCGGCCCTGGCGATCGGATCTGCATGGCGACACGGACCACCAACTACGCGCTCACCTTCGCCGTACTCGGAACCGCCGCGCTCGCCTTCGCCCTGCTGCAGTCGCTGATCATCCCCGCCATCCCCCAGCTGGAGCAGACGCTGCACACGTCGGAGAGCGGGGCGAGCTGGCTGCTCACCGCATACCTGCTGAGCGCCGCCATCGCCACGCCGATCCTCGGGCGGGTGGGCGACATGCTCGGCAAGGAGAAGATCATCGTCGCCGTCCTGATCGCCCTCACGGTGGGGTCGTTGCTCAGCGCGCTGGCGACCAGCCTGCCGGTGATGCTCGTCGGCCGGGTGATTCAGGGCACGGGCGGGGCCGTGTTCCCGCTCGCCTTCGGGATCATCCGCGACGAGTTCCCCGCCGAGCGGGTGGCGGGCGCCATCGGCGTCATGTCGGCCATCTTGGGAGCCGGAGCCGGAGCCGGGATCGTGCTGGCCGGCCCGATCCTCGTGCATCTGAACTACCACTGGCTCTTCTGGATCCCGATGATCATGTCGGCCATCGCGACCGTCGCCACCTATCTGTTCGTGTCCGAATCGCCCGTACGGGCTCCGGGCCGCATCAACTGGCTCGGGGCGGCCCTGATGTCGGCCTGGCTGGTGACGGGCCTGCTCGCCATCTCGTACGCGCCGATGTGGGGCTGGGCCAATGCGTCGGTGATCGGGCTGCTGATCGCCACCGGGGTCCTGCTCGTGATCTGGGTCATCGTCGGAGAACCGCTCCGACTCGCCGCTGGTGGACATGAAGATGATGCGCATTCCGGCCGTGTGGAGCACCAACCTGGCCGCGCTGCTCTTCGGCTTCGGCATGTTCGCCATGTTCGTCACGCTGCCCCAGTTCACCGAGACGCCGACCCACGCCGGCTACGGATTCGGGGCGTCGGTCACCCAGTCGGGCCTCTACCTGGCGCCGTTCGCCGCCGCCATGGTGATCGTCGCGCCGATGACCGGGCGCCTCTCGAAGGCGTTCGGCTCGAAGATGGTGCTGGTCGCCGGATCGCTCATCACCGCCTCGAGCTATCTCCTGCTGATCCTGGACCACACCGACCAATGGTCGATCTACGTCGCGACGGGGCTGCTCGGCATCGGGATCGCCCTGGGCTTCGCCAGCATGGCGAACCTCATCATTGAGGCGGTGCCGGCACAGCAGACCGGCGTGGCCACCGGCATGAACACCAACATCCGCAACATCGGCGCCGCCCTGGGGAGCGGCATCGCCACCAGCCTCGTCGTGAGCGGCCTGGTGCCGGGCGGCTTCCCCAAGGAGCACGGCTACATGCTGGCGTTCGCGGTCAGCGGGCTCGCGCTGGTGGTCGCCGCGCTCGCCGCGCTCGCCATCCCGAAGCGGACGACGCCGTCCATCGTCGAACGCGAGCCGCACCCCGCGCTCACCGCGGAGGCCGAGGTCATCGTCGGCGCCATCGCCTTCGGCCCGGAGGACCTGGCGTGACGACGGAGCGCCGCCACCCGCGGCCGGCAGCCGGGACGATGGAGCACGCGGCCGCTGCGGCGCGACGCCGAGGTCAACCTGAGCCGCATTCTGATCGCCGCCCGCGACGTCTTCGCCGAGCACGGTTACGAGGCCTCCATGGAGGAGATCGCCCTGCGGGCCGACGTCGGCGTCGGCACCCTCTACCGCCGCTTCCCGAACAAGGCCGACCTTCTCGACGCCGTGGTGGAGGCGGCGCACGAGCGCAAGCGGCAGATCGCCGAGGCGGTCCTCGCCGACGTGGCGCCCGGAAGACGGGGTCTTCGAGTTCGTGCGGCGCTGCATCGCGGTGCCCAGTTGCTGGCGGGCCACCATCTCCGCGCCTCCGTGGCGGACGAGCGGGACGGGACTCGGCCAGACGGCCCCGCTTCTGGAGGAGATCCTCGAGCGCAGCCAACGTGCCGGGATCGGTCCGTCCAGACATCGAGGTGGCCGACATCGTCGTGGTGCTCATGGCGGTGCGGTCGATCGCCGACGTGTGCGACACGAAGTCCCTCAAGCCTTCGCTGCGTTTTCTCGAGTTCGCTTTGGACGGACTACGTCCAGGCCACCCAGGCAACTCCCAGCCGTCCTTGACCGTCTCCCAGCTCGACCGGGTTCTCCGCCGGCGCTGAGTGGCTCGCTGGCTGGGCCTCGGGAGAGACAGCACGGCCGAAGGCGGGCGGGTGGGAATCGGTGGCGATGGCCAGGGAAAAAGCCCGTCGGCCTGCGGAAACTCCGGTTGCACCGGGGCTGGGGCAGGATGTCCGGTCCGGCGGACCGTCGGCAGACTGATCCGAGCGTTCACCTCCATGTCACGTTGCTGCAACGTGCACTTGGTTGTGCTATTGCGTAACGACCGTTCAGCACGCAAGCTGTAACGCCTGAACGGGCGTTGGCGAGCGCATCTGCCCTCCTTCAGCACACCGGGGAACGGAGAACGAATCATGACGGCTGTCCGACGTATTGGATGGTTCGGTCGAGACGCCCGACAGGGGTTGGGTCGACCAGCGTCCTGGGTGGCGTGCGCGTTGTCGGTGCCGTTGCTCCTCGCCGCTCTGGTCATTGCGCCCGTCAGCCCGCAGGCGGGCGCGGCGGAGACGCCCGTGATCTCCGAGACGTTCACCGGGGCGAACGTCGCAACACCGTCCTCGTGGGTCGAGCCGACTGCACCGAGCGCGTATACCAACGGCGCCTGTCTCACCGCCGGCACTGCCGCGGCCAGTCCACAGCAGCCGATCCCCGGTTGTGCGAACCCCGCTGTGGACTCGGCGGGCGCGGGTGCCTCACGTCTGACCGGAGCCCAACACAACCAAGAGGGCGGGGTCATGACGAAGTCGAGCGTCCCGGCCTCGAGTGGCCTCGACGCCACCTTCGAGAGTTATCAATGGGGCGGCGATAACGGTGCGACGGGCTCGGCTTCGTCCTGGCCGCCGAGAATCCCTCGAATCCGGCGGCGCCAACAGTCATCGGACAGCCGGGAGGCGCCCTCGGCCTACGCCTCGGGGCATGCCGTCGGCGCCCAGGGTCTGGCCTACGGGTACCTCGGGGTAGGTCTCGACGTGCTACGGGAACTATTCGAACCCCGTCGAGGACGGCTCGGGCTGTACCGATCCCTCGTGGGACACGGGCCAGATCCCCGGTCAGGTCGTCGTGCGGGGCCCGGGCAACGGGGGCGTCGGCTACTGCGCCCTGAACAGCTCGGCCGTCGCCGGCGGTTCCCAGGCGCTCCATGGGAGCACTCGGGCCGCGTCCGCGGTGCCCGTCGAAGTGGTCATCAACACCACGAGCAGCCCCGTCAACATGACCGCCAGCGGCTTCACCGGTGATCAGCGTCCCCAGCGGGGACTACGGAGTGGCCTGGAGGCCGATCGGAGGCTCGCCGGAGAATCTACACCGGCGCGCTCCCGACCGTGGCGAACGGCGGCATTCCGAGTCGCGAGTGGCCTGTACCCCAGCGGCTGGGTCAACCCTTCCACCGGCGTCCCCTATCAGTTGGGCTTCGGTTGGATCGCGTCGACAGGCTCCGCCGACGACAACCACGAGATCTCGAACGTCGTCGTGAGCACCCTGCAGCCGGTGCCCGTGCTGACAGCAGCGATCAGCGACAGCGACAACGGGCAGCTGCAGGTCCCCGGCGCGGTCAACTACACGGTCACGGGCGGCGTCGCCACGGGGAGCAACGAGAGCGACCCCATCAGCATGACCACGACGCTGCCGAGTGGGGTCACCCCAGGCACGGCAACCGGGACCGGCTGGTCGTGTGCGACCGCAGGACAAGTCGTCACCTGCACGTACACGGCGTCGGTCGCAGCGGGGACGACGCTGCCGCCGGTCACACTGCCCGCAACAGTGGCCAAAACCGCCTCCACCGCTCCCGGTGCTCTCAGCGCCTCGGTGACTGTCTCGTCGAACGACGGCACCCCGGCGACGGCGACCGACGCGGCGACCGGAGTGAGCATTCCCGCCACGCTGCAGCAGGTCACGCTGTCGGCGTCGGTGCCCGAGCGCGGCCGCCGGCATCGGCACCATCGGGTTGGACAACAACGGCAGCCTGCCGACGGTGACGCAGCAGACGTCGACCACCGGCACGAGTTCGACCGGGCTGAACGGCAGCCCCAACGCGGCGATCGCCTCGACGAAGATGGCCACGCTCAAGTTCGCCACCCTCAAGTTCGCCACCCTCAAGCTCGCCACCCTCAAGTTCGCCACGCTCAAGCTCGCCACCCTCAAGTTCGCCACCCTCACCATCGGTTCGCAGAACGTCGCGCCGCTGTCTGAGGACCTGCTCTCCAACATCGGCGTGACCTACCCCGACGGCTGTGTGGGATCGGCCTGCACCGACTGGCAGGGCATTCTCGCCGGCTCGCAGTATGCGGGCTTCCCTCTCCAGTCCGTCAGCCTTCAGGACGTCCTCAACACGACCGGCTCCGACGCTCCCGATAACTCGAACCCGGCGGCCCGCCTCAACGCACTGCCGCTCTCCGACATCGACGTCAGCGGGTCGTCGCTCGGTGCGCTCCCGGTGGCGGCGTACGCCCTTGGCGGGACGTCGATCGACGAGATTCCGCTGAGCAGCGCCGACCTCAATTCGGACGGGAGCGTCAACGAGGATCAGACGCTCACAGACTGGTGCAACGACCTGGCCGGAGTGCAGTGGCCCTGCAGCGACTTCGGCATCACCAGCGACACCGACACCACCGACGCAGCCAACGTCACCGTGCTCTCCCTCGGGATCTCCGGCGTGCCCCTGGCCTCAATCCCGCTCAACAGCGTCCCCCTCCAATCGGGGACGGTCGACGCGTCTCCTGTCGGTGCCCTCTCGCTGGCCGGCACCGACCTCAACGACACGGGCTTGGGAACCCTCAAACTCGCCACGCTCAAGTTCGCCACGCTCAAGTTCGCCACGCTCAAGTTCGCCACCCTCCCCATCGACCAGGTGAACACGGCCTCCATCGCGCTGGGCTCCATTCCGCTCACGGACATCAACATGACAGAGGACATTCCGCTTTCCAATGGCACCACCGGTCCGATCCCGTTGGGCCAGATTGCACTCAGCGCGATCCCGAACGTGGCCAGCATCGTCAACTGCTCCCTCACGCCGGACAACTGCGCCAGCGACACGCTGGCCGAAGCGCAGTCCGACTCGGCCATTCTGCCCACAGCGGTGCTTTCCGACGTCTCGGGCTACGACTCCACGACGACCGTCGCCGAGATCGAGGCCGCCATCAGCAACGGGTACACCGACACGACCACGCTGGCCGACCTCCTCGGCGCCGAGGAGGTCGACTCTGGCACCACCATCGCGCAGTTCATCGACGCGATCAGCTCGAACGACCCGTCCGCCCTCAACGGCCTCTACTTCGGTGACCTGCTGGCAGGCCTGGTGCCCCAGTCCACCTACCCCTGGCAGGACGTGAACCTGGCGACGCCAGGCCTGGCCGCCGCATCGACGGGGGGCGGCGAGTTGACGCTGACGGCGACCACGACGGTGGCCAACGGTCCGGTCGGCCTGACGGACGTCTTCACGGTCCCGGCGGGCTTCTCCTTGGTGCCGGGCTCTGCCCTGTTCGACGGCCAGCCGTCCGCCGATCCGGCGCGTATCGGGCTCGACCCTGACCGCCACTCCCGGTAATTCGACCGGCACCGACACCTACTCGTTCGACGTCAGGCCGAACGAGGTCCTGGGCGCCCAGCCACTGAGCGTGACGGCCTCGCTCGCGACCGGTGGAAGCTCGTCGGCGAACGCGTCGGTCAACGTCACCGATCCCTTCGCAGGGAACGGCTCGGCCACGACGCCGTCGACGCTGCAGCCCGACTCGCTGAACGTGTCGTTCCTCTCGGCGCCGAACGTCTCTGCCTACTGGGACATCAACGTTCCAGCTGGGGATGCACTCTCCCTCGACCTGTCCGACCTCCCGGCCGACTACGACATGGTCCTCTACGGCCCTCCGACCACCGAGCTCTCGGGCAATCCGACGCAGAACACGGCAGGGGTGACCGAGACGCCCCCGGCGGACCAGTCCTCCGACGGCCAGCAGGACGCGCCGGACGACGGGACGCTGCCGCTTCTCGCCACGTTGCCCGTCGAGGCGATCTCGGCCAACCGAGGCCTGACGCCCGAAGAGATCACAACGCCGTCGCTCACGGGCGGCACCTACCTCGTCCAGATCAGCGGGTTCAACGGGGCCTACAGCACGACGGCTCCCTACGTGCTGCGGTCCGAGCTGATTGAGACCGCGGCATCGCCGTCGTGCTCGGTGCCCAATACCTACGCCAACGACGCTCTGACGCAGAACGTGGCGGTGCCTGCGGCTGGTCAGCCGCTGACGGAGACCTGGAGCGCGTCGAGCGGATGGTCCCTCCAGGCGCCACCGGCCAACGTCAACACGCTGTTCCTGGTCGACCCCGACCGCCTCTACGACGCCTACGGGCAGTCGTCGTCCGGCGGCGGTCCGCCCGGCGTCAACGACGTCCTCCAGCAGCTGACCTCCACCATCAACAGTGGGGCCGGCGGGATGGTGGGCGCCATCGTGCCCGTCGAGGGGAATCCGCAAACGGCGGCGGACTACAGCGCGTGGGACGCCAACTCGTGCTCGGTCCAGGCCGCCAACCAGGTGGTCAGCGACATCAGCGCCACGGTGCGCGGCCTCGAGGCTGCGTACCCCACCATCGCCAACATTGTCGTCATCGGCGCAGACGACGAGATCCCCATGGGTCGTGTGCCCGACACGACGGTCTCGGACAACGAGGCCGACTACGCCGCCAGCACGTTCCCCGGCATCAGCGACCAGCTTTCCTCGGCACTGAGCCAGGGGTATTTCCTGAGCGACGACCCCTATGCGTCGCCGGACCCGCTCGGCGTGGGCGGTCAGACCCTGTACACGCCGTCGCTGGCCATCGGACGCCTCGTCGAGACGCCCACGCAGATCGATAACGCACTGTCGCGGTTCCAGAACAGCAACGGCCAGCTCGACGCCTCGTCTGCCCTCTCCACCGGTTATGACTTCGTCACCCAGGCGGCCAACGCCGTTGCGGCGTCGCTGAGTGGTCCGCTCGGTGCCGCCAACGTCAAGAGCTTGATCAGCGATTCGTGGACCACGTCGGACCTTCTGAATGCCGTCGACGGCGGGACTCCGACCAGCCCGGCCAATGCGCCGGACATCGTCTCGTTCAACGGGCACTTCGACTTCAGCCGCCTGTTGTCGGCCGAGGGTGACGCAGACCGGGGATCCCACCCAGATTCTCGACACCACCGGTGTGCGCGCTGCCGACGCCGGCAACGAGATCACCCAGGAACGACTCCTCTTCTCCCTGGGCTGTCACTCGGGTCTCGAGATCCCGACCAACGAGGTGTCCAACGTCGTCCCGGGAGGCGTCGACTCGTGGGCCTCGACCTTCGCCGACGAGGGCGCCATCTGGGTGGGCAACACGGGCTACGGCTATGCCAACGACCAGTACATCTCGTACTCGGCCAAGCTCATGGGTCTCTTCGCCCAGAACCTGAACGGGTCGGTCTCCATCGGTGACGCGCTGTCCGAAGCCAAGCAGCTGTACGCGGCGCAGAGCGGCGTGCTCGATCCCTACGACCTCAAGGCGGACATGGAGTCCACCTACTACGGCATGCCGAACTACACGCTCAGCGGGTTGGCCAAGCCGGTCGCCAACTCGGCGGCGGCGACGACGCCGCTGTCGCTCGGGCAGGACCCGGCCACCGGTCTGCAGACGGCGTCGATCAGCCTCAACCAGAGCGTCGGCACCAATCCCAACCAGCTCGGCACGGTCACGCCGCCTGAGGGTGGGACCTACTACGAGGTCAACAACTCGACGTTGGAGCAGACTACGGCCGGGTTCCCCATTGAGCCGCTGAGCAGCATCGACGTCACCATCCCGGGAGCCAATGGCGGGCTCGCATCGGTGGCACACGGCGCGCTCATCACAGGGCTGACGCTCGACCGACCATGGCGACTTCACGCCGTCGATCGCCGAGGCGGACAGCGACAGCTCCGGGCCGGAGAACCAGATCTCCCAGTACGAGACCTCGTTCCCGGCCACGCTCCAGCGAGTGGCGACCTACCAACTCTTCAACGCTGCCGGCGCACCCGTGACCCACCAGGCGGTCGATCTCATCACCGGACAGTTCATCCCCGATCCCAACAACCCCGGCACAGGGAACCAGCGGCTCTTCACCGACATCTCCGCAACACGTTGAGTACACGCCGCCTTCGGACACGCAGTTCACGCCGCCGACCATCGACGAGGCGACGGGAGTGGTCAGCGGGTCGACGGCCGCCTTCAACGTGGTGACCACCGCCGCGCCCGGTGGCGCTCCGGTCAAAGAGGTGCTCGTGCTCTTCACCGACTCCGCCAACCCCGGCACCTGGACGCCGGTCACCCTGAGCCAGGGCGCTGACGGCGCCTGGACGGGCGGTGCCCCGGCCCCGGCCAGCGGGCAGATCGACTACATCATCCAAGCGGTCGACGGGGACGGGAACGTCGCCATGGACTCCGACAAGGGCGTCGAGTTCACTCAGGTTCCGGAGAGTCAGGTCCAGAGCAGCGGACTGGGCGGCCTGAGCGCCTCGTTGTCCCCGGCACAGAGCACGGAGAGCACGTACAAGAGCTTCTACAACGGACCGGTCGTCGTGACCTTCACCGGAGCCCCCGGCGCCACCGTGACCTACCAGGTCGACGGCGGCAGCTCCCAGACCGTCTCCCTCGGTGGCAGCGGGCAGGGCTCGTTCACGGTGACGGGCGACGGGACACACGTCATCACGGCGTCGGACACCGGCAACCAGATCAGCCAGGTGGTGAAGATCGACACCACGCCGCCGACCATCTCGAGCTCCGTCAGCGCACCGCACTCGGGCAACGGGTGGACGAGCGGAGGCACCGCGCTGACCATCAGCGCGTCCGACGCCGGATCGGGTGTGGACTCGCTCACCTACCAGACAGGTGGCGGGTCCCCGACCCCGGTCACCGGGCCGATCACACCGCCATCGGGCATCACCACGTACGACGTGTCGGCGACGGACTTCCTCGGCAATACGAGCACGGCCACCATCACGACTCAGGTCGACGCCACGGCGCCGAGCAGCATCATGTGCACCCCTGCCGTGGCTCCGACCACCTGGTTCTCCACCGACCAGAGTGTGACCTGTACCGGCACCGACACGCAGTCGGGCATCGCGGGCGGAACGTCGAGCACGGGCAGCGTCACGTTGAGCACTTCAGTGCCGGCCGGGATCGCGACCTCCAATGCGTCGACGTCGTCAGGCCAGCTCTGCGACAACGTCGCTAACTGCACGCCGATCCCGGCCATCACGGGCTTCATGATCGACAAGACCGCACCGGTCGTCAGCTGCCCGTCGGCGGGCACCAACTGGTACACCGGCACGGTCACGTTCACGTGCACGGTGACCGACTCCGGTTCGGGCCTGGCCGCCAACCAGTCCGGCGTCTGGCTCCCAACCAGTCGGGCACCCAGGCCACCGTCACGCTTACGGCGTCCGTGCCGGCAGGTACCACCAACCCGAACGCCTCGACGAACTCGGTGCAGGTCTGTAACAACGCGGGCACCTGCGTCACGGCGGGGCCGATCGCCGGCGTCATGATCGACAACGCGCTGCCGACGGTCAACTGTCCGTCGGCGGACACGAACTGGCATGCGGGCACGGTCTCGTTCACGTGTACGGCGAGCGATACCGGCTCGGGCCTGGCCGCCCAGACCGGCGTCGTGCTCAACCAGGCGGGCACCCAGGGCACCGTCACGCTCACGGCGTCCGCGCCGGCAGGTACCACCAACCCGAACGCCTCGACGAATTCGGTCCAGGTCTGTGACAGCGTGGGCGCCTGCGTCACCGCGGGCCCGATCTCGAACGTCAAGATCGACAATCAGGCGCCGACCATCACGAGCTCCGTCAGCGCACCACACTCGGGCAACGGGTGGACGAGCGGAGGCACCACGCTGACCGTCAGCGCGTCCGACGCCGGATCGGGCCTGGCCTCGCTCACCTACCAGATAGGGGGCGGTTCCCCGACCCCGGTCACCGGGCCGATCACGCCGCCGTCGGGCACCACCACGTACACGCTCACCGCCACCGACGCCGTCGGCAACATCAGCACGGCCACGGTGACGACCAAGGTCGACACCACAGCGCCGGCCATCACGAGCTCCGTCAGCGCACCGCACTCGGGCAACGGGTGGACGAGCGGCGGCACCACGCTGACCGTCAGCGCGTCCGACGCACAATCGGGCCTGGCCTCGCTCACCTACCAGGTAGGGAGCGGTTCCCCGACCCCGGTCACCGGGCCGATCACACCGCCGTCGGGCACCACCACGTACACGATCACCGCCACCGACGCCGTCGGCAACATCAGCACGGCCACGGTGACGACCAAGGTCGACGCCACCGCGCCGACCGTCTCCTGCCCGTCGGCGGACACCAACTGGCACACCGGCACGGTCTCGTTCACCTGCACTGCGACCGACTCCGGCTCCGGCCTCGCCATTCCCTCCCAGGCCACCGTCACGCTGACGACGCCGCCCATTGCGGCGGGGACCAGCAACCCGAGCGTCTCGACCAACTCGGTGTCGGTGTGTGACAACGTGGGCAACTGCGCCACCGCGGGTCCGATCACGAACGTCAAGATCGACAACACGGGGCCGCCCACTGTCTCCATCACCAACCCCACCAACAACGCGGTCTACGTGCTCAACCAGCCGGAGGCGGCCACCTTCACCTGCGCCGACCCGGTATCGGGTATCTCCTCGTGCAGCGCCGTGACGGGCACGACGACCTTGTCGAGCGGCGGTACGTTGCCCACCACCCAGGTTGGATCGCACACCATCACGGTGACTGCAATCTCGAAAGCCGGCGTGACCACGACGAAGAGCTATACGTACGTGGTGACGTACAAGCTGTGCAACTTCATCGGGCCGATCGAGCCTTTGGGCAAATCCGTCATCTTCTCCGTGACGCTCTGCAACTACAGCGGGACCAACGTCGGATCGTCAAGTCTCGCCATCACGGCGCTCAACATCGACGGCACCAAGACCTTGAAGGCGGGATCCACCTTCGCCTGGTCTTCGGCCCTCAAGGTGTACGCCTACGCCATGTCAACGAGCGGTCTCACGACCGGCAGCCATGTGCTCAACGTCTCGGTCACCGGAGACCTCGTGCACCCACCCGCTGAGCTTCACCGTGAAATCCTGAAAGACTGAAAGACTGAACGGGAGGCTGCAGTCAGAAGGGAGGAAGGACAGGGAGTGACGCTGGCGGCACCTTCAGAGCTGTCTCCCGACCCAGAGCCGGGCACCCTACGCCCCTACGTGCCCCGGCTGGCGGCCGAGTGGATCGCTGCCCAGCCCGGACGAGACGTGCCACCTGGTGCCGGGCACGCTCGTCTCCGCGGATATCTCGGGATTCACGCGCCTCACCGAGCAGCTCTCCTCTATGGGTCGTCGCGGCGCCGAGGAACTCACCGACCTCTTGAACTCGTGTTTCGGCTCCATGATCCGCATCTGTCTCGAAGAGGGCGGGGACGTCATCAAGTTCGGAGGGGACGCGTTGCTCGTGCTCTTCACGGGCGACGGGGACGCCGTGAGGGCCTGCCGGGCCTCGCACGGCATGCGGGCCCTCATCGCCAGGCCGGTCCAGAAGCGAGACGGCGGGACGGTGCGGCTCGGCATCTCCATCGGGCTGCATCGCGGCGCCTTCCCCGTGTTTCTGCCGCAAGGCGTGCACCGGGAGCTTCTCCTGACCGGCCCCGACGTGTCGGCGACCCTTGCGTGCGAGTCCAATGCCGAAGCCGGCGAGATTCGTCTCAGCTCGTCCGTGGCGGAGCGGGTCCCGGACAGAGTCGTCGGTGCGCCGGTGGAGGGGGGCTACCTGCTGCGGCGGAATCCCGAGCCAGTTGGGAGCCCGCCCGACCGGAGCGAATCGGACTGGGCGAGGGCCGACCTCGAGCGACTCATTCCGTTGGAGCAGCGACTCGGCATTGAGGCGCAAGGGGTCGGCGAGCATCGCCAGGCCACCGTCGCGTTCGTCTGCTTCAAGCACACCGACGAGGTGATCACCCGTGAGGGCCCCGAACGGGTCGGAGCCCTCCTGCAGGAGCTCACCGACGCAACGGCCGCCGCCGTGGCACGTCATGGCGTGCATTGGCTCTCCAGCGATGTCTACGAAGACGGCGGCAAACTCATCCTTGCCGGCGGCGTCCCTACGGCGGGCGTCAACGACGACGAGCACCTGGTGCGTGCCGTGCGGGACATCATCGACGCGACGCAGGGTCTGGAGCTGCGCGCCGGCGTGAACCGCGGCGTGGTCTTCGTCGGGAACCTCGGATCCGAGACCCGTCGGACGTACACGGTGATGGGAGACGCGGTAAACCTGGCGGCCCGGCTGATGCAGCGGGCAGGACCGCAGGAGATGGTCGTGAGCCAAGCGGTCCTGGCGCGGTGCCGGTCGAGGCTTGTGCTCACGCGTCTGGAGCCTTTCCTTGTGAAGGGCAAAGAAGCGATGATCGACGCCGCCATCGTGCACGAGGTCACGGACGAGGCCGTGGACGAAATCGATCGACCCTTTCCTCTCATCGGGCGCGACGCGGAGCTGACCCAGCTGCTCGAGCACGCCCGTGGTGCCATCGCCGGGAGTGGCGGTGCAGTGGAGATCGTCGGCTCTGTGGGCACGGGAAAGACTCGACTCGCTGCCGAGCTGCGCCTGATCTGCGAGGGCATGGGTATAGGAGTCTCCCGCTGGTCGTGTCAGCCCTTCTCCAAGTCCAAGCCCTACGGGGTCATGGAACCGCTGCTTCGGCGGACGCTGGGCATGCGACCGGACCTGCCCCGAGCGGAGGTGGGCGAGGCACTGACGGATCTGGTGGGTCGCGCTGCTCCTGAGCTGACGCCGTGGTTGCCCCTCATTGCCGGACCCTTCGCCGCCGATGTGGCACCGACCCGCGAGAGTGATGAGATCGTGGCGTCGTTCCGCCGGGCCCGGGCCCACGAGGCGGTGGCGGCATTCCTCCAGGCCACGATCACGGCGCCGCAACTGATCGTGCTCGAGGACACCCAGTGGGCCGATGAGGCTTCGCTCGACCTCTTCGGGTCGCTGGCCGACGAGGCGCGGCAACGACCTTGGCTGCTGTGTGCGACGAGCCACGGTCCCGATGCTTCCGTGAGAGGCACCGCCAGGGTCGATCTGCAGCCGCTGAACACCACGGACGCCGCGACCCTCGCCCTGGCGACTCCTGCCGGCAAGGCGATGGACGCGGCGGTGATGTCAGATCTGCTCGATCGTGCCCACGGCAACGCCCTCTTCGTCGTCGAGCTGATGGCGGCGAGCGAGAGCGGGGCCCTCGACGAGATTCCCGACACCGTCGAGGCTCTCGTCACGACGCGGCTCGACGGGTTCTCGCCGGCAGATCGGGTCCTTGTCCAGGAGGCGTCGGTCTTCGGCATGGACATCGACCTGGCCTTGCTGGGCGCCGTGCTCGGAGGCACGGCCGGCGACGCGTCCCGCTGGGAGCGTCTGGACTCGTTGGTTCGCCCCGTGGCACCCGGGATATTCCGCTTCGGACACGACCTGTTTCGCCAGACGATCTACGAAGGCATCTCGTTCCGCCGCCGCCGTGAGCTCCACACCCGCATCGGCGATCTCCTCGAGACTCGGGTCGACATCGAGGAACAGGCCGCGCTGCTGGCGACGCACTACCACCTGGCCGAGGCGCACGGCCCGGCGTGGAAGTACCTCGTCGCGGCCGGCAAGCACGCGGACGTGCTCTTCGCCAATGTCGAAGCCATGACGTTCTTCGACCAGGCTCTCGACCACGCCGTCCACCTCTCCGACCTGGCGCCCGAGGAGAAGGAGCGGGTCGCCGAGTCGCTCGGCGACATCTGCGAGCGCTCCGGGGACCTCGATCGTGCGGCGGCGGCATACGCCCGCGCCCGCGCGTTGGTTCCCGCGGACCCCTGCTGCCCGGGCGCGCCTGTGGCGCAAGTCGGGCATCCTCTACCAGCACCGGAGTAAGTACGCCTCGGCGCTGCGTCTTTTCAGCAGCGCGCGCCGTTTGCTGGCCGATGCGGGCATTACGGTCGATCCCGAGCTGACGGAGATCGCAGTGGCGTATTCGGCCGTGCGGTTCCGGCAGAGCAAGTACCGCGAGTGCATGAAGTGGGCCACGCTCGCGCGCACCGAGGCGGAGGCGTCGGGTCACCGTTCAGGGCTCGCCCATGCGTTGCTCCTGCTCGACGTGTGCGCCATCTCCCTCGAGGAGAACAACGGCGCGTTCGGCCAGCGCGCCTTGGCGATCTACGAGGAGCTGGGCGACCTGGTCGGCCAGGCCAACGTGCTGAACAACCTGGGGACTGCGGCCTTCTATCTCGGTCAGTGGGCTCAGGCACTCGACGTGTACCAGAAGGCAAGCGAGAGGTTCGGCCGGGCGGGCGACAGGCTGCGAACCGGAGCACCCCTGAACAACATGGCCGAGATCCTGATCGATCAGGGCAAGGCCGCCGAGGCCGAGACGCTGCTCGAAGAGTTACGGGCCGACTGGGGACGACTGCCCTATCCGCTCGGGGTCGGCGTGGTGACCCTGAACCTCGGTCGTGCGGCCTTGCGAGCGGGCGACTTCGGCCGCGCCGAAGCCCTGCTGGCCGACGCGAGTGAGCAGTTCGCAGGTTTGGAGTCGCTGTACTACGTCTCGGAGTGCGAACTCTCGCTGCTCGAGCTGCGACTGCGGACGCGTACGGGTGATGACGACGTGGCGGATGTCGAGAAGGTGTCGGCCGACATCGAGACGCGGGAGGGCGACCCGTACCTGGCCTACCCGTTGGGGAGGATGAAGGCAGTGGCCTTGGCTCGTTCCGGCGATGCGCCACGCGCCCTCCAGGTGATCACGACATCAGTGAACGAGGCGGAGGTGGCGGGCTATCTCTTCGACCTGGCCGCCGGCCTCGGACTCCGGGCCGCTCTGGCGCAGTTGGCGGGGGAAGAGCCCGAAGAGAACGATCAGTCCCGCTCCGACAACCTCTTTGCCAGCCTCGGTGTCGTCGATCCCCCGCGCTGGGACCTGACGCCGGCCTGACGGGGGGCGCGCCCGCGTTCAGCCGAACGAGTCGAGGGCTGCCAGCACGTGGCCGAGTTCGTGGTGGAGTCCTTCAGGCGCCGCCGGCTGGTACAGCGGGCCCGTCCCGTCGGCGAGGAGGGTCCGCAGACGTGCCACGCCGCGGACTCCGACAGGCCCCGACGCCGCGAGCCGGCCGGCGACGGCGGTCAGCTCTGCGCGGGACTGCTGCACCGTGCCACGACAGACAGGCGCCCGGAGAAGGTGCCCCACCGGCGCATCCGCAGCAGCCACGATCTTCGTGAGGCTGCGGGCCAGGACGCGACGCTGAGCCGGTTGGCACAGGCGCCCAGCGTGGAGGGCCAGGGTGACGCTCGATTCGGGTGACGCCCCCGCGGCGAGCTGGTCGTCCAGCGCCGACGCCCGGATGCGCTCCACCAAGCGGTCCCGCCACCGGACCCGCCGGAGGCCGAGCCTGGGGCCCTCTTCCAGAACCACGATCATCCGGGGGATCTCGCGTCTCTCTTCGTGACCATTAAGAGCATCATGCCCGTCACTGAGAGACCAGTCAAGTATGTTTAGAGGTCACGCTCACTAGGATAGCGTCGTGCTGACACCGAACTGGGGTCCCGAGGACGAGACCAAGCCCGCCCCGATGCCACTCCGCCTCCTGCAGTCCTTCGTCAACACCTGGGAGGGCGACTCGGGGGTGGATCTGCTCGCCGACGCCGAGGCGGGGCCGCCGCGCTGGCTCGAGGAAGCTGGGCTGCTACTCGGTTCCGACGTCGACCTGGTTCGGGTCCGGGCCATCCGCGAGGGCATCCGGGCCTTGCTCGTCGCCAACAGCGGGGAATCGGATCCGGAGCCCACCGACGTTGACTTCCTCCGTGGGCTCGCCGGACGCGTCCGGCTGCAACCGGTCGTTCTCGACGACGCCACGGTGGATCTGCGGCCTGCCGACGCCGAGGGCCTGTCGTCCTTGGCCGCCACCTTGTTGCTCATCATCCGCGACGCGCAGCGGGACGGCTCCTGGAGCAGGCTGAAGGCCTGCCGCAATCCCGAGTGCCACTGGGCCTTCTACGACCGCTCCCACGCGGGTCGTGGTGCGTGGTGCGACATGGCGGTGTGTGGCAATCGGATCAAGAATCGGAACCTGCGACACGCGCCGGTCGGGCGGGAGCGACCCAAAGAGCTGAGCAGGGGGGACGCCATCGTGACCAGCACTCACACCCTGCAGGCCACCTGCAGGCCACGACCGGTCAACGGATCACCGCCGCCGCGGCGAGACCGAGCGGGGCCAGGACCCAGCCCCAGCGCACGGCCGCAACCACGACTTCAGAGCGATACCCGTAGAGCACTGCAAGTTGCACGGGTTGGAACGACGGGGCGCTGAGCGCCGTGAGAACGGCGACGACGGTGAGTGCCGTCGACCCGGCGAGCGCGGCCGCAGTCGCCACCAGTGCGTAATAGGCCAACCGCACCCCGGTCAACCAGCTCCAGCGGCGCAGCGCGTGCGCCGTCCGGGGCACCGCCAGGTTGTGCGGATGGATCACCGACCCGGTGAACAGGGCGGCCCCTGAAAACGCCAGCAGGGGGCCGGCCAGGATCAACACGTCGGCGGTCCAGGCCGGAGCCGGTCCGAGGACGTGCAGCAGGAGCCCGACGAGTGAGGCCAGGACGGGAGATTGGTCGACCCACGTGGTCGAGCGGCGCTGGCGGAACGGGGCGTCGCGCCGCATGAGCTGGACCGCCACCGCGTTCCAGGCGGTGGTGATCACGTTGGCCAGCACCGCGATCATCGTCCCGGCCGATCCGGCGAAGGCGGCCGCAGTCGGGACGACCCAGAAGCTGGCGTTGGGGGTCACGGCCCATGCCTCGAGCGAGCTCTGGCCGGCGCTCCGCTCTCCCCTGGTGACCAGGGTCGCCCCGAGGAGAAGCCACATTCCCGCCGACAGCGCGAGGGGCCCCAGCAACTGGCCGACCGAGGTCAGCCGCCAGGCCGCCACCAGCGAGAGCGTCGCCGACGTGGCCAGGATCTGGATGCGGAGGAAGACGGGCCACGCCCGCTGCACGGCCGGTCCCCCGTGCGCCGCGCCCCAGCCGACGAGCCCACCCACCGCGAACCACACAAGGGTGAGCACACCCCGATTGTGGCCGCTGCCCGACCCCGGCCCGACCCAATTGACGCCCGCCGGGGAGCGGATAAGGTTCGCCGATGCACACGCAACCGATGCACGAGGTGCTTGCGGAGGCGATTGTCGGGCGTCACTTGCTTACGCACCCTTTTTACCGCCGCTGGGAAGCCGGCACCCTCACCGAAGGGGAGCTGGCCGCCTACGCGGAGCAATACCGTCACATTGAGCGGGAGCTCCCGGTGACGCTGGCGGCCATCGCCGAAACGCTCCCGGAGGGACACGCCCGGGACCTCGTGGAGGCCAACCTCGCCGACGAGCTCGGCTCGCCCGAGCCCCACGTGGAGCTCTTCGAGACCTTCGCGCTGGCGGCCGGCGCCGCGCCGGACGCGCCGGCGACGCCCTCGACGGCGGCGTTGCTCGCCGTCGTGCGCACGACGGCGTCGAACGACCCCGTGGCCGCGCTGGCCATGGTGGCGGCGTACGAGGTCCAGGCCGCCGACATCGCGGGCTCCAAGGGCGATGGGCTGCGGCGCCACTACGGCTTCGACGAGGAGGGCACCCGCTTCTGGGACGTGCACCGCACCCAGGAAGTCGACCACGCCGGATGGTCGATGGAGGCCCTCACTGCGCTGGACGCCGACCTCGATGTCGTGCAGGCGGCTGCGACCGTGTCGGCCGACTCGTGGTGGCTCTTCCTCAGCGAGCGTGACGAGCTGGCGCCCGTCGGCGCTCGCTGCTGACGCTGCTCAGCTGAGCGTCCCCAGCCGGCGCACCGCCTCGGCGAAGGCGGCCGAGCGCTCCCGATAGTCACCGAAGCGCCCGAAGCTGGGCGCCGCCGGCGAGAGCAGGACGACGCCCCCGCCCCGGGCCCAGTCGAACGCGGTCTCGACCGCAGCCCCCAGGCTGGCGGCGTCGCGCACTTCGACCTGCAAGCCCGGTGTGTCGCGCACGGCGCGCCCTATGCGCGGCCCGTTGTCGGGCATGGTGACGACGAGAGTCGGCGCGGTGCGTGCCGCGATCGTCCGGCCGAGCGGTGCGTAGTCGAGCCCCCGGTCGTGCCCGCCGACGAGCAGCGCCACGGGACGCTCGGCGAACGCCTCCAGCGCGGCCTGTGCCGGCAGCACATTGGTGGAGAGGCCGTCGTCGACGAACTCGACCGCGCCGACCGAGCCCAGCGAGCGGCAGCGGCTGGGCAGCCCTTCGAAACCCTGCGCCGCTTCGGCCAGTCGGTTCTCGTCGGACGCGCCCGGAACGCCGAGGCCCTCGAGCACGGCGCGCGGCGCGACGGAGGCATTGCGCGCGTTGTGCGGACCGGTCAGGCCGAGAGATGCCGACCAGTGGGTGTCCCGTTCCACCTCGACGCCGCCCACCCAGCGAAGGTGTGGACCAAGGAGCGCGGCATGGGCGCGCAGCTCCTCGTCGCTGCCGTCGGCAAGGGCCAGCGTCACCCCCGGCTTGGTGCACAGCGACAGCTTGTCGGCGTAGTAGCGCTCGACCGTCCCGTGCCAGTCCAGGTGATCCGGCGACAGGGACGTGACGGCCACCACCGCAGGCCCGTTTTCCAGATCGGGCACCTGGAAGCTCGACGTCTCGACGATCCAGTAGTCGGGTGCCGGGCCGCCGGCGGGGTCCCAGGGCGGGAGCCCGATGTTCCCGCCGGCGCGGGCGCGTGCACCGAGCCCGGTCAAGAGGTGCACGGCCAGCGCCGTGGTCGTGCTCTTTCCCTTCGTCCCGGTGATGCACGCCACGCGGGTCGGATCGGCCTCCGCCATGAACAAGCCGAGTCCGCCGCAGACCGCGACCCCCGCCTTCTCGAGCTGCACCACCTCGGGCCGGTAGCGGCTGATGCCCGGGCTCTTGACCACCACCTCACAGCGGTGCAGCGCGGCGAGGCCTCCGTCGACGGTGGCCAGGATCTCGGCACCGTCGATCGCGGCGAGCAGCGGGCGCGTCGTCGACCAGCACCGGGTCGCGACCCATCGATCGCAGCCGGCGGATGCTGGCCTGTCCCTCGACGCCGAGCCCCCAGACGCCGACGGACGCGTCAGCGAGTGCGGACCAGGAGATCGGTCGGCGCATAGCGGTCCGGAATGTGATGGGCGCCCCGCGGCTGGAGGAGGGCGGCGGGGTCGGCGGGCGCATCGTCGCCCAGCTCGGTGCGCAGTCGCACCAGGAGTTCGGCGCCGGCGCGGTCTCCCCGCTGTGTTGCCAGAACCAGGGCGGCTCGGCATTCGTCGGTGTCCCCGACGCACTCGAACGGCTTGGCGCCGTCGCCCAAGCCGAGGAGCGTACGGAACCGCTCCTCGTTGGCAGGATTTTGCAAAGGCTCATCGCCGGCGAAGACGGCTTCGAGCTCCACGCGGTCCATGAACGGAGCGAGGACGAGGTCGACGAAACAGCACTTGTCACAACGGCCGCACCAGTGGTCGAGCCGCTGCGCCGGGTCCTGGTGGAAGGCGCGGTTGCAGCTGCGAAAGGCGCGGTGGTACCTCGTGAGATCGGCGAACTGCTGTCCGACCCACAGCTCGCTGCGTGGGCGGAGGTAGGAGAAGACCGAGAGACGCGGCCCCAACGTCGAGTGCACGAGGTCGCCGAAGGCCTGCTCGAAGGCCTCGCTCTTCGACCACTGGTGGTTCACGGCCAGCCCACCCGAGACAACGGTGGGCACGGAGGCCGACCACTCGTTGGACAGCACGACGGCGTCGCGTCTGTCGAGGACGGCCGCCACCGAGCGCGGCAGCGCTGATGATGGCCGTGACGGGCACGTGCCCGTTGAAGAACCCGAGCTCGGCCGATCGGCGGACGAGGGGGTCGATGGTGCGGACGACGCGCGTCACGGGGAGCCCGCTTACCGCGACGGCGTCCTCAATGGCGGCGAAGCGCTGTCCGGGCGGCTCGACGACACAGAGTGCGGCGTCAGGGTGGTCCGTCACGAGCGACGCCGACGGTCACGATGGAATCGATGCCACCCCCGAACGGGATGAGGGGCCGGCCGGGGGCTGGCTCGAAGGCGACCGGCGACACGGTGCCCGCGTCCGGGCCTTCGATGTGCAGGCCGCGCAGGTCGAGGCCATTGCGGTAGGCGAACTCACCCAGGCCGTTGACGTAGAAGCTGCGGAGGAAGTCCCGCTCCATCTCCGTCGTCGCCGATTGGCCCAGGTCGATCACGGGGGCGGCCGAGGTCTTGTAGTACGAGACGCCAGCGAGCAGGTAGAGGATGCGCACGGCGGCCACGACTGCCGGGTCGTCCCAGTCGCCCTGTTCGAACGTGAACCGCTCGGTGAAGGCGTGGGCGTCCGTGGCGTAACGGCAGACGACGACCGAGCCCACCGGGTCGATGGCGTAACCGTCGTAGCGGAACCGGTCGGGTGGTGGCATGCAGGTTGGGGGTGGCCCGGCGATCCGGGCCTGCCCATGCTACGGCGCAGCCGGCTCCGGACCGGCCTCAGTCGGCCAGGCGGGCCAGCAGGGCAAACCGCCCGCACGGCCGCTGCACGCGGTCACTGAAGAACGCCTCGTCGGATGTGGTGGTGCCGCTCTCGGCGATGTTGTCGTTCCGCACCCCGCCGGCCACCAGCTGCTGGCGGTTTGCGGCGACCAGGTCGACGAGCCAGTGACCCGGGCCATCGGGCCTGCGCCACGGCAGGGTCGAGGGCGCGGGGCTCGGACCGCGCCGGACAAGTGCCTGCGAGCACCTCTTCGGAGACCTGGTAGCGGTCGGGGTGCACGGCCGGGCCGAGGAAGGCGTGCACCCGTCCGACGTCGGCACCGCAGTCCTTCATGGCGCGGATGGCGCGGCCGACGGCCCCGGCTGCCGTGCCGCGCCATCCGGCGTGGACCGCCGCCAGGACGCCGGCAGCGGGGTCGACCAGCGCAATCGGGACGCAGTCGGCCACCAGGATGGCGAGCGTGACCCCGGGTGAGACGGTGAGGAGGATGTCGGTGTCGGGGACCGCATCGCCTTCGGACAGGGTGCCGCGGCCCCGATCATCGGGCCCGACGAGCGCGGTGGCGGCGCCGTGGACCTGGCGGGCGAAGACCACCGCGTCGAGCGCAACGCCGAAGGCCGCTGCGGCGCGGGCCCGGTTGCTGACGACGGATGCGGGGTCGTCGCCCACGTGGAGGCCGAGGTTGAGGGCGTCGTAGGGGGCCGCAGACGTGCCGCCGTGGCGGGTCGTCACGGCCACCGCGGCTCCGATGTTCGGGCGCCTGCTCCCAGTGCAGCAGCGGGACGGCGGGAGTGTCGGGCACGCCGCGCGACCCTACTGAGGCGGCCACCCGGGACGACCCGGCGTCGGCGCCCGCTCGGGCTTACGAGGCCTCGCTCTCGTCCCACAACGTGGTGGGGACCACCGAGAGCAGCGGCCATCCACGCCGAGGGGAGCTGGCGGGTTGCAGTTCGGCGAAGCCGTAGAGCTCGGCCGAGTCGGTCTCGTCCTCGGCGCCGCCGGCCGACGCCGTTGGCTCCGCGATCCCGAGCACGAGGCGAGCGAACGTCCCGCGTCCAGCGCGTCGAAGAGCAGGCCGAGTGACTCGAGGGAGAATCCCTGCTCCTGCAGGTGCAGGACGGCCGTGAGGCGGTCCCGATGTGCCGAGTCGTAGTGACCGGTGCGACCGCGCAGGGTCGGGTGGGGGAGCAGCCCGAGCGTCTGCAGCGAGCGGATGCGCCGAGTGGTCGTCCCGGCGGCGGCGGCCAGGCCGTCGATGGTGAACGTCTCCACGGCGCCTGCTTCCACTTGACAACGATAACACAGATAGATGTAACATCAAAAACCGTCAGAACGAGCGGATCAGAAGGGACGTGACGATGGGACTGAATCTCAATGCGGTGGGGGTCGTCTCCGAGGCTACCGAGCGGTCCTGGGATTCCAAGGACGCCCTGCTCTACGCCCTCGGCGTCGGTGCCGGTGCGCTGGATCCCACCGGCTTCGAGCTCGAGTTCACGACCGAGAACTCCGACGGGGTGACCCAGCGCGTGCTGCCTTCGTTCAGCGCCATCATCGGGCAGGGCGGGGGCCGGGCGGAGATCGGCGACTACGACCCCGCCATGCTGGTCCACGGGGAGCAGTCCATTCGCCTCTACGGCGAGATCCCTGTGGCGGGGACGGTGTCGATCACCACGAAGGTCGCGGGCATGTACGACAAGGGCTCGGCCGGCCTGGTCGTCCTCGAGAGCGAATCGCGCCATACCGGCAACGGCGCGCTGGCCTTCACCAATCGCACCGCGCTCTTCATTCGCGGGGCTGGCGGTTTCGGCGGGCCGCGCAATCCGGAGGGCGACGCCGAGAGCACGCTGGCCGCCGAGCCGCTGCCGTCGCGTGAGCCGGACGAAGTGGTGTCCTACGC
Organism: uncultured Acidimicrobiaceae bacterium; assembly: GCA_963731065.1. Taxonomy (GTDB): domain Bacteria; phylum Actinomycetota; class Acidimicrobiia; order Acidimicrobiales; family RAAP-2; genus Bog-473. Next base: position 272,920 of record CAVSUH010000007.1, on the reverse strand, counting down.
CACGCGCACCGATCAGGCGCTCCTCTACCGCTTGAGCGGCGACCGCAACCCGCTGCATTCCGACCCCACGTTCGCCAAGCGGGCCGGCTTCGACCGCCCGATCCTGCACGGGCTCTGCACCTACGGGTTCACGGGCCGCGCCCTTCTCCACGCCGTGTGCGGCTCGGACCCGGCACGCTTCGGCGCCATGCGCTCCCGCTTCTCCAAGCCGACGCTGCCCGGCGACACGCTGACCGTGTCCCTGTGGGACATCGGGGACAGCGCGCCGGGGTCCTACCGGTTCCGCACCGAGACCCAGCGCGGCGAGACCGTCATCGACGCCGGGCTGTTCTCTCTGGCCTGAACCGAACCCGACCGGATCAGCCGCGGCACTCGGCGCACACGCCGAAGATCTCGACCGTGTGCGTCACGTCGCTGTAGCCGAGGTCCGACGCCGTCGTCTCGGCCCACCGCTCGAGATCCGGGAGCTCCACCTCGGTGCCCCGCCCGCAGCGCCGGCAGACGACGTGGTGATGGTGGCTCTCGCTGTGGCACCGGCGGTAGACGAGCTCGCCGTCGGCGGTCTGCAGCGCATCGAGCTGGCCCTCTTCGGTGAGAAGGGCCAGGTGGCGGTAGACCGTCGTCAAGCCGACCGTCTCGCCCGAGGCGCGGAGCGCAGCGTGGATGTCCTGCGCGCTGCGGAAGTTGTCCGAGCCCAGGACGACGTTGAGCACGGCGTCGCCCTGCCGGGTCCGTCGCGAGGTGCGGGTCGGGTGCGTCGCGTTGTCAACCACGGGTCAACTCTGCCAGCTCCGGCGCGGCGAACCGGTCCCTCCGCCGGGAGGTGATGGCGGGGCCGACGAGCCGGGCGACGACGTAGAACGCGAAACTGATGGCCACGATCAGCACGCTTGGCTTGACCGTGGGGAACTGGAAGCTCAGCAGGATCCCCCCGTCGGCCGCCAGCACCGCCATCGTGACGGAGAGCACGGAGACCGCGAAGGGATTGGCGCTCAGGCGCTGGGCCGCCGCGGCCGGAGTGATGGCGAGGCTGAGCACCAACAGTGTGCCGACGATCTGCGCCGCCTCGGTCACCGTGATGGCCAGGATGAAGAGGAAGACGATCCCCAAGCACGCCCGTGGGCACGCCGTTGGCCCGGGCCACGTCGGGATCGACCGAGGCGAAGAGCAGGGGCCGCCGGATGACGGTGAGGACGATGGCCACCAAGACGGCGATGACGCCGAGGAGGAAGATCTGGCCCGAGCTGATGCCGAAGATGTTGCCGAAGAGGATGTTCAGGGCCTCACTGGCGTAGCCGTGGTAGTAGCCCAGGAGGAACACGCCCAGGCCGAGCCCGGCGGCCAGGATCACGCCGATGGTCGAGTCGCGCTCCGCGGCGCGCTGCCCGAGCAGGCCGATGAGCGCGGCCACTATGAGGGCGCCCACGAGTGCGCCGGCGAGCGGGTTGTCGGCGACGAGCAACCCTCCGACCGCCCCGGTGAAAGCGAGTTCGCTCGTGCCGTGGACGGCGAAGGACATGGTGCGGGTGATGACGAACGGGCCGATGAGACCGCAGCTCACTGCGACGAGGAACGCCGCTTCCAGCGCATGCTGCGCGAAGCCGAACTGCAGGAAGTAGCCGATGCCCATCAGTGCGCGTGCCCGTGGTGGGCATGCCCGCCCGGTTCGGTGGGAAGCTCGTCCTCCGCGCTGACGACGAGGTAGCGGTCGCGCACCTTGATCACGTCGACCTCAATGCCGTAGAGGTCGCTCAATCGCTCGCTGGTGAGGATTTCCTCGGGAGTGCCGATGGCCCATTTCCCGCGCACGAGGTAGAGGATGCGGTCGACGTAGGGCAGCACGGGGTTCACCTCGTGGGTGACGAAGACGACCGGCGTGCCGGACTGGCGTCGGCGCTCGTCGATGAGGCGGGTCACGCTGCGCTGGCTGGCCAGGTCGAGGGCGAGCAGCGGCTCGTCGCACAACAGGACCTTGGGGTCGCCGAGGAGCGCCTGGGCGATGCGCAGGCGCTGCTGCTCGCCCCCCGAGAGCAGGCCGACCGGGGCATCGGCGTAGGCGCTGGCGCCCACCGCCCGCAGGGCCTCGTCCACCCTTTCCCGGATGGCTCGGGCGTGTCGAGGCAGGCCCCAGTGGTGGCCGTCGACGCCGAAGCGGACGAGGTCGCGCCCGCGAATGGGCAGGGAGCGGTCGAAGGCCTGCTGCTGGGGCACATAGCCGAGCTCGTGGTTGCCCAGTCGCGGCGGGGCGCCGTTGACGCGCACCGTGCCGGCTGACAGGGGCACGAGGCCGAGCAGCACCTTGAGGAGTGTGGTCTTGCCGACCCCGTTGGGACCGAGCACAGCCAGAAACTCGCCTTCGACGACGCGCAGATCGAGCTCCGACCACAGGGTCCGGGACCCCAGGCGCACGGCGGCGCCCCGCAGCTCAATGAGCGGCTCGGTCACGGATTACGGCTCGACTCGAGGGCGTGGAGCAGGTTGGTCAGCTGCGACTGCTGCCACTGCTGGTAGGTCGGCGACGCCGGCGGGCATCGTCTCGGAGACGCCGACGACGGGGATGTCGTGGCTGCGGGCCAGGGCGCGGATCTGGGTGGTCACCGGCGTGACCGTCTGCACGTTGTAGAGCAACACATTGATGTCATGGTCGGTCAGGAGCTTCTGCATGGCCAGCGTGTCTGCGGGCCCGGGGTCGGTGCCGTCCTCGATGGCCCGGGCGAAACCCGGCGGCGTCTTGACGTCGAGGCCCGCCACCGCCAGCGCGTAGCCGGGTACCCGCTCGGTGTACGCCACCGGCACGTTGTGGAAGTGCGCCTTGATGGTCGCCAGTGTCGCATTGAGCGGAGCGAGCGACGCGTCGAAGGTGGCGAGGTTGCCCTTGAAGGTCGCGGCGTCCCGCGGCGCTGCCTTCTCGAGTGCGCCGGCGATGGCCGCGGCCACGGTGGGCACGCGGGGGATGTCGTACCAGAGGTGCGGGTTGGGGTCGCTCCCCGTGACGTGGAGCACGGTTGCCGCGTTGACGATCCGCGGACTTCCCCCGTCCGCACCGAGGAGTGAGCCCATCCAGGTGTCGTACCCGGCGCCGTTCTCGATCACGACCTGTGCCTGGGCCAGGGTGGCGGCGTCTGCGGCATCGGTCTCGAAGAGGTGGGGGTCGGCGTTGGGGTTCGTGATGAGCGACGTCACCGAGACGTCTCGCCCGCCGATCTGGCTGGTGATGTTGCCCCAGAAGTTCTCGGCCGCCACGACGTGCACGACATCGGGCGTGCTGGTCGAAGCGCCGGCGCAGCCGGCCAGGCCGAGCAGGGCGAGGGTCATGGCGGCGGCGGCCAGAGGTAGGGCGACACGATTTGATCTCATAACCGTAACGGTAATCATTTCGGATAGGTCCCGCAAGAGGGCTCTTCGGTGGATCGAGCATCCTCTTTCAGCTCCCGAAGAGCAGGGAGTAGTCGGCGCCCCGGCGTAGGTGGTGCCCGCCGTCCACGCCGAGGGTCTCCCCGGTGACGAACGACGACTCGGGACCGATGAGGTAGCGGACGGCGGCCGCGACGTCCTCGACGGTGCCGACGCGGCCCAGCGGCATCTGCTCGAGATAGTCGTCGAGCAGCGGTCCCCCCGCGGTGATGAACGACATCAGCTCGTCGGCGATGATCCCGGGCGCCACCGCGTTGACGCGGATGCCGAGCGGGCCGAGCTCCTCGGCCGCCGTCTCGGCCAGGAAGCAGATCCCGGCCTTCGACACGCCGTAGGCCCAGAGGTGCGGATGGGGGAAGCGGCCGGCGCCCGAGGACATCAGCACAATGGAGCCGGGTCCTCCCTGGGCCTGCATGGCGGCGCCTCCCTGCTTCACGCAGATCACCGATCCCGTCAGGTTGAGGTCGATGGTGGCCCGCACCCCGTCGATGTCGGCGGTGAGCACCGAGCCCAGGTGGTGCGAGCCTCCCGCGCAGGCGAACAGGCCGTCGATTCGCCCCGTCTCCTCCGCGGTGACGGCCACGGCCGCGGCGACCTGGTCCTCGACGGTGACGTCCGCCACGACGGAGCGGACGGTGGCGCCGCCCGTCGCCGCCGCGGCGATGCGCGCACTGGCGTCGAGGAGCTTCTGCTCGGTGCGGCCGCAGATCGTGACGTGCGCACCGTCGGCGGCGAACCGCTCCGCCGTGGCGAGCCCGATGCCGCTCCCGCCGCCGGTGACGAGGATCGACCAGCCGGCGATGCCGGGCGCTTGGAGGCGGCCATCACGCCGCGCCGGCGCGCGCCCAGCGGCGCGGAAGGCGTGAAGGCCACCGGCATGGCCTCGAACCCCGAAATGAAGTTGGCCGGTCGACGGGGCAGCGTGGCGCGCTCGACCGCGAGGTGGATGTCGGGCATGCGGGCCAGCAGGCGCTCGAACATCACCTTGAGCTCCAGCCGGGCCAGTTGATTGCCGAGGCAGAAGTGGGCACCGAAGCCGAAGGCGACGTGCGGGTTGGGGCTGCGCGTGATGTCGAACCTGTCGGGGTTGTCGAACACCGTCTCGTCCCGGTTGGCCGACGGGTAGAGCAACAGCAGCTCCTGACCCTCTTTGATGGTCGCGCCGGCCAGCTCCACGTCGCGCGTCGCCGTGCGGGCCATGTTCTTGATCGGCGACACCCAGCGCAGCATCTCCTCGACCGCACCGGGCATGAGCCCATCGGGATCGGCGGTCAGCCGGGCCAGCTGGTCCGGTTGGGCCAACAATTCCTCCATGCCCCCGCTGATGACATGGCGTGTCGTCTCGTCGCCACCGATGAGGATGAGCAGGGTCTCGTGAATGAGCGAGGAATCGTCGAGCGAGTCGCCGTCGATCTCGGCCTGGCACAGCACCCCGACCAGGTCGGCGCTGCTGCCGGTCGCCTTGCGATCGGCCAGGACGGGCGTGATGTAGTTGGTGTAGCCCTCGAAGGCGTGCATGGCCCCGACCATGGCGTCGGGATCGGGCGAACCCTGTGCCTTGAGCATGACGTCGGACCACTCGAGCAGCTCGGCCCGGTCCGCGGGAGCCACGCCGAGCATGTCGCCGATCACCGCAATGGGCAGTGGCGCCGCGATGTCGGCCACGAAGTCGCAGCTGCCCCTTTCGCAGACCGTGTCGAGGATGCTGTCGCAGGCCAGGCGGAGCTGGTCTTCCATGGCCCGCACCCGCTTCGGGGTGAAGCCCTCGGAGACGAGCCGGCGCCGGCGCACGTGCTCGGGAGCGTCGAAGTCGATCATCATCGGCAGGGCCGGGTACTTGGGACGGATGCCCTGGGCGCTCGAGAAGGCCTCGGTGTCGACGGAGGCCGCTTTCACGGCGGCGTAGCTGGCGGCGGCCCAGATGTCGTTGGCCTCGTCGTAGTAGACGGGCGCGTGGGCCCGCATCCAGGCGTAGGCGTCGTGGGGCTCCCGCCCGTAGAACTCCCCGTCCATCAGGTCGATCCCGAGTTCCGCAGGTGGGTTGGTCACGGTCGAGACGATATCCCCGTGCGGGTGGATAGGGTTGGCCCATGGCAGATCAGGCGACCTTCACCGATGTCGCCATGGAATTCATGCCCGGGCTGTACTCGGCCGCACTCCGGATGACGCGCAACCGGGCGGACGCCGAGGACCTGGTGCAGGAGACCTACCTCAAGGCGTACCGCTCCTACGGCTCCTTCACCGAGGGGACGAACCTGCGGGCCTGGCTGTACCGGATCCTCACCAACACCTACATCAACAACTACCGGGCGGCCCAGCGGCGTCCCGAGGTGGCCGACGTCGAGGACGTCGAGGACCTCTATCTCTACAAGCGCCTGGCCGGCTCGGGCGGGAGCGATCCGGGCCGTTCGGCCGAGGACGAGGCGCTGGAGCGCTTCACCGACGACGACGTGAAGGCCGCACTCGAAGCGTTGCCGGAGGCCTTCCGGATGGCCGTGCTGCTCGCCGACGTCGAGGGATTCAGCTACAAGGAGATCTCCGAGATCACCGACGTCCCCATCGGGACGGTCATGAGCAGGATCCACCGGGGAAGAAGGGCGCTGCAGAAGGCGTTGCACGATGTGGCTGAAGCGCGCGGCCTGGTCGGTAGCCTGCCGGGGGGTCGATGGAATGAGCGAGAACGTGGCAGAGAGCGAGAACGGAGCGGCACCGTGGACGCGGACGGGCTCTTCGGCGCGACCATCGACTGCGAGGAAGCGGTCCACGTTCTCTACCACTATCTCGACGGCGAACTGACGGAGGAACGGCGCACGGAGATCCGGGTCCACCTCGACTGGTGCGGGCCCTGCAGCGGCGCCGCCGACTTCGAAGCCGAGTTGCGCAAGGTCATCGCCAACCGCTGCAAGGACCGTGTGCCCGACAGCCTCATCCGCCGTGTGGCCGAGGCCATCGACGAAGAAAGCAAGCAGCACGACGGCGAGCACTGACCTCTCGGCGAGCGCCGACTCCTCGGCGAGCACTGACCTCTCACCGGCGGCTCCGGAAGCCGTCGCCGACGGTCCCGCCATGGTGGACTGGGCCCTGGCCCAGAGAGTGGCGACAGGCGCCCTCATCCTCAAGCCCGCACCCGCCAGCTACCACTCGCGGGATCTGCAGGGGCAGTTCGACGAGCTGACGGCGCGGGCCGAGACGTTGGTCAGCGAGGCCACCGGCCTGCACTCGGCGCACGGGACGGCGCGGGCCAAGGTGACCGACCGCGGCGGCTGGGCCGCGGCCAACGTGCGCTCCGTCGAGCGCCTGGTCGGGCCGGCCATGCTGGAGCTCCAGCGCAAGCGCGGCGCCAAGCTCGGTGGACCGTCCCTCGTGGTGGGCCGCGCCGTCGCCGGGACGCAGCTCGGTTTGATGCTGGCGTACATGGCGACGCGGGTGCTCGGCCAGTACGACCTCTTGATCAACGACGAGGAGCCCGAGGACCAGGACCTCGTCTCCTACGTCGGCCCCAACATCGTCGCGGTCGAGGCGCAGTACGGGTTCGAGCCGAGCGAATTCCGCCTCTGGCTCGCGCTGCACGAGGTGACCCACCGGCTGCAGTTCACCGCCGTGCCATGGCTGCGCGACCACTTCGTCGGGTTGGTGAGCGAGCTGCTCGGACCACTCTCGGGTGATCCCGCGGGCTTGGCCGAGCTGGTGCGCCGGACCACCGATGAGCTCCGCGCCGGACGCAACCCGACCCGCGAGGGCGGCGTCGTCGGCATGCTGGCGACCCCCGAACAGCGGGTGGCCCTGTCGAAGATCTCGGGGATGATGAGCCTGCTCGAAGGCCACGGCGACGTGACGATGGACCGGGCGGGCGCCGCCGAGGTCCCGGGCGCCGCGCACTTCTCGCAGGTCCTGCACGAGCGGCGGACCCAGGCGCGGGGGCTGACCAAGCTGATGTCGAAGTTGCTGGGCCTGGACGCCAAGATGCGCCAGTACGCCGAAGGCGAGCGCTTCGTCGAGTCGGTGGAGGCCGCCGGCGGGCCGGCCCTGCTGGCCCGTGTGTGGGAGGGGCCCGACTGGCTGCCCACACTGGAGGAGATCCGCGACCCGGCGGCCTGGGTGGCCCGAGCCGGTGGCTGAGGAAGGCCCCGACCCTTCCCTCCACCCTCGTTCCCGATCTCCTGAGCCGGTGCACCTTCCCAGCGGTGGGCGCACCGCTGGCCTGCGCGGTCTCGGGGGGTGCCGACTCGCTGGCCCTCCTCGTCCTGGCCGCCGCAGCCGGGTGTGCCGTCACCGCGATCCACGTCGACCACGGGCTGCGCGCGGGCAGCGAGGCCGAGGCCGAGGTGGTGTCGGCGGCGGCGGCGCGGCTGGGGGCGCGGTTCGAGGGTCACCGGGTGGCCGTCGCTCCGGGCGCCAACCTCGAGGCCCGGGCCCGGGCGGCCCGCTTCGCCGTCTTGCCGGACGACGTGGCCACCGGGCACACCATGGACGACCAGGCGGAGACGATCCTCGTGAACCTGCTGCGCGGGGCGGGGGCCGACGGCCTGGCCGGCATGGAGCCGGGGCCACGGCACCCGATCCTCGGCCTGCGCCGGTGGGAGACCCACGCGCTGTGTGCCGTGGCGGGTCTGGAGCCGGTGCGCGACGAGAGCAACGACGACCTGGCGTTCGTCCGCAACCGCATCCGCCACGAGCTACTGCCGCTGTGCGCGGAGGTGGCCGGTCGCGATCCCGTCCCGCTGCTGGCCCGGCAGGCCGGCGTGCTGCGCGACGAGGTGGCGCTGCTGGACTCGCTGGCGGCGAAGCTGCTGCCGGATCCCACCGACGCCCGGGCCGTGGCGGCGGCCGAGCGCCCGCTGGCGCGCCGGGCCGTGCGGCGCTGGTTGCGGGAGGCCGGCGACAGGGGAGCACCCGCCGTCGCTGGCCGAGGTCGATCGCACCCTGGCCGTGGCGGAAGGCGCGGTGGTGGGGACGGAGCTGACCGGGGGCCGCCGCGTGCGGCGGACGGGCGGCCGTCTCCGGGTCGAGCCGAGCCGACGCTCCGGTAGTGTCACGCCGGTGACCCTCGACGAGTCCGGAGCGGGCGTCCCGTCGTGGGCTGCAGCCGATGTCGGACCGGCGCTGGTCGACGCCGAGCGGCTCGCGGCCCGTGTGGACGAGCTCGGTCAGGAGATCACTCGGGACTACGCCGTGGAGGAGCCGCCCCTGCTCGTCGCGGTCCTCAAGGGCGCCATGCTCTTCATGAGCGACCTGTGCCGGGCCATCGCGCTCCCGGTCGACGTCGACTTCATGGCCGTGTCCTCCTACGGCAGCGCCACCAAGACCTCCGGCGTGGTGCGCATCGTCAAGGACCTCGACTCTGAGATCGAGGGCCGCCACGTGCTCGTCGTGGAGGACATCATCGACAGTGGGCTGACGCTGAATTACCTCCGGCGCTACCTCACGTCCCGCCAGCCGAAGAGCGTGGAGATCTGCGCACTCCTGGTAAAAGAGGGTGAGCAACGGGTCGACCTCGACCTGCGCTATATCGGCTTCACCATCCCGCCCGAGTTCGTGGTCGGCTACGGCCTCGACGTCGCCCAGCGCTACCGGAATTTGCGCGGGGTCCACCGCTACAAGGGAGCAGAAACGTGAGTGTCGACGTCGAACGGGTGCGGGCCGCGGTGTCCGAACTCCTCATCGCCATCGGAGAGGACCCGAAACGGGACGGCCTGGTCGCGACCCCCGAACGCGTCGCCTCCATGTACGAGGAGCTCTTCTCGGGGCTGCACGACGATCCGGCGCGGCACCTGGAGGTCACCTTCGCGGCCGAGCACGATGAGATGGTGATGGTGCGCGACATCCCGTTCGCCTCGCTGTGCGAGCACCACCTGGTCCCGTTCCTCGGCAAGGCGCACGTGGCCTACATCCCCGCCGAGGACGGCCGCATCACCGGCCTGTCGAAGCTGGCCCGGCTCGTCGACGGCTTCGCGCGCCGGCTGCAGGTGCAGGAGCGCATGACCACGCAGATCGCCGACGCCATTGCCTCGGTCCTCTCGCCCCGCGGCGTGCTCGTCGTGATTGAGGCCGAGCATCTGTGCATGTCCATGCGGGGCGTCAAGAAGCCCGGCACGGTCACGGTCACCTCCTCGGTGCGCGGGCTCTTCCGCTCCGACGTCGCCACTCGGGCCGAGGCCATGCAGTTCATCCGGGGCCACTGACACCGGTGCGGCCGGGCGGACGGCGGCCCCTGGTCATGGGTGTGCTCAACGTCACGCCCGACTCCTTCTCCGACGGAGGGCTCTACGTCACCCCGGAGTCCGCCGTGGCCCGGGGGCTCGCAGATGATCGAGGCCGGCGCGGACGTGATCGATGTGGGGGGGAGTCGTCCCGGCCCGGTGCCGAGCCCGTCCCGGTGGCCGTCGAGCTCGAACGGGTGGTCCCGGTCCTCGAGGCCCTGGCGGCCGCGACGAGCCGAAGCGGAAGCGGGGTGCGCCTGTCGGTGGACACGGTCAAGCCCGAGGTGGCGACCGCCGCGCTGGCGGCGGGGGCCAGCCTGGTGAACGACATCTCGGCCTCGCTCTGGGAGGTGGCCGCCGCGGCCGGCGCGGGCTGGGTGGCCATGCACATGCAGGGACAGCCGCGCACCATGCAGGCGAACCCGCACTACGGGGTGTGACGGACGATGTCCGCTCCTTCCTGCTCGAGCGGGCCGGCCGGGCGCTGCGGGCGGGGGTGGGTGAGGTCTGGGTCGACCCGGGCATCGGGTTCGGGAAGACGACCGCCCACAACCTGTCCCTGCTGCGCCACCTGGACGACCTGGTCGAGGCCGCGGCCGGTGCCGGCTGTGCCGGGGTCATGGTCGGGACCAGCCGCAAGCGCTTCCTGGGGGTGCTGGCCGCCGGCGCTGAGTCCGAGGAGCCGGCGCCCGTGGCCGACCGGGTCGAGGGATCGCTGGCCACGGCCGCTGCAGCCCTGGTCGCCGGCGTGGGGATGGTGCGGGTCCACGACGTTTCGGCGACGGTGCAGATGACGCGGCTGTATGGTCCTGCCGCATGAAGGGCAAGTGGGCCGCCGGCATTCCGCCGCGTAACTTCACCTGGGTGATCACCGATCACCTGGCCGTCAGTGAGCGACCGGGCGGGTTCTCGGTCAACCACCGCCGGGTGCGACGTCAGGAGGAGATCATCTGGCTCCGCGTCAACGGGTTCGGCCGTGTGGTCTCGCTGCTGTCGTCGCCGCACAATCTGGCGGCCTACGACGACGAGGGGATTGCCTGGGCCCACTACCCCCTGGAGCGGACGGGGGATCCGCGGCCCGTGCTGGCCGCGTGCTACCAGGACATCGACGAGTCTCTCGCCGCCGGCCTGCGCATCCTGGTCCACCAGGACGAGCTGGGCGACCGGGTGATGGGCGTGCTGGCCGGGTACCTGGTCTGGTCGGAGCGGATCGGCAATCAGCCCCAGGCCGTCGCACTGGTCGAGCACGTGGTCGGCCACGCCATGGGCGAGCCCGGCCGCGAGCTGCTCTCGGAGCTGGAGGGCATGCCGTCGCGCGGTCAGCTGCAGTGAGCGACCGGATCGAGATCCGTGACCTGCGGGTCACGGGGACCCACGGCGTGCTCCCGGAGGAGCGAGACCGGGCCCAGCCCTTCTCGGTCGACATTGTGGCCTGGGTCGACATGGAGGCCGCCCAGCAGAGTGACGACCTGGCCGACACGGTGGACTACGGGGCCCTGGCCCAGGCCGCGGCCGACGTGGTGGGGGGCCGGTCCTATCGCCTGCTCGAGGCCCTGAGCGGGCGCCTGGCCAGCGCGCTGCTGATCGTGGACCCGCGCCTGGAGGCGGTCGAGGTGACGGTGCGTAAGCTGCGCCCGCCGCTGGCTCTCGACGTGGGCTCGACCGGGGTCAGGGTGCGGCGCGCCCGCTGATGGCCGGTCCGGCACCCCCGCCGTGGCGTGCCTTCATCGGGCTCGGTTCGAACCTGGCGGACCGGCACGCCCTGCTGCGCCGGGCCGTCGAGGGACTGGCCGCGGCGGGTGACGTCACCGGCGTCTCGCCGCTGTACGAGACCGAGCCGGTGGGTGGCCCCGAGGGGCAGGGCCCCTACCTGAACCTGGTGGTGGAGCTGTCGACGTCCGACACGCCGCGCCGGCTGCTCGAGCGCTGCCTCGCCCTGGAGGCGGCAGCCGGCCGGGTGCGCACGGTCCGTTGGGGCCCGCGGACCCTCGACGCCGACGTCCTGTGGGTGGAGGGCTGGCAGGTGGACGAGGAGGACCTCACCGTCCCGCACCCCCGCCTGTGGGAGCGGCGCTTCGTGGTCAGGCCCCTGGCCGACCTGGCCCCCGACCTCGTGACATCCGAGCAGCTCAGGTGCTCTGGTGGGGAGGTCGTCCCTGTGGGTAGTCTGTAGGCGTCGTTATCTTCGATCGTCTGTAGGCGAACGGCACCCGCAAGGGGCTGGAACGCCGAAGGAGGTCAGATGCACTCCATCCGGATCATCGGTCCCGGTCGGGCCGGCACGTCCCTTGCCGCTGCGCTGTCCGCGCGCGGCTGGGCCTTCGCCGGCTTCCTCGGGCGCCACGACGAGCTGGCGCGCGCCGCCGCGGGTGTCGACCTGCTCGTCATCGCCACCCCCGACGACGCCGTGACCGAGGTCGCCGCGGCGGTCGTGCCGTCGCCCGGCACCACGGTGGCGCACCTCTCCGGCTCGCTCGGGCTCGATGCGCTGGCGCCGCACCCGCTGCGCGGCACGGTGCACCCTCTGGTGCCACTCCCCAACGGGGAGGTCGGCGCCGCCCGCCTGGGCTCGGGCGTGACCTTTGCCGTGGCCGGCGCGCCGTTGGGCCGGGACATGGTGACCAGCCTCGGCGGGCGGATGGTCGAGGTCGCCGACGCCGACCGGGCGGCGTACCACGCAGCCGCCTGCATCGCGGCCAATCACGTGGTGGCGTTGCTCGGACAGGTGGAGCGGGTGGCCGCCTCGGTCGGGCTGGACCTCGAGTCGTTCCTCCCGCTGACCCGGGCCGCCGTCGACGACGTGGCGGCCCTGGGCGCCGGCGCGGCACTGACCGGTCCCGCCCGCCGGGGCGACTGGGCCACCCTCAGCCGCCACCTCGATGCGCTGCCCGAGTCCGAGCGCGCCGGCTATCAGGCCGGCGCCGCCCTGGCGACCCGCCTGGCCCAGGCCGGCCGGCCACCGGCCGTCACGGTGCCAGCCGCCGGCCGTCACGTGCCAGCCCAGCCGGCCGTCACAGCCACCGTGCCCAGCCGGCCGTCGGCCGCCCAGCCGGCCGTCACGTGCCAGCCACCGGCCGTCACTGCCGCAGCCGGCGGCGGTGTAGGAGCAGTGACGGTGGAGGTCGTCGAGTCCGTCGTCGCCTGCCGCGACCTGCTGGACCGGGCCCGTGCCACCGGCCGGGTGGTCGGGTTGGTGCCCACCATGGGCGCGCTGCACGAGGGGCACACGTCATTGCTGGAGCGGGCCCGCGCCGAATGCGACGTGGTCGCGGTCAGCATCTTCGTGAACCCGCTGCAGTTCGGCGATCCCGAGGACATCGCGCGCTACCCGAGGACGCTCGAGCGCGACCTGGCGGTGTGCGCTGAGTCGGGGGCCGACGTCGTCTTTGTCCCGAGCGTGGACGACATGTACCCGTCGTGGCCCGACCCTCCGTCGACGACGGTGTCGGTGCGTGGCGTCAGCGAGGCCTGGGAGGGCGCGTCCCGGCCGGGCCACTTCGACGGCGTGGCCACGGTGGTAGCGAAGCTCTTCACCATGGCGGGGCCCTGCCGGGCCTACTTCGGATTGAAGGACTTCCAGCAGCTGGCCGTCGTCCGGCGCATGGCGCGCGAGCTCTCGCTGCCCGTCGAGGTGGTCGGGTGCCCCATCGTCCGCGAGCCCGACGGGCTCGCCCTGTCGAGCCGCAACGTCAGGCTGTCGGCGACCGAGCGGGAGGCCGCCACCGTGCTCTCGCGTGCGCTGGCCGCCGGCCGGGCCGTCCTGCAAACGGCGAGCGCTCGGGCCGAGCCGTCGCCCGGGCGATGCGTGCCGTGGTCGCCGCCGAGCCGCTGGTGCAGCTCGACTACGCCGTGGTGGTCGACGCCGACACCCTCGAGGAGGTGGTCACCGTCGCCGTCGACGCGGCCGACCGGGGTCGCTGCGCCTGCTCATCGCCGGCCCAGGTGGGTCCCGTCAGGCTGATCGACAACAGCGCCGCCACTCGCCGCGGCCGACGATGTCCGCACCGTACCAGTGGCCACCGAGAAGGTGCGCCAACTCGAAAGGATCGGGTGAGCCGATGCGCCGCCGCATGATGAAGTCCAAGATCCACCGGGCCACGGTCACCGGGGCCAACCTGCACTACGTGGGCTCGGTGTCCATCGACACCGAGCTGCTGGCGCTGGCGGACATCCTGCCCTACGAGCAGGTGACCGTCCTCGATATCGACAACGGCGCGCGCTTCGAGACCTACGCCATCGAGGGCGAGCGCGGGCAGATCTGCCTCAACGGGGCGGCGGCGCGCCTGGTGCAGCCGGGCGACAAGGTGATCATCATCACCTACGCCGACTACGAGCGGGCCGAGCTCGAGTCGTACGTCCCCGCGTCGTGCACGTGGACGGGCGCAACCGGGTGATCGACGAGGTGTCGGCCCACCTCGACGCCGAGCTCACACTGAACGAACCGGCGTGACCACCGGGGCCCGGCCCGGACCCTTCGACGTCCTGGTCCTGGGGAGTGGCGTCGCCGGCCTGTCGGCGGCGGTGCGGCTGGCCGGTCCCGGCGGGCCGTCGCCGTCGCTCTCCCTCGGCGTGCTGACCAAGGGCGCGCTGTCCCAGTCCGCGACGCGCTGGGCCCAGGGCGGTGTCGCCGCGGTGCTCGGCGCCGACGAGGACTCGACCGACCTGCATCTCGCCGACACGCTGGCGGCCGGGGCGGGCCTGTGCGACGAGGAGGCCGTGCGCGTCCTCGTCGACGAGGGCCCGGGGCGGGTGCACGAGCTGATCGCCCTCGGGGTCGAGTTCGACCGCGAGGCCACGGGCCTGCTGGCGCTGGCCCGTGAGGGCGGCCACTCCCGCCCCCGCGTCGTGCACGCCGGCGGCGCCGCCACCGGCGCCGAGGTCGAGCGGGCGCTCGTCGACGCCACCTACCGCTCGGCCAGCGCGGTGCTCGAGGGATGGTTCGCGCTCGATCTCCTGGTCGAGGGCGGCCGCTGCACCGGCGTGCTGGCGCTGCCGCCAGGAGGTGCCGGCGATGACGGCCCCGTCGAGGTGCGGGCCGACCACGTCGTGCTGGCCACCGGCGGAGCCGGCCAGCTCTTCTCGGTCACCACCAACCCGGCCGAGTCCACCGGCGACGGCGTGGCGATGGCGCTACGGGCGGGCGTGCCGACGGCCGACGTGGAGTTCGTGCAGTTCCACCCGACCGCGCTGCACCACCCGGCCATGCCCCGCCCCCTGCTCTCCGAGGCGCTGCGCGGCCACGGCGCGCTCCTGCGTGACCGCGACGGCGAACGCTTCGTGGAAGAGCTGGCGCCGCGCGACGTCGTGAGCCGGGCCATGGCGGCCCGCATGGCCGAGCAGGGCGTCGACCACTTGTGGCTCGATGCGACGGGGCTCGAGCGCTTCTCGGCGCGCTTCCCGACCATCGCCGCGTCGCTCACCACCATCGGTCTCGACCCCCAGCGAGACTGGCTGCCGATCGCGCCGGCGGCGCATCACCTTTCGGGCGGTGTGGTGACCGACCTGTGGGGCGCCACGGCGCTGCCGGGGCTGTGGGCGGTGGGGGAGGTGGCGTGCACCGGCGTGCACGGTGCCAACCGGCTGGCTTCCAATTCACTCCTCGAGGGCATGGTGTTCGGTGCCCGCCTGGCCGAGCGCATCCCGTCGGGCGCGCGCAGCCCGGAGCCCAGCGGCGCGCTGCGTGCGGTGCTCGGCGAGGAACCGATAGACGGCATCGCATGCACCGAGTTGGTGCAGCCAGCCACGCCGCCGCGGCCGGACCCGGACCGGTGGCCGGGCGTGGATGTGACGAAGCTGCGCGACACGGTGCAGCGCGCCATGACCGCGCGGTGCCGGTGTCGTGCGCAGCGCCGAGTCGCTCGCCGGCGCGCGCGCCGTCGTGGAGGACGCGGCCGCCGCGCTCGGGGACGCCGCCGCCTCGGTCGGCGCCGGGGAGCTGGCGAACCTGTTGCGGCTGGCGGACGCGCTGCTGGCCTCTGCGCTCGCCCGGACCGAGACCCGCGGCGCCCATGCCCGGCGCGAGTTCCCCGAGACGGATCCGGCCTGGCGGCGACGCCTGGTCCACGGTCACGTGGCCCGCGACGGGGAGGAGCGCCGTGGCTGAGCAGGTGACCGGCAATGACGACGCGGGGGCGTACGCGCGGGCGGTGCGCGAAGCCGTCGACCGTGCCCTCGCCGAAGACCTCGGTCCCGAGGGCGACCTCACGGCGGCGCTCGTGCCCGAGGACGTGCGCGCCCAGTTCGCGCTGCGCGCCCGGCGCTCCGGTGTGCTGGCGGGTTGCGACTGCGTCACCGAGACGTACCGGCGCGTCGGCCCCGAGATCGACCTGCGCTGGCGGGCGACCGACGGGGACGAGTTGTCGGCCGGCGACACCGTGCTGGAGCTGGCCGGCCCGTTGCGGCCCATCCTCACGGCCGAGCGCACCGCGCTGAATTTTCTGGGGCGCCTGTCCGGCATCGCCACGTTGACGGCGCAGTTCGTGACGGCCGCGCACGAGAGCAACCCTTCCGTGGCGGTCCTCGACACCCGCAAGACGACGCCGGGACTGCGCCTGCTCGAGAAGGCGGCCGTGCGGGCCGGCGGTGGCACCAGCCACCGCTTCAGCCTTTCCGACGCGGTCCTGGTGAAGGACAACCACTTGGCCGGGACGAGCATTACCGATGCAGTGCACCGGGCGCGCACACTGTGGCCGGGTCGGATGGTCGAGATCGAGTGCGACGCCCTCGACCAGGTGGCGGAGGCGGCGCGCGCGGGCGCCGACGCCGTGCTGCTCGACAACATGGATCCGGGCACGGTCGTTGAGGCCATCGCGGTCGCGCACCTGGACGCGACCCGGCCCATCCTGACGGAGGTCTCCGGTGGCGTGACGTTGGCCACCATCGGCGCCTACGCCGCCGCCGGCCCGGACCGGATTTCGGTCGGGGCGCTGACCCACTCGGCCCCCGTGCTCGATCTCGGGCTCGACCTGCTCTGGACGACGGCGGGCACAGTCAACGTGGGCACGGAAGGGAGTTGAGGCGTGCTCCTGGTCATTGACGTCGGCAACACCGAGACGGTCATCGGCCTCTACGCGCCGGACGGGGAAGGCGACGCCCCGGCGCCCGAGGAGAGCATTGGTGTCGGCATCGGGACCGAGCACGACCCGACGGCACCGCGCGGGCTGACGCACCACTGGCGCCTGTCCACCAGCCCGAGCCGCACCCCCGACGAGCACGCCGTCCTCCTCACCCAGCTGCTGGACCTCGAGGGCCTCGACATCTCCACCTCGGTCTCGGGCATCGCCGTCTGCTCCTCGGTGCCCGCCGTGACGGCGGAGCTGCGCCAGATGGCGTCCCGCTGGTTCTCCGAGTTGCCGAGCGTCGTGCTGGGACCCGGCACCAAGAGCGGGATGCCGATCCTCTACGACAACCCCAAGGAGGTCGGTGCCGACCGCATCGCCGACGCCGTGGGGGCCTACGACCTCTACGGCGGCCCTTGCGTGGTGGTCGACATGGGCACCGCGACGACGGTCGAGGCCATCAGCGCCAACGGCGAGTACATGGGCGGCGCCATCACGCCGGGGGTGGGCGTGAGCCTCGACGCCCTCTACCAGTCGGCGGCGGCGCTGCGCCGGGTGGAGCTCGTCGAGCCGCGCAGCGTCATCGGCCGCTCCACCGTGGAGTCGATTGAGTCGGGGACCCTCTACGGCTTTGCCGGCCTGGTCGACTCGCTGGCCCGGCGCTTCATGGAGGAGCTGGGACCGTCGACCGTGGTGGCCACGGGAGGGTTCAGTTCGCTCATCGCGCCGTATTCGGACACCATTGAGCACGTGGAGCCCTGGTTGACCCTGCACGGCCTGCGCATCGTGTACGAGCGCAACATGCCTTCATGAGCGAGCCGCCCGTGAGCGAATCGCGGCCGCAGGAGATCCCCTACCGCTTCGACCGCACGCACCAGACGGCAAAGGTCGTCGAGGCCTGGTCTTCGCTCGCCCCCGGCGAGGAGTCCGGCCTCACCGTCGGGGTGGCCGGTCGCGTCATGCTGCTGCGTGATCAGGGGAAGGCGGCCTTCGGCGAGCTGCGGGACGCGTCAGGCTCGGTGCAGCTCTTCGCTCGCGCTGCGGTGACGGAGCGCTTCGACGAGTTCGTGAAGCTGAATCTCGGTGACTGGATCGGCGCGACGGGAGAGGTGGTGCGGACCCGGCGCGGCGAGCTCTCGGTGCTCGTCAAGGAGTGGACGCTGCTGGCCGAGGCCCGCCGCAACTTCGGCGACAAGTGGCACGGCGTCAGCGACGTCGAGACGCGCTACCGCCAGCGCGAGGTCGACCTGTGGGCCAACGAGCGCTCGCGCCAGCTGCTGCAGATGCGCAGCGACGTCGTGCGCAACATGCGCCGGCGCTTGTGGGATCAGGGCTTCGTGGAGGTGGAGACGCCGTTGCTGCACCCGATCGCCGGTGGGGCCACGGCGCGGCCGTTCGTCACGCATCACAACACATTCGACACCGACTTCTACCTGCGCGTGGCGCCGGAGCTCTACCTCAAGCGGCTCGTCGTCGGCGGCTTCGACAAGGTGTTCGAGATCGGACGTAGCTTCCGCAACGAGGGCATCTCGCCGCGCCACAACCCTGAGTTCACGACGCTCGAGCTCTACCAGGCATACGCCGACTACACCGACACCATGGTCGTCTTCGAGGAGTTGGTCGCCGGGCTGGCGCTCGATGTGCTGGGGACGACGAAGCTCACCTACGGCGGACGGGACCTCGATCTGACGACGCCGTGGCGGCGCGCCACCATGAGCGAGCTCATCGCGGAGGCCACCGGCTTCACGCTCGACGTGCGCTCGGCCCGCGAGGAGCTGGCCAGGGTGGCGACCGAGGTCGGTATCGAGGTCGACGCCGCCTGGGGACCGGGCAAGATCCTGCTGGAGATCTACGAGAAGACGACCGAGCCCGAGCTGTGGGGACCCGTCTTCGTCATGGACTACCCGGCCGAGGTGTCGCCGCTGGCGCGACGCCACCGCGACGGGCCGGAGCTCGTCGAGCGCTACGAACCCGTGGTGGCGGGCCGCGAGTTGGGCAACGGATTCACCGAGCTCGTCGACCCCGACGACCAGCGAGCGCGCTTCGAGGAGCAGGCGGCGAAAGCCAGGGCCGGTGACGACGAGGAGTCCGCGGTGGTGGACGAGGACTATCTCCGCGCGCTCGAGTACGGGCTGCCCCCCACGTCGGGGTTCGGGCTCGGCGTCGACCGGTTGTTGATGCTCCTGGGCGACGTGCCCAACATCCGCGAGGTGATCGCGTTTCCCACCCTGCGTCCCGACCGGGCCTGACGGGCGCCGGCGGGCTTCTTCGGCGCGCGGCCCGGATTGTGCCTGTGTGGGCCGGTTTCTCCCGATCTCCGTGCGCTGCGGGTCGTTCCTTCAAACCTTGATCACTGTTCCCTCACATCTCGCACTCAGTGTTGGGTGTGCCGCCGGATGGCGGCGGAGGGTGCACAGCGCACCCGACGTCCAAGGAGGACACCATGTTTCGCACGATCATCGCAGGAGCCGCAGTTGCCGGCGCCCTGACCTTCGGCGTCGCCGGCGTCGCCGGTGCATCGACGCCCGCCACCAGCGCGACGGGCGCCAACAGGGCTGCCCTGTGCGCCAAGCTCCCGGCCATTCAGGCCAAGGTGCAGAAGGTGGAGGCCAAAGTCACCACGTGGGTGCCCAAGGCGCAGGCCCGTGAGGCAGCGGCCAAGACGGCCGGCAAGACCAAGCGCGCCGACGCCATCGCCGCCCGCATCACCAGGGCCCAGAAGCGTGAGACCCGGGTGAACGCACGGCTGGTCAAGGCCCAGGCCGCCTGTAGCGCCAGCGGGACGAGCACCAGCGCCGCCGGCTGATCCGCAGCGGTCAGGGTGCAGCGGAGCGGCCATCGTCCGGGGAGTCTCCGCGGTGGTCGCCTCGCAATTTCGGGCAATTCCGGCCGGTTCGCCAAGATTTGTTTTTCGTTTCCGGCCAGCCGGGTTGAGCCCCGGTCGGTCGGGTCAGTCCGGTCGGTCCGGATCAGTCGGGTCGGTCCGGATCAGTCGGGAAGGTCGCTGAGCAGTTCCGCCGCCAGTCGGGAAAGTCCCGACCGCAATTCGGGCTGGCTGATGCCGGCGGTGGCTTCCTGCGCCTCGCCGACATAGCGCCGGGCCTCCTGTACGGACTCGGCGATCCCCTCCGATGCCATCACGATGGCCCGGGCCTTGTCGCGTTCGGGTTGAGCCAGCGGCGCTCCGAGCAGCGCGCGGAGGTCGGGCCCGGCGTCGGGATCGGCCAGCGCCACGAGGGCGGGCAACGTGTAGATGCCCTCGGCCAGGTCCTGCCCTGCCGGCTTCTGCAGCTGGCCGTCGGTGGCGGTGATGTCGAGGATGTCGTCACGGATCTGGAACACCATGCCGAAGCAGAGCCCGAACGTGGTGCAGGCGTCGACTTCGGCCGCCGGAAGCCGGCCTGTCAGCGCGCCGATGCGGCACGAGGTGGCGGTGAGCGCTGCCGTCTTGCCGCTGATGGAGGCGAAGTAGTCCTCGCGGCTGCGGTCGATCTGGAAGGCCGAGCGCACCTCGGTCACCTGGCCCTGGCAGAGGCGGCCCAAGGTGTCGGCCAGCAGCTGGGCGATGTCGACGCCGAGGCCGGCCGCGATGGCGGCGCTGCGGGCCAGCAGGTAGTCGCCCGCGACGATGGCCACCAGGTTCCCGAAACGGCTGTTGACGCTCTCGACGTTGCGCCGGATGGTTGCCTCGTCAATGACATCGTCGTGGTACAGCGAGGCGAGGTGCACGAGCTCCACTGCGACGCCGCCCATCAGGTCGTCTTCGGTGGCGTCGCGGCCGCCTGCCGTGGCTGCGGCCAGCGCCAGGAGGGGTCGCAACCGCTTGCCGCCAGCCGCGATCAGGTGGGTCGTCACCTCGTCCAGGAAGCCGTCACCCGTGACGACAGAGGCGGTGAGCAGGGGCTCCAGTCGCCGCAGTCCCTCTTGCAGGCGGGGTAGGCCGAGGGCCTCGGTCGGGTTCACTGGTCCAAACGTTAGGGCACGGGCGCAGAATGCGGACAACTAGCAGGTAGAACGGGCGCAGGAAATCCCGCAAGCCCGGGTTTTCCTCCTGGATGCGGGCTGCATCGCCTGCGGCGTGATGGACTAAGGCCACAGGTACACTGAGCCGAGAAGCAAGAGGAACAAGGAGAGGCGGTCAGGGTGTTCGAACGTTTCACCGACCGGGCACGGAGGGTGTTGGTGTTGGCGCAAGAAGAAGCGCGCCTGCTCAACCACAGCTTCATCGGCACTGAGCACATTCTTCTCGGGTTGATCCACGAGGGGGAGGGCGTTGCCGCGAAGGCCCTCGAGTCTCTGGGGATCTCCCTCGAGGCCGTCCGCGAGAAGGTGGAAGAGACCATCGGCATGGCGGGCACCGCACCGAGCGGATCGCCGCCGTTCACGCCGCGCGCCAAGAAGGTGCTCGAGCTCTCACTGCGTGAGGCTCTGCAACTCGGCCACAGCTACATCGGCACCGAGCACATGCTCCTCGGGCTCGTGCGCGAGGGGGAGGGCGTGGCCGCCACCGTGCTGGTGAGCCTCGGGGCCGACCTCGGCCGCGTGCGCCAGCAGGTCATCCAGCTGATGTCGGGCAACCAGGGCAAGGAGTCCGTTGGTGCGAGCCAGGGATCGAGCTCGGGCGACAACCCGTCGGGCTCGCCGGTCCTCGACCAGTTCGGCCGCAACCTGACCCAGCTGGCCCGTGACGGCAAGCTCGATCCCGTCATCGGACGTGCTAAAGAAATCGAACGCGTGATGCAGGTCCTGTCGCGCCGTACCAAGAACAACCCCGTCCTCATCGGTGAGCCCGGCGTCGGGAAGACGGCGATCGTCGAGGGGCTGGCGCAGCGCATCGTCTCCAACGAGGTGCCCGAGACCTTGACGGGCAAGCAGCTCTACACGCTCGACCTCGGCGCGCTCGTGGCGGGCAGCCGCTACCGCGGTGACTTCGAGGAGCGCTTGAAGAAGGTCCTGAAGGAGATCCGCACGCGGGGCGACATCGTCCTCTTCATCGACGAGATCCACACCCTCGTGGGCGCCGGCGCCGCCGAAGGCGCCATCGACGCGGCCTCCATCCTCAAGCCGATGCTGGCGCGGCGGCGAGCTGCAGACGGTCGGCGCCACGACGATCGACGAGTACCGCAAGCACCTTGAGAAGGACGCCGCCCTCGAGCGGCGCTTCCAGCCTGTCAAGGTCGACCAGCCCACGGTGGCGCTGACCATCGACATCCTCAAGGGCCTGCGCGACCGCTACGAGTCCCACCACGCGGTGAGCATCACCGACCAGGCCCTCGTCGCGGCGGCCAACCTGGCCGACCGTTACCTGGCCGACCGCTACCTGCCGGACAAGGCGATCGACCTGATCGACGAGGCCGGCAGCCGCCTGCGCATCCGCCGCATGAGCACCCCGCCGGACGCCAAGAAGCTCGACGAGGAGATCGCTCGCCTGCGGGCCGACAAGGAAGCCGCCATTGAGAAGGGCGCCTTCGAGCAGGCCAAGAAGCTGGCCGAGCAGGAGAAGGAGCGCCTGGACCGCAAGGAGAGCCAGGAGGCCGAGCTGCGGGCCGAGGGCGTCGACCTGTTCGACGTCGTCGACGAAGAGGTCATCGCCGAGGTGCTCGCCGCCTGGACCGGCATCCCCGTCTACCGCCTCACCGAGGAGGAGACGGCCAAGCTGCTCCGCATGGAGGACGAGCTCCACAAGCGCGTGATCGGCCAGGAGGAGGCGCTCAAGGCGCTGTCCCGTGCCATCCGCCGCACCCGGGCCGGTCTGAAGGACCCGAAGCGGCCGAGCGGTTCGTTCATCTTCCTGGGCCCGACGGGCGTCGGCAAGACCGAGCTGGCCAAGACGCTGGCCGAGTTCCTCTTCGACGACGAGGACGCGCTCATTCAGCTCGACATGTCCGAGTACATGGAGAAGCACACGGTCAGCCGGCTTGTCGGCTCGCCCCCCGGCTACGTCGGGTACGAAGAGGGCGGCCAGCTCACCGAGGCCGTGCGGCGCAAGCCGTTCTCCGTCGTGCTCTTCGACGAGGTCGAGAAGGCGCACCCCGATGTGTTCAACACGCTGCTGCAGATCCTCGAGGACGGGCGACTCACGGACGCGCAGGGTCGCTCGGTGGACTTCAAGAACACCGTGCTGATCATGACGTCGAACCTCGGGACAGCCGACCTGCGCAAGGCGAACATCGGTTTCGCCAAGACGTCGGAGGCCGTCACCTACGAGCGGATGAAGGCCAAGGTGGACGAGGCGCTCAAGGCGCACTTCCGCCCTGAGTTCCTCAACCGCATCGACGAGGTGATCGTCTTCCACGAGCTGTCGCGTGCCGAGGTGACCGAGATCGTCGACCTCCTCATGTCGCGCACCGTCAAGCAGCTGTCGGACCAGGGCATCGGCCTCGAACTGACGCCGGCGGCCCGGGCCCACCTGGCCGAGAAGGGCTACGACCCCCAGCTGGGAGCACGGCCGCTGCGCCGGGCCATCCAGCAGCTGGTCGAGGACCCGCTGTCCGAGCGCATCCTGTGGAAGGAATTCCGCGTCGGCGAGACCATCGTCGTCGACGTCGAGGAGTCGCCCATCGACGGCGAGGGCCCGCAGCTCAGCTTCACAGCGATCGAGGGCATTCAGCCCCCGCCGCTCGAGCTGGCCGGCGCCGGCGCCGACGCCGAATAGGGCGAAGAGTCAGTCGCCATCTCTGCCACGGCAGGGGTGAGCAGCAAGAAGGTATCGAAGAGAGGCCGCCCGGGTTGACCGCGAGCGGCCTCTCTTCGCGCTGCAGCTCGGAAAACGATCGCGTCGTCGGTCGGCCTAGCTCTCCCAGCAGTACGTGAAGTCCCCGCACAGTGACGTGCGGTAACCCGTGAGTCGGCGGGCCTGGAAGTGCGGGTTGCCGGCACCCGCCGGCGCGTAGTCGAGGCCGAGCGGCCCGGCCGGCTCGAAACCGAAGCGTTCGTAGTACGCGGGGTCGCCGAGGAGCACCAAGAGGGGCCACTGCCGGTCCTCCGCGTCGTCGAACAGTGCCGCCATGAGTGCGGAGCCGATGCCGCGCCCCTGGCTGGAGGTGCCGACGCACACGGGCGCCACGCCCGCCACGGGAGTGTCGATGCCGTCGAGGCGACCGGGGGCTGCCTGCAGGTGGCCGATGACGGTTCCACCCTCGTCGGCCACGAGTTCGAGCAAGGGGAGGCCTCGCCGCGCCGACCACGTGCCCCGGACGATGGCCAGCTCCTCCTCCGGGTCACGCGTCCCCTCGTAGGAGAACGCATTCTCCACGACGCGCGAGGATTCCGGTCTCGTCGCCCGGCCGTGCCGCTCGAATGGCTGGTGATGCCTTGACCGCCGGGGTCATCGCGGCCCTCCTGAACACATCGTCTCGCCCACGCCCAGAGCCTGCCAGCAACACACCACGGAGGGCGGCGGGTCCCCCGTCGTGTGACAGCCCTCCCGTAGGGTCACGCCATGGCCATGGCTCCCCGTTCGCGCGCCCGTGACGGGGCTGCGTATCTCTGTGCGTCCTGCGAGGCAACGTCGCTCCGGTGGGCGGGGCGCTGCCCCGCCTGCGGCGAGTGGAACACGCTCGGCCCGGCACCGGTGCGACGAGCCGGATCCAAGTCCGGCAAGGCTGAGGGTGCCCCGGCGCTGGCCCTGGTCGACGTGTCGACCGACGGCACCCGTCCACTCCCGACGGGGGTCAGCGAGGTGGACCGCGTCATGGGCGGCGGTGTGGTGGCCGGCTCGGTCACGCTGCTCTTCGGGCCCCCCGGCATCGGCAAGTCGACGCTGCTCTTCCAGGTGCTCTCGTCGCTGGCGGCCACCGGTCTCGACGTCATGCTGGCCTCGGCCGAGGAGTCGCTGGCCCAGGTGCGGGGGCGTGCATCGCGCATCGGCCCGGTGCCCCGGAACCTGCTGGCCATCGAAGGGCCCGACGTGGAGGCGATCGAGGCCGCCGTCGAGCGGCACCGCCCGGCGCTGGTGGTGGTGGACTCGCTGCAGTCCGTCTCGGACCCCGAGCTGGGGCAGCCCGCCGGCAGCCTGGCCCAGGTGCGCACCTGCGTCGAGCGCCTGACCCGCATGGCGAAGTCGACCGGTGTGCCCCTCCTCCTCGTCGGCCACGTGACGAAGGACGGCGACATCGCCGGGCCCCGGGCCGTGGAGCATCTGGTCGACACGGTGCTCTCCTTCGACGGTGACCGCCACCACGCCCTGCGGGTGCTGACGTCGGTCAAGCACCGCTTCGGGCCGGCCGGTGAGGTCGGCATCTTCGAGATGCGCGACGACGGGCTGCGCGCCGTGCCCGATCCCGGCCCGCTGCTGCTGGGCGATCGCATGGCCGGCGTCCCCGGCAGCGTGGTCGTGCCCGTCCTGCAGGGCCGCCGGCCGCTGCTGGTCGAGGTGCAGGCGCTGCTCGGCCCCGGCGGCGGGGGCGGCACGGGCCCGCCGCGACCACAGACGCTGGGCATCGACCCGACGCGGGCCAATCTCCTTCTGGCCGTCCTGGCCTGCCGCACCGCGGTCGAGATCCCGGCCTCGGCCCAGATGTTCGCCGCCGCCGTGGGCGGCATCACCGTGACCGAGCCGGCGGCCGACCTCGCCGTGGCCCTGGCCATGGCGTCGGTCATCACCGATACCGCCCTCCCGCCCGATGTCGTCGTCTTCGGGGAGCTGGGCCTCGCCGGCGAGGTGCGCACCGTCCCGGGCGCGGACAGGCGCCTGGCCGAGGCCCACCGGGCCGGGTTCACGCGGGCGCTCGTGCCGGCCTCCATGGCGGCGGCGCCGGCCGCGGCGCCGCCCGGCCTGACGGTGCACGGGGTGCGCACGCTGGCCGAGGCACTCAGCCTGGTCCGATCCCAGGCCGGTGGGCGGGGCGCGGCGGCGGGTACGATGCCGGTGTGGCCGACGGCGCCGGCGGCAGCCAGCCTCTGAACGACGCGCTGGCGATGATTGCGCCGGGCACCAAGCTGCGCGAGGGCCTGGACCGGATACTGCAGGCCAAGCACGGCGCACTGATCCTGGTCGGCGACGGCCCGGCCGTCCTGTCCGTCTGCACCGGCGGCTTCCTGCTCGATGCGGAGTACTCGCCCCAGCGCCTGTCCGAGCTGGCGAAGATGGACGGCGCCATCATCCTGGCCTCCGACGCCTCGCGTATCGCCCGGGCCAACGTGCATCTCGTCCCCAAGGCCACCATCGCCACCTCGGAGACCGGCACCCGCCACCGCACGGCCGAGCGGGTGGCCCGCTCGATCGACGTGCCGGTGATCGCCGTCTCCGAGGCGATGGCGACCATCGCCGTGTACCGCAACGAGCTCAAGCACACGACCCAGTCGGCCGGCTGGCTCATCGACCGCTCGAGCCAGGCGCTCTCCACCCTGCAGCGCTTCCGCTCCCGCTACGACGACGCCCTGTCCACGCTTGACCCGGCTCGAGATGGAGGACTCGGTCTCGGTGCGCGACGTCGTCTCTGCGCTGCAGCCGGGCGAGATGGTCCGCCGCATCGCCGAGGAGATCGAGGGCCACCTGGTCGAGCTCGGGTCCGACGGCCGGCTCATCCATCTGCAGACCGAGGAGCTGCGCTCCGGCGTCCCCGAGAGCCTGGCGCTGGTCCTGCGCGACTACGCCGACGAGACCTCCATCGCCCACCTGCGCTCGCTCTCGGCCGACGCGCTGATGGACCTGCCCAAGGTGGTGGCCGCCCTGCACCTGCCCGACTCCGACGACCAGCTCCACATCGGGCTGGCGCCGCACGGGTACCGCCTGCTGCACCGGCTGCCGCAGCAGCTGTCCGAGACCCTCATTGAGCGCCTGGTGGAGCGCTTCGGCTCGCTGCCCGAGATCCTCTCCGCCTCGGCGGCCGAGCTCGAGTCCGTCGACGGCATCGGTGCCGCCACCGCCCGCCACGTCCGCGACGGCCTGGCCCGCCTCGTCGAGGCCAGCATCTTCGAGCGATACGAATGACCGGGTGATCTGGTAAAATGGGCAGTCACCTTCGGACGGGCCATCCCCGTCCAGGCTGCCACCGCACAGCATCGCCGCAGCTCCGCGTGCCCGTGCGGGCGCAGCCGATCCACCCAAAAGGGAGCCCTGAGTCCTGTGTCCTTCAAGGTCGGAGACAAAGTCGTCTATCCCCACCACGGGGCCGCCGTCATAGAGAAGCGAGAGACCAAGGTCGCCTTCGGTGAGAAGCGCGAGTACCTGGTCCTGCGCCTCGCCTACGGCGACCTGATCCTCAACGTCCCCGCCGACAACACCGAGGGCGTGGGCCTGCGCGAGGTCATCAACGACGAAGAGGTCGAGGAGGTGTTCGCCGTGCTGCGCAAGAAGGAAGCGCGCATGCCGACGAACTGGTCCCGCCGCTACAAGAACCACTCCGAGAAGCTGCGCTCCGGCGACATCTACCAGGTGGCCGAAGTGGTGCGGAACCTCTCCATCCGGGACAAGGACAAGGGCCTGTCCGCCGGCGAGAAGCGCATGCTGCAGCGGGCGCGCCAGATCCTGGTGTCCGAGCTGACCTTCGCGCTCAACGTGGACGAGGAGACGGCGGAAGAGCGTCTGAACGAGGCGCTGACCTGATCGCACGGCCCGACCACGCAGAGGCGCAGGTGTGGTCGATCGTCGTGGCGGGCGGCAGTGGCCGCCGTTTCGGGCAGTTGAAGCAATTCGCCCTGTTGGGCGGCCGCCCGGTTCTGCAATGGGCCGTGGCGGCGTGCCGGACCTGTTCCGCCGGCGTGGTCCTCGTGGTGCCCGACGCGTCCAGCGATGAGGCCCATGGCGCCGATGTCGTCGTCACCGGTGGCGCGACGCGGGCCGACTCGGTGCGTCGCGGCCTTGCCGCCGTCCCGGCCGACGCGACGATGGTGGTGGTGCACGACGCGGCGCGGCCGCTCGCCTCAGCCGATCTCTTCGCCGCCGTCATCGCGGCGGTGACCGACGGGGGAGCGGACGGGGCCGTGCCCGGTGTGCCGCCAAGTGACACCATCAAGGCCGTGGACGAGTCCGGGCGGGTCACCGACACCCTCGATCGCGCCACGTTGGTGGCCGTCCAGACCCCGCAGGCCTTTCGGGCCGACGTCTTGCGACGGGCCCACGAGGAGGCGCAGCCGGCCGAAGACCCATCGGCTGCCGCCACCGACGACGCCATGCTGGTCGAGGCGCTGGGCGGCACGGTGCAGGTAGTGCCCGGGCGAGCCCGGCAACCTCAAGATCACGGATCCCGGCGACCTCGAGGTCGCGGAGCGCCTGCTGGCGGAGCGCGAGGGATGAGATGAGCGTGCGCATCGGCCAGGGCATCGACATCCACCGCTTCTCGGAGGACCCGCACCGGCCGCTCGTGCTGGGCGGCGTGGAGATCGAGGGCGCACGCGGGCTGGGCGGCCACAGCGACGCCGATGCGGTGTGCCACGCGCTGGCCGACGCCGTGCTGGGCGCGGTGGGGCTGGGCGACCTGGGCCGGCACTTTCCCGACACGGACCCCGTGTGGGAGGGGGCAGACAGCGTGACGCTGCTGACCGAGGTGGTCGGCATGGCGGCCGCCCAGGGGTTCGCCTGCGCCAACGCCGACTGCACGGTCATCGCCGACGCCCCTCGCCTCGCTCCGCACACCGCGGCCATGGTGGAGCGCCTGAGCGCGGTGCTCGGGGCCCCCGTCTCGGTCAAGGCGACCCGGGCCGAGGGTCTGGGCGCGCTGGGGCGGGCCGAGGGCATCGCCTGCCTGGCCGTCGTGCTGATGGAGTCGGCGTGAGCCGGCGGCCGCCGCCACGCGGTGGGCCACAGCGCCGGGCCGGGACCTCGAGTCGCCAGGAGCCATCGCGGCGGGGCGCCGGTGCCGGCGCCGGCGGCGGCGGAGCCGCCCGTGGTCGCGGCGCCGGACAGGATCGCCCGGACCGTCGTCCCGGCCCGCGCAGCGAGCTCGGCGGCGACCAGGTGGAAGGGCGTCGCGCCGTGCTCGAGCTGTTGACGGTCGGACGGCGGACAGTGCGGCGGATCATGCTGGCCGAGGACCAGGACCCCTCGCCGCAGCTGGACCGCATTGAGGAGCTGGCCGGCCGCATGCGGGTCCCGGTCGAGACGGTGCCGCGCACCCGGCTCGATGCCCAGGCCCGCACCGAGTCGCCCCAGGGCGTCCTGGCGCTGGCCCGCCCGCTCGAGCCGGTCGCACTCGAAGACTTGGCCGCGCCCGACCGCCGCGGCACCGCACCATTCCTCCTGGTGGCGGCGGGCATCACGGACCCCCGCAACCTGGGCGCGCTCCTGCGCAGCGCCGAGTGCGCCGGCGTCACCGGCGTCGTGCTGCCGCGCCACCGCTCGGCGCGGCTGTCGCCCACGGTCACCAAGACGGCGGCCGGGGCGATCGAGCACCTGCCCTTCGCCGTGGTGGGCGGCGTGCCGGCCGCGCTCAGCGAGTTGCGCGACCTCGGCGTGTGGTCGATCGGCCTGGCCGGCGAGGCGACCCAGTCGCTCTACGACCTGCCGCTCGGCGAGGGCCCGGTGGCGCTGGTCGTCGGCAGCGAGGAGAAGGGGCTGGCGCCGCTGGTGCGCAAGCGCTGCGATGCGGTGGCCGCCATACCCCAGCACGGCACGCTGCCTTCGCTCAACGTCGGCGTCGCCGGAGCGGTCGCCTGCTTCGAGGTGGCCCGCCAGCGGGCGGCCGGGTCGACGGCGCGGGCAGACTGAGTCGACGAGGTCCCGCCACCGAAGGGGGTTCCACCATGCCCGAGCAGCGTGATCCGGACCTGGGGGCGATCTTCGACCTTCACGTGGCGTCCGAGTTCGAGACCCAGGACGTGGACGCCACCATGGCCACCATGGTGGACGAACCGCACGTCACCCACGTCCCCACGCTGGCGGGCGGCGTCGGGGGAGCGGGCGTGCGCCGCTTCTACGATGATCACTTCATCGGGCAGTGGCCCGACGACGTCCGCATCACGCACGTGTCCCGTACCGTCGGGGCGGCGAGCGTGGTGGACGAGATGGTGATGCACTTCACCCACGACCGGGTCATCGACACGTTCCTCCCCGGCGTCGCTCCGACCGGCCGAACAGTCCAGCTCCCGGTGGCGGTGGTGGTTGGCTTCAAAGGTGACAAGGTCGCCTACGAGCACATCTACTGGGACCAGGCCTCGCTGCTGGTGCAGGTCGGGCTCCTCGACCCGGGGTCGTTGCCGGTGTGCGGGGCCGAACAGGCGGCCAAGATCCTCGACGAGGGTCTGCCCTGCAACGCGCTCATCGAGCGCGCCACCGACGGGCGCACCCAGGCGTAGGCAGGCCGGCGCCACCTCGGAGGTGCAGAACGCGCACCGATGTGCCGCGACGGGAATGTCGCTGAGGCACTCGGGGCACTCCCGGGTCGGGGGCTTGGGCTCCTCGGAGGGCAGCACGTTCAGACGGCGCATCAGAGCGGTGAGCGGGACCACGACGGCGAAGAAGACGACCGTGGCCACGATGAGGAACGAGAGCACCGCGTTGAGGAACGATCCGTACTTGAAGTGCGAGTGGTTGAGCGTGAAGGTCAGGCTCGAGAAGTCGGGCTTTCCGAAGATGGCGGCGATGAGCGGCGTGATCAGATCGGCCACGAACGCGGTGACCATCGCCGTGAAGGCGACGCCGACCACGACGGCCACCGCCAGGTCGACGACGTTGCCCCGCAGCACGAACTTCTTGAAGTCGGAAAGCATGCAGTCCTCCCTAATCGTCCCTGCTCGCCTCTCAAGTCACCGGCGACGCGCCCGTGTCCCGTTCTGCGTTCTGCGTTCTCGCGTTCTGTCCTGTACCCATTCCCGCCCCAACCTGCACCGCAGGGCACGACGGGAGGGACGAGGAGGGAGCAGGGGGTTTCAGAGACTGGGAGCCGGAGGCAGTAGGAGCCCGAGGCAGGAATCGAACCCGCGACATCTTCATTACAAGTGAAGTGCTCTACCAACTGAGCTACTCGGGCGCTGCGCCCCAGGTTACAGGCCTGCGCCACCGTCACCCGCCCGACCAGCGGAAAGGCTTGCTTCGGGTGGCGGCCCGGGCCAGGCTGGTCCCCCAATGGATGACGAACAGCCGCAGACAGGATCGTCCGGTTCGCTCTCGATCGTCCGGGCGGCGGCGGTCCTCATCCTCTTCGTCGTGGCGGTCGCGGTCCTCGTGTCGGTCGGGACGCGTCCCAGCGTGAGCAGCACGCCCACCACCACGACGCCGACCACCGCCGCGGCCGCGGCCGGCGGCACCACCACGACCACGGCCGCCGGCGCCGCCTCGACGACCACCACGACCACGGCCCATCACACGACCACCACCAAGGCCGGGCACAAGGGGAAGGGGCCGACGACCACCACGACCACGGCGCCCCACAGCGCCACCACCGTCGTCGTGGCCAACGCCACCAGCACCAACGGGTTGGCCGCCCACTACTCGACGGTCATCGGCGCCGGCGGCTGGACGATGCAGACGCCGGTCGATGCCGCGACATCCGAGGCGACGTCGGCCGTCTACTACGCGTCGGGCCAGCAGGAGCAGGCGGCGTCCATCGCCACCGCCATCGGCGTGCAGCCCTCCCAGGTGCTGCCCGTCTCCGCGGCCACGCCCGTGAGCGGCATCACCGGCGTCGACGTCGTGGTGGTCATCGGCGCGGACCTCGCCGCGTCCGTCGACGACGACGACCACCGCGTCCTGACGTTGCCCTCGTCGGGCGACGCCGCGGCGCGCCTGCCGGCGCTCCTGCAACCACTGGCCGCCGAGCCGGAGCGCAGCGCACTGTTCCTCGATTTCGACGGGACCCTCTCGGCCGTGGTCGTCGACCCGACGGGCGCGCGCCCCCTCCCCGGCGTGCCGGCCCTGCTGGCCGAGCTCGCCGCCACCTTCGCCCTCGTCGCGGTGATCTCGGGCCGGCCCACCGCCTTTCTGGCCGACGTCCTCGAGGCGCCCCCCGGCGTCACGCTGGTCGGCCTCTACGGCCTGGAGCGCGCGCTGCGGGGACCCGCGCACGACACCTGGGCCGCCGTCATAGACGAGGTGGTGGCCGAGGCTGAGGCCACGGCACCCGAGGGTGTCTACGTCGAGCCGAAGGGCCTGACGGTGACGCTGCACTTCCGCCGTGCGCCCGAGCACAAGGACTGGGTGGAGGCCTTCGCCGAACGCCAGCACGCGACGCAGGGGGCTCCAGGTGCATCCGGGTCGGCTCGAGCGCGAGCTGCGCCCGGCGCTCGACGTGGACAAGGGCACCGTGGTGCGTTCGCTCGTGGCCGAGCACGACGAGCAGCACGGGGCCGAGCCGCTGCGGGCGCTGGCCGCCTTCGGTGACGACGTGGGCGACCTGCCCGCCTTCGCCGCGCTCGAGGCGCTGCGGACCGCCGAGGGACCGCCCCGCCAGGTGGTGCGCGTGGCCGTCGTCGACACCGAGAGCCCGCCGGCGGTGGCCGCCGCGGCGGACCTGTCGGTGCCGGGTGCCACCGGCGCGGTGGCGCTGCTGCGTGACCTGGCCGCCGCCGCCGCTGCCGCTGCCGCCGCCGATGCTCCGGCCGGCCCGTCGATTCAGCGCTGAGCGGCCGCCAGCTGGTCGGCCCACCAGTCGGCCGCCGTGCGCCCGCGCACCGCGGCGCGCAACGCCGCCGCCCGCGCCGCGCGCGCGCCACCGTCCATGGACAGCGCGGCGTGCAGCGCGTCGGCCGTGCCCGCCACATCGAAGGGGTTGACCCCGAGTGCGCCGCCACCGTCCAATGCGAGCTCTTCCCACGCCCCGGCCTGGTGGGACAAGACGAGCACACCGTCGGCCGTGTTGAGCAGCGGCCCCTCCTTGGCGACGAGGTTGAGCCCGTCGCGCACCGGGTTGACGAGCAGCACGTCGGACAGCGTCAGCGCGGCGAGCGAGCGGGCCCGGTCGTCCTCGAGTGACAGCACAATCGGCGTCCACCCGTCGGTCCCGAAGGCATGGTTGATGCGCGCCGCCGTGTGCTCCACATCGGCCCCGTAGGCGAGATACTCGGCCAGCCCCTGCCGGCTGGGGTAGGCGAACGCCACGTGCACCACCTGGCCGCGCCACTCGGGATACGCGGTCAGCAGTTCCTCGAAGGCGAGCATCCCCCGCACGATGTTCTTCGACGGCTCCATGCGGTCGGTCCGGGCGATGATGCGCCGTCCGCCCGCCTCGTCGCGCAGCGCAGCGGCGGCCGCCACACAGTCGGGCGACGCCGCCTCCTCCTCGAGCAGGCCGGCGTCGGGGCCGAGCGGCGCCACGAACGTCGGCGGCGCCACGCCGTCTCCGCCCGCCGCCCCCGTCCCCACCCCCGCCCCCATCTCGTCCGGCCGCGGCGTAACAGGCCAGGAACGCGTCCTCCCACTGGTGGCAGTGGAAGCCGCAGGCCGAGTAGCCCGCCATGCCGTCGAGCAGCTCCGCCCGCACGTCGTCGGGCAGCACCCCGAGCATGTCGGGCGCGGCGAAGGGCGTGTGCAGGAAGTGCACCGTGCGCAGGTCCGGGCGCGCCTCGGCCAGCATCCGCCCGAGCAGCGAGAAGTGGTAGTCCTGCACGAAGACGGCGTCGCCCTCGCCCGCCCGCGCCGCCACCACGTCGGCCATGGCCCGGTTGTAGGCCCGGTAGCCCTCCCACGCCTGGCGCCAATGGCGGTCGAAGCGCGGCCGGTGCGGCAGGTCGAAGAGGTGGTGGTGGCAGTACCAGAGCGTGGTGTTCGCCACGACGTCGTAGGCCTGGCGGTAGGTCTCGTCGTCGATGACGACGGGGAGCAGATCGAGCCCGTCCTCGTGCATGAGGCCTTGGGCGACCGCCTCGCGATCCGCCGCCCCCATCGTCACCGAGGCCCACGTCGTGCCGCTCCCCGCGAGGAGCCGGTGCAGGGAGGAGGCCAGCCCGCCGCCGGCGGGCACCGGGACCAGCGCGCCGTCGGGCCCGGCGCGGAAGGTGAGTGGGCCGCGGTTGGAGACGACGAGATTGCCGGTCATGTCGTCACGACCGCGGCGGCAGCGCCGTCGGCGGGACGCGCTCGAGGGCCGCTCGCAGCACGTCGACGGCCTGGGGCCGCAGCTCGTCCAGCGGCCGGTTGCGGTGGATGCGCTCGCCGAGGTCGACCTGGGCCAGGCGGTCCGCCCCGAGATGCTGCGCCACGTCGATCAACAGGCCGAGCTCGACCCCGTAGCCGCCGGCGAAGCCGAGCTTCTCGAAGACCCAGCGGTGCGCCGCCGTCTCGCCGGCCAGGGGCTGGCGCACCCAGGAGAGCTCCGGGAACAGCAGTTCGAGCACGGGACGGGCCACCAGCTCGGTGACCCGCCCGCCACCGGTGGGGTCGCCGTGCAGCGGCCGGGTGTAGAAGCCCTTGACGAGTGCCACGTGGTCGGTCGTCAGGAGCGGGCCGAGCAGGCCGGTGACGAAGGCCGGCGTCGTGTTGGCCACGTCCGCATCGAGGAAGACCACGACGTCGCCGGTGGAGGCGGCCAGCGCGGCGGCCATGGCCTGGCCCTTGCCGCCGGCCCCCCCGGGTCCGGCGACGACGGATGCCCCGGCGTCACGGGCCTGCTCGGCCGTGTCGTCGACGCGAGCCGTCGTCGAGCACGATGACCTCGTCCACCAGGCCGTTGCCCCCGTGCCCGGCCAGGAAGGGCTGGACGACCGCCCGCACCACCGAGCCCACCGTGGAGCCCTCGTCGCGGGCGGGGATGCACACCGAGACCGTGGTGCCGGTCCGGGCCTTGGCCTCGAGCACCGGTCCCGTGGGGAAGTCACCGTGGTGATAGGTGTGCGGCACGCCCCCGATTCAAGCAGCCGCACCGCGTTGAGCCGACCGGCCCGGGCGGGCTATCATTGCTCCCATCATCCAGAGCGACTGAGGGACGGGCCCGTTGACGTCGCGGCAACCAGTGCCCTGCGGAGACCGTAGAGCACCTGGTGCCAATGCCCGACCGATGAGGAGGACCGATGGTCAGTTTTGTCACTGGGCTGCGTTGTCGTGAATGTCGAGCGTGCCTTCCCCGCCGAAGCCCTGCA
This sequence comes from uncultured Acidimicrobiaceae bacterium, assembly GCA_963731065.1. Taxonomy (GTDB): domain Bacteria; phylum Actinomycetota; class Acidimicrobiia; order Acidimicrobiales; family RAAP-2; genus Bog-473. Next base: position 238,296 of record CAVSUH010000007.1, on the reverse strand, counting down.
CGTCTGCGACTACTGCTTCGGGCCGCTCGAGGTCGCCTACGACTACGAGCGGATCGCCGCCGCGGTCAGCCGGGACAGCATCGCGGCCGGTCCCCGCTCCATCTGGCGCTACCGGGACCTGCTCCCCGTCGACGACGCCGCGCCGGTCGACCTGGGCGCCGGCTTCACCCCGCTGGTGCGGGCCGACCGCCTGGCCGCCGAGCTGGGGCTGGGCGAGCTGTGGATCAAGGACGACACGGCCAACCCCACGGGCTCCTTCAAGGACCGGGTGGTCTCGGTGGCGCTCACCAAGGCCCGCCAGCTCGGCTTCAAGGTGGCCGCCTGCGCCTCGACGGGCAACCTGGCCAACTCGGTGGCGGCGCACGCCGCCCGGGCCGGCATGGACTCGGTCGTCCTCATTCCCCACGACCTCGAGACGGCCAAGATCACCATGACCGCCGTCTACGGGGGCACGGTGATCGCCGTCGAGGGGAACTACGACGACGTCAACCGCCTCTGCGCCGAGCTCACGAGCGAGCGCCCCAGCTGGGCCTTCGTCAATGTGAACGTGCGCACCTACTACGCCGAGGGCTCCAAGACGCTGGCCTTCGAGATCGCCGAGCAGCTGGGCTGGCAGGCCCCGGACCACGTGGTGGTGCCGATCGGGTCGGGCAGCCAGCTGACCAAGGTGGCCAAGGGCTTCTCCGAGCTGGGCAAGGTCGGCCTCCTGCCCGAGGAGCCCGCCGTGCGGGTCTCGGGGGCCCAGGCCGAGGGCTGCTCGCCCGTGGCCACCGCCTTCCTCGGGGGCACCGACGCCATCCGGCCGGTCAAGCCCAAGACGATCGCCAAGTCGCTGGCCATCGGCAACCCGGCCGACGGCTGGTACGCCCTGGACGTCATCCGCCGCTCGGGCGGCTCGTGCGCCGCCGTGACCGACGGCGAGATCGTCGACGCCATCGGGCTGCTGGCCCGCACCGAGGGGATCTTCGCCGAGACCGCCGGCGGGGTGACGATCGCCACCCTGGCCAAGCTGGCCGCCTCCGGCGCCATCCGCCCCGACGAGCGGGTGGTGGCCCTGGTCACCGGGCACGGCCTCAAGACGGTCGAGGCCCTGGCCGGCGCACCGGGCAGCGCCCCCACGGCGACGATCGCCCCCACCCTGGACGCCTTCGACGCCGCGTTGGACGACCACGAGACCGGCAACCGAAGAACGAGGAGACCCCCCGATGAGCGTGACCGTCCGCATTCCCACCCAGCTCCGCACCCTCACCGGGGGCGCGGGCGAGGTCGAGGTGGAGGGGAGCTCGGTCGGCGAGGCGCTCAAGGCCCTGGACGCCGCCCACCCGGGCCTGGCCGAGCGCCTCTTCGACGACGCCGGCAACCTGCGCCGCTTCGTGAACGTGTTCCTGGCCGACGAGGACGTCCGGTTCCTCGACGGCCTGGCCACGCCCGTCACGCCCGGGCAGACGCTCTCCATCGTCCCCGCCGTCGCCGGGGGCTGACCACCGGCCGATCCCGGGACCCGATTCCCTGGTTGTTTTCGGTCCGGGACCAGGTCCGGCCCCGGAGAGGTCGCCGGCGGGCGGAGCGGGGCGGTCCGCCGCATCGCCCTTGCGCGCGGACCTTTAAGGTGATTACCTATTAGCACTCACAAGACGAGAGTGCTAACGGAGGAATACACCAGATGGCCAAGATCATCGCCTTCCAGGAAGACGCCCGCCGCGGCCTGGAGACCGGCATGAACAAGCTGGCGGACGCGGTCCGCGTGACCCTCGGCCCGAAGGGCCGCAACGTGGTGCTCGACAAGAAGTGGGGCGCCCCGACGATCACCAACGACGGCGTCTCCATCGCCAAGGAGATCGACCTGGAGGACCCGTTCGAGAAGATCGGGGCCGAGCTGGTCAAGGAAGTGGCGAAGAAGACCGACGACGTGGCCGGTGACGGCACCACCACGGCGACCGTCCTGGCCTGGGCCATGGTCCGTGAGGGCCTGCGCAACGTCGCCGCCGGGGCCAACCCGATGTCGCTCAAGCGGGGCATCGAGGCTGCGGTCGAGATCGCCGTCGGCTCCATCCACGGCCTCGCCAAGGAGACCGAGTCCAAGTCGCAGATCGCCCAGGTGGCCTCCATCTCGGCCGCCGACACCGAGATCGGCGAAATGATCTCCGAGGCCATCGACAAGGTCGGCCGCGACGGCGTCATCACCGTCGAGGAGTCGCAGACCTTCGGCATGGACATGGACCTCGTCGAGGGCATGCGCTTCGACAAGGGCTACATCGCCCCCTACTTCGTGACCGACCCCGAGCGCATGGAGGCGACCCTCGAGGACGCCTACGTGCTGCTGGTCGGCTCCAAGATCACCGCCGTGCGTGACCTGCTGCCCGTCCTGGAGAAGGTCATCCAGAGCGGCAAGCCGCTGCTGATCATCGCCGAGGACGTCGAGGGCGAGGCCCTGGCCACCCTCGTGGTGAACAAGATCCGCGGCACCTTCCGCTCGGTGGCCGTGAAGGCCCCCGGCTTCGGCGAGCGCCGCAAGGCCATGCTGCAGGACATCGCCATCCTCACCGGTGGCCAGGTCGTCACCGAAGAGGTCGGTCTCAAGCTCGAGAACGTGACGCTCGACCTGCTGGGCACCGCCCGCAAGGTCGTCATCACCAAGGACGAGACGACGATCGTCGAGGGCGCGGGGACCGAGGCCGACATCAAGGGCCGGATCAACCAGATCAAGGCCGAGATCGAGAACACCGACTCGGACTACGACCGGGAGAAGCTCCAGGAGCGCCTGGCCAAGCTGTCCGGCGGTGTGGCCGTGATCAAGGTCGGGGCCGCCACCGAGGTGGAGCTCAAGGAGAAGAAGCACCGGATCGAGGACGCCGTCTCGACGACCAAGGCCGCCATTGAGGAGGGCGTGGTCCCCGGCGGTGGCGTTGCCCTGCTGCGGGCCCAGACCGCCATCCTCGAGGGTGCCGAGAAGCTCGAGGGCGACGAGGCCACCGGAGCCCGCATCGTGGCCAAGGCCGTCGAGGAGCCGCTGAAGCAGATCGCGGTGAACGCCGGCCTCGAAGGCGGCGTCATCGTGGAGAAGGTGCGCGGCCTGAAGGGTGCCAACGGCCTCAACGCCGCCACCGGCGAGTACGAGGACCTCTTCAAGACCGGCGTCATCGACGCCGCCAAGGTGACCCGTTCGGCCCTGCAGAACGCGGCGTCGATCGCGGCGCTGTTCCTGACGACCGAGGCCGTCATTGTGGACAAGCCCGAGGAAGACGCGCCGGCCATGCCGGGCGGGATGGACGACTACTAGATCGGCCCGTTCTGGTGCTGGTCCCGGATGGGGCTGTCACCCGGTTGCCACGGTGCTGCAACAGCCCGGGGTGACACTGGGATTGCCTCACCCCCAACCGAGGCAGTATGGATGCGCCCGGCCGTAAGGCCGGGCGCATCTGTCGTCTGCCTCTGTCGGCCGGGTCGGATGCCTTCTCTACACTGACCACGTGCCCCTGATCCCGACGACCGGCTGGGGCGTGCTGCACCTGTTCTGCCGGCTGACCCCCGATTTCGACGCGACGCCCTGCGCAAGGCCGTGAGCGCGGCCGAGGCGGACGGCTACCAGGTGGTCCCGTCGCCCTGTTGGGCCACAAGGCGGACCTCGGGCTGATGGCGCTCGGGCCCGACGTGTGGCGGCTCCGCCGCCTGCAGACCGACGTGGTCGGCTCCGGCCTGGTCGTCGCCGAGTCCTACGTGTCGCTGACCGAGGTCTCCGAGTACGCCGCCGGCGTCCCCGAGGAGCTGCGCCAGGCCCGGCTCTTCCCCACGCTCCCGCCCGAGGGCAAGGACGCCTTCTGCTTCTACCCGATGAGCAAGCGCCGGGGCGACGCGCACAACTGGTACTGCGCTGGACTTCGAGGCCCGCAAGGAGCTCATGATGGGCCACGGCAAGGTGGGACGGACCTTCCACGGCCGGGTGCTCCAGGTCATCACCGGCTCGACCGGGCTCGACGACTACGAGTGGGGCGTGACGCTTGTTCGGCGTCCATCCCGACGACCTGAAGGACTGCGTCTACGAGATGCGCTTCGACGAGGCCTCCGCCTTGTACGCCGAGTTCGGCCCCTTCTACACGGGCATGGTGGGCACGCTCGACGACGTGCTCGCCGTGCTGGGGGCGACGTGATACGACGACGACCTCGATTCGACGACGCGCGACGGCCTCCATCGACCGACTCCGGCCTCCGCCTCATTGGACGACCTGCGGGACGTGCTCCGTCGCCTCGGGCGCGTCGTGGTGGCCTTCAGCGGCGGCGCCGACTCGTCGCTCCTGGCCAAGGTGGCCCAGGACACGCTGGGGCCGGATCGGTGCTCTGCGCCACCGCGTTGTCGCCCTCGCTGGCCGGTGCCGAGGAGGCGGACTGCCGCTCCCTGGCCGACGAGTGGGGTCTGCGCTGGGTCGGCGTGCCCGACCAGCGAGATGGAGGACGCGGCCTACGTCGCCAACGGCCCGGACCGCTGCGCCCGCTGCAAGTCCGCGCTGATGGACGCCCTGGGCCCGCTCGCCGCGGCCGAAGGCGCCACCGTCGTGCTCGGCGTGAACGTCAGCGACCTGGGCGACCACCGTCCCGGCCAGGCGGCCGCGGCGGCGGCCGGCGCGGTCTTCCCTCTGGTCGAGGCCGGCTTCACCAAGGACGACATCCGCCGCTGGTCCCGCGAGCTCGGGCTGCGCACCTGGGACAAGCCCGCGGCGGCCTGCCTGGCCTCGCGCCTGCCCTACGGCACGCCGGTGACGCTGGGCCGCCTGGCCGCCGTCGAAGCCGCCGAGTCGGCGCTGCGCTCGCTCGGCTTCGGCCAGCTGCGGGTGCGCCACCACGGCGATGCCGCCCGCCTGGAGGTCGAGCCCACCGCGCTGGCCGAGGTGGTGGCCCGCCGGGACGAGGTCGTCGCCGCCGTGCGCGCCGCCGGGCTTCCGCTTCGTCGCGCTCGACCTGGAAGGCTTCCGGTCCGGCAGCCTGAACCGTGGCCTGCCCGGCTCGAAGCCGGAGCCGGGACAATCGACGCCGAAGCAGGAGGAGGAACGTCGTGAGCGGGGTCCGGGTCAAGGTGAAGCTGACGTTCCCCGAGTCCGAGGTGCGCCGGGCCGTCCTCGCCACCCTGGTGCGCCGGTTCGACGTGGACCCCGACATCCGCCGGGCCGACGTGGAGGAGCACCGGGGCTGGATCGTGTGCGAAATGGACGGTCAGTCGGCCCAGGTGGAGGCGGCGCTCGACTGGCTCGCGGGAGAGGGCATCACCGTCGACCTGCTGGGGGACGTCCTCGAGGGCTGACCGCCGACTATCCGACCTGTCGACGAGTCGACCGTCGAGTCCGCCTCAGCCTTCGTCGGGGTCCTGGGGCACGTGCCACCCGGCCGAGGACACCCGCCGGGGCTCGTAGAACACGCAGCCCTCGGGGCAGGCGAAGGGGAGCGGCTCGTTGGCGTCCACCTTGCAGCGCTCCAGGCGGTCCCCCCGTGGCGTGGTCCGCATCACGTAATGGCGGCAATCCTCGTTGACGGACACACTCCATTCTGGCCCAGGCGGCGGGCCGCGGTAGCGTCACCGCTCGTGGACCCGAGTGCCGACCGCGACGTCCCCCTCAAGACGCTGCTGCGCTGGAGCGAGGCTCTCTCGGGCATCGCCCGCACGGGGCTCGGCTTCACCGAGAGCCTCTACGAGCAGGAACGCTTCGAGGAGATCCTCAAGGTGGCGGCGGACATCCGCGCCGAGGCGGACGGCGAGAACGAGGACCCCGACTACGCCGGCGGACTGGTCCAGGAGTGGATGGATACCGTCGGCAAGGGCGTCCCGGGCTACGTCACCCCCAAGGTCGCGGTCGGTGCCGCCGTGGGCAACGACAAGGGCGAGCTCCTCCTGATTCAGCGTGCCGACTCGGGCATCTGGCTCTACCCGACCGGCTGGTGCGACGTGGGCTACTCGGCGGCCGAGGTCGTGGTGAAGGAGGTGGAGGAGGAGACCGGCATCATCGCCGAGCCGGTGCGCCTCATCGCCGTCCTCGACGGCCTGCGCCTCGGCTTCACCCGGGTGCCGCTCTACTCGCTCCTCTTCTACTGCCAGGCCGTGGGCGGCGAGCTGGCACCGCACCCGCTCGAGACGCGCGACGTCGGGTGGTTCACCCGCGAGACGCTGCCGCAGCCGCTGGTCGGGTCCGAGCGTTGGGGCGAGCACGTCTTCGCCGCCATCAACGGTGAACGGCGCGACGTGCTCTACGACAGCGTGCGCCAACCGATGTGGCGGGGCGAGTCGGCGACGTCGTGATTTCGGTCGAGGCCGCCGCGCCGGTCGACGACGACCTCTGCGCGGCGGTCGACCGCCTCGTCCCCCAGCTCTCCCGCTCGTCGCCGCCGCCCGGCCGCGCCGTGCTGGAGCGGATCGTCGCGGACGGGGCCACCACGCTGTTCGTGGCCGCGCGACGACGGCGGCATCGTGGGCATGCTGACCCTGGCCACCTTCCAGATCCCGACGGGCGTGCGGGCCTGGATCGAAGATGTCGTGGTCGACGGCGACAGCCCGTGGGGCCGGTGTGGCGGCGGCCCTGGTGCAGGCCGCGCTCGACCGCTCGGCCGAGCTCGGCGCACGGACGGTGGACCTCACGTCCCGGCCCGACCGCGAGGCGGCCAACCGGCTGTACCTGCGCATGGGTTTCGAGGTCCGCCAGACCAACGTCTACCGCCGGACGCTCGAAGCCCCTGGCTAGACACGCCCCTCGCTTTCGGCGGCTCGCGAGTGGGACAATGGACCCTGATGAGGCGATTCAATCGGACGACGGCGACCCTGCTGGTTCTGGCCGCTCTCTTGGCGGTGGCACAGTTCGTGTCGGCCTTCTTCGTGCACGTGGCAGCGCGCGCGCCGAGCCGACCCGCTTCCGGCTGGGTGGTGCCACCGACGAAAACGTACATACAGGCCTTCGGCGTCTCCGAGGTCGATCCTGACGTCGGTGAGCCTCGGCGCCATCGTCGTGCGTGGGCTTCTGTGCTGGGCCGCCGGCGGAGTGCGCGGCGAGGGCGGTGCCGGGTGGCTCGCCTGGGGCGTCTCCATCGTCGCCGCGGTCCTGGGTCTGGTCGGGTTCGTCTACCTGTTCGGCGCAGGGGTGTGCCTTCTTCTGGCTTGCGTCACCGTGCCGCACGCGCCGTCAGCCCATGGCCACGATCGGCGCGTCGAGCGCGAGGCCGCCCGTCGAGCCGTTGAAGACGGCATCGCCGTAGCTGAAGATGCCGCCGTCGGAGGCGACCAGCCAGTAGCCCCCGCCGTCCGGGCGTGCCCAACATGCCGACGATCGGCTTGTCGAGGGCGATGGAACCGGCCGAGCCGTCGAAGCCGGCATCGCCGTAGTTGAAGATGCCGCCGTCGGACGCCACGAGCCAGTAGCCGTGACCCGATGCGCTCGAGGCCATGCCCACGATGGGCTTGTTGAGCGGCTGGCCGCCGCGCGACCCGTAGAAGGCGGCGTCGCCGTAGCTGAAGATGCCGCCGTCGGAGGCCACCAGCCAGTAGCCCCCGCCGTCGGGCGTCGGCGGCCATCCCCACGATGGGCTTGTTCAGACGCAGCGAGCCCGGCCGAGCCGTAGAAGTGCGCGTCGCCGTAGTTGAAGATGCCTCCGTCGGAGGCCACCAGCCAGTAGCCCCCGCCGTCCGGCGTCGCTGCCATCCCCACGATGGGCTTGTTCAGGCGGATGGACCCGGTCGAACCGTAGAAGTCCGCGTTCCCGTAGCTGAAGATGCCGCCGTCGGACGCCACCTCCCAGTACCCGCCGCCACCGGGGGTCTCGGCCATGCCCACCATGGGCGCGTTGAGGTGCTGGCCGCCCATGGAGCCCAGGAACGGCTGGCAGAACGAGAAGACGCCGCCGTCCGCGGCCACCATGCGGTACCCCGGCCCGGATCCGCAGTTGACGGCCGCGCCGAGCTGCCGGGCCTGTCCCGAGTTGGGGTCGATCATCAGGGACGACTCGTCGACCGCCTCGAACGCGCTGGCCGGCACCTCCTTGAGCTCGTCGACGAGGGCGATGGGCCAGTTGTCGTCGGCCGTCCCGCCGAAGTACCAGTTGGACCCGTTGTCGGCCAGGATCAGCCCGTACTGCTGCATGGCGCGCAGCACCACCTGGGCCTGCGCCGAGTAGCCCGAGATGTCGTAGTCCGCCTTGAGCCGGAAGCGGGCCCCCATGGGCGGCAGGTCCGGGTTCGACGACGTCCCCGCCTCGTGACGGGCGGGCCACAGGTACGACGTGTCCGTCGCCTCGGCCGTCATGCGGATGGCGTGGGTGATGACGCCGGACTGCACCTCGTCGTAGCGCACGAGGCCCGGGAGGATCGGCAGGCCGGCCGCGTCCGCCGACGTCCATCCGGCCGGGCGCAGCGCGTTCGAGTTGAGATTCCAGATCGCCCCCGAACCGGCGGTCGAGCCCGACGCGCTGTACTGCGCGTCGTAGAGCTCGTAGAGGGTGCACGTGGCCGGGTTGACCATGATGGCGTGGCGGTCGCCGGTGGAGTCCTGACCGCCCTCAATGGGCGTGCCGGCGCTGAAGGGGTACGGCCCCGGGTCGCTCTCGATCGGCGTACTGGAACGTGATGGGCACCTCGGGCTGCGAGGGGGACACCACGGTGTAGGGGATGCCGTAGGGAGTGGAGGGGTCGCCCGAGGGCCCGAAGTCGGGATGGAGGTTCGTCGTGCTCGCGTCCATGCTGGCCAGCCAGGCCGCACTCTGGGGATTCACGGGGAGGTTGGCGATGGGCGTGTTCCAGACGTTGTCCGCCGGGAACATGGGACAGTTCGGCGCGCCGGGGACGCGGCGTCCCGGCCGAAGCCGTCGTCGGCGACACGGCGACCGTGAGGCCCAGCCACATCACTCCTGCGGTCACGAAAGCGACCGGTCCAGCGATCCTGCGTCGTCGCACGAGCGCCCCCTCTCTGCGAAAACGACCGTACCCGACCCGGCACGCCATCCGGGACGAGCGACCCCAGCACGTGCGCCAGGACGTCGGGGGATCAACCGCGTGCGGGAGCACGTGTCAACTGCTGCACTACGGCAGGAGCCTCCTGCTCCCCGGCCCACCCAGTTAGGGTCTTCGGCAAAGGCGACATCGGAGGGGAGAGGGCTTTGAGCGGCAACGGGATGCAGGGGCGCAACTGGGTGCTCGCCGCGATGATCTTCGCGGTCTCCATGACCTTCATCGATCAGACGATCGTCTCCATCGCCGTACCGAACATTCAGCGTGAGCTCGGTCTCTCGTCGACCGGTGTGCAGTGGGTGGTCAACGGCTACCTGATCTCCCTGGCTGCGCTCTTCGCCCTGGGGGGACGGCTCTCGGACATCTTCGGCCACACCAAGATGTGCGTGATCGGCGTCATCGTCTTCGTCGTGGCGTCGGCCATGTGCGGGCTGACGCCCAAGGGTTCGGGCGCGGAGGCCTGGATCGTCACGTTCCGTGTCGTCCAGGGTGCCGGCGGGGCGCTCATGTTCCCGGCGGCGCTCGCCATCGTGGTCAACACGTTCCCGCTCCGCGAACGCGGAAAGGCGCTGGCGCTGTTCTTCGGCATCGCCGGAGGACTCACCGCCATCGGCCCGATTCTGGGCGGGTTCCTCACCGAGTGGACCTGGCGCGCCATCTTCTGGGTGAACATCCCGGTCGCCCTGATCGCGTTGGCCCTCATCGCGGTGTCCAAGCCGAAGACCCAGTTCCGGCGGGCCCCGATCGACTACCGGGGGGCGGTGCTCATCGCGGCCGGTATCGGGCTGAGCATCTTCGGCCTGCAGCAGTCGGTCCCCTGGGGGTGGAGCAATCCCTGGACGTGGATCTGCATCATCGCCGGCCTGGTGATCATCGGCGTCTTCGTCCTCGTCGAGGTGCGCACGGAATCGCCGCTCATCAAGGTCGAGATCTTCCGCATCCGGCCCTTCGCCATGGAGAACCTCGTCTTGTTGATCGCCATGATGACGTTCATCCCCGTCTTCTTCTTCGCCAGTGAGTACGCGCAGATCGCGTTGCACGATACGGCCTCGAAGGCGGGCATCTTCCTGCTGTACTTCTTCATCGGCTTCGTCATCGCGGCCCAGATCGGGGGCCGCATACTCGACCGCGAGGGGGCCAAGCGGGCCGTGGTCCTCGGGTGCGCCATTGCTGCGGTGGGCTTCGGCCTCTGGGCCTCCAAGGTCACGACGCTCTCGTTCTCGAAGCAGGAGATCTGGATCATCGTGGCCGGCTTCGGCATGGGGATGATGCTCGGGCCGGCGAACACCGACGCCGTGAACCGGGCGGGCAACCTCTCCTACGGGGAGGCGACGGGCATCACCCAGACGATCCGGAACCTCGGGGCCAGCCTCGGGCTGGCCGCCCTCGGCACCATCCTGCTGTTCACCTACCGCTCGCACCTGACGGCGTCGCTCAAGGCGAATCACTTTCCGAACCCAGCGGCACTCGCCAACAGCATCAGCCAGACCCAACGGGCTCCCAGAGCGAGCCAGTCCCAACAGGCGCAAGTCAAGGACATCCTGCAGATCGTCCCCGGCGATTTTGCCCATGCGACAGAAGTGGTGCTCTACGTCATGTGCGGGATCATGGCCTTCGCTGCCGTCGTTGCGCTCTTCGGCCTGCAGCGGGGCCGCCAGGAGCTGGCGCCGGTCGAGGACGTGGCGCCCGTCGCCCCCGCCTGACCCCGCCCCGCCGCCCGCCGCCTGACCATCGTGCGCCGACAGCCCACATGCCACGCGACGCCACCGGGACTGTCCGTAACCTCACACCGGCGTTCCCGTCTCAGTACGGACGGTTTCCCTGGAGGTGGCAGGCGTGTCAGACCGGAGCCGCATCGGATTCCTCATGGCGGCGCTGGTGGCCGTCGGCGCATTGGCCACGAGTTGCAGCGTGGTCAGCAAGGTCAAGCAGGATGTGCATACCGTCGAGGGCAACAAGTCGACCATGGACTCGTTCACGCAGGGCCTGCAGTCCACCAAGGACACGGCCTTCGAGGCCACCTACACGACGACGGGGGGCTCGCCCGCAACCATCGTCTACGCCGTCGACCCTTCCAGCGGGGGCCTCGCCTTCCACGAGACGCAGACGGGATCCAATCCATCCAACATCCAACTCATCGTGAACTCGTCCGGCGAGTACAAGTGCAGCAGCCCGAGCGCCTCGGATGGCCCCTGGTCGTGCCAGAAGCTGGGCACGGCTGATGCCGCGACGGAGAACAAGATCTTCGACGTCTACACCCCGTCGCACTGGATCTCTTTCCTGAAGGGTGTCTCGCTCGTGGCCGGATTGGCCGGCGACAAGGTCACCACCTCCACCATGTCGTTGAACGGCTTCGACATGAACTGTGTCGATCTGGTCGCCAAGGGGCAGCCGGGAGCGAGCACCATCTGCAGCACGTCACAGGGCATCCTCGGCTACGTCAGCGTAGCGTCGGAGTCGACGACCTTCCAGATCACGAGCTACTCCTCGTCGCCTTCGGCATCGCTGTTCCAGTTGCCGCCCGGTGCCACCGTCACAACGTCCACCACGTAGGCCCGACCATCCCGGACACAATGAGGGGATGACCACCTTCATCACCCGCTACGAAACATCGGGACCCGGCGTCCGCCTGGCCGTCAAGGATCTCATCGACATGGAAGGGGAAGCGACGACGGCGGGTTGCCGCGCCGTGGCGGACCGAGCGGTACCGGCGGCCCGGGACGCTGCGTGCCTCATCGGTGCCCGGGAGGCGGGGGCCCGGATCGTCGGCCGCACGAATCTGCACGAGCTGGCCCTCGGCGTGACCGGCGTGAATCAGTGGTACGGGACGCCGGTGAACCCGCTGGACCCCACCCGCGTCCCCGGCGGCTCGTCCAGCGGCTCGGCCGTCGCGGTGGCCACGGACGAGGCGGACGTCGCCTATGGCAGCGACACCGGGGGCTCCGTCCGGATTCCCGCCGCCTGTTGTGGCACGGCCGGCCTCAAGACGACCTGGGGTCGCATCCCGCTCGATGGCGTCTGGCCCCTGGCGCCCAGCTTCGACACCATCGGCCCGATGGCCCGCACGGTCGGGGGACTGGTCACGGGGATGCAATTGCTCGAGCCGGGCTTCACCGTGGCCGACCTGGCCGGGGCCGACCTGGCCGTCGGTCGGTTGCCCATCGACGCGGATCCGGCCATCACCGCCGCGCTCGACCGCGCCCTCGACCTCGTGGGGTGGGACTGCCGGGAGCTGGCGCTGCCGGGGTGGGACGACGCCACCCTGCAGGCCGGCCTCCTTCTGGTGGTCGAGGCCTGGCATTCCGATGCCGTGCTGTTGGCGGAGGATCCCGCGGGGATCAGCGACGGCGTGCGTGGCCGACTGGAACTCGGCGGCTCCTTCGACGAGGACACCATCGCGACGGCGTGGGGTGTCCAGCGTGGGTGGAAGGAGACGCTCGAGCGCGTCTTTGCCGAGGTCGACCTTCTGGTGACGCCGACACTGAGCATCTTCCCGCCGCATCTGGACGACGGGGACGATCTCCTCGTCTCGCGCTGCACCCTTCCGGTGAACCTGGCGGGGGTGCCGGCTCTGTCGCTCCCGGTACCCTCCGGCGGCCCCTTGCCCGCCAGCCTGCAGTTGATCGGGCCGGCGCACAGTGAGGAGCGCCTGCTGGCCGCCGCCGCCCTCCTCGAGGCTGCCGTCGCATCGGGCTGACATCCGGCGGCCGGCGGCAGGGACTCCGTTGCCGGCCATAGGGTGAACGGTGCATGCAGATTGACGTGTGGTCGGATTACGCGTGCCCGTGGTGCGCACTCGGGTTGGCCCGGCTCAATGTCGCCCTGGGTGCGTTCGAGCACGGGGAGGACGTCACGGTGGTGCACCGCTCCTTCGAGTTGGACCGCCACGCGCCTGCCTCGAGCGACCGCACGGCGGAGGAGGCGGTTGCCCGCAAGTACGGCATGCCTCCCGAACGGGTGCGCGCCGGTCACGCGCAGCTGACCGCGCTCGGAGCGGAGGTGGGCTTCACCTTCGACTTCGACACGGTGCGTCTCGGCAACACCTTCGACGCGCACCGGCTCACGCAGGCCGCTCGCGGCACCGAGTGGGAGGCAGCGTTGGTGCAGCGCCTGTTCGCCGCCCACTTCAGCTGAAGGGCGCCAACTCTCCGATCATGACGTCCTGCGGGAGGTGGCCCGTTCGGCGGGCTTGCCGGAGCACGTCAGCGACGAGGTGCTCGGGAGCACGGCCTACGCGGGCGAGGTGCGTGCCGACGAGGCTGCCGCCACGGAGCTCGATGTGACCGGCGTTCCCTACTTCCTCATCAATGGCGCATGGCCTGTTCCGGGCGCGCAGGACGTCGAGACGCTGGGCATCCTGCTGCAACGCGCCTGGTCACGGGTCGGCCATTGAGTCGGAGGATCTCGTCGACCATCTCGACCGTGGTGTTCGGGTGGAGGAAGGCGAAGCGGGCCACCGTCTCGCCTTCCCAGGTCGTCGGCGTGACGAAGCCGATCTGCGCATTGAGCAGATCGGCAGACCAGGCCTCGTAGTCGGCCTTGTCCCATCCCGGGCCGCCGGAAGAGCACGATGGAGAGCCCGGGATCGCGCACCAGCTCGACTTGGGGTGACTCGGACACCCGCTCGGCCGCCCGCTGGGCCATCGCCAGGCCTGCCTCGACGGCCTCGCTGTAGGCGTCGAGGCCGTTGACGGCCATGGAGAACCACAGCGGCAGCCCCCGGGCGCGCCGGGTGAGGTGGTAGGCGTAGTCGCTCGGGTTCCACTCCTCGGGGTTCTCGCTGTGGAGCACCTCGAGGTACTGGGCATCCTGCGTGTGGACCGCCTTGGCCAGGTTGGGCTGGCGGTAGACCAGCGCGGCGCAGTCGAAGGGCGCGAAGAGCCACTTGTGGGGATCGACGATGAACGAGTCGGCCCGCTCGAAGCCGGCGAACTGGGACCGCGCGGATGGGGCGAACAGCGCGGCGGCCCCGCCGTAGGCGCCGTCGATGTGGAACCAGAGAGAGTGCTCGGCCGCCACGTCCGCCACGCCGGCGAGGTCGTCGACGATGCCGGCGTTCGTCGTCCCCGCCGTCGCGACCACACCGATGACGTCGGCGCGGCGCGGATCCTCGCGCAGCGCGGCCCGGAGCGCCGGTCCGGTGAGGCGGTGGTCGAGCGTCGCCACGGTGAGCGTGCCGACCCCGAGCACGTGGAGGGCCTTGCCCACCGAGGAGTGCGCGTCCTCGCTCAGGGCCACGAGTGGACGATCCGGCGCGGCGGCATGGCGCCGGTGTCCAGCCGTGTCGCGGGCCACCATGAGCGCCGACAGGTTGCCCGCCGATCCACCGGCCACGAAGCAGCCCCCGGCGCCCTGGGGCAGGCCGGCCTGCGCCGCCAGCACCCCGAGGGCCTGGTTCTCGGCCACGACGACGCCGGCCGCTTCGAGCCAGGACGTGCCGTGCAACGACGAGCAGGAGACGAACATGTCGAAGAGCAGGGATGCCTTCGTGGGTGCGGCCGGGATGAACGACAAGAAGCGAGGGCTGTCGCACGAGACCACCGCCGTGGACAGCTTGTCCACGAACAGCTGCAGCACCTCGGCCGCGTCGTTGCCCTCCGGCGTCATCAGCCCCGCCAGTTCGGCGTCGAGCGACTCGACGAGACCGCCGAAGTCGAGCGCGACCGGGTCCATGGACAGCCGTTCCCGGCAGGCCGCCAGGACGAGGTCGGTCATCGACTCGTCGTAGTGGAACATCTCGCTCGCCATCAGGTCGACGGATCCTCCGGTCCCGCGGTCGGGCGACGGCCGGCACGCCAGGCCTCCTCGGCCCGGCTGGCCACCTCGTGGGGCGTTTCCCCCGTCTTGGCCGCAGCCAGGACCACGTCGTCGAATTCCGGCTTGGCCCGTCCACTGATGACCTTCATCCGGATCACGATGCCGTCGACGATGACCTGTTCGAGTTCCCGCGCGACCGGCCAGCGCTCCACGGCCGTGGCGCGGATCCCCATCGTTCCGGTGACCCGCTGTATCTCGGCGCGCTGGGCCTCGACGAGCGTCGGATCGGTCAAGACATGGAGGACATGGCCGGGCCGGCCCTTCTTCATGGTGACCGGGCTGACCCAGGCGTCGAATGCCCCGGCCTCGAGCGCGGCGGCCACGGCGAGGCCCAGCTGCTCGCCCGTCACGTCGTCGAGGTTCGTCTCGAGGAGCAGCGCACCCTGTCCGGGACCCGACAGCCGGGCGATCGACACGCTGGCCGATCACCACCTGCGTGCAGTTGGGCAGGTCCTCCATCTCACCGGCGCCTCCGCCGAAGCCCGACGAGGTGACCGTCATGTCGGGGAGCGGACCGAACGCGGTGGAGAGCGCGGCGAGCAACGCGGCACCGGTGGGGGTCGTGAGCTCAATCTGCACGTCACGTCCGTACGACGGGATCCCCTCGAGCAGACGGACCGTCGCCGGCGCCGGATTCGGCAACCGGCCGTGCGCGCTGCGCACCATTCCCATTCCCGTTGCCACCGCGGAGGCGTACACCTCGTCGACGCCGAGCACCTCGAGCGCGGCGGCCGTCCCGACGATGTCGATGATGGCGTCGTGCCCTCCGACCTCGTGGAAGTGCACCTGGTCGATGGGCCGACGATGGAGGGCGGACTCCACCGAGGCCAGCTTGTAGAAGACCGCTTGGGCGCGCGCCGTCACGCGTGGCGGAAGGGCGGCCTCCTCAATGAGGGCGGCGATCACGCCGTGGGTGCGCACCACCACGTCGTCGCCGCCGACGATGGCTCGGGTGCAGGCGATGCCTCCCCGGAGGCCGTCTTCGAATTCCAGGTGCCAGCCAGGGAGCGGAAGCCGTTTCAGCAGCGCGCGGACCTCGTCGACGTCGGCGCCCGCGTCGACGAGTGATCCCAACGCCATGTCGCCCGCGATCCCGGCGAAGCAGTGGAACCACGCCAGCGTGGAGGAACCCGAACCCGGCGGCGTCACGGGAGCAGGCGGGCAATCGCGGAGGCGGCCCCGTAGCCGTTGTCGATGCCGACGACAGTGATACCGGACGAACAGGCGGAGAGCATGGCGAGCAGCGCTGTCACGCCCTCGAGCGCCGCGCCGTACCCGGTGCTCGTGGGGACGGCGACGACGGGCGCCGGCGTGAGGCCACCCACCACACTGGCGAGCGCGCCCTCCATGCCGGCGATGACCACGACCGCGTCCGCCATGGCGAGGGTGTCGAGCTCCGCCAGCAGGCGGTGGAGTCCCGCCACGCCGCAGTCGGTGAGCTGCGTGGGCGCGAAACCGAGTGCGCCCAGCACCGCCATGCATTCGGTGGCCACGGGAAGATCGGCCGTTCCGGCGGTGATGACGACGACGGTTCCGGTCCGGGAGGGTGCCGGGCGGAAGACCACGGTCGCCAGCGCCCCGCTGTCGGCGACGGCACCCGGGCCGAAGCCGCGCGCCGCCGCGGCGGCAGTGACCGCCTTCACCTGGGCTTCGGTCGCCCGGGTCAGCAGGACCGGACCATCGGTCTCCGAGAGGAGCTCCTCGACCACCGCCGCACAGTGCTCGGGGGTCTTGCCGGGACCGTAGACGGCCTCGGGGATGCCGAGGCGCAGGTCGCGGTGATGGTCCACCCGGGCGAATCCCAGGTCCGAGTAGGGGAGGCGCCGCAGCTGCCGCACGGCGTCGTCAGGCGTGCAGCGTCCAGCCGCGACATCTTCGATGAGCGTGCGAAGCGAGGAAGCGTCCATGAGCTGCTCTATCCTGCCCAACTGTGAACCCGCCTGCGACATCCGTGGCCTATTTCGGCCCCGAGGCCACCTTCACCCAGGAAGCGCTCCTGACCCAGCCCGACCTGGCCCCGGCGGAGCAGCGGGCGCTGCCGTCCATCACGGCGGTCCTCGAGGCCGTCGCCCAGGGCGAGGTCGACCTCGGCTTCGTGCCGATCGAGAACGGGATCGAGGGGACGGTCAGTGCCACCATCGACGGCCTGATTCACGACGTCGACCTGCACATTCAGCGAGAAGTCGTCATGGACATCCACCTCCACCTCATGGCCCCTCCGGGTACCGGGCTCGCCGACATCCAGGCGGTGTCCTCCTACCCCCACGCGCTGGCCCAGTGCCAGAAGTATCTGGCCCGGGCGCTGCCCGACGCCGAACAGCGGGCGGCCAACTCCACGGCGGACGCAGCGCGGGTTCTGGGCGAGTCCGGGGCCGCGAGGCGAAGCGGCCATCGCGCCGAGGCTGGCTGCGGAGCGGTACGGCCTGGTGATCCTGGCGGAGGACGTCGAGGACCATCCGGAGAACCAGACCCGGTTCGTCCTCGTGGCCCGGACCCGCGATCCCGCCGGCCACGGGGCACGACAAGACGAGCATCGTCTGCTTCCAGCGGGCCGACCACCCGGGGAGCCTGCACGGCATTCTCGGGCAGTTCGCGGCGCGCAACATCAACCTGACCAAGCTCGAGTCCCGCCCCACGAAGCAGGCGCTCGGCGAGTACTGCTTCGTCATCGACCTGTCCGGCCATGTCGGCGACGAGGTCGTGGCGGATTGTCTCCGGGATCTCCATGCCGGGCTGGCCGGCGTGAAGTTCCTCGGTTCGTATCCGGCCGCCGGAGAGTCTGGGTCCCGAACAGCGGCGGCAAGCCGACGCGGCTTGGCAGGCCGCGGACGCCTGGCTGCGGGAGATCCGCGGCTGTATCGAGTAGCTGCCGGCTGCCTGGCGCCCGGACGCTCGCACGGGGTAACGAAGACCGCTGGTACTCTGCGCGGGGAGGGCACACCATGCTGCAGACCATCGACGTCGACCAGCACCTGTTCGAGTCGAGGACGACCTGGTCCGAGTACATCGATCCGGCGCGGCAATCCGATGCGTTGTCCATCGCCGACGATGACGCCGGCTGGCCCTGGCTCACGTGGCGGGGCAACAGGATGAGCCCGCTGGAGGTCCCCATCCCGGAGCGCTCGAACCTGATCGGGGAGGACCGCATGCGCCGCCTGCGCGGCGAGCGGGCTCCGGCGTCGTTCGAGGAGCTGGTGCCGGACTCCTACCGCCTCGCCGGTGCGCGGCTGGCGTCGCTGGATGCGTTCGGACTCGACGCCGCCGTCCTGTTCCCGAATTACGGCCTCTTGTGGGAACAGCGGCTGGCGTCGGACCGGGACGCGCAGCGCGCCAATGCGCGGGCGTACAACCGCTTCGTCGCCGACGTGTGTGGCGAGGGCGACGACAGGCTCTTCGGGGTGGCCCACGTGCTGTTGCACGATCCGGCCTGGGCGGTCGAGGAGATCCGGCGGGTGCGTGCACAGGGCGTGCGCCTGGCCATGATCGCCCCGGCTCCCGTCGACGACAAGCCTCTCTCGCACCCGGACTTCGATCCGGTGTGGGCCGCGTTCAGCGACGAAGGCGTTGCCCCGGTCTTTCACGTCTCGGATTTCGAGAGCCCTCTGCACCCCGCCTGGCGGACCGGGGAGCAGGAGGAGGGCGAGCAACTCTTCGACTCGATCTTCCTGTATCTGGCGCCGGCGGTGGCCCTGGCCAACCTCATCTTGAACGGGGTGCTCGAACGCTTCCCGCGCCTCCGTGTCGGCGTGGTCGAGCTGACGGCGAGTTGGGTGCCGAGCTTCCTCCTGCACATCGACGGGGCGTCGGACTTCTACACCCAGCGTCACGGCGAGCCGTTTCACAAGTTGTCGGACCGCCCCTCGAACTACTTCCTGCGCCAGGTCCGGGTGGCCGCGCTGCCCTACGAGATGCCGAACCGCCTGGTTCCCAAGGTCGGGGACGACACCTTCATGCTGGGCAGCGACTGGCCCCATGCCGAGGGGGTCGCGGACCCGATGGCGCAGGCCCAGCGCGCCGTGGCCGGGCTGGCGGAACCGGCGCGCGATGGCCTGTTGGGCGCCAATGCCGCCTGGCTCCTGGGCCTGCTGACGTGACCGTCGACCTGGAAGCAGCGGCCGCGGAGCGGGACCGGCTGCGCGCGGCATACCTCGGCGAAGCACGGGACCGGCCGGCGTCGACGGCACGCGGCATCCACCATGTGGCGCTGATCTGTTCCGACGTCGAGCAGACCATTCGCTTCTATCAGGGCCTCCTCGGCTTCCCGCTGGTCGAGCTCTTCGAGAACCGGGACTACAAGGGATCGACCCACCTCTTCTTCGACCTCGGCCACGACAACACGCTCGCCTTCTTCGATTTTCCGGATCTCGGTCTCGGGCCGTACGCCGAGGTCCTGGGCGGGCTCCACCACGTCGCCATCTCCGTCGACCAGGCGCAGTGGGACGCCGCCCGCGCCCGTCTGGAGGTGGCGGGCGTCCCCACGCAGATCGAAAGCGAGATCTCGCTGTACTTCTCGGATCCCGACGGCGTGCGCCTCGAGCTCATCGCCGAGGATCTCGGCTCTCTGTACGGCACCCCGCTGCACTGATGCCGGTCACGGGCATGGCCAACCTGGCGATCAAGGTCACCGATCTGGAGGCGGCGTGCGCCTGGTACGAGGCGGCCGGCGCAGCGGTGACGGAGCCGATCGAGTGGGAGAACGGCCGCCGGGCCGACGTGCAGCTCGGCGTGCTCTCCCTGACGCTCTTCACGAAGGCGATCTACGAGGACGCGTGCGAGCTGCCCGACGAGGGGTTCCTGCACCCCGCGCTCTTCGTCGATGACCTCGACGCCGAGCTGGCGCGCCACACCGTCCTCTGGGGCCCGCGGACGGTCAGCGGCACGTTCGGCACCCGGCGCATCGCCTTCGTCGAGGCTCCGGGTGGCATCCGCCTCGAGTTCATGGAGCAGATGGAGGATCCTCCGGGCTGATCGACTGACCGGCTCTCGCGCTCCCGCCGCCCCGGCAGCGGCGCCCACATCGCCTCATCGCGTTCGACACTCGGCGTCGCGGCCCGACGGACTACGACGCCGGCCGCGTCGGCCTCGAGCTCCTTCTGGTCGGCCTTGAGCTGCTTCTCCTCGACCTTCGCGCCCGCTTCATTGCCGAGCGGACCTGGCTCCCATGTCCGAGACGGCAACGACGATCAGCCCGGCCTCGCCCTCGTCGAGGGACTCGCCCAACTCCTTGAGGTCACTACGGCTCATTCCCGCTGCCGCGTGTCCGGCGAGAGAGCCGAGGAGCGCACCTCCACCGGTGGTGGCGAGCAGGAGGCCTCCGCCGATGGCTGCAGCCGGGAACAGGGCGATCGCCAGTCCCGTGGCAGGCCGACACCGCCGCCGAGCACGCCTCCGGCCGGTCGGCGTCTGTGCTTTTTGTGATCTGACCTTGCCCTTTTGGTCGCGTCGATGACGGCCGCGTCGTAGGCATCGATCAGGTTGGCTTCGGTGTGAAGGTCCTTGATCAGCTCGTAGTCCTCCAGGGCGTCGGCGGCCTCGCCGTAGACGCCGCAGTACACCAAGAGAGTATCGATGGGCACGTTCACGCTCCTTGTTCGTCTTGAGTGCGGTTCAGCGACAGCTTGATGCAGAAGTTAGATGCGGCTCAACTCTTCTGGGCTGAGAGTCGTGTCGACGGGACCACCGTAGGCGACGAGCGAGAAACGACGAGGACGCCGAGCGCGATGTAGGTCAAAGACCAGATCGGGTAGTACGGCATCCACCAGATGGCGCTGATGGCACCGATCGCCCCGGCCGCCACGCCCAGCCAGCGGCCGATCTGAGAACGCCCCAATACGGCGAGTCCGCACAGGATCAAGACGATCCCGACTACGAGCCAGACCCAGCCATAGGTCTTGAGGCTGGTGCCGAGAGCGCGTCCTCGAGGTTCTGGGGAAGGACCCCGTGGTAGCGGAAGGCCCAGATCGCATCGAAGATGCGCATGATGCCGGCCACCGCCAACACGATGGAAGCGAAGATTATCCAGCCGTCACCGCGGTCGTTCATGGCGCACCCCACTCAGACGTGCCCGGCACCCAGGTGCTGCCGGGCTCCAGTTGCAGCTCTCATAAAGAGGTTTACACCGAACCGGTCCGCAATGGAAGAGGTTGCACCGAGGCCTTCGGATCTATCAAAACTCCCTGCTGTAGACTTATTTTTGTCATGAAGGTCCATCTCGTCGACGGCACCTACGAGCTGTTCCGCCACTTCTTCGGCGCGCCGCCGCATCGCAACGCCGACGGCCAGGAGGTCGCAGCGGTGCGGGGCGTGGTCAGCTCCGTCCTGCAACTGCTGGGGGAGGGGGCAACCCACGTGGGCGTGGCGACGGACCACGTCATTGAGTCCTTCCGCAACGACCTGTGGCCCGGATACAAGACGGGCGAGGGCGTCGATCCCGATCTGTGGTCCCAGGCCTGGCCCCTCGAGTCGGCGCTCGCTGCGCTGGGTGTGGTGGTGTGGCCGATGGTCGAGCTCGAGGCGGACGACGCCCTGGCGAGCGGTGCCGCCGTCGCCGACGCCGACCCGGAGGTGGACCAGATCATCATCTGCACTCCCGACAAGGACCTCGGTCAGTGTGTGCGCGGCACTCGCATTGTGCAGCTCGATCGGCGCAAGGACGTGCTCATAGATGAGGGCGGTGTCACGGCCAAGTTCGGGGTGGGCCCGGCCTCCATCCCTGACTACCTGGCGCTGGTCGGTGACAGCGCTGACGGCTTTCCCGGGCTGGCGGGGTGGGGGGCCAAGTCGGCCGCCACGGTGTTGGCCCGGTGGAACCACCTCGAGGACATCCCTCCGGACTCCGCTGACTGGGATGTCGTCGTGCGCGGGGCCGCCAAACTGGCGACGACGTTGCAGGAGGGCCAAGACGACGCGCTGCTGTTCAAGGAACTGGCGACGTTGCGGATCGATCCTTCGCTCCTCGGAGCGGTGGACGAGTTGCGTTGGCGGGGTCCGACGGACGAGTTCGCCGAGGTGTGCGCCGCCCTGGACGTGCCGGGCATCGCCCGGCGGGCCGAAGCGCTCGCCGCCGGACGCTGACCTATCCCGACGTCGCCACCGTCGGCACCGGGCCGGAAAACGTGAGACGGCGCAGGTAGAGGTCTCGGCTGTTGGGGAATCCCACCGCGCCGGGGACCCAGGCGTGGAACGCGATCCAGAAGTTCCCCGCCGTATCGGCGAACACCGACTCGCCACCGGGCCCGGCGATGCCGGGCCCGCTCGACAGGATCGGGTGTGGTGACGCATCGCTGCACGGACCGAGCGGTCCCGTGCACGTGGCGACGCCGACCGCGTAGTTCGAACTGTTCCAGTCGTTGCCCGAGTAGAAGAGGTAGTAGTGCCCACCCGTGGTGATCAGGTTCGGGGCTTCAACGGTCCCGGCCTCCCATGGCTGGTCCGGCACGAGCAGCGAGGTCGGATTGCTGCCGGGGACGAACGACGTGCCGGACGGGACCAGCTGCTGGGACCAGATCTTCGACGAGCCCGGACCGCCCGACTTCCAGACCAGGTAGGGCGTGCCGTTGGTGTCGATGAACGACGCCGGGTCGATGGAACCCCCCGAGCGACTTCTGACACTCCAACGGCGCCGTTGACGTGTCGTGAAACGGCCCCTGGGGTTGGGTGGCGGTCGCCACGGAGATGCACTCGTCGGCGGTTCCTGCCACGTTCACCGCGTAGTAGAGGACGAACGTCCCTCCGATCATGGCGACGGCGGGGGCCCAGGTGTTGTTGGGCGGTCGCCCAGGCGGGGAGGCTCGGCAGTGCATTTCCGACCGCGCTCCAGTGCGACCAGGTCGTTGGAATCGATGATCTGGATGTTGCCGGCCACCGAATTCGTGGCGTAGGCGAAGTAGGTCTGGCCCACCAGAATGACGGAAGGATCGGGGAAGTCGAACGGGTAGACCAGCCCGGTTCCCGAGCCACCGGCCAACTGCGTGCAGGGTCCCGACACGGCCGAGATGTCCTTGGCCGCCCGGGCGTTGTTCGTGGCCGCGATCTGATCGAATGCGCTCTTGACACCGCCGAGACAGGTCTGCAGGGTGTCGATGCCGACACCCTGGACGTACGCATGCACGTTGGCGTTGGCCAACGCCCCGTTCGTCGCCGCCAGCTGACTCGTCGTCGACGCGATCGACGTCTGCAGAGAGCCACGCTCGGTTGCCGTGCACCGCCTTGGCGGACTGCGCCGCTCGCATCTCGTGACGAAGTGTGGCGAGGCGGTTGTTTGCCGCTGCGAGCGCAGCTTCCTCGTTCTGACTCCTGCTCCGGGCGTCGACGTCCGTCCAGATGGCAGCGACGAGGAGGCAGTGCCGACGCCGAGCACCACGATCACGGCCGTCGATGCTCAGATGCCGGCGAAGGCGTCCCGCGGAGGTCAGCCACTGGAGGCCTCTGCAGCCGAGCAGCTCGCCGACACCGAGTTCAGCGCGGCAATGGCGCCGGACTGTTTCCCGACCGCGAGCTCGTTCAGTGCCTGCTCGACGCCCACCAGGCAGGTTTTGAGTGAGCCTATGAGCAGAGCCTGCTGGCTGACGTGCGCTTTCGCAGCGGCCAGTGAGGTCTGCGCACCCAAGAGTTGCGAGGTGTCCTGGCTGAGCGCGGTGGAGTCGCTGCCCACTTGCGTCTTCGAGGATGCTGAGGTCTCGGCGGACCTCGTCCAGCTGTGCGGTCACGGTGCGGGTCCGCTTGCAGCGTGACGCCGAGCGCTGTCTGGGCCCGAGCCGTAGTCGGTCGCGCGCCTGCACCTGATCGGGAATCAGATAGCCCAGTGCAGCGGCGAGCAGCACGCCGGCGGCGATCCACAGGATCCACCGCTTCCGGCGCGACATCCGCCGAGCGCGCCGGTGGCTCGCTCAGAGGAGAGCGACGGTCAATCTCGAGCAGGTCCGTCACGCCGGCCGCCCCGTTGGCTCCTCATGCCCTGCGGACGTCCCACCGTGCCATCTTTTTATCTTTGCATCAGCACGGGGCGCTGCCCGTGCGGGGGCCGTCAGGCGCCGAGATAGCTGGTTGTCAGCGCCTCTTCCATCTCGGCCGGGGTGCCCCGGTGGGCGATGACGCCTTGCAGGACGACGGCGGCGCTGTCGGCGATGGGCAGTGCGGTACGGGCGAACTGCTCGACCAGCAGGATCGAGAGGCCAGCTTCGGCCAACTCGCGAACCTTGTCGTAGAGCTGACCGACCACGATCGGGGCCAGCCCCATTGAGAGCTCGTCGAGCAGCAACAGCTTCGGCTCGGTGGCGAAGGCACGCGCCAGGGCGAGCATCTGCTGCTCGCCCCCCGACAGCGTCCCGGCCATCTGCTTCCGCCGCCCGCTGAGTTGGGGGAACTGCGAGAAGGCCACGTCCTCAATTCGGCCCATCGGCACCCCGACCTGGGTCGCCATCAGAAGGTTCTCCCGCACGGTCAGATTGGGAAAGATCCCGCGTCCTTCGGGCACCGTGCAGATGCCCTTTCGGGCACGATCGTCCGCCGACATTGAGGTCACGACGGCACCCTCGAAGCAGCACGTCCCCGCTGTTCGGAGCCAGGGTGCCGGAGCAGACGTTGAGCATCGTGGTCTTGCCGCCCCCGTTCGGGCCCAGCAGTGCCATCACCGACCCGGCCGCGACCTCCAAGGCTGACACCGTGCACGACCTCAATCGGGCCGTAGCCCGCTCGGATGTCGCGCAGATCCAGTATCGGTGGGACCGCTGGATCGGCCGGGGACGCGGCCTCGCTCACGGAGCACCGAGGTAGGCGTTGATGACAGCCGGATCGTCCTTGACCTGGTCGGGAGTCCCACTGGCGATGACCTCGCCGTAGTCGAGGACATGAATGTGTTCACAGGTGCCCATCACCAGGCCGACATCGTGCTCGACCAGGCAGATGGCCAGATCACGCTCGTCGACGAGCTGGCGCAGCAGCCGGCCGAAGGCCTCCGTCTCCTGCTCCGTCTGTCCCGAGGCGGGCTCGTCGAGCAGAAGGACCTTTGGTTGGGTCATCAGGGCGCGCGCGACCTCGACGACCCGCGCGCGGCCGGTCGGCAGCTCGCTCACCTCGCGGTCGGCCACGTCGCCCAGGCCCGACCAGCTCGATGACATGGTCGGTCTCGGCGCCGACGTCGATCCGAGCCGCGCCGTCCCCAGGTGTTGCGGATCTCGCCGGCCACCCGGATGTTGTCCCGCACGGTGAGCGAGGTGAAGAGCTCGAGCCGCTGGTAGGTGCGAGACGAGCCCCCGGCGGGCGCGGCGGGACGGTCCGGCCTTCGTGACGTCGTGGCCGTCGATCATCACGCGCCCGGACTTGGGCGCCAACAACCCGCTGACGACGTTGAACAGCGTCGTCTTGCCCGCCCCGTTGGGCCCGATGAGGCCCGTCACGCCTCTTTCGGCGACGGTGAGCGAGACCTCCGTCAACACCTGGGCCCCACCGAAGGCCACGCACACCTCTGAGACCTCAAGGACGGGCATCGGCCACACTTTCCACGACGACTTCCACCGCGACCGGCGCGGTCGCCGGTCGCGTCCAGGGCCGGCGACCGCTCTTGACCGGGTCGAGGAAGGCTTCCGGCTGCACGAGCCGGCCGACCGCCGGCAGGGCGATGGCGATGAGGGCCGTTGCCAGCACGAGCCACCAGTTCCCCATCACCTTGGTCAGCACGAGGAGATACGCGACGATCTCGGCCATCACGCCGAGGAGCAGCACGCCCTTGGCCTGCCAGAGCGGCCGGTACCTGTCCACGATCTCGGGCACGGCACCGCTCGGGTTGCGGCCCAGGCTCACGCCGACCAGCGCCGGCGCCACCAGCGAGAGATTGGCCAGGACGCTCCAGAACCCCCCGCCGCCGTGGTCCGTGCTCAGGTTCGTGAAGGTCGAGGTCAGGGCCTGGAACGCGGTCCCGGCCAGGATCCCGCCCATGAGGGCGCCGGCGACGTTGCCGATTCCTCCGACGACGGTGAGCATCACGAGGGCCAGGCTGATGAAGATGATGTAGGTCGTGTCGCTGACGTTCCCCGTCGCGCTCGACAACAGCACGCCGCCCAGTCCGGCGATCGCCGCCGAGATCATGAACACCGAGAGCTTCAGCTTGATCAGGTTCTGGCCCAGCGTGGCGGCGGCGGCCGGGCTGTCCTTCATCGCGGTCAGTCGGCGTCCGTAGTTGCTTCGCCGCAGGGCGATGAGGCCGATGCCGATCAGAATGAAGATGCAGGTCGACGTGGTGAGGAACGTCTTCGACGAGCTGAGATCGATCGGACCGAGCTTGAGCGCCGGGATCTGCAGCGTGCCGTTGGGGAAGATCGAGTAGTGCAGGTGGAAGATGGGCAGGACGTGCGGAGCAATGTCGGCGATGATCATGTCGGAGACGAAGACCCCGAACGCCAGGGTGGCGAGCGCCAGATACAGGCCACGGAGGCGCAGGGCCGGCAGGGCGATGAGGCCGCCCACGACCGCCGTGACGGCGACGCCGAGGATGAGTCCCCAGAGCGTGATCCGCTGGGTGAGCCCCGATCCGGAGAGGCCGAGGTGGAACACGATGATGGTGGCGATCGCGCCGAAAGACACCGGTGCCAGGTTGATCTCTCCGGCGTATCCGGTGAGCAGGGTCAGCGACAGGGCGATGATGCCGTAGATGATGCCGACGGTCAGCGACCCCATGTCGCTGGAGTCCATGACCTGCTCGAGGGCGAGCACGACGACGAGCAGGATGACGCCCCAGGTCACGGCGGAACGGATGGTCGGGACGGTGAATCGTTCCCTGGTGCGCAGCAGCGTCGCCCCCCGCAGCCGGTCCTGTGGCAGCACGATCAGGACGACGAACAGCACGATCATGGGCAGCGCGATGCGGAAGTTCGATGCCCACTCCCACGATTCGGGGAAGTACCCGAGCACGTAGGTGCTGGCCAGACCGAGGACGAGCGCTCCGGCGAACGTGAGCCAGATGCTCCGTAGCCGGCCGAACATCGCGGCGGCGATGGAGTCCAGCACGAGCAGGGTCAGCACGTGGACGTCGAGAGTGCCTCCGCTGATCGGGGTGATGAGGATGCCGGCCAGTGCGGCCAGTGCCCCGCCGAGGGCCCAGGAGAACGCCGCCAGCCGTTCGGGCCGCCCGCCGTTGAGCTGGAGCAGCGCCGGGTTGTCGACCACGGCCCGCATGGCCACGCCGGTTCGGGTGCTCGTGAACAGGAGGCGGATGCCCACGGCGATGAGCACACCGCAGCCCAGGGCGATCGCCTCGTGGTCGGTGACGTAGACACCCAGGAACTTGAACTTTGCCGCGTTGCCGAAGAAGAGCTGGTCAGTCCGCGGCACGCCCGGGTTCCAGATCCACTGCGCCAGCGCGATCAACCCCAGCATGATGCCGATGGTGACCACGATTTTGGTGACGTCAGCCGTCTGGCGGAGCCCCCGCATGATGACGACGTAGAGGACGATGCCCAGGAGCGGGGCGAGGACGACGAGCACCGTGAAGAGCGCGAGGGGCGCCGGCCAGTTCCAGCCGTATCGGAATTGCCAGTAGGTGAATGCGGCCAGCATCGCCATGGCGCCCTGGGCGAAGTTGAAGATGCCCGAGGTCGTGTAGGTGAGGACGAGACCTGAGGCCGCGATCCCGTAGACCGCGCCGGTGACCAGCCCGAGGATCGTGTAGGTGAGTAACAGGTGCATGGCCGGAGCTCCCGTCGCTCAGGTCAGGCGGCAGGCGAGCTGACGTTCTGGGTGCTCACCCCTGAGGCTTGAGGACCGTGGAGGTCGCGTACTGGGTTGCGTAACCCTGGGCGTTCAAAGTAGTGCCGATCGACCGACCCCGTGTTGGCGACGACGTACTTCGGGGAGCAGTCGAACGTCCCGAGCTTCTTCGGGTAGGCCTGCACCCACTTCGTCCCGTCGAGCTTCATCAGGAGGCCGCAGTTCGGCGGGATGTTCTTGGCCGGGTTGCCCGAGGCGTTGAGACCGCCACCGGTCCAGTTCGTCACCTTGGCCAGGTGGTTGATCATGCACTGGCGGGTCAGGGTGGAACCGCACGCCTTGGCCTCGGTCGCCCAGAGGAGGAACGACGAGGTCGCCTGCTCTCCCAGCTGTGAGGTGAGGCCGCCGTACTTCTTGACGATCGAGAGGTACTGGGAGACGGCGGGGACGACCTTGGCCGCCTCGAGCGGCTCGTAGGACAGGCGGACGTAGGCGTTGTTGGCCAGCCCCTCGGTGTTCCACTGCGCGAAGGCCGCGGTGTAGGCGCCGGAGTCCATCACCCAGATGGGGTCGTAGCCGATCTGGTTCTCGGCCTCGAAGGCGCCGTAGAGGGTCGGCCCCGGAGTGGCGTCGTTGAAGATGATCTGGGCCCCGCAGCTCTGGAGCTTCTGCACGAACGGCGTGTAGTTCGCCTCGCCGTTGTAGTCGATGTTGGCGGTGCAGTTGGGGAGGAACTTCCAGCCGGCCGTCGTGAATGCCTGCACGGCCTTGGCGGTCGAGGACTCCTGGGTGGAGAGGGTGGAGTCGTAGACGCCGACCTTCTTGGTCTTCGACTCCGAAGAGCTTCTCGGCCTGGTAGGCGCTCGACACCGGGCTGGCGTTGGCCGGGTTCGGCGACGCCTGGTACATCTCGTAGGCGTTCGCCACCACGGGAGCGACGGTGAAGCCGGGGACGGAGGCCAGGTTGCAGCCGAGGCGGGTCTGCTCGGCGGTGCCGTCGAGTGCGAAGCCTTCGCCGACCAGCATGAAGTCCTGCTTGCACTCCTGTGTCATCACCGAGCCGACGTTGGTCACCGCGGCGTTGTAGTAGTCGCCGACGATCTTGCGCCCGCCGATGCCGCCCTGTGCGTTGCACCACGCGATCATGTCCTTGACGGCGTCGCCCATCTCCTGGTCGAGGCCGGGGAGACCGGAGAAGCCCCGGTCGTCGCCGTAGGCGATGTTGATGGTGGAGTTGGTGACGCCCTTGTCCGTGGCGCCCGTGTCGTGGCCCTTGCCGCAGGGCGACGGGAGCGTCCCGAACGTGGCGGAGGAGGTCGAGGCGGCGCCGCCGACCCCCGGTGTGACGAGCACCCCCGCCGCCGTGAGCGTCGTGAGCATCAGTGCTGCCCCCAGGGCCCGCAAGCCGGTGACCCTCTTCATCATCACACCCCCTGTCCACGGAACCGGACCCGATCGGGCCTGTCCCGCATCCCTTGGAAATCCTAGAACACGTTCCTGTTTGGGCACACTAGCAATTCGGGAGTCAGAAATCTCTGCGCCAGCTGAGTGCCCGGAGCGGCGCACGCGCTAGAGTGCCCGCCGTCTCGATCTGGTAGCGCTTCGTGTAGTCCTCGAACTCCTCGGCCAGGCCGGGGTAGGTCCAGCCGAAGTCGGCGGGGTCGTAGCGGTGCCGGCCGAAGGCGTCCTGCGGCCGGTCCTCCAGGAAGGCATGCATGCGCCGGGCGTGGAGAGAGCCCACCTCTTCGCCGAAGCCGCTGTAGAGCTGGCGGACGATGCGCGACCGGGTCGGCGATCAGGGCCTCGTAGTGGATGTGCTGGCACCAGCCGTCAGCCGCCTGCTCGTCGAAGGCCATGGCCGAGCGGAGCGCGAACGCGCACTTGCGCTTCCACTCCTCGGCGGTGGGACGGGGATCCTTCCGGCTGGTCAGGACGCGCTGGCCGGCGTTGGCGAGGCTGGCCAACGACGTGACGACCGGCCCCGGATCCCGGTGGGTCCAGATCACCCGGGCGTCGGGGTAGGCGGCGAGCATGGCGTCGAGGTGCCAGAGGTGGTTGGGCGTCTTGAGGATCCAGCGCTCGGTCGGCTGGCGTGACTGCAGCGTCTGGAGGGCGAGCCGGTGTTCGTCGTAGGCCGACGTCATGTCGGCCTTTTCGAGCCAGCGCGCGTAGCTCGGGACGTGGGCCTGGGTCTCGAGGGCCAAGGCGCGCACGTCGTACATGAAGATCGCCACGCATTCCTCGGCCACAGTGGCGCCGAAGGGGTGCATGGCCTTGAGCGGCGGGTTGAGCTTCATCAGCCCGTCGAGGTCCTTGGCCGTCCTGGCGATGCGCGGGTCCTCGGCCGCTTCCTCGAGGGTGGCGGGCGGAACGGGATGGGCCGCCTCCCACTGGAGGAGCGGACGGGCCACGGGGTCGAGCCCGAGCAGTATGGAGAGCAGGCTGGTGCCTGTCCGGGGCAGCCCGACGATGATCCAGGGGCGCTCGATGCGCCCCTCCCGCACCTCGGGGTGTTCGTTCGACCAGTCGCTGCAGGGCGATGCGGTTGGCCAGGGCGCGCGCCAGCATCTTGGAGATGAGGAGGCGTCCGAACGTCGTCAGCTCGGCCTCGTCCTCGCAGGCGCGGAGATAGACCTCCAGCGGCTCCCGGTAGGAGTCGCTGCCGAAGTCGTCCGAACCGGCCAGCTTGACGGCGGCGGCGGTCACTGACGATGGGCGGAGGGAGGGAAGCTCGGGCCCGAAACGCGCCAGCTGCGCCCCCGTCCAATTGAGGGCCCGGAGTGGTGGGCTGCGCAGTTCGGAGTCGCGCCACGTGTACTCGACCGTGCTCATCGGTCCCCGTCACTGCACCACGACCACCGTGCGGCCCACCGAACGGCGCGCCTCGTGCTCGTCGAGCGCCCGGCCCGCCTCCTCCATGGAGACCCGCCGCCCGACGGCGGGCCGGATCGCGCCGGCGGCGGCCAGGCGGAGCAGATCGGCGTGGATCTCGTCGGCCACGTCCCGCCCGAACGGATTGAACCCGAAGCGCCGCATGCCCGGGATCGACCGAGTCCGCCCAGGCCACCATGACGGCGACGATGTCGATGTTGCCGATGCAGGCCATGCGCAGCGGCCGGCCGGTCATGCCGTTGGCGTCGTCGTCGGCGAACCCCACCGCCAGGTAGCGGCCCCCATGGGCCGTGCAGCGCCACGAGCGCTCGACGAAGTCGCCTCCGGTCAGGTCGTAGACCACGTCCGCGCCGGCATCGCCGGTGGCGACCAGTACCGCCTCGACGAAGTCCTCCGCCGTGTGGTCGATGACCAGGTCGGCTCCGAGGGCCGCGCACAAGGCTCCCTTCTCCGGCCCCCCCGCCACCGCGATGACCCGGGCTCCGGCGGCCTTGCCGAGCTGGATCCCGGCGGTGCCCAGTCCGCTGGCCGCCGAGTGCACGACCAGGGTCTCACCCGCCTGGAGGCGCCCTCGGTTGAAGAGGGCGAGGTGGGAGGTCTGGAAGGACAGGAGGAAGGCGGTGGCCTCGACGTCGTCGAAGTCCGGCGGAGCATCGAACACCGAGATGGCGTCAGCGATCGCGTACTCGGCGATGCCGCCGAGGGCGTTCTTGGTGATGGCGACGACCCGCTGGCCCAGCCACGACTCGGCGCCTTCCCCGGCGGCGTCGACCACGCCGCAGACGTCCATGCCCAGCGTGAACGGCGGAGGAGTGGGAACCGAGACCAGATTGCCCAGGCAGCGGTCGATGTCGTTGAAGTTGAGCGACGCCGCGCTGACCTTCACCCGCACCTCGCCGGGTCCGGGCTCGGGTCGCTCGATCGTCCGCACCAACAAGACCTCGCCTGGTGGCCCGTGTCGAGTCACCTGCACGGCTTTCATGTCTGCCACGCGCCCTCCCCCGAGTTCGTCGGAACCTGGCCACGGCGAGAGACGAACTGGTACTGCCCGTGGCGGTGCGAGGTTACCGCTTTCCCTGCCTAGCGATTCCAGACCGATTCATTCCGGGAGTTCGGCGAAGGCGGCGGCGCACAGGGCATGCATTGCCCCAGTCGGTCCTTGCGCCGCGACGGTGGTGCCTCATGAATGCCGCGGATGCCCAGTGGTCTGCGATACGTCCTCAGCCTTTGTGAGTGCGACGCCGCGGCCGGCCGTCGCCCTGGTCCACAGGGGCGAAGGGCGCGACGTCATGACCTGGCCCTGCGGGCCGAGGATGGTGAGCTCCTCATTGGCGTTGCCCGTGATGGACCACCCATCTGAATGCACCAAATGGTGGTGATGGAGGCATTGGAGCACCAGATTGTCCAGGTCGGTGAGCCCGTCGGGCTCCCACGGCGCGATGTGGTGGACATTGGCGAAGGTCACATTCGTGCAGCCCGGGAACCGGCAGTGTCGATCGCGGCGCAAGACCTCTCGACGCTGTGCCCTGGTCGTGAAACGTCTGGCCCGTCCCTCATACATGGTGTGCCCGACGTCGTCGTCGACCGCGATGGCGATGGTGGCATCACAAGCGATCCTCCGGACCGTCTCAGAATCGATCAAGCCCACGTGGTCGAGTTCGCCGGCCAGCGCGGTTCCTGAGCCCGACTCTTCGACCAGGGCACCGATGGGGACGTGGGCCACCACGAAGATCGGGCTTGCCCCTCCGCTCGAACCCGGGTTCTGCGAATTTGATCACCTCCAACAACCCGTCACAGAGACGCTGGTCCCAGGGGGTCTCGCCGTCAGAAGGAACCTGGCTGGCCCTGCCTTCGAGCCGGGTCTTGACTTCGGCGTAGGAGTCGGGCGGCAGCTGGGCCGTCATTGTGCGGTGCTGGTCGTTGAAGCGCAGGTAGCGTCGCTCGTGATCATGCTGGGACTCGTTGGCGGCAACTTTGTCGCCGGGCCCCTCCTCTATGGCAGCCTGCGTCCGCGCCACCTCGTTCAGCTCGGCGACCGAGCACACTTTGGCTTGGTCGCGCCATTGCGCGTCGGTCTCAGGGGTCGCCACTTCGGCAAGCGTTCGCACCTTGTCAAAAGTGATGTCCCCGGCGCACAGCGACCCCATCAAGTGAGGAACGTCCCATGCCAACCGGCCGACGTGCACGAGCCCACGGGCGGTTGCAGGCGAGACGCCGTAGCGCTGCACCACCCAGCACTCGGTCGAGGTCGCCCCGTCGTCTCGATAGGACTGGCACCTGTCGACCTCGCCGAGGATGGCGATGATCTCCCCCTCGGTCGGCCGCGATCCGACGGAAGGCCCCGTCGAGACGAGCCCGGCGCTCCTCGTTCGACATGGCGGCCGCCACGCCGATGACGTCGGCACCGAGCGACGCCAGGCCGAGAGCAGCGGGTGTGTCGGACATCGGAAAAGAAACGGTCCGTCCTCAGGTCGGGATGTCCCCACACTCCCGACCGATCTCCCTAAGAAGGTCAAGATGTCCCGAATGTTCCAGACACGTTGACGCCCAGGTCGGGTATGGGCTGGTCCGTGGCGAACCGATAAAGAATCGTTCGCATGTACATCCCGGCGGCTGACGCGTACATCGAGACGCCGATGAGCAGGACGAACCCGAGAACGGCGATCGGCACGCCGACGACGTAGGCGTGCTTGCGATGCAGAACAACGCCGATGGCGAACACGGCGAGGGCGGCGAGGGACAGGCCAAGGAAGAGCAGCCCGAAACGGAGGCCACCCCGGACGACCGTGCCGAACTGAGCCTTGAGGATCGACGAGGACCGCTTGACCGCCTCTATCGGACCGACGTTCTCGAAGGCGAGCACGGGGATCACGAGGAAGGTGGCGACGGCC
This sequence comes from uncultured Acidimicrobiaceae bacterium, assembly GCA_963731065.1. Lineage (GTDB taxonomy): Bacteria > Actinomycetota > Acidimicrobiia > Acidimicrobiales > RAAP-2 > Bog-473. Next base: position 205,020 of record CAVSUH010000007.1, on the reverse strand, counting down.
CAGGCCAGCCCGCCGGCGAAGCCGATGATCCGGCCGACGAGCCCGAGCCGTGTCTCGAGCAGCCCGGATCGCCGTCCCCACGACGGCCGCAAGAATCGCCCAGCTGAAGATCACTCCCTTACGTCCCCAGGCTTGAGCCAGTGAGCCACGATGGTCGGCGTTCTGCCCTCGATGCGATCGTTGGCCGCGAAGACGAGTGCCACGTTGAAGATCACGGTGGCGGCGGTGGCGACGAGGGTGCCACAGGCCAAAGCGACAATGAAGGCGAATCCGGTGTGCCCGAGGGCGAGCGCAACGGTCCGGCGACGATGGCGAACGCGATAGCGCGGTGATTGTCGCCATGACCGGGAGCCAGATCATCTGCCGGTCCTGCCGGAACAGGTGCAGCGACGCGCGCAGGATCGCTTTGCCGGTTGGGTTGCTCCCCGCCATCCGCCCGCTCTCTCCCTGCGTCAACGAAATTCTTCGCACGTCTATCGTCGCGTCACGGAGAAGGTGTGCGCACAGTTGTGCGTCTCATGACAATTGTGCGGACTCGCTGAGGTGCCTCAGCGCCACCTGCGTGATGTCGTCGTAGTGATCGGATCGCGACCAATCTTGGTCCCCGAGCGGAGGGAGTGGGATTTGAACCCACGGAAGCTTGCGCCTCGCAGCTTTTCAAGAGCTGTGCATTCGTCCGCTCTGCCATCCCTCCAGGCGGTCTCATGCTAGGTGAGCACATCTGACGGCGCCGGCCACGGCCTCCTCCGCCGGCCCACTCCGCCAGCTCGACGACGACGCCCGGACCGTCCAGGAACACCAGCTTCCGGTCGTGGTAGTCGAGGACCTCGTTGCGCGGCGTGACCCCGTTCGCCGCCAGGTGCTCCAGCATCGCGGCGAGGTCGTTGACCCGGAAACACACGTGGTTGAAGCCAGTGCGGTCGAGCGTGCCCGTCCCGCTGTCGACCTTGATCGGCGGCGCATGGAAGAACAGCAGCTGAATCTCCTGGTGCACGTCGACGCCCTTGAGCACCAGGGTCACGTGGTCGGACTCCCACCCCGGGATCCCCATGTAGGCCGACACCTGCTCGCCCGACGCCACCACTGCGATGCTCTCCTCGAAGCCGAGGAGCCCGAAGAAGCGACGCGCCTCGGGCAGGTCGGTGACCACGATGGTGATGTGATCGAAGCCCTCGGTCCGTGCCGTCACCATGCCTGCGCCCTCTGTCCCGGTGTCCGACCATGATCTGCTCGACAGACGAAGATCGCGGTCTGCTCGCGCTGTGCCGCGTCCCGGGCCCGGCTGCGCAGCCGGCCCGCGCGTCGCCTGGTCGAGCAGCACCTTGCGCAGCCGCACCGCCTTCGGCGTGACTTCGACGCACTCGTCCTCGCTGATGAACTCCAGCGCGTGCTCCAGCGAGAACGTCATGGCGGGCGTCAGCCGCTCGAAATCCTCCGCCGTCGCCGAACGGATGTTGTTCAGCTTCTTCTCCTTGGTCGGGTTGACGTCCATCTCCTCGGCCCGGGCGTTCTCCCCGATGATCATGCCCTCGTAGACCTCCTCGGCCGGGCCGATGATCAGCGTTCCGCGCTCCTGCAGGTTCATCAGGGCGAAGGTTGTCGTCACCCCGCGCCGGTCGGCCACCATCGAGCCGTTGCGCCGGGTCCGCAGGTCGCCGTGCCACGGCTCCCACCCGTCGAACACGTGGTGGAGGATGCCCGTGCCTCGGGTCTCGGTCAGGAACTCGGTGCGGAACCCGATGAGGCCGCGGGCCGGCACCCGGTAGTCGAAGCGCACCCAGCCCGTCCCGTGGTTGACCATTTCGGACATGGTGCCCTTGCGCAGCGCCAGCAGTTGGGTGACCACGCCGAGATACTCGTCGGGCACGTCGATGCTCACCCGCTCCACGGGCTCGTACACCTTGCCGTCGATCTCGCGGGTGACGACCTGCGGCTTGCCCACCGTGAGCTCGAACCCCTCCCGCCGCATGGTCTCGACCAGCACGGCCAGCTGCAGCTCGCCGCGGCCGAGCACCTCCCACATGTCGGGGCGCTCGGTCGGCGCCACCCTGATGGCCACGTTGCCCACGAGCTCGGCATCGAGGCGGGCCTTGAGCAGGCGGGCGGTCAGCTTCGTGCCGTCCGCACCGGACAGGGGCGACGTGTTGATGCCGATGGTCATGGCCAGGCTGGGCTCGTCGACGGTGATGGCCGGCAGGGCGACCGGCCGGTCGGGATCGGCCAGTGTCTCGCCGATGGTGACCTCGGCCAGCCCCGCCACCGAGACGATCTCGCCCGGGCCGGCCGACTCCGCCGGCACCTGGTCCAGCGCCTCGGTCACGTAGAGCTCGGTGATCTTGACCTTCTCGACGGTGCCGTCGAGGCGGCACCAGGCCACCGGGCTGCCCTTGACCAGCGTGCCGTTGTGGACCCGGCAGATGGCCAGGCGGCCCACGTAGGGGGAGGCGGAGAGGTTGCAGACCAGGGCCTGCGTGCCGGCGTCGGGGTCGAAGGACGGGGCGGGGACGTGGTCGATGATGGCGCTGAACAGCGGCTCGACGTTCTCGCCCTCGACACCGGGCTCGGTGCTGACCCAACCCGCCCGGGCGTTGGCGTAGAGGATCGGGAAGTCGATCTGGTCCTCGTCGGCGTCGAGGTCGAGGAACAGCTCCTCGACCTGGTGCACGACCTCGGCGATGCGGGCGTCGGCCCGGTCGACCTTGTTGATCACGAGCACGACGGGCAGTCGGGCCTCCAGCGTCTTGCGCAGGACGAAACGGGTCTGGGGCAGGGGGCCCTCGGAGGCGTCCACCAGCAGGAGGACGCCGTCGACCATGGTCAGCCCACGCTCGACCTCGCCGCCGAAGTCGGCGTGCCCCGGCGTGTCGATGATGTTGAACTTCACGCCGCCCCAGCGCACGGCGGTGTTCTTGGCCAGGATGGTGATGCCCTTCTCGCGCTCGAGGTCGCCGGAGTCCATGACGCGGTCGGTCAGCTCCTGGTGGGCGCCGAACGCCCCGGTCTGGCGCAGGAGCGCGTCGACCAGAGTCGTCTTGCCGTGGTCGACGTGCGCCACGATGGCCACGTTCCTGATGTCTTCGCGGGTCTCCATGGGGGGACCCCACGATAGATGACCTGGGCGGCTTCCCTTGCAGGCGGTCAGGCGGCCGATCGGAGCGACGTTCCGGCGCCGCCCAGCGCCAGCTCCACTGCCTCCGTCCCGAGAGTGAGGACCGCCGGTTCGGGCTCGACCCGGACCAGGTGGCCCGAATCGGGCCACCACCCGACCACGCGGCCGGGCACGTCGTCCCCACGCAGGCGCAGCGCCTCGACCAGGGTCACCAGGGCGAGCTCGGCGCGCACCGAGCCACGGCGCGGCCCTGACAGCACGACCAGGTGCGCATTCGCCGAGCGCACGTCGGCGCGCCCGCGGAGCGCCAGCAGTGCTGAATGGGGGCTGTCCCACCAGTGGTCGCGGCCGACGACAGGCGTCGATGGGAACGACGACCAGTCGAGGGCGCACCACAGCCGGGTGGCCCACGTCACTGCCTCCGCGCCGACGGCGGCACGCCCGGCCGGCGAGAGGCCGTCCACCCAGCGGTCGAGCTGCGTGGCGGAGGAACTGCCCTCGCGTACCCAGCGGGAGGATTCGGCCATCCGGCACCGCACCGCCTCCAGAGGGGAGCGCGCCGTGCCCGCGAGCAACAGGCGGACGGCGGCCACGCCGATGGATCGCCGCGCCGTGAGCGCGGACCAGGCGAACGGCTGCGTCGCACCCGGATCGACGGGTCTCGTCGGTGGTGAACGCGGTGCGCACCTCGTGGTCGGTGACGCGGAAGCGGACGGCGCCGGCGCGCCGCACGGCCAGGCCGGCCAGCTTCGACTTTGCCTCTTCGAGGGCGGAGCGCCAGCGCAGCGGTGGCTGGCGTCGACCGCGGGGACGGGCGCCAGCAGCGCGTCCATGAGACGGCTATCCATGCTGCCGGTGTCGGTGCGTGAGCGCCGGCGTCGTCGGGCGAGCCATGCCAGCGATGTGCGAGGCGATCGCCCGCAGGTGCTCCTCGCGTACATCCTCGACGCCGTATCGGCCGGAGGCGGACTCCAGCAGCGCCAGCCGGAACGGGGGGGTGCCGGTCCGGAGCGTTTCGAGCAGGGACAGGTAATGCAGCGATCGCCGAGCCGCCGCCCACGGCCCGCTGGTGGACAGCCCCAGTGCGCACAGCGACGCGGTCCGCGGCTGCGGCAGTCCCGACCACGAGATCGAACACGCCGTGGAGGACGATCCGGCCCCCGGCGAGCGGGATGGCGACGCGGTCGTTGGTCCGCGGCATCCAGCCCGGGGCGAACCGGGGGACCAGCCCGGTCAGGTTGCGGGCGTGGACCGCCAGCGTCTCCGCGAGGGCCGTGCGCGCCGCCGCCGGAAGCGACTCGATCTCCCGCGCCTCGGCCTCGTCGCCGTCGGCGCGCAGTGCATCGAGCGCGTCGGCCAACGGGTCCTGGATCTCGCCGGTGTGCACCAGTTGGCGCAACAAGCGTGTGCACCAGCCGGGACAGGACGAGCCGGTCGGTCGGCCGCCGCCATCGCCCCGGCCACAGCCGTCACCGTCGGCCTCGTCGTGCGAGCCGAGCAACTGGCGCGGCCCGAGGAAGAGGGGCGGCGCGTGCTCGCCGCGCGCCGTGACGACGTCGTAGGCGGCATCCTCCAGCCAGGCCCGCAGACCCCCGGCCAGCCCGGGATCGAAACGGGGGCGGGCCGCCGGCGTCGCCGCGCAGCAGCGCCAGGACCTCGGCCCCGGTGCCTCGATCCGCCGGCAGCGTCACCCGGAGGTGCTGGCCGGAGCAGGGGCCGGGGTGCGACGAGAACCATCGCTGCAGTGTGCTCCTACGGGGTGTGACAGCGCCTCTACCCTGAGGTGGACATGGCATCCGCCCTCCTGCTGGCGTCGGCCGGCAACACCGCCTTCTTCGTGATCTTCGGGATCTTCGTGGTCGCGATGATCGTCGCTGGCGGTCATCGTGATCATGTGGGCGGTGCGCCACGACATGGCCGGGCGGCAGGCCTGGCGGGCACGCCAAGAGGCACGAGTACGAGGGCAGCAACCGCCGCGACCGTCGGACCCGTCCGGAACGAGCATCGTGAGCGACGCCAATCACTTCGAAGCGCCGTGCCGGCGCCGCCTCGCCACCGCCGTCGCCATCGCCAGCGCCGCACCAGCACCAGCGCCGTCGTTCACCGACCGGGTCCGCGCCCGGTGGGCCCACCGCCGTCACCGTCAGCGACGGTCGCGGCAACCGCCCCGCCCCGAAGCGCACCGCCTTCGTCCTCGCCGGCGGCGGCAGCCGGGGCGCCGTCCAGGTGGGCATGCTCCAGGAGCTCATCGCACGCGGCATCCGGGCCGATCGCGTCTTCGGCGCGTCGGTCGGCGCGATCAACGGCGCGTCCTATGCCGGCCAGCCGACGCTGGAGAACGCCGAACGCATGGCCGACCATCTGGCGTGCCGTGAAGGGCACCGACATCTTCCCCCGCGGCCCTCTCGACGGCCCGTGGGCGTTCTTGCAGAAGCGGCCTTCGGTGCACTCCAACTCCGGGCTGCGGGCCATCATCGAGTCCGGGATCGACTACGAGAACCTGGAGGACGCCACCATCCCGATCGAGGTGGTGACCACGTCGCTCACCGACGGCCGGGAGCGCTGGATCGGCCACGGCCCCGCGGTCGAGGCCATCCTGGCGTCCTCGGCCATCCCGTCCATCTTCCCGCCGGTCACCATCGACGGCGACCTGCTCGTCGATGGCGGCGTGGTCAACAACGTGCCGATCAGCCGGGCGCTCGAAGCCGGGTGCGACCGTATCTACGTGCTGCTCTGCGGGCCGTCTGCACTATCACCCGCCGCCGCCGCGGCGCCCGCTCGAGGCGCAGCTGACGGCGTTCTTCGTCGCCATCCACGCTCGATTCGTCCGCGAGCTGGCCCTGCTCCCGCCGGGCGTCGAGGTGGTCGTGTTCAGCGGGGGCGGCGAGCCTTCGGGCCAGTACCGCGACTTCTCGGCGACGGCGGCCCTCATCGAGGAGGGGCGGGCCGAGGTGGCCGAGGTGCTCGACCGCTACGCCGGCACGTCGCAGGACCTGGCGCCGGCCGCCTCCCGGCCTCATGAGCGACAGCCGGCCGCGGCCGCTACCTCCTCTCCAACGACGCCCCCGAGGCGATGGACCGCTTCACCGCCTTCACCACGCTGTTCGACCCGGCCACCTTCCGGCACCTCGACGGGCTGGGCCTGGCCCCGGGCTGGCGCTGCTGGGAGGTGGGGGCCGGCGGGACCTCGGTGGTGGACCACCTGTCCGAGCGGGTCGGCCCCGCCGGGCACGTCCTCGCCACCGACATCAACCTCTCGTGGGCCGCCGCAGCCGCCGCCGCAGCCGCAGCCCGACCGCCGTCGCCGGCGCATCCAACGTCGACATCCTGGAGCACGATGTGGCGACGGGCCCTCCCCCGGGCGGCCCGTTCGACCTGGTCCACGCCCGCCTCGTCCTGGTGCACGTCCCCGAGCGCGACCGAGGCGCTGGCCACCATGGCCGCCACCCTCCGCCCGGGCGGGGTCATGCTGGTCGAGGACGCCGACCCGGCCCTGCAGCCGTTGAGCTGCCTGGAGGAAATCGGACCCCCCCAGGAATTGGCCAATCGGATCCGTCGGGGCTTCCGCGCCACTGCTGGCTGAACGCGGCGTGGACCTGGCCTACGGGCGCACCCTGCCGCGCCGGCTCCGGGCCGTCGGCCTGGTCCAGGTGGCCGCCGACGCCGCCTTCCCGGTGAGCGATCCCGCCTGCAACGCCCTCGAGACGGCGACCATCAACCTGATCCGGGACCAGCTCCTCGACCACGGCATCGCCACCGAGGACGAGATCGCCCAGCACCTGGCCAACGTGGCCGCCGGCACGCTTGGACCTGGCCCAGCCGCCGATGATCTCTTGTTGGGGCCGCCGCCCGCTTCCGGGCTGACCGCTTCCGGCGGCCGGCGCATGACCGGCCGGCGGCGATCGCGGCCGCGACCGTCACTACTTCCTGGTGGAATGGGAGGGTGCCCGAGATCCGCTGCCCTCTTCCATCCCGGCCGTCGCGAGCTGGTTCGCCCGCCGCTTCCCGGCCGGGCCGACGCCGCCGCAGTCGGCGGCCTGGCCGCACATCGCCGCGGGGAGCGACGTCCTGGTGGCCTCGCCCACCGGTTCGGGCAAGACGCTCACGGGGTTCCTGGTCGCCATCGATGCCGCCTACCGCGCCGCCGAGGCCGGATCGGCGCCCACGGGGCACGCCCGAGGTCCTCTACATCTCGCCGCTGCGGGCGCTGGCGGTCGACGTGCACGAGAACCTCCACGTCCCCCTGACCGAGATCCGGGAGGAGGCCGCCCGCCTCGGTTACCCCGACCCGGGCCTGCGCGTCGCCATCCGCACGGGGGACACGCCGGCGGCCGAGCGCGCCGCCATGAAGAAGCAGTCGCCCGACCTGCTCGTCACGACGCCGGAGTCGCTCTACCTGCTCCTCACCGCGCCCGTCGTCACGGGCGCTCCTGCGCGGCGTGCGCACCGTGATCGTCGACGAGGTGCACACGCTGGCGCGCGACAAGCGCGGCAGCCACCTGGCGCTGTCCCTGGAGCGGTTGGACGCGCTGGTGGGCGAGAGCGGCGGTCGCCTCCAGCGCATCGGCCTCTCGGCCACCCAGCGGCCGCTCGACCTGGTGGCGCGGCTGCTCTCCGGCGTGCACGACGACCGGCCGCCGACCGTGATCGTCGACTGCGGCCACGCCCGCGACCTCGATGTGGCCATTGAGCTGCCCTCGACCGAGCTGGAGGCCGTCATGAGCGGCGGCCAGATGTCGGACATCCTCGACCGCATCGCCGAGCACACGCGCCACCACCGCACGACCCTGATCTTCGTCAACACGCGCAAGATGGCCGAACGGGTGGCCCATCAGCTGGCCGAGCGGCTGGGCGAGAACGAGTCGGCCGACGGGAACGACGTCGACGCCTCGCTGCTCGTCGCCGCGCACCACGGCAGCCTCTCGGCGGCGCGCCGGCGCATCGTCGAGACGCGCCTGCGGGCCGGCGACCTGCGCGCGCTGGTGGCCACGGCCTCGCTCGAGCTGGGCATCGACGTCGGCCCGGTCGAACTGGTGTGCCAGATCGGCTCGCCCCGGGCCATCGGCACCTTCCTGCAGCGGGTCGGCCGGGCCAACCACCACCGCGACGGCACGCCGGCGGGCCGGCTGTACCCGACCACGCGCGACGAGCTCGTGGAGTGCACGGCCCTCCTCGCCGCCGTGCGGGAGGGCCGGCTCGACCTGCTGGAGCCACCGGTCGCCCCGCTCGACGTCCTGACCCAGCAGCTGGTGGCCGAGGTCGCCTCGACCGAGGAGCGCGACGTCGAGGCGATGTGGGCCATGACCCGGCACGCCGCCCCCTACGCCGAGCTGTCGCGCCAGGACTTCGACGACGTCGTGGCGCTTGGCGAGCTGGGGCATCGAGACCGGGCGGGGGCGGCGCGGCGCGCACCTGCACCTCGACGCGGTCAACGGGCGCTTGCGGGCCCGGCGCGGCGCGCGGCTGGCCGCGCTCACCGGCGGCGGTGCCATTCCCGAGACCGGCGACTACCGCGTCGTGCTCGATCCCGACGGGGTGACGGTCGGCTCGGTCCACGAGGACTTCGCCGTCGAGGCGACGGCGGGCGACATCTTCCTCCTGGGCACCCACTCGTGGCGGGTGGCCAAGGTCGAGGTGGGCACGGTCCGCGTCTACGACGCGGGCGACCTGCCGCCGACCATCCCCTTCTGGCTCGGCGAGGCGCCGGCCCGCACGGCGGAGCTCTCCGAGGCGGTGAGCGACCTGCGCGCCGCGCTCGAGCCGCTGCTGGCTGGCCCAGGACGGCGACGGGGCGCGTGCGCTCGTGCAGGAGCGCGCCGGCGTGTCCGCCGAGGTGGCCCAGCAGGTCGTCGCCTACTGCGCCGCCGGCCTCGCCGCGCTGGGTCACCTGCCGACCCGCGAGCGGGTGGTCGTCGAGCGCTGCTTCGACGACAGCGAGGGCTCGCAGCTGATCATCCATGCGCCGTTCGGCGGCCGCATCAACCGGGCGCTGGGCCTCGCGCTGCGCAAGCGCTTCTGCGTCTCCTTCGACTTCGAGCTGCAGGCGGCGGCGGACGACGACACGGTGGTCCTCTCCCTCGGGCCGCAGCACAGCTTCCCGCTCACCAAGGTGCAGTCCATGTTGAGCAGCGCCAAGGCGCCCGAGGTCCTGACCCAGGCGGTGCTGCTCCATCCCATGCTCGGCGCCCGCTGGCGCTGGAACCTCAACCGCGCCCTCGTGCTGCCCCGCATGAACGGCGGCAAGCGCCGGCCCATCCACCTGCAGCGCATGGAGGCCGACGACCTGCTCGCCGCCGTGTGGCCCGGCCTGGCCGCCTGCCAGGAGAACGCACCGCCCGGACCGGTCGGTGTGCCCGACCACGTGCTGGCCCGCCAGACCGTCCACGACTGCCTCCACGAGGGACTCTCCGTCGAGGGGTTGGTCGACGTGTGGTCCCGGATCGAGTCGGGTGCCATTGCGGTGCACACGGTCGAGTCGTCGGAGCCCTCTCCCTTCGCCCACGCCATCTTGAGCGGGCGGCCCTTCACCTATCTCGACGACGCGCCGCTCGAGGAGCGGCGGACGCGGGCGCTGTCCTTGCGCCGCGGCCTGGGCGAGCTCGGTCCCGACGGTCTGCCCGTCCCGGCCTCCGAGCTGGCCGCGCTCGACCCCGAGGCGGTGGCCGTCGTGCTCGACCAGGTCCGTCCGCGGCTGCGCAACGCCGACGAGCTGCACGACCTGCTGCTCTCGCTCGTCGCGGCGCGTCCGCACCGGGAGTGGGCGCAGTGGTTCGACGCGCTGGCGGCCGACGGCCGGGCCGGCCTGGTCGACGGCTGCTGGGTGGCCACCGAGCGCCGCGACGCCGCGCTGGCGCTGGCCGACGACGACGAGGCCGCCGCCGCGTGTGTCGCCGGTCACCTGCAGCTGGCCGGTCCCGTGACCGTCGAGCAGTTGGTGGCGGACGCGCGCGCTGCCCTCGGGCGCGCCGATGGGGGCGCCGCTGTCGCCGGCCCGGGCCCGCACCGCCCTGGCCCGGCTGGAGGGCAAGGGCTCCGCCATTGAGCTGCCCGACGGACGCTGGTGCGCGCGCAACCTGTTGGTGCGGCTGCACGGCGCCAGCCGCAGCCGGCGTCGCGGCATGGTCGACGCGGTGCCGATCGCCGAGTACGTGCGCTTCCTCACGCACTGGCAGCACGCCACGCCCGACAGCCGCGTCGAGGGCCGGGCCGGGCTGCTCGAGGTGCTCGAGCAGCTGCAGGGGATCGAGGCGCCGGCGGCCGAGTGGGAGGCCCAGATCCTGCCCGGCCCGTGTGGCCGGCTACGACGCCGCGCTGGCTCGACGAGCTCTGCCTGTCCGGCGAAATCGTGTGGGGGCGCCTCACGCCGCGGGCCGAGCGGACCGGGCGCAGCTGGCACGCCCTCGCCGGCCACGCCGCTCGCCTTCGTGCTGCGCGACGACCTCGAGGACATGCTGCGCGCCGTGCGCGCCGGAGCGCCGGCGCCGGAGCCCGAGGTCGGCGCGGCGGCCGACGTGCTCGCCGCCCTGCGGACGCGCGGCGCCTGCTTCCGCCCGGAGCTGGCGCCGGTGACCGGCCGGCTCCCGGCCGAGGTGGACGAGGGCCTGTGGGACCTGGTGGCCCGGGGCCTGGTCACCGCGGACGCCTTCTCGGCCGTGCGGTCGCTGCTTGTCGGCCCGTGACCGCTGGCGCACGCGGACGGTCCGCCGCCCCTCCGGGCGCCTGGCGCGCCGGCGCGCGCCGGTGGGGACCGGGATCGGCGAGGGCCGCTGGTCGCTCCTGCCCGGGCCCGAGGTGCTCGGGGCACCGGCCGTCGACGACGGCGTGCTCCTGCCCGGCAACGAGGCGCTGGCCGAGACCGTGGCGCAGCAGCTGCTGGTGCGCTGGGGCATCGTCGCCTGGGAGATCTGGAGCCGGGAGTCGTTCAAGGTGCCGTGGCGCGAGGTCGTGTGGGCCCTGCGCCGGCTGGAGGCGCGCGGGCTCGTCCTCGGCGGCCGCTTCGTCGCCGGGCTCGCGGGCGAGCAGTACGCGCTGCCCGAGGCGTTCGACGAGCTGCAGGCGACGCACCGCCGTGGTGCCGACGGCGAGCAGGTGGTGGTGGCCGGGGCGGACCCGCTCAACATGACGGGGACCATCCTCGGCGGGTGCCCGCGTGCCCACCCGGCGCAACCAGCGCGTGGTGTACCGCGACGGCATCGTGGTGGACCAGCTCGAGGCCGGCTGACGGCGTGGCGCCCCATCGGACCATCGACCTCAACGCCGACGTCGGCGAGGCGAGCCGATGCGGCCGGGCTGGAGGTGGAGCGGACGCTGCTCGGGCTGGTGACGTCGGTGCACGTCGCCTGCGGCGGCCACGCGGGCGACGACGACGTCCATGCAGGCCACCGTGGCCGCCGCGTTGGAGCACGACGTCGGGGTCGGCGCCCATCCCTCCTACCCCGACCGCGCCGGCTTCGGCCGCCAGCCCGATGGACATCGACCGCGCCGAGCTCGGCGCGTCGTTGGCCCGACAGCTGCGCGGCGCTCGATCGCATCTGCCGGGCGGCGGGCACGCCGTCCGAGTCGGTGAAGGCCCACGGGGCGCTCTACGAAGAGGTGGCGAAGGGCGGCGCGGTGTACGAGACCTTCCGTGACGCCGTGCGCGACAGCGTCGGCGAAGATGCGGCCCTGGTGCTGCCCTCGGGCGTGCCGCGCCCTGGCGATGGTGCTGCGCGACGGCCTGACCGCCTGCGAGGAGGGATTCTGCGACCGCGCCTACCGACCCGACGGCGGCCTGGTCGACCGGGCGGAGGCCGGCGCGGTGCTGACGGACCCCGGGGCGGCGGCGGCCCAGGCGCTGACCCTGGCCCGCGGCGCGGTCGTCGCCGCACGACGGCTCCGTGCTGACGCTCTGGGTGGACACGCTGTGCATCCACGGCGACTCGCCCGGGGCGGTGGCCATCGCCACGGCGGTGCGCACCGCCATGGCCGACGTGGGAATCAAGGTGATCGCGCCGGCACGTGCATGACGCAGTCCGTCCCCGTCGGGGAGCGGCGGCGCCTCGGTGACCGCGCCTTCCTGATCGGGGTCGCCGACGCCGCGGCGGCGCGGGAGCTGGCGGGAGATCTCACGGCGGCCCTGGCCGGTGGAGGCCGAGGCGGTGGGCGGATCGGCGACCGTCATGGTGCACGCCACCGATGCCGAGACGTCGCTCTCGTCGATCGAGGCCGCGGTCGAAGCGGTGCGCGCCGGGCCGGCCCGACGCGGCCGCTCCGGCGGCGGGGCGGCGCCGGGCCGTCTCGTCACCGTCCCCTGCCGTTTCGACGGGCCCGACCTCGACGAGGTGGCCGCGCTCGCCGGTTGCTCGCCGGACGAGGTGGTGGCAGCTGCTCACCGGCGGGCCCCTGACCGCCACGGTGATGGGGTTCTCGCCCGGGTTCGCCTACCTCGAGGGCCTCCCGAGCCCGCTGGACCGGGTGCCCCGGCGGCCGCGGCCGCGTCCCGCCGTCCCGGCGGGATCCGTGGCCATCGCCAACGGCCACGCCGCCGTCTATCCCACGGCGTCGCCCGGCGGCTGGCAGCTGATCGGACGCACCGGCTTTCCCTTGTTCTCCGCGGTCTCCCCGCCCTACGCCGCGCTGGCGCCGGGCGACCGGGTCCGCTTCACCGTCGCCGGCGCGGGCGACCGGGTCGAACCCGACCCGGTGGTGCCACCGGCCGTGGTCCTTGCCGCCGGACGCCCGCACGGTGTTCGAGGTCGTGGCGGCGGGCCTGCGGGCCGTCGTGCAGGACGGCGGGCGGCGGGGCGTCGCCGCGGTCGGTGTCCCTGCGGCCGGCCCGGCCGATCCGGTGTCGTTCGACCTGGCCAACCGCGTGGCGGGGAACGCGGCGCGGGCGGGCGCGCTGGAGCTCACGGGGGGCGGGACCCGGCTGCGCTGCCTCGGCGGGTGCCACGTGGCGGTGGTCGGCGGCGCGCCCGAGGTCCGCGTCGACGGCAGTCCGGCTCCGGCCGGACAGCTCCTGCCCCTGGCCGCGGGCCAGGTGCTCGAGGTCGGTCGCCAGCACGGCGGATGCCGCAGCTACGTGTCGGTGGCCGGCGGGTTCCTCGGGCCGCGAGTGGTTCGGGAGCAGCGCCAGCGACGAGTTGACCGGGCTCGGCGCCGGCCCGCTCGACGGCGGGGGCCGTGCTGCACGCCGGTGCGTGGACGCCACCGCTCGGGGACCATCTCGTTGGCGGGCTGGGCCACCGACGTCGACGCCTCGTCGCCGGTGGTGCTGCGCGTCGTCCCCGGCCCGCACGCCGAGCAGTTCGACGGCGACGCGCTGGCGCGGCTCGCCGCGGCGGTCTTCGTGGTGGAGCCGGCGTCGAACCGGGTCGGCCTCCGCCTCCGGGCGGCGCCGGGTGCGCCGGCGCTGCGGAGCGGGCCGGGCGGGGGAGGGCTCGACTCCCAGGGCGTCGTGACCGGGGCGGTGCAGGTGCCACCCGACGGTGATCCGGTCGTGCTCATGCCCGACCACGCCACGCTCGGCGGCTACCCGGTGCTGGCGGTGGTGGCCTCGGCCGACCACGGGCGGCTCGGCCAGTGCGCACCGGGGACCCGCGTGCGCTTCGTGCCGATCACACCCGACGACGCGGACGAGGCACGGCGGGCGCTGCGGCGGGAGCTGGCGCGCGCCGTGGCCGGCCCCTACCCGCTGGCGGTCGACTGACCGATCACAGCGAGCAGCTTCACCGCGGTGCCGACGCCGATGACGATGACCACCACCCGCAGGGCGGGCGCGGGGAGGGCGATGGCGAGACGGGCGCCGGCGTAGCCGCCGACGAGGCTGCCCGCGGCCAGCAGGCCCACCGCCTCCCAGGCGAGCCCGCCGTGGATGAGGAAGACGACGGCGGCGATGCCGTTGACGATCATGGAGAGCACGGCGCGCAGCCCGCTGGTGTGGGCGAGCGAGAGGGGCAGGGCCAAGCCGAGGATGGCCAGGAACATGACGCCCATGGCGGCGCCGAAGTAGCCGCCGTAGACCGACGCGGCGAACACCCCGGCCACCAGCAGCACCGGCCGGGTGCGGGGATGTGCCGCGCCCCGGTCCAGGGCCTTCCGCAGCACCGGTTGGGCGGCGAACAGGGCGGCGGCCCCCAGGACGAGCCAGGGCACGACGTCGTCGAAGGTCGCCGAGGACGTGGTCAGGAGCAGCAGCGCGCCGGCGACGCCACCCGCCAGGGCGACGGGGGTCAGGCGCAGGAGGCGGCTCTTCTGGTCGCCGATCTCGCGGCGGAACCCGGCCGCCGAGGCCACGTAGCCGGGCCAGATCCCGATGGTGTTGGTGATGTTCGCCGTCAGGGCGGGGTAGCCGAGCGCCGAGCAGGATCGGGAACGAGATCAGGCTGCCCCCGCCGGCCACACCGTTGAAGATGCCGGCGCCCACCCCGGCCAGGAGGAGGACCACGACGTGGGACGCGGGCATGGAGGAACAGTACGGGACGACCGGCGTTGCCCCGCTGACCTGCTGCTGCGGGACCGCACCCGGCGTCCGCCCCGCACGGGGGTGTGACAACGCGAATTGTTCACAGGGGGGCGCAAGGTTCGCCAGAGTGCCCCGTTTCATCCACGAAGGCAGAAGCGTCCTCCGTGTCAGCGGAGGTCGGTGGAGGGGTAGTGATGAGGGGTCGGATCAGGATCGCCGCGGTGGGGCTGGTGGCCCTGACACTGCTGTGCGCCGTGTCGTCCAGCGCGGGCGCGCAGAGCACCACGTGGAACGTCCAGTCCAACGGTGGGTTCGTCTCGCTCGACCTCCTCAACACCTTGCAATTCGCCGGTGGCGGCTCGGAGGCCGACGCCAGCAACGACCCGATGGCCGAGGCGTCCGGCACCGGTGCCTGCCTCTCGACCGCATCCTCGACGAACCCGTGCCCGACGAGCCCGACCTCGTCCCTGTCCGGCCTGGCCTCGACCACCACGCAGGACGCGGTGGCCTCGGGGAACGGCGTGACCGCCACGCCGACCGGATCGAGCGCCTGCACCGTCCCGATCGACACCGGCCTCGTCAACGTCAACGTCTCGTGCGGCACCGCGTCGGCTTCGGAGGACGGCAGCGGCGACCCCGACGGCCTCGGGCACCGGCAGCCTGGCCAACGTGTCGATCAGCCTGAGCCTGACCGACGTGCTGCAGAGCATTCTCGGTGGCTCGTTGCCGTCCGCCTCGTCGGTGTGCGACGACGTCCCGGCCGCCTCCGGCTCGGCGGGGTCCAACTCGAGCCCGCTCCCGTCGTCGGTGTCGGCGCTCCTGGGCACCGTGAACGGGATCCTGCCGGCCAACCTCGCCCTGAACCCGACGAGCGTCGCCGGGGGCAGCACGGCCAGCGGCGAGTGCTCCGTCCTGAGCGGGCTGCTGACCCAGCTCAACGCCGCCAACGGCACGTCGCCGGTGACGGGACTCGTCACCGGGATCCTCAACCAGGTGCTCGGCCTGACCGGCGGCAACGCGGCCAGCGTGGAGCCGTTGAGCATCGACCTCGGCGGCTCGACCTCGGCGGTCAGCACGAGCGGCAACGTCGTGACCGACTCGGTGACGCAGCACGCCGTCGACGTCAACCTCTTCGGGCTGGCCGATCTGCAGGTGGCGCCGACGACCGCGTCGGTGGCGCTCGACCGCAGCACCGGCACGGTGACGCCCAGCTGCAACGCCGGCCTGGTCTCCTACTCGACCAGCGGCTCGCTGCCCACGTTCGTCACCATCACGCAGCTGACCAGCCTGGTCAACGAGATCCTGGCGCAGGTCGGCGCCAGCAGCGCGCTCGGCTCCGCGCTCGGGAGCCTCCTGACCGGGATCATCAACTACAACCCTGACGGGAACCTGCTCACCTGCGACACCTCGGCGCCGGGCACGACGGCCAGCGCCAAGGTGGGCGTCCTCAACCTCGGGCTGCTCAGCGCCCTGGAGGGCGGCATCGGCCTGAACGTCGGCGACGTGAGCGTCACCGGCAGCTCGACCGTGGCCACGCCCGCCGTCGCCACCTCGCCCGCCGCGGCCAGCCCCGCCACACCGGTGGCGGCGACAGCGCCGGCGGTCGTCCCGAACGTCACGACGGTGCACACCGGCGAGTACTGGGCGGGGACGCTGCCCGTCCTGTTGATGGCGGGCATGGGCCTGGCCGGCCTGCTGCTCATCGGCCGGCGCCGCATCGCCTCGCTCGCCCGCTCTCTCAGTTCACCCAACCACCGCCGAGGTGGCTCATGAGCCATCACTGCCGATCCACGCGCGGATCGGACGGCGGACCGCCACCGGGCCCGGCCTTCGGGACCTCCTCCGTTCCCCCTCCGGTCTCGGGGGCCGGCCCGGCGGCGGCCACAGCACAGCACGATCGACCACCCGCGAATCGAGCCAGGGGTGCTCCGCCGCTCCGGCGGCAGCAGGAGGTCGAGGCAGAACACGTCTTCGGAGGACGTCGGAGGGAGAGGCAGATGCAGCGGGAACCGGTGCTGCGAACTGCCCGGGACGGGGTGGCGGAACCCCGTTCCGGGCAGGCGCGGTCGGAAGCAGTGCGGTGAGAGGCGCTCCGCGACGCGCGTCGGGTCGGCGTCACGCTCGTCGGCGTGGTCCTGCTCTTCGTCGCCGTGTTCGCCGGGAGCTACGCCCTGGCCCACCAGGAGCACCAGCATCACGCGCAGGCCGTCCTCCTCGGCAGCGAGCGGGCCGCCATGGCCAAGATCGCGGCCGAGAGCCACGGCGCCTCCTGCCAGGTGGCGGGGGTCAGTCCCGGCCAGCTGTCGGGCATCCTCACCGTCCCCGCCCTCAACCTCAGCGCCCCGGTGGAGCAGGGCACCGACGACCCGGAGCTCAACGTGGCCGTGGGGCACGACGCGCAGTCGGTCTGGCCGGGGGTCGACGGCGCCGCGGTCTTCCTGGCGCACGACGTCAGCTACTTCGTGCACCTCAACCAGCTCGAGGCGGGAGACGTGATCACGTACCAGACGGCGTGCAACACGGTGAAGTTCCGGGTCAGCGCCAAGCAGGTCGTCCCCGCCGGCTCGGCGGTCTCGAACACCACGGGCCCGAGCCTGGTGCTCGACACCTGCTGGCCCCCGAACGCGCTCTTCTTCACCCCGGACCGCCTCCTCGTGCGGGCGACGGAGGTGGGCGCCGCCACCAAGGGC
The DNA here is from genome assembly GCA_963731065.1 of uncultured Acidimicrobiaceae bacterium. GTDB lineage: Bacteria > Actinomycetota > Acidimicrobiia > Acidimicrobiales > RAAP-2 > Bog-473. The sequence goes on along the minus strand of CAVSUH010000007.1, from coordinate 187,778 downwards.
GCCAGCCTCCATGCCGGGGCGCAGTTCGTGCGGACGGTCTCGTCCACCGACTACGTCGACGTCGGCGCCGCGGGCCTGCAGGCGCAGGGCCTGACCCTGGAACAGAACGAGGCGCCCATGGGCACGATGAACCTGGTCAATGCCTCCGTTGCCTTCGCCCAGTCGCCGGGCCCGCTCTCCCTGGAGGCGGCGGCCCTCGAGACCTACTTCGGCGGCCTGCACGCGGGCGCCCAGCACCAGAGCGCGTGGTGGGCCGCCATGGCGCCCCACCTGCCCCTGCCGCCCCAGCTGGCCGGCGCGGTGGTCACCGGGCACGACGCCCCGCTCGACGTCGAGATCGACTCCTCGGGAGGTACCCCGACCCAGGTGGTCCTGCGCACCTCGGTGACCCTCTCGGGGGGATCCGCCCCGGGCGGGCACGCCATGACGGTCGTCCTCCCCGTGCACGGGGCCGTCGTCACCATCGGGAGCTGGACCTTCTCGTGATCTCGATCCGGGTGCAGAGGGAGACCGCAAGGGCGGGTGCGGAGCCACGTTTCCAGACGAGGGCCCCGGGGAGGGGCGTTGGGGAGGAGGACGGATGACGTCGAACTTGGACGAGATGTACGACGAGATGCTCCGGGGGGAGTTCCGCTCGAGGGGCAAGCACGCGGCGCCCGACACGGCAGCAGCCGCCGGCTGCGCCGGCCCGCCCGCAGGGCGTGCTCGTCACCGCCGCGGACGCTCCGCTTCACAACGAGTTCGAGGCGCCGGCGCCGGCGCCGGCGCCGGTGCCGGCTGCCGTGGAGACGTCAGCGGAGAGCGAGGGGCCGAGGGGGCTCGCGCGCTACCGCAACGCCGCCATGGTGGGGGCCGGTGGGCTGGCCTGCGCCGCGGTGGGCGCCTTTCTCGGCGGCCTCGGTGGCGCCTTCACCATCAGCCCGGCGGCGGCACACCCGCTGGCCTCGGCGACCTCACCGGACGAATCGGCCGCCGCCGCCGAGCAGGCTGCGGACGGCGCGGGATCGACGAGCGGCACGGCCGCGCTGACGACCGCGGCGCTGTCGTCGCTGTCGGGCTCGCTCACGCAGAGCGCGGCGCCGCTGCAATGGCTGACGTCCCAGACGGGGTCGCTGCCGGCGACCCTGGCCGACCTGTCGAGTGCCGGGACGTCAGCGGGGAGCGGATCGGGTGCCGGTGACGGCTCGGGCTTGGGATCAGGACTGGGCACGGGAATCGGCTGCACGCCCACGACGACCGACCTCGGGCTGGGCTGCGTCCTCGGCGGCCTGACCACCGCGCTGGGCAACGTCGGCACGCTGCCGAGCGACCCGACCGAAACGCTCGGCAGCCTCGCCCCCACGCTGACCGGTGTCGTCACCAACCTCACGGGGACGCTCGCCGACCTGGGCTCGCTCATCCCGCTCGCGTCGCTGCCGCTGCCCGCCGGCGGGATCCCGAGCCTCGGCCTCCCGGGGCTGAGCGCGCTGGACAGCGTCCTGCCCGCAACGGCCGGCACTCCCAGCTCCCTGCTGTCCGGCACGGGTGGCATCGCCGCCCTCCTCGACGGCGTCACGGCGGCGGCCTCGGGCGCCACCGGCGCGCACCGGCTCGACCTCGCCCACGCTCCCGTCGCTCCCCCTCGGAGGGAGCGGGAGCTCCGTGCCGGGGCTGCCGAGGCCTGTCGAGCGTGCCCGGATCGTGCCGAGCCTGCCCGTCACGGCCTCGGCCGGCGGCAACGGCGACGACCCCGGCCGCGAGCGGCTCGGGCAGCGCGACGACCGGCAGCACCACGTCGACGACGAGCACCACCACCACGACGACGGTGACGGTGCCGCTCCCGGCCGTGCCGCTGCCCGTCAGCACGCCGCCGGTCTCGGTGGGCGGTGTCTCGGTCGGTGTCGAGCACGAGCGGCTCGGGCTCGGGCCTGACCCTCTCCCTCCCCTAGGTCCGGGACCGCCGATAGCCTGCGGGGCGCCGGCCGGGTCATGTGGCCCGGCGCGACACCGGACAGGAGGTCCCATGGTCAGGCTCACCTGCCTGCTGCGCCGCAAGGACGGTCTCACGCCCGCCGAGTTCCACGCCTACTGGCAGGACGTGCACGGCCCCCTGATCAAGGCGAGCAAGAGCGGGAGCCACGTGGTGCGCTACGAGCAGCACCCGCGCCCGCTCAACGACTACAACGGTGACGACGACGCCGGATTCGACGGGGTCACGGTGCAGTGGTTCGAGGACATGGACGCGTACCGGGCCCACATGGCGGAGCCGGACTTCCCCGACATCTGGACCGACATCGGCAACTTCCTCGACACCGACCAGCTGCACTTCATCGTCACCGAGCATCCCCGCGTCGTCATGGGAGACGACGCGGGCTCATTCCCCTTGGCCTGACTGCGGTGGCGGGGCCAGGGACGTGAGCCCCGGTGCCGCGGCGGGATGGAGCGGCTCGGGGTCGACCGAGGGTGCCGGTGCGGCCGTGGTCGACGTCGCCGGCTCGGGCTCTGCTTCGGGCGGCGGCTGGGGCACGGCGCGCAGGGTCGTGCGCACCGGCGGCCGGGCCGCCTCCGCCTCGGCCCGACGGCGCTCCATGAGCTCGCGCAGCTCGCGCCACGGCCGGCCCTCGGTGCGGGAGCAACTCGTCGGGCAGTCGTTTGAGGAGCCGCTTCACCTGGCGCCGGTGCTGCTCGGCGACACCGCCCATCATGAAGATGGTGGCGGCGGGGAGGTGGGCGTCCCCTGTGGCCAGGTCGGCGAGTTGGAGCGACGCCACCTCGGCGTCCTGCATTTCGCCGAGCTCGTCCTGCAGCACCGTGAGCTCGCGCACGAAGCGGGAGGTCTTCCCGCCGTACACGTCGCTGCTGAACTCGAGGGCGTAGCGCAGCCGCTTGCACCGGATGCGCAAGGCGTGGAAGTCCGTGACGACGCCGGTGTGCCTCGGCCCGCTTGGCCGCCTTGCGCACCTTGTGGTGGCGCCGTCAGCACCAGCTCGGGCAAGCCGATCTCGGCGGGCACCCTGGTGGCCAGCGATCGCCGCGCCGGTCCCTGCTGCGCCATGGCGGTCAGCCCCTTGGCCAGGCGGTCCCAGCGGACCGAGTCGAGCCCGTTCAACATGTCGGCGCGGGCCAGCCTCGCGCTCGCGCTCGAGGAGCGCCGCCAGTTCGACCAGCGGGTCGTGGCCGTCCGCTGTGCGTGTCGACGCCGGAGGCGACATGCCCGCCAGGCCCTGCAGCTGCACGTCCAGGTCGCGCACGGCCCCGAGCAGCCTGCCCAGCCAGCCGAGCTCCTCGCGGAACACCTGGGCCCGGACGGGCAGCACGCCCTCGAACAACGAGAGGGCGGCGCGCAGCCGGCGCGTCGCCACCCGCATGTCGTGCAGCTCCTCGGGATCCTCGCCGAGCCGCGTGCCGGGCTCCTTGGCCCGCACCACGGCGAGCTGACGCCGGAGCACGGCGAAGGCGAGATCCCCCATGGTGGACGCGGCGGAGACGTCGGTCGGCCCGAGGTCCGGCGTCCCGGGGATCTCCTCCCCGAGGGCCAGCAGCCCTGCTTCGAACTTGGAGAGGCGCGCCGGTTGGAGCCCGCAGGACATGCGCAGTTGCTCCACGATCGGCTCCAGCGCGTCGAGCCAGTCGGGGTGGACCTCGACCTCGACGCGCCGCAGCTGCATGGGGCGCTGCCCGGTGCCGACGACGATCATCGTGTCGTCGAGCGCGATCTCCGCCACGTCGACACCGCCGACCCGCAGCGCGAAGGGGCGCCGGCGGGTGCGCACCTGGAGCACCTCGTGCAGCCGGCGGGAACCGACGATGGCGCGCAGCCGGCGCCCGACCGGTCCGTCGTGTCCGAGCCCGTCCAAGCCGGACGGCGGGAGGACCTCGGTGACCTCCAGGCGCTGGCGCAGGCCGCTCCCCTCCGCGGGACGGCTGTCCTTGAGGGTGACCTCGTCGCTGCGGCCGCGGCGCCGGGTGCGGACGACGAAGCCGGCGCGGGCGATGCGCCAGTCGTCGCAGTCGAGATAGGAGTCGACCAGCCGGCGCGGCGGGCGGGCGAGCGCGGTCACCGTCCCTCCGTCGCCCGTCTCGATGGCGAGGGTGGGGAGGGTGGCCAGCCAGCGCTCCACCGGCCGCAGGTCGAGGGCGTCGAACTGCCACTCGATCTCGACGGGGTCGTGCCCGCCCGGCTCCGTCTGCCTTGGAATCCGACATCGCGCTCACGCTACTGCGGCTTCTCGTCCCGGTTCCCGGGACGCGATTGCCGCGGTTGCGCGGGGGCGCGACGGTAACCTGCGACCCAGTGGCGCGACGAGCAATGACGGCTGAGCTCCCTTCCCAGACAGATGTGGTCCAGGCGGCCGGCGGGCTGGTCGTCCGCCGGCAGGGCGGGCTCCTCGAGATCGTCGTCGTGCACCGGCCGGTGCAGCACGACTGGTCGTTCCCCAAGGGAAAGCTCGAGCCGGGCGAGACCCTCGAGATGGCCGCGCTGCGCGAAGTGCGGGAGGAGACGGGCATGACCTGCGATCTCCTCCGCTTCATCGGCCACACCGAGTACGTCGACCGCAAGGGCCGGCCGAAGGCGGTGGCCTACTGGATCATGGCGGCAGAAGGAGGGTCCTTCAGCCCCAACGAGGAGGTCGACGAGCTGCGCTGGCTGAGCCTCGAGAGCTCGCGTCCCGCCTGCTGTCGTATCCCCGGGACCGGGAGCTGGTGGCGGTCCTCCATGGCCGCTGACCAGGTCGAACCCGTCATCTAAACGCTTCGACATTTTTCTGAATTTCTGTGTTTACCGGTCCGCGGATCGGGAATAATGGATCCAGCGATCTACCGCCTGATCGCACTGCCGGCGTGCGTGCCCCAGTCGAAAGCTCCAGGACCTATCGCCAAGGGCCCTGTGACAGCGCTTTGCGTGAATCGACTGGGGCACCGTCGGCGTCTTCTCGTTTCCGGAGGTCGTTTCCCCTGTTCAGGTGCTCGCGCCCTGGTCAGACGACGAGGACGGCGGCGCCGTTGACCCGGTCGTCGCGCAGGTCGCGCAGCGCCTCGTCGGCGCGCTCCATCGGGTAGGGGACGGTCGAGACGCGCAGGCCGGATCCGGGCGGCCTCGGCCAGGAACTCCTCCCCGTCGTGCCGGGTATTGGCGGTCACGCTCCGCAGGGTCCGCTCCTCGAACAGGTGCTGCTCGTAGTCGAGAGCGGGGATGTCGCTCAGGTAGATGCCGGCGACGGCCAGCGTCCCGCCCCGGTCCAGGGCGGCCAGGGCGGGCGGGACGAGGGTGCCGACCGGGGCGAACAGGATGGCGGAGTCCAGCGGCTCGGGCGGCGCGGCGTCGGCGTCCCCCGCGCTGGCGGCGCCGAGCTCGAGGGCCAGCTGTTGGGCCTCCCGGGAGCGGGTCATGACGTGGACGCGGGCACCGCGGGCCAGCGCCACCTGGGCCGTGAGGTGGGCCGAGCCCCCGAACCCGTAGATCCCGAGCCGGCCTCCCTCGGGAAGGTCGGCCCGCAACAAGGCCCGGTAGCCGATGATCCCGGCGCAGAGGAGCGGCGCCACCTCCACGTCGTCGAACTCGTCGGGCAGCGCGTAGGCGTAGGCCTCGTCCGACCACGACGTACTCGGCGTAGCCCCCGTCGACGTCCCAGCCGGTGAAGCGCGGCCGGAGGCAGAGGTTCTCGCGGCCCGACAGGCAGAAGCGGCAGATCCCGCAGGTGTGGGCCAGCCAGGGCACCCCGATGCGGTCACCCTCCCGCCAACGCGTGCTGCCGGGACCGAGCCGGTCGACCACCCCGACGACCTCGTGCCCCGGCGTGACCCGCGGGCGGCGCGGGACCAGATCGCCCTCGGTGAGGTGGAGATCCGTCCGGCAGACGCCGCACGCCCGCACGCGCACGCGGACCTGGCCGGGCCCCGGTTCGGGGACGGGCCTCTCCACCCGCACCAATGGGTGCGCGTCGCCGTCGACCGGACCGGGCCGGTCGACCACCCATGCCTGCATGACCGGCCAGCGTAGGGGTGGCCGGGCGAGGGCGGCCGCGCGTACGCATGGGCCCGGACGAGGCGCATGATGCCATGCGGTCAGGTCGTGCGGTCGGTCGCGGGCTCAGGCGTGACGACGCTCGTCGTCGCCGGGCCGTCGGGGCTGTCGGAGCACGACGGCGGTCCCCGCCATCCCGAGCGACCGTCCCGCCTGGTGGCCGTCATGGAAGGCGTGCGCGCACTCGGACCCGAGCACGAGGTCGTGTCGCCGGCTTTCGCGAGGCGTCCCTGGACGAGCTGGCGCGCGTCCATGACCCGGCCTACCTCGCCGGCCTGGCGTCGTTCTGCGCGGAGGGGGGCGGGGACATTGACGCCGACACCTACGCGCGGCCGGACTCGTGGACGGCGGCACGGCGCGCCGCGGGCGCGGGGCTGGCCGCCCTGCAGGCACTCGAGCAGCGTGGCGAGGGCGTCGCCTTCGTCCCTGTCCGCCCACCCGGCCACCACGCCACCGCCGACCGGGCCATGGGTTTCTGTCTCGTCAACAACGTCGCCGTCGCCGCGGCCTCGCGCACGGCCCTCGGGCGAGCGGGTCCTCATCGTCGACTGGGACGTGCACCACGGGAACGGCACCCAGGACATCTTCTGGGACGACCCCGACGTGCTCTACGTCTCGACCCATCAACATCCCCTCTATCCCGGGACGGGCCGTCCCGACGAGGTCGGTGGCACCGGCGCGCCCGGTCTCACCCTCAACCTCCCGTTGCCACCGGGGGCGACGGGCGATGTGCTGCGGGCCGCGCTCGACCAGGAGGCGCGCGCCAGCATCGAGGCATTCGCGCCGGACTGGGTCCTCGTCTCGTGCGGGTTCGACGCCCACCGGGACGACCCGCTCAGCGACCTGCAGCTGTCGAGCGGGGACTTCGCCGAGCTCGCCCGCATCGTGCGCGAGTTCGCGCCCCGTCCGGGCCGGCTCGCCCTCTTCCTCGAAGGCGGGTATCAGCATGCGGCGCTGGCGTCGTCCGTGGAGGCGACGCTGCGGTGCGCTGGTCGGTGGGCGCGGCGACGGCACCGCACGCCGACGCACGGCGGGCCCGGGCTGGCGCAGCTCCGGGCCGACGGAACGGCACGCCGGCGCGCCGTTGACGAGGCGGGCGGCCTGAAGGTCGATCTAGCCGGGGACGCGATGCACGAGCACCGGGCAGTGCGCATTGGTCACGCAGTACTCGCTGACCGAGCCGATGAGCATGCCGACGAACTCGCCGTGGCCACGGCTGCCGACGACGAGCAGATCGGCGTCCTTGGACGGCCTCGACGAGGACCGGCGCGGGATGCCCACTGATCAGCCGGCCCTCCACTTTCAGGCCGGGGTGCTCGGACCGCGCACCTGCAATGGCGGTGTCGAGCGCCTTTCGGCGTGTCCGCCTCGGGATCGAAATCGTCGGGGATCGGCACGGCCCAGCCGTAGCTCGACGGCCACTCCCACGTCATCACGACCTCGAGGGTGCTGTCGGTGAGGACGGCCTGGCGGGCCGCCCAGGAGAGGGCGTGCAGGGAGGAGTCCGCGCCGTCGAAGCCGGCGACGATCCTGCCCGTGTCCGATGATGGTTCCGCGGTCATTGCTCAGCACCTTCCATCCGGGGGTTCGGGCTCGGCGACGGTCCCGCGCCGGGCGCGACGTGCGCCGCAAGAGGGACCGCACCGCGGTGAGCTTATCGAGGTCGAGGCGGGGCTTCTCCCCGGCCGGTAGCGGGCCTCGGACCGGAATGCGAAGATGGCGGCCGTGCCACTGGGCGTGTTCCTCCTCGACGACCACGAGGTTGTCCGGACGGGCCTGCGCGCCCTGCTCGAAGCGGGTCAGGACATTGACGTGGTGGGCGAGGCGGGCACGGTCGCCGATGCCCTGGCGCGCATTCCTGCCGCGAAGCCTGACGTGGCCATTCTCGACGTCCGGCTGCCCGACGGCAGCGGCGTCGAGGTCTGCCGCGAGATCCGGGCGACGATGCCCGAGATCGCCTGCGTGATGCTGACGTCCTACGCCGACGACGAGGCGCTCATCGCCTCCATCATGGCGGGGGCCGCGGGCTACGTCCTGAAGCAGGTGGGCAGCCTCGATCTCATCGAGACGATCCGCCGCGCCGGCGCCGGGCAGTCGCTGCTCGATCCCTCCTTGACCGAGCGCGTGCTCGACCGGCTGCGCGAAGGCCCGAAGCTGGACCCGCGGCTGGCCAGCCTCACCCCGCAGGAGCGCCGGATCCTCGATCTCATTGCGGAGGGGTACACGAACCGCCAGATCGCCGACACCATGTTCCTGGCGGAGAAGACCGTGAAGAACTACGTCTCCAACCTGCTCGCCAAGCTCGGCATGGAGCGCCGCACCCAGGCCGCCACCTTCGCCGCTCGCCTCAGCGAGCGATCGAGCCAGGAGTCACGCAGCGAGGCCACCGGCACCTGACCGCTCAGGCGCCGTCCGGACCTCAGGCCGGACGCGTCGGGCGACGAGGCTTGGGCGGCGGTGATCCCGCGCTGTCGCAACTCCCGCTCCAGGCGGGCTCGTTCCTGCCGGGGCTGTTCGAAGCGGCTCGGGTCCGTCTCGATCCCCATGACCTCGGCCAGCTCGAGCAGCGCGACGTCGTAGGCGATCTCGCGGGCGAGCACCACGGGGACCGCATCGGGGTCAGTGGGGGGCGGCGTGTCCTCGTCGAGCTCACCGCGGCTGCGCCGCAGCGCATCGAGCGCGCTGCGCCTGGTCGGACGCAGCGCGACGGGCCCGCGCTGTCCGACGGCGGCGTGGAGAAGTTGGGTGTACATCGACATCGGCGGCTCCAGTGGGCCGGCCGTCCCTGCCCCTGGGCCGGCCTGGGCTCCTCGTGTGCGCGCGGGCATCAGCGGAGGCTGACGACCTCGCGGGCTCGCTGTTGTGACGGGCCGCGTACGCGAGCCCGAGCGGGCGCCGAAGCACCCCATGCATTGTTCCGCCCACCGGCCCCCCTCCTTGCCACGCCGTTCCCGTTACCCCTTTGCGGGGTTGCAACCAGTATGCGCCTGGCTCGGCAGCGCACGGCAGGGCCGGAGGTCCCAACGTGGGCGGAAGGTTCACCCCGATGGCCAAACAACTCCGGAATTGGAAAATGGCGACCGAGGGGGGTGGTCGCCATTCTCCAAGCACCGTTGTCTGGGAAGAGGAGGGTGTCCCAGCCATTCTGGTTGCGCACCCGGGGTGAGGGTAGAGCCGAAAGTCATGGATTGACGACGCCGTCAGATGAGGGCCGGAATCGAAGCCCGAGGTCACGGCGTACGAGGCGCGAAAGTGGGGCTCATGCCGAATGTCCGCACCCTGGAGGAGGCCGTTGCGCTGGTCCGGCCGGTCGATCAGATCGGCTTCGGGCTCGGCCCGGGCATCCCCGATGCCCTGTTGACCGCGCTCGGAACCCGGGACGACTGGGAGGACCTGCAGATCGGGGGTGCCCTCTGCCTGAACCTGTACGACGTCTTCACCAAACCCGGGGTCAGCTACCGCTGCGGCTTCTTCGGTCCGGCGGAACGGCTGCACCTCTCCATGGGCCACCGCGTGGAACTGGTCCCGGGGGGCTTCCGGCAGATGGGGCCGATCATGGCCCGGTTCGCTCCCCGCGTGATGGTGGCGCAGGGCGCGCCGCCCGACGACAGCGGGTCCGTCAACCTCTCGCTGCACGTCGGCGGGACCCGGGACGAGCTCCTCCGCGCCGGTCGGGATCCCGAGAGGTTGCTCATCATGGAGGTCAACCCGCACCTGCCCCGCACCAAGAGCCTGCCCCCGACTTACGACAACACCATTCCGCTCGACGCCATTGACGTGCTCGTCGAGTCCGACGGCGCACCCTTCGCGCTCGCCGATCCGCCTTCGGAGGACGCCGGCGCGGACGCGGCCATCGCGCGCCACGCGCTGACGTATGTGCAGGACGGGTCCACGCTGCAGACGGGCATCGGGGCCATTCCCAACATCGTGGCGGCCGAGCTGGCGCGCGGGCCGCTCGGCGGGTTCGGCATCCATTCGGAGATGTTCACCACGGGTCTCATGCAGCTGCACCAGGCCGGGAAGGTCACCAACGACGCCAAGGGGATGTTCGACGGCGTGTCGGTGACCACCTTCGCGCTGGGCGTGGCGGAGCTCTACCAATGGCTCGACGGGAACGACGAGGTCGCGTTCCTCCCCGTCGACACGGTCAACGACCCGACGGTGATCTCGCGCAACGCCAACCTCGTCTCCATCAACGGCGCCCTCTCGGTCGATCTCTACGGCCAGGTGATGGCCGACAGCATCGACGGCCGCCAGATCTCGGGTGTCGGCGGGCACGAGGACTTCGTGGCCGGAGCCGAGCTGCACCTCGACGCGCACTCGCTCATCTGCCTGCGTTCGACGACCGAACGCGCACGGCGAGGTCGTGTCCCGCATTGCGGGCATCCCGCCGGAGGGATCGGTCGTCTCCACGCCGCGCCACCACACCGGCGTGGTCATCACCGAATACGGCGCCGCGGAACTGACCGGCTGCACGGTGCGCGAACGCGCGCACCTGCTCGCCGACATCGCCCATCCCGATTTCCGCCGGGACCTGCACAAGGCGGCCGACGAGCTCGGCCGGGGCTGATCAGCGCTCGAGACCGAGCGCGTCGAACAGGTCGAGGTCTTCGAGGGGCGGCGCATCGTCCAGGACGCGGCGGACGAAGCGCCGGACCAGCGCGAACACCTCGTGGCTGTTGACGGCCCACGGCATCAGGATCTCGAAGACGTGGAACATCCCGTCGAACTCCTGCGCCTCGGTGCGGACCCCGGCGGCACGCAGACAGTCGACGTAGCGCCGTATGGGGTCGCGGAACATCTCGTCGCCGCCCCAGGTGACACACGTCGGGGGGAACCCGCTCAGGTCCGCGCTCAGGGGCGAGACGGGACTGCTGCTGACGTCGGCCCCGTGCAGGTACGCCGTGGTGGGGATGTTCCACGGCAAGATGTCGTGGTCGGCGTTCTCCGTCACCGACTTCTCGTCCAGGCGGAGGTCGACCTCGGGCGAGAAGACCAACAGCCCCGCCGGTCGTACCGGCTTGATCCGTTCGGGGTCCTCGAGGAGGACCGTGTTGGCCAGCCCGCCTCCGCCCGAGTCGCCGGCGAGGAAGATCCGCTCGCAGGGGATGCCCCGGTGGATCAGCTCCGCATAGATGGCGGAGGCGTCCTCCGCGCCGGCGGGGTAGGGGAACTCGGGGGCGAGGCGGTAGTCGGCGACGAAGACGGCGCAGCCGGTTTGGCGGCACACCTGCGCGGTGAAGAACGCATACATGTTCGGCGAGGTACCGATGTACCCACCTCCGTGCAGGTAGAGCACGAACCCCTCGGGCGCCTGGCAGCGCGGCACATAGAGGATCCCGGGAACGCCGCCGAATTCGACCGGGTGGCCCTGGACGTCGAGGGAGCGGACGATGGGCGGCATGATCCCCTTGCAGATGTCGTCGAGCACGAGCTCGAGCGACCGGAATTCGGGGATGCGCAGTGACGACGCATAGCCCATGAAGGCCCGGATGACCTCCCGCGTCACGGTGATGCCCAGGTTGGAAAGCAGCGACGACTCACCGGCGAAGGGGCGGCGCAACGGCACCCGCGCCAGCGCGGCGGCGAAGTGGGCGGCCAGCAGCGAGACGTCCAACGCCACGATCGGCGCTCGGCGCCGTCTGCACCTCCGGTCGATTTCCCATTGCCATGTGCGTCAGGCTCCCGCGGGCGGGGCACAACGTCAACACGGCGTCAACCATCGGACGATGGCGGGGTCCGGGTCGGCGCGGCCACTACCGTGGTAGCGGTCGCCGAAGGAAATGGGGGAGGCCATGGGCGGGCCTGCGACCGAACTCGATGCGGCCGCAGAGACGGCGTTGCCCACCGAGAGATCCGTTGCTGCCGCTGCACCACCGGACCGGTTGCACCCGGGGACCACGGCGGTCATCCTCCTCGTCCTGGTCGGGGCCGGCACGGCCATGAGGGTGCAGGGGTTGACGACCCTCGGCTTCTACCGCGATGACGCCTGGGCCGCCCTGTCGTCGAGGGTGGGAATCGGCACGGCATGGCATATGTGGCTCGCCGCACCCGGGTTCTACTTCCTCGAGCGGTCGTTCATCGACCTGCATCCCCAGAACACGTGGTGGGCCCAGCTCCCGGAGCTGGCCGCGGGGATCGCCGCCATTCCTGCGATCTACTTCCTGGCGCGGCACTTCGGCTTCCGCCGCGTGGTCGGGCTCGCGCTGGCGTGCATCGTCAGCGTGAGCCCGGTCTGTGTCGTCTACTCGACACGCGTGAAGGAATACAGCACCGTCTTCCTCGTCAGCGCGGCGGTGCTGTGGGCGGCTGAGACAGCCCGGCGCCAGCCGGACCGGACCCGGCTCGCGGTGTTGTCCGCAGTCTCGGTGGCCGCCTTCGCCGTTTCGGCGTCCCTGGGGCCCGTGATCGCCGGCGTGTGGATCGCGGCAGGGATCCGCGCCCTGCGCAACGACGGGCACCGTCGGGATGCCATCGTCAGCGCGGGAGTCACCGCCGCGCCTGTGCGGGATCGTGGCGGCGATCCTCTACCGCGACGTCTCACCCGCGCTGACCCGATTCTGGGACGGGAGCTACATCACGCTCGGCTCGGACTTCCTCACCACCGCGCGCGCGTCACTCTCGAGTCTGTACGCCCACCTCCTTCACTTCACCAGCGTGGCGCCGGCTGGCCAACTCGTCGTCCTGGTCGTGGTGCTGGCGGTCTCGATCGTCGGCGCCACGCGCAATGCCGCCATGCTCGGACCGGCCTGCGCGGCGCTGGTTGCACTGGGCCTCAGCGTCGCGCAGAAAGCACCGTTGGGCACCGGGCGAACAGACGAGTACCTCTACCCCGTCCTGCTGCTGCTGCTGGCGTCCGGCGCGGTCCGTCTCTGGGCGGCCGCACGCAGCCATCTGCATCCTGTACACCTGAGGGTGGTCGGGACTGCGCTCGCCGTGGCGGCGCTCGTTCTGGCCGGGGCCGTGATCGGTGATGCCATCGCCACGGCGACGCCGTACCCGGGGGTGGATGTCCATGCTCTGGCGACCGCGCTGCGACATGACGCGGAGCCGTCCGACCACATTGTGGTGGGTGAGCTGACGAGGTACCCGTGGGCGTACTACGAGGATTATCCGCTCCGACTCCGGTTCGGTCCGGACTGGGCGACGTACTTCACCGTGACGAGCACGAACCCGAAGGTTTTCATCGTCCCTTCGGAGTACTACGAGGGCGGTTCGCATCCGGCGCGCTGGGCCGCCACGTTCCGGAACGACCACAGGCTCTGGTTCGTGCTCACGCCGCCGCTGTCCCTGAATCCCACCTACGCGGCCCTGGTGCGGTGACGGGTGGCACCCGGTGCGGACGCTGCACGCGGCCGGATGCGCCGCCATCCTCCTGGAACGCTGAGGGCTGCTGCCCGCAACAGCGCTCCCGCGTGGCGACAGCACTCAAAGAAGGAGGGAGGCCGGGCGGACCCGCCGTGGTACCGTACGCGGGCAAACAGATGCTGTAGCTGTACTGCCCGCGAGGGGAAGCCGGTGAGACTCCGGCGCTGGTCCGCAACCGTGAATGGTGCGCCGCCGAGGCGGCATCATGAGCCGGGATACCTCGAGGTCAGGAGAGTTCCCACCGTCGAGACACAAGGACCGGGGCTCGGTGCGACCCCGCTGGTGCGGAGTTTTCCGGGTCGAGGTCCGGGAAAGCGAGAACCGTGCACATCCTCCGTCGCACCCTGATGGGTGCTTCTGCCGTCGGCCTGGCCGGCGTACTGGCCTCCGCCACCGTGATCGCACTCGCCACGCCTGCCGGCGCCGTGGCGCCGACGCTGCCGCAGACCGCGGTAGCCCAGGGCGCGGCCCGGTGGCTCGGGAGTCAACTGACCCCGCAGGGCACCATCGACGATGTGACCCCCGGCACCCCGGACCTCTCCGCAACGGCGCAGGCCGTGCTCAGCCTCGGGGCCTCAGGTGTCGACCTGACCGGCGCCCGGGCGGCACTCGTCGTACCTCAAGGCGAACTCCGCGACGTACATCGCGGTAAAGGGCAATGACGGTCCGGGACAGCTGGCGAATCTCATTCTGGCCGCGCACGTCCTCGGCGCCGACCCGACCAACTTCGGGGGCACCAATCTGGTCGCCCGGCTGCTGGCCACGGAGCAGACCAGTGGTCCCGAACGCGGGCCGATTCGGCACCGACGCCCAGGACGCCGACTTCAACGCCGGCAACTACGACCAGGGGCTGGCGCTGGCTGCGCTGGCCGCGGCAGGGGTGAAGGCCGATGCCGCGTCCATCTCGTGGCTCCAGAACCAGCAGTGCGCCGACGGAGGATGGACCATTCCGGACAACGTCAGCACTCCGTGTGACCCGGATCCCATTGGTGCCGCGTTTCCGAATGAGGACACGAACACCACGTCGCTGGCGATCCAGGGTCTCGCTGCGCAGAGCGCATTGACGCGCACCGGTCTCGACGAACGCCCTGGCCTTCCTGACCTCCGCCCAGGACGCCGACGGCGGATGGGCCTATTCCCCGAATACGGCCGACAATCCCGAGACGTCCGATCCCGACTCGACCGCGCTGGTGATCCAGGCCCTGCTGGCCCTGGGGCAGTCGCCCACCAGCCCGACCTTCGACCAGGGAGCGAACACCCCGCTGACGGCACTGCTTTCGTTCCAGGTGACCTCGGGTGCCGATACCGGCGCCTTCTCCTTCCCGGGGATCGGCTCGGCCACGACCGGGAACGTCCTCGCCACCAATCAAGTGGTCCCGGCGCTGGAAGGGTTGACGCTGCCCTATCCGCCGAGCAGCGTCGGGGGTAAGTCGTACTGGGTGTTCACCGCCAGTGGTGCTGTCTACCCCTTTGGCAACGCCGTCTCCCACGGCTCGGCCGCCGCCGTCGCGCTCCACGCGCCGATCGTCGGGAGCGCCGCCACTTCCGACGGCGGCGGCTACTGGCTGGTGGCCTCCGACGGCGGTGTCTTCAACTACGGCGACGCCGGGTTCTTCGGCTCCCGCGGCGGCCAGCCCCTGAACAAGCCCATCGTCGGGCATGGCGGCCACGCCCGACGGCGGCGGCTACTGGCTGGTGGCATCCGACGGCGGTGTCTTCAGCTACGGCGACGCCAAATTCTTCGGCTCCCGCGGCGGCCAGGCCCTGAACAAGCCCATCGTCGGCATCGCGACCACGCCCGACGGCGGCGGCTACTGGCTGGTGGCCTCCGACGGCGGCGTGTTCAGCTACGGCGACGCCGGATTCTTCGGCTCCCGCGGCGGCCAGTCCCTGAACAAGCCCATCGTCGGCATGGCTTCGGATCCGAACGGCGGCGGCTACTGGCTGGTGGCATCGGACGGCGGGATCTTCAGCTACGGCGATGCCGGCTTCTTCGGCTCAACCGGGGGCATCGTCTTGAACCGGCCCATCGTCGGCATGTCGTCGGCACCCGATGGCAACGGCTACTGGCTGGTGGCATCGGACGGCGGGATCTTCAACTTCGGTGATGCCGCATTCTCCGGTTCTGCCGTCTCCAACGCAATCAGCAATGGCGTGGCCGTCGGGACGAGTCCGACATAACCGTGCGCCGTGTGGGACGCAGGGCCCGGGTGCTCATGTGGGGGCTCTTCGTGGGTGCAGCCGCGGCAGCGCTCGCACCCGCCGGGCCCGGGGCCCTGATCCCACTCAAGATGGCCATCGCATCGGCGGACTCGGTGGGCAACGACGTCTACGTGGCGGTCGTCGTCGACTTCGGGAACGGGTCGTCCATGGCCACCGTGTCGAAGTGCGTCCCCGTGGCGTCGAGCGCACACGATGCCGACGCGTTGGCCGCCGCCGTCGGCAGTGGCAACGTCGCCTATGCCAACTCGGGCCTGCTGTGCGCGATCGACAACTATCCCGCCAACGGCGTGCAGAACTGCGGCGAGAGCGTCGGATCGGGGAAGTACGACTACTGGTCGTACTGGCACGGATCGACGGGCTCGTGGGTGTACGCCGACGACGGTCCCGCAGAGCAATCGGTCTCCAGCCCGGCCGACGACGTCGAAGGCTGGATGTTCCAGCTCGACGAGCCGGACAACCGCACCGCTCCCGCGCCCGCCGTGACGCCGTCGTACAGCCAGATCTGCAATGCCTCGACCGAGGTGCCCCCGCCCGCCTCATCGCCTGCCCCGACAACCACGACGAGCACGAACGCGACGGCTCCGGCGTCGGTGACGCCGACGACCGCCAAGACGAGCGCCGGGCCGGCGCCGGCTGCCACCGACCAGCACCGCAGTGAGCACGAGGTCGAAGTCGAGCGGTGCCGCGACGACCACGACGACGGCCGCGGCAGCGGGCGACCAGACGACCACGACGCTCGCCGCCGGTGGGTCGGACGGCACCGGGGGGACGCGGCAGCCAAGGATCGTCCGACGGGCATCGTTCGGCCGTGGCCAGCGCCCCTTCGCATGGGAGTTCCGGCGGCGGTTCCTCCGGCAATCTCCTCCCGGTCATCCTGGTCGCCGCCGTCGTCGCCGCCCTGGGTGGGTTCGCCCTTTTCCGATGGCGTCGTCGGCCGGCCGAGGAATGACACGGGCCGCCGCGCCCCGGCGCCGCTCCCTGCACCCGGTGGCGTGGTGGCTGTGGGCGGCCGGCTTGGCGATCTGCGCCATGCGGACGAACAACCCGTTCCTCCTGGCGCTGATCGGAGTCGTGGCGTGCGTCGTCGTGTCCGCCCGCCGCAGCAGCGCACCGTGGTCTCGCTCCATCACGTTCTTTCTCCGCCTCGGCGTGCTCGTCATCGCCATCAGGATCGTGATCGAGATCCTGTTCGGCCAACGTGGCGTCCCCGGGCACGTCCTCTTCACCCTGCCGCGAGGTGCCGCTGCCCTCGTGGGCGGCCGCCGTGAGCATCGGCGGTCCGGTGACGTTGGAGTCCATCCTCGAATGCGTTTGTTCTCGGGTTGCAGCTCGCGGTGATTCTGCTCTGCTTCGGCGCGGCGAACTCGCTCGCCAGTCCGTACCGGCTGCTCCGCTCGCTCCCCGCGGTGCTGTACGAGACCGGCGTGGCGGTCACGGTGGCGCTGTCGTTCACTCCAGAATTGGTGCAATCGATCGGGATCGTGCGCCAGGCGCGCCGTCAGCGCGGCATTCCGACCAAAGGGCTGCGCGGTATGCGGGGTGTGGCCGTTCCGGTACTGGAGAGTGCGCTCGACCGCTCCCTGCAGTTGGCGACCAGCATGGACGCCCGAGGCTACGGACGGCGGATCTCCGTCGGGACAGACGTCTCGGCGGCTGGCCAGTGGAGCCACCGTCGGCGGACTGTTGCTGGTGGCGGTCGGGATCTACGGCGTCATTGACGGAGGGTCTCTCTTCGGGCTGGGTCTCCCGATTCTCGCCGTCGCCGCCGTGCTCTGCGGGGTCGGTCTGGCCGTGGGGGGTCGCCGTACGGCACGTTCGCGCTATCGCCCCGATCCGTGGCGACAGCCGGAGTGGATCGTGGCCGGGTCGGGACTCGTTGCACTCGTGGCCATGTCAGTTGCCCACGCCCTCGACGTGCCGGGACTCACCATCTCGTTCTCCCCTCTGGCGTTTCCCAGCATTCCCCTGTTGCCGGTCGTGGGGATCCTGATCGCCTTGGCCCCTGCCTTCGCCGCACCGAACCCGATCGCCCCGCCTCCGCCGGCGACTCAGCGAGCCCGAAGCGGGCGAGCTCCGACGCGCCGCCGGCGAGCCGGGCAACGTGACCCGGCGGAGCCGGACCTCTCGGGCGTCCCGACATGATCACGCTTCGACCGGGTCTCCTTCACCTATACCGAGGCGCCACACCCCACGCTGCACCGGGTCAACCTCGACATACCCGAAGGCGAGTTGTGCGTCGTCGTGGGGGAGACGGGGACGGGCAAGTCGACCTTGCTGCGGGCGATCAACGGGCTGGTCCCGCACTTCAGCGGCGGAACGCTGGCGGGAACGGTCACGGTCGACGGGAGGAGCACCAAGGACAACCGGCCGCGCGATCTGGCCGATGTGGTCGGCTTCGTCGGCCAGAATCCCGTTGGCCAGCTTCGTCACCGAGACCGTCGAGGACGAGCTGGCCTACACGATGGAGAACCTGGGGGTGCCCGCCGATGCGATGCGCCGCCGGGTGGAGGACGCGATCGACCTGCTGGGCCTGCAGGATTTGCGCGACCGATCACTGCGTGCGCTGTCGGGCGGTCAGCAGCAGCGCGTGGCGATCGGGGCGGTGCTGACCGCGTCACCGCGGTTGCTGGTCCTCGACGAGCCCACGTCCGCCCTCGATCCGGCCGCGGCCGAAGAGGTCCTGAGCGCATTGGCCCGCCTGGTGCACGATCTGGGCCTCACCGTCGTCATGGCGGAACACCGGCTGGAGCGGGTCGTGCCGTTCGCCGACCGGATCGTTCTGGTGCCCGGTGGCGGAGCGCCGCTCGTCGACGGGGCGCCCGAGGTGGTGATGCGGTCGTCCCCGGTCGCCCCGCCGCTGGTCGAGTTGGGCCGGCTCGTCGGCTGGGACCCGCTCCCCCTGTCCGTGCGCGACGCCCGCCGGAAGTCGGCTCCGCTCCGCGAGCGGCTGGCACCGATCACACCACCGCGACGGGCTGCCCCAATCGCCCCTCCCGCAGAACGCGTCGAGGCGGCGTCCGCGCGGAAGCTGGCCGTTTCGTACGGACCGGTGGCGGCGCTCGACGGGGTGGACCTCACGATCATGCCCGGCGAGGTGCTGGCGCTCATGGGGAGGAACGGTTCGGGGAAGTCCACGTTGCTGCACGCGCTGTCCGGAGTGCGCCGGCCGACGCGTGGCGCCGTCGCGGTCGACGGCCGGGACCCACGGTCGTTCCGGGCCGCGGATCTCGTCCGTCACGTCGGGTTGGTGCCCCAGGATCCCGGACTTCTCCTGTACGGAGAGAGCGTGCACGCCGAATGCCAGACGGCGGACAAGGCGTCGGGACTGGCGGCGGGGACGACCGTGCGCGCGCTCGAGCGGCTGCTGCCCGGCATGCCCCCCGATCGCCACCCGCGTGACTTGTCGGAGGGCCAGCGCCTGGCCCTGGCCCTGGCCATCGTGGTCGCCCCGTCCCCTGCCCTTCTGCTGCTCGACGAGCCGACGAGGGGCCTGGACTACCCGAGCAAGGATCGTCTCGTTCGGGTCCTGCGCGACCTCGCGGGCGACGGTCACGCCATTGTGCTGGCCACGCACGACGTGGAGCTCGCCGCTCGCGTGGCGGACCGGGCCGTGGTCCTGGCGGACGGGCAGATCATCACCGACGGCCCGGCACGCCGAGGTGGTCTGCCACTCGCCGATCTTCGCCCCCCAGGTGGCCAAGGTACTGGCCCCCGAGGAGTGGCTCACGGTGGACGAAGTCCGCGCGGCCCTCGACGACGCGGTGCCGGCGTGACCGTCACGGTCCCGCAGCGCGCGGCACGGGCGAGGGGTCGGTTGACGCCGGCGATCCGGTTCGGCTCCCGCTCGTCCTTCCTCCTCCTCCTCACAACGCTGTTCGGCGTGGCCGCCTTCGGCTGGCCGCTCCTGATCCACCAGACCGCGAGGCCAGAACACCGCCCACAGCGGTGATGCGCCCTGGATCTTCGTCGGCCTCCTGCCGCTCCTCCTGGCCATCGTCATGGCCGAGCTCTCCGAAGGAGCGATCGACGCCAAGGCGGTGGCGCTGCTCGGGATCCTGGCGGCGTGCTTCGCCGCACTGCGCGTGGCGAGCCCCGGCATCAACGGCTTCGAGCCCGAATGGTTCCTCCTCGATACTGGCGGCGCGCGTCTTCGGGCGTGGGTTCGGATTCGTCCTCGGCGCCGTCGCGTTCTTCGCGTCAGGATTGATCACCGGTGGAGTAGGCCCGTGGTTGCCGTTCCAGATGCTGGCGGCGGGATGGGTCGGTTTCGGCGCCGGTTGTCTGCCACCGATGCGGGGATTCCCGGAACGGCTGCTGCTTGGCGGCGTATGGCGTGCGTGGCCGCCCTCGTCTACGGACTGCTCACGAATTTCTGGTTCTGGCCCTTCGTCGGGTCGACGACGACCTACTCGTTCGTACCGGGACTCGGCACCGTCGCGAACCTGCACCGGTTCATCCTCTTCGACCTGACCACGTCCATGGGTTTCGATCTCACCCGAGCAGTGACGTGCGCCGTCTTGATCCTCGTTCTCGGCCGGCCTGTGTCTGGCGGCACTGCGCCGGGCCTCACGGCGGGCCGCCTTCGAGCCGCGGATCGACTTCATGGAGGAGTCCGTCCCGGGCGGTGGACATTGACGAGTGAAGATCGTCTCCCTCCTCCCGTCCGCCACCGAGATCGTGTTCGCGCTCGGTCTGGGCGAGGACCTGCGCGGCGTCAGTTTCGAATGCGACTATCCGGAACCAGCACGATCCGTCCCAGTGGTCTCGGGGACGGCGCTGCCCGACGGACGGTTCGCTCAGCGCGCTCGAGATCGACGCCGAAGTCAGCGCTCGCGTGGCAGCGGGGGAGTCGCATCTACACGCTGGACGACGCGCGTATCCGGGCCATCGATCCCGATCTCATCCTGGCGCAGGACCTCTGTCAGGTCTGCGCGGTGCCGTCGGGTGCAGTGGAGGAAGCGCTCGACGTGATCGGGTGCCACGCCCAGGTGGTCTCGCTCGACCCCGGCCGGCTGGACGAGGTGATCGAGTGCATCGGGACGGTGGGGGCGGTGACGGGCACCAGCGCCATTGCGGAGGCGCTGATGGAGATCGTTGCGAGCCCGGGTGGACGCGGTACGAGAACGGGTACGAGGGCGACAAAGCCCGCGGGTCCTCGTCCTGGAGTGGCAGGACCCACCATTCAACGCCGGACACTGGGTCCCCGACCAGGTGGAGGCGGCGGGCGGCGTACCCGTGCTCGCCATGGCCGGCGCCCGGTCGCGTCGGCTCACCTGGGAGGAGATCCGGGCGACAGAGGTCGACATCACGGTCTTCATGCCGTGTGGGTTCGACCTCGAGGGTGCGGTGGCACAGGCCACCGGACTCCTGGCCCGCCCAGAAGCGGCGAGACTCGGGCGCATCATCGCCGTCGACGCCAACGCGTACTTCTCGCGTCCCGGGCCACGGGTGGTCGAGGGAGTGGAGCTCCTCGAGGGACTGCTGCACGGCACGCCGGGCTCCGAGCTTCCCGGCGCGCGGATCTTGCGCTCTTGAGACGGCCTGCGTCGGCTGCCGGCGCGGGCGGCCTTCTTGTCGCAGGGACGACCTCCGACGCCGGGAAGTCTCTCGTCACGGCAGGTCTGTGCCGATGGTTGGCTCGCAGAGGGCATGGAGTGGCGCCCTTCAAGGCGCAGAACATGTCGAACAACTCCATGGTGTGTCCAGACGGGTCTGAGATCGGGCGGGCGCAGTGGCTGCAGGCGCTGGCCGCGGGAGTCCCGCCCGAAGCAGCCATGAATCCCGTGCTCCTCAAGCCGGGGAGCGACCGTCGCTCCCATGTCACGCTGATGGGAAAACCATTCGGCGAATTGTCGTCCTCCGGATGGATGACAGATCGCGCCGTGCTGGCCGAAACGGCGTTTCGTGCGCTCGATGATCTTCGCTCCCGCTTCGACATCATCATCGCCGAGGGAGCGGGGAGCCCGACCGAGATCAATCTGAGGGCAGGCGACTACGTCAACATGGGTCTGGCCCGGCACGCCAACTTTCCCGTTCTCGTCGTCGGCGACATCGACCGCGGCGGGGTGTTCGCCGCCATGTTCGGCACGTTGGCCCTCCTCTCCGCCGAGGACCAGGCGCTCGTCGCCGGATGGGTCATCAACAAGTTCCGCGGTGATGCGGCCCTGCTCTCATCCGCCCTCGAGGACTTTCACCACCTGACCGGACGCCCGGTGCTCGGCACGCTCCCCTGGTTGGACGATGTGTGGATCGATGCCGAAGACGCACTGGCTGTGGCCGGGTGGTCGGGTGGTCGGACTGCTCGCGCCGACCCCCTGCAGGTTGCCGTCGTCCGGCTGCCCAGGGTGTCCAACACGACAGACGTGGATGCGTTGGCAACAGAACCGGGGGTCGTCGTCACTGTGACCGCCGATCCCGACGTCGTCGCGGCGGCGCATCTGGTTGTGTTGCCGGGTTCGAGGGCTACCGTCGCCGATCTCGACTGGCTCCATCGTCGTGGGATAGCCGAGGCCCTTGTGGCCCGTCAGCGCAGTGGCCGGCCAATCCTCGGGATCTGCGGCGGCTATCAGATGTGCGCGACGACGATCATCGACGCCGTGGAATCAGCTCGCGGACCGGTGCGCGGCCTTGCCCTCCTGCCCGTCACCGTGACGTTCGGCGAGTCCAAACACCGGGCCCTGTACTCGGGTTCGTGGAGAGGTGATCCGGTCGAGGCGTACCAAATCCACCACGGCCGCGCTGTCCTCGATACCGACGACCCCCGGGCTCGGCTCGTCGAGCCCTTTCTCGACGGGGTGCGACTGGACGCGACCTGGGGAACCTCCGGTCACGGACTCTTCGAGAACGACGCATTTCGCCGGTCATGGTTGGCCGAGGTCGCCGGGCAGGCGGGGGTCGGATGGCGAGCAGCCGGGGATGCACCAAGCTTCCGTTCCCTTCGCATCGACATGCTCGACCGCCTCGCCGACGCTGTCGAGCAGCATCTCGACACTGCCCGGATTCTCGAACTCATCGATCGCGGGAACGCCCCGGTCCCGTTCATTCCGCCCGGTGTCTCATGACCACGCCGGCGAGAGGAAATCTCAGTAGCCCGATTCGTCACCTTCGTCGACAAGCGGGAGCCGGAGCCACGAGATCATCTGGCGAAGCTGCTCGTATGCCTCCAGCCGGGCGGTGTCTGTTCCTGTTTCCTCGGCCTCTGCCACGACCGCCCAGAGCCGGTGCACCATTGTCGGTCCGAGCTCGAGGAGCCCCCCACTTCCGGCTGACGCCCACTTCGCCAGGACGTAGTGGACGACCGCACCCTCGGGCATCTTCATCGCGGCGGCGAGGTTGCCGATGGTCTTCATCGGCTCCACGTGCGAATAGAGAGCAACGTCGGCCTTGAAGTTGGCATCGGGATCGTCCGGATCCCATGGACCGTCCCAGCCGACCAGTTCGAGCGTGTGGGGCTTGGGTGTCACTCCGCCGACGCTAATGGTCCCGCCGCGAAGCGATCAGAAATCGGGAGTCGGATTCCTGTGGAGTTGCGCCAAGATCCGTACCAGGCTCTCGAGGTCGTCCGCGGGGAGCGCACAGAGGCTGGCCGGAGGACGCGCCAGGATCTCGTCAGCTTGGTGCGCGAGCGCGGCACCCTCAGCCGTCGCCACGACGAGCTTCACCCGCCGGTCGGTGGGATGGGCCTGGCGTTCGACCAGTCCCGCTCCCTGGAGGTCGTCCACCAGGGCGGTCAAGTTGGGCGGGTCGACGCTCAGCAGGGAGGCCAGCTCCGACATCGGCATCGGCCGCCTGGCGATCCGCCGGAGTGCCGCGGATTTTGCCGAAGCTCAGGCCGACCTGCTCGCTCACTTCCCGTCGGCGCTCGTTGTTGAGCACCAGATCGGCCATGGCCTGCCACGCCTCCCGGGCCGCACGGTCGCGACGAACACCCGGTTTCGTCATGCGGCGTACGCCTCCAGGAACTCAGGGTTGATCGCCTCGGCCGTGCGTTGCGCGGTCACTTTGGCCCAGGCGGTCGTCGCAACGAGACCGAGGATCAACACGACCGCTCCACATCCGGCCAGGACCCACCAGCCGGCCCGGCTGGCCACGGCGAAGTCGAGGTGGTTGCCCTTCGCCAGTGACGCAGAGACAAGCGATCCCACCACGGCCACGCCCAAGGTCGAACCGATTTGGCGTGACGTGCTCGCGATGGCCGCCGCGACGCCGGCCTGGGCCCGCGGCATGCCCGAGACGGCGGTGTTGGTGATCGGCGCGTTCACGAACCCGAACCCGATGCCGAAGATCACGTATGCCGTGAACAACCAGGTGAACGGCGTCGTCGCTCTCAGCGCCGACGAGCATCAGGCAGGAGCCGGTGAGGGCAACGCCGGCAACGACGAGGGGGATCCTGGCTCCGCGCATGCCGACGATACGCCCTGAGATCGGCGAGAGCAGCATGGTCATGACCGCCATCGGCAGGGTGTCGATCCCGGCCTGCAGCGCCGAGAGCCCACGCACGTCCTGCAGGTAGAGCGTGTTGAGGAAGAGAAATCCACCGAGCGCGGCGAAGGCCGCGACGGCGATGACGGTGGCTGACGAGAATGGCACCGACCGGAAGAATCGCAGATCGATCAGCGGCTCGCTGGTTCGACGCTCCCAGATCAAGAACGCAACGAGCGAGACCAGGGCGACCAGGAAGGTCCCGATGATGACGCCCGACGTAAATCCCTTTTCCGGGCTCTCGATGATGCCGTAGGTCAGCGAGGACAGGAATGCGATCACGAGCAACTGCCCCGGGACGTCCACCCGCCGCGCCACGGCCGCCTTGGACTCGGGGATGTACCGCAGCGCCAGGACGACGGCCGCCAGCGCGATCGGGATGTTGAGGAAGAAGATGGAGCGCCACCCGACCGATGTCACCAGCACCCCGCCGACCACCGGTCCCAGGGCCATGGAGACGCCCACCACCGCGCCCCAGATCCCGACGGCCTGGGCCCGCTCGCGGGGAATGGTGAAGGTGTTCGTGATGATCGACATCGCCACGGGGTTCAACATCGACCCGCCAACTGCCTGCACCATGCGAAAGACGATGAGGGTGTCGAGGTTGGGGGCCAGGCTGCAGAGCAGGGAGCCGGCCGCAAAGGTGATCAGCCCGATGATGAAGGTCCGTCGCCGCCCGAAGCGGTCGGCGGTGGAGCCGGAGATCATCAGCAGGCTGGCCAGCACCAGCGTGTAGGCGTCCACCGTCCACTGGAGCCCCGAGAGCGACGCGTGGAAGTCGTGCCCGATTGAGGGCAGCGCGACGTTGACGATGGTGACGTCGATCCCGACGATCAGCAGGCTCATGGAGCAGATGAGCAAGATGCCCAGGCGCCGCCGCCGGCTCAGCTCGGCGGGAACTGCACCTGCTACAGGTGTTTCTAAAACCATAATAGTTATACTATCACCATGAAATCGGAGCGCACACGTTCGAGGGGCGATTGTGTGCTGCAATATGAGGTAAGGCTTACCTAACATTGCATCGGAGGGCATCGCGTGCCTGGTCAAACGGATTCTGAGGGGTGAGGGCACTGAAGGAGCGGCATCTGCCTCGCCGCGTGGGGCTCACTTCGCTGGGTCTCGCGGTGCCTCTTTTGGCAGCCTGCAGCTCAGGATCGGCGGGTGGAGGTTCCAGCCAGGCGCAGGCACCCACCGCCTCTTGCCAGAAGGTGTTGGCGCCGCTGGCGGACGGACCGGATCCCGATGCCGACCCTGTCGGGTACGCCTTGAGTCAGATTGCGCCACTGGGCCAGATCCACACCTCCGACTATGCCCTCGCGCGGCAGTTGTCGGATCTCGTCGCGGCCGACCACGCGCTCGTGAACACGAATGGCAGCGACCGTGCTGCGGCCAAGTCCATCGCGCAAGATGACGAGGGCTTGAACAAAGTCTGCCCAGGAGTGGCCCCATGAGGTTCCGTACCGTCCTCGTCGCATTCGCCGGCACCATGCTGGGGGCGACCCTGCTGAGCGCGTGCAGTAGCGGCGGCTCCGCTTCGTCCAACTCCCTCACCCTCTACAGCGGACAGCACGTCCAGACGACCCAGTCGCTCATTGCGGCCTTCGAGACGAAGACCGGGATCTCGGTCAATGCCCGCTACGACGACGAAGACGTGTTGGCCGACCAGATCGTCACCGAGGGTTCCCGCTCACCGGCCGACGTCTTTTTCACCGAGAATTCGCCGCCGCTCGAGTACCTGGCTTCAAAGAACCTCCTGGCGTCGATCGATCCGTCGACCCTGGCGCAGACGCCCTCGAAGTACAACTCGCCCGCCGGGAAGTGGGTCGGCATCTCAGCTCGCGTGAGCGTGATGGTCTACAACACCTCGCTCCTCAAGCCGAGCCAGCTCCCCACCTCGGTGATGCAGCTCGCCGATCCCGAGTGGAAAGGCAAGCTGGCCATCTCCGGAGGCGAGACCGACTTCCAGCCCATCGTGACCTCGGTTGCCAGGACCTACGGTGACGCGGCTGCGCTCAAATGGCTCGAAGCGCTTAAAGCGAATGCCGGGAGCCACGACTATCCCGACAACGAGACCGTCGCGGACGAGGTCAACCGGGGGCAGGTCGCCATCGGAGTCGTGAACCAGTACTACTGGTACCGCGAGCGCGCCCAGGTCGGAGCGGCCAACATGCACTCCGCCATCGCGCACTTCGCGCCGCACGACGTCGGGTATGTCGTGGACGTCTCGGGCGCCGCCATTTTGAAGTCGTCCACCCATCAGGCCGCAGCCCAGAGGTTCGTAGCCTTCCTCAACTCGGCTCAGGGCCAGGAGATCATCGCTCACAGCGACAGCTTCGAGTATCCGATCGCCTCGGGAGTGACGACGGCACAGCCGGAGACCCCGTTCGATCAGCTCCAGCCCAACTCCATCACGATCCCGGAGCTCGGAACAGGCGCCGAGGCCATCAAGCTGCTGCAGGAGGCCCAGCTGCTTTGACCGGCTGTCGCGACGGGATCACACCCTGCACCTGTACGGGCAGGGCACGAGGAGGGCCCCGCCCAACGTCGCCGCACATCTGTCTGTATATTTCGAGGTGGCGGCGGGCTCTTGCCCACATGGCCAGGGGGAACATCTCATGACGGTTGGCCGAAACGCACCGCAAGGATCGCCCTCGCGGGCGACGGGGCGCCGCTCCCTTGCGGCGTCGCTGCACGTGAACCAGCGCACCCTGCAGTGCGCGCTCGGCGCGATCTGGATCATCGACGGGCTCTTGAAGTTCCAGCCGAACCTCTTCAAGCCCACGTTCGTCTCGGAAGTCATCCGGCCGATGGCCGCCGGCCAGCCGAGCCTGATCAACTCGACCATCAACCACACGGCCAACCTGCTCTCCCACGGGACCACGCTCTGGGTTGCACTCTTCGGCGTCATTGAGATCGCCATCGGCGTCGGATTGTTCTTCCGGCGGTCCGTGAAGCCGGCGCTCGTGGCCTCGTTCATATGGGGCGCTGGCCTCTACCTCTTCGGCGAGGGGTTCGGCATGGTGCTAACCGGGCAGACGTCTCCGCTGCAGGGGGCTCCCGGTGCAGTCTGCTTCTACATGCTTCTCGGTCTGCTGGTGTGGCCCCGAGCGGATCAGGGCGACGACCGCCAGCGCGTTGGCCCTGCATCGTCCGCGGCCGGCCGCGGCGTCTTGGGCGGGACGGGTTCGTTGCTCGTGTGGGCCGGCATATGGCTCTTCGAGGCGGTCATCTGGGTGTTCCCCTTCAACCGGACGTCCAATTCCATTACGAACCAGCTGACGGCAACGGCGAACGGCGAGCCCGGCTGGTACGCGCACTTCCTCAATGCGACCGGTCATGCCTTCGCCGGTACGGGGATCTGGATGGCGGCGCTTCTCGCCACGGTCTCCGTGATCATCGGCCTCGGACCGCTCATCTCAAGGCGAGCCGGGATCTACATCGGGCTCGGGATCGCGCTGGCGTTGCTGTACTGGGTCACGGGTGAAGGCGTGGGCGAGTTGCTGACCTTTGGCGGTACCGACCCGAGCAACGGGCCACTCATCGCGTTGATCGGATTGTCCGTGTTGCCCCTGGTGCCGGAGCCCGCAGACCGGCCGACCCCCGCGGCCAGGTTCCTTGCCGTCAGTCCCCTCGGAGCCCTGGGCGCGCTGTTGGCCGTGATCCTGATCCCGTCCGTGGTGGCGGTCATCCCCGCCGCGGCGTCCTCACCCGCGAGTTCCGCGTCGTCGTCCATGTCGGGAATGTCGATGTCGGGATCGTCCTCTTCCATGAAGGGGATGTCGATGTCGTCGTCCGGTAAGTCTTCGGCTTCCAAGAGCCGCGCCGGCACAATGAACATGTCCGCCATGGCCGGTCTCGGCGTCACCGACCCGAACTGGAAGTACACCGGCCCTGCGTTGCCGGCCGCCGAGGTGGCGAATCTGACCACCGTCTCCGCCACGACGGACGAGGGCCACAACATGCAGACGCCCGACTGTGACGCGAAGCCGACTTCGGAACAGGTGCTCGGGGCCACCGAGTACGTGCAGGCCACGTCGGCCGCCGTGGCGAAATACCGGAACCTGAGCTCGGCCATCGCGGCCGGTTACTACCCGATCACGAACCCCAGCTATCCGGTCGTCCACTACTTGAACCCGTCCTACATGAACATGAAGGACATCATGAACCCCGGGACGGTGGACTCCCTCGTCTACGCGACCACGCCCTACGGGCCGGTGCTCGTGGCGGCCATGTTTTTGATGCCGGGCCAGGGCAACGGCCCTATGCCCTATGGCTGCCTGGTGCAGTGGCACCAGCACACCAACCTCTGCACTTCAGACGTCACGCACCAGATCGACGGGTTCACGCCGTGCGCACCGGGCACGTTTCACGACGGTCCGACCCCGATGATGACCCACGTCTGGCAGGTTCCCGTGGCCGGCGGCCCATTGGCCATGGACCCGTCCGATCTGCAGGTGGTGGAGGCGGCCATCATGGCCCAGCAGCAAGGACTGGCTCCCACGACGAGCGGAGCGCTCCCGGCCTGACGGGCCCCGTCGCAAGGAGGGAGACGGTTCGGGCCGTTTCCGTGCGGCGATCAGCGAGGGGGTAGCCGCGAGGAGCTGGTGAAATTGCCGTACAGCTCTTCGTCCGGGCCGCCTGGCCCGTAGGTGAGCGCGTGGACGAGGAGATCGCCACCGACGAAGGCGCCCTTCCACGAGGCGCCGAGTCCTCCGAATACCTCCTCGCGATCGCCACGGCTCCGGGGCTTGTTGATCCCGACCTTGAAGGCCTGCACCTCTTCGGCCAGCTGAGATCCGACATCGGGGTCGTCGATGGCGATGCTGGCGACCAACGATCCGTTCGAGGCGTTCATGGCGGCGAGGAGCTCAGCCTTGGTGTCGACGACGACGACCGAGTCCAGTGGTCCGAATGGCTCGGCGTGGTGCAGCGACCACGCGGCCGGAGGCTGGAGGACTGACGCGGGGGCGCTGTAGGCCGATGTGTCCTGCACGTCGAGGAATCGCCCATCACCGAGGGAGCCTCGGTAGAGGGGAATACCGCCGCCGCGCACGGCTTCGTCGAACTGGTCCGACAGATCCGTCGCCTTCTCCGAGCGGATGAGTGGACCGAAGTCCAGCTCGGGGAGCGGGTCGCCGGGGTGCTCGACCGCAAGCGGGTGGCCGAATCGCACCGCCCGCAAGACCGGGAGGTACATCTCGAGGAAGGCCGGGAACAGGCGGCGCTGGACGACGTAGCGGGGATAGGCGGTGCAGCGCTGTTTGGCGTACTCGAAGCCCTTTCGAATGTGCTGGGCCAGGAGCTCCCATTGGGAGAAGTCCCACACGCCCCACGCGTTGAGCCCCTCTTGTTCGAGCACGTGCCTCCGGTGCGTGTCGGCGAGGGAGACGGCGGCTCGGCGGCCGTTGGCCCGTCCGCCGACGAACACTAAGGCCCCGATTCCCTCGGAGCGGATGAGCACGTCACCCAGGCGCGACCCCATGCCCGAAATGAGCGTGACCGGAAGCCCGGCGCGTCGCATCAGTGCGTGCGCCAGGGTGAGGGCGTGGAAGCCGCCCTGGCTCGGGGTCTTCGCCAGCACGGCGTTCCCACAGAGCGCCTGCACCAATTCGGCGTGGACTTGCACGCTCATGGGGTAGTTCCAACTGGCGATGTTCGAGACTGGTCCCGGTAACGGTCGACGCTGGTGACCGTCCGGAGTTTGCAGCTGGCGCTCGATCTGCCCCAGGTACCAACGCACGCCGTCGATGCAGCGGTCCACATCGGCTGCGGCGAGACGCCACGGCTTGCCGATCTCCCACACCAGCAGGAGGGCGAGCAGGTCGTGGTGTTCGCTCAGCGCATCGACTGCGGCCGAGACCCGGGCCCGGCGTTCGTCGAGATCCACCTTCGCCCAGATGTCGTGCTCGCCACAGGCGAACTCGACGGCCGCAACCGCCTCGTCGTGATCGACCAGCGGGGGGCCGGGGATGGGTGTGCCGTCGACGGCGTTGACGTGGTCCCCCGGGATTCCGATCCGTCGCCACTCCCCGCGGGTGAGGTTGCGCAGGCGGTCCGAGTCGAAAGCCTCGGGCGCGGCCTGGGTGCAGCGCCCGTAGGTCTCCCACCACGAGGTCCCGGGCTTCAGCTGCAATGTCATAGTGACACCTCTTCTCCGAGCGACCTGGTCCCGCGACGTCGTCTTCGGTTGGTGGGATCGACGAGAGATCATCGTTCCCGAGAGCAAGAAGAGACGGCGGGCCGCATGCGCAAAGCTGAATTCGCGAGCAGGTGCTCAGAGCCTTCGTCGCACGATAGCTGCCAGTCGCTCCGTTCATGGTCGATGGATCGCGGACGACCCGTGGGTGCCCCAAAGTTTACAAGGCTGCTCGCGCGGCGAACGCGGCGGATCGCTGGCTTCAGCGACGATTCGTAGCGCGGAGGCACGCGGAGGGCACCGCTCGTCGCACAGCCGTTCCGGCCAGTTCGGCGTTCCCTATTGAGGTCTCATAGAGGTGTTGCTGCTCTACGGAGGCTCAGTAGCGCCACCGGAGTGCCGGCGGGAATGTGACCACGGATGCTTGGGGCACATCGTCGGGGTGACCTCCCGCTCAGAGCGAGCAGGGCACCGGGCTGGCTGCCCCGTGAGCCATTCCGGTCAAAAAAGGATCTTGATCAGGTACGACACCAACTTGCGGGGTCCGACGCCACGCACGACCGGGGCATCGCTGTCATGAAGCTAATGCGGGGACCCGGAGGTTCAACCGTGCGTAGGGGTGCAGTTGAGTTGCAAGGACCGCACGTCTCTTGAACAGGCACGTTGCCCCGCGTACCGTTCTCAGGGGGAAGCACAAACGGAGGGGGACGATGGCTGCGCGCGCGGGCGAGTTGCCGATGGGCCCAGTGGGGGCGTCGACGACCGCTCCATCGCGCCCGCGCCTGCTGACTCTCGATCCGCCGATGCTTTGGATCGTCGGATTCGCGTCGGCTTCTGTGTTGGTGATCTACAGCTTGTGGTACTCCGCGAATGAACCGGAAATGGACTTTCAGGTCTACCGATCAGGCGGCCGACACATCTTCGGGTCGGGGCTCTACTCCTCACAGATCGAGGTGCTCGGGAGACACCTTCTGTTCACCTACCCCCCTGTCGCAGCCCTGCTGTTCTGGCCGATGGCACACCTTTCCGTCTTTGCCGGTCAGATCCTCTGGAACGCCATCAACCTCCTGGCCCTGCTGGCGCTGATCGCGTTGAGTGTCGCGGCAGCCCACTCAAGACGGCTTGCTCCTTCGGACTGGCGGGCCGCGCTGCTGCTCCTCACCCCCATGGCCTTGCTCTTGTATCCGGTGCGGAGCGACCTGGCCCTCGGGCAAATAAATGTCCTGCTGGTCCTGATGATCCTCGCTGATCTCACCACGGGCCTCTCGTGGCGCGGCCGCTCCTTCCCTCACGGCGTGTTGGTAGGCCTGGCGGCGGCCGTCAAGTTGACTCCACTCGTGTTCATCCCGTACTTGGTGGCGTCCCGCCAATGGCGCGCCGCCAGGAATGCGACTCTGACCTTCGTCATCGTGACGTGTGCGTTGTTTGTGGTGTCTCCCCACGCGTCGTGGTCGTACTTCACCAGAGGATGCCTTCGACGTCAAACGGGTGGGGAACAGTCTCACTATTGGGAATCAAGCGCTTCACGCCGCGATCATCAGGGCGCATCTCTCGCCGGCGCCGATGCTCCTCGGCTTCATCGAAGCCCTTGTGCTCTGTGGCGGGGTGACGATCGCCGTAATGGCGTACCGGCGCTCGTCGCGGTTGCTGGCAGTGCTGGTCTGTGCGGCCACAGGCCTCATGCTTTCCCCCATTTCGTGGCTCCATCACTACGTGTGGATCGTGCCCGCCGTGCTCTGGTTGGCAGTGGGCGAGGACCGACCGGCCAAAGGCGAATGGTGGGCGGTCGCCGCCGCCCTGGCGTTCGTGGTGGTCCCGCCCAACTCGGCTGGTGGCTCCGGTCCGTTGTGGTTCCTGCGCGACGACGCCTACGTTCTCGCCACCCTCGCCTTCGTGGGTCTGGTGGGGACGATGCTGTGGACCAGGCGGCGCGGGCGTCCCGCGCTGGGAACGGGGAAAGCGAATGTTCGTCAACGCGTCTCCATCTGAGACGACGCGACCGCCCGGGGACTTGATCTCGTTCCGGGAGCCTGGGCTACGGTCGCTGAGTGGCGCCGAGCGAGCGGACAGAGCTGAACATCAAGCAGGTGGCGGCCGAGCTCAGCGTGCATTACATGACCGCCTACCGCTACGTGCGGACGGGGCGCCTCCCGGCTCGAAAGGTGGGGACGGGCTGGGTGGTCAGCGCATCTGACCTGGCGCGGTTCGTGGAGCAGCCCTTGAGCCTCATCCCCTCGGAGGAGGTCACGTTTGGGGCGGACTGGAGGGAGCGGCTGCGCCTCACCCTGGTCATTGGCGACGAGACGGCGGCTTGGCGCGTCCTGGAACAGGCGCTGGCCGCCGGCCATAGCCCCACCGAGTGCTACATCGACTTCATTGTGGGTGCCATCAACGAAATCAGCGACCGTTCGCAGCTCCCACGCAAGCCCGAGGCCAGTGAATACCTGGCTACCGCGACGGCGACTCGACTGGTCGCTCGACTGGGCGCTCGATTCCGACGGCCCGGTCGCAGTCGGGGCACGATCGTGTTCGGCGCCCCACTTGGCGAGCACCATGTCCTGCCGATCTCCGTCGTGGCCGATCTGGTCCGTCTCAACGGTTTCAACTGTTTGGAACTGGGCGCAGATGTTCCTCCCGAGGCCTTCGCTGGAGCGGCGCGAGATGCCTACCGGCTGGTTGCGGTCGGTATCGGTGCGACCACGGCTACCAACCTCGACATCGTTGCCACGACAGTTGCTGCCGTGCACGACGTTGATCCGGAGATCCCCGTGGTGCTCGGAGGTCAAGCCGTCGCCTTCACTGACACGACAGCTCGAACGGGCGTGACGGCCTGGGCGTCGGACGGTGCTCAGGCGATTGAGATCTTCACCGACCTCGCCCGCACCCGCCGGCCGCTGTGGCACGCGAACGGCTCCTCGGATGCAGACGACGAAGATGAAGGCGAACGTGCGGGCTGAACCGTCGCAACTCGACCTTCCGTCGATTCGCGCAAAGAGTTCCCGAAACGGTCCTGTTCCGTGGAGCCTCGCTGTATCGCCGGGAATCGTTGGCCCTACCCGCTCGTACGAGGTCAGGCCGGCGAAGCGGCGGTGATCCTGGACTCGTAGTCGTCCGCCAACCGCCGGAGAGGACTCGCGCCGTCTCCGGCAAACGATGACCCGTGCATCAGAGCAAGGGTCGTCGGGTTCAGTTCGGCGAGGCCGCGCACCGTCGCAACCGTGGAGGGATGGAGCGAGCTGGCCCGGAAGACGTCCTCCGCGGCCGCGGCAGGCTCCACGATGTCATCTCCGGTCAGTGCGGGCCCGTTCCCGAGGTGGGCGAACAGGTCGCCGCAGAGCAGGGTGCCCGTGGTCTCCTCGAAGAGGACGCGGGCCTCCCATCCGTGCGGGACGTGGGGTGTGTCGATGTGGCGGACCCGCTTGCCGCCCAGGTCGAGGACGTCACCGTCGGCCATGGGCCGGGGCGGGCGATCGGCGAGATCGTCGAGCGAGACCATGCAGCCGAGTGCCCCGTGTGCGACCTGTGCCGCAGGGGCCGCGGCGAGGAACAGGTTCATCGCGCCGCACTCGTCCGCCTCGACGTGACCGAAGGTGATCCACCGCAGCGAGTCGACGGGGAGCACCGTGGAGATCGCTTCGCTGACACTGGGAAACATCGCACGAGGCCCGGTGTGAAACAGCAATGGCTCCTCGGCTTGGATCAGGAACTGGTTGAAGGTGAACCCGGTGGGGCCGATGTCGGGAACGAAGGTCGAGAGCCGGAAGATGCCCTCGGCGATCTCGTCGAGCTGGGTTTCCATGGGTGATTCCTTTCTGTCGTAGAACGGTTAGAGGGGAAGGGGGTTGGCGAGGACGCCGGCGCCCGGAAGGCGGCCGGACAGAATCCGGATGAACTCGATCGCATCGATCTCCACATGCTCTCCGTTGGAGCCCTGCGCGAACTTGCCGCCGGCCGGCCCTTCGAGGACGAGATCGAAGGGTTGACCGTGGATGGAAGCCCACTCCGCGACGATGTCGGCGACGAGGCGCCCGTCGTGCTCCGGCGTCAGTTCCATGGGCCGGCCGGTTGCGGAGCAGATGTCGATGCGGTGACACCAGACGTCGCGGGTGAAGCCGACGTCGAGGAGGTACTTGAGAGGCGCCCAGCCGACGGGAGGCCCGAACGGGATCGGCAGGTAGCGCATGGGGGGCGGAGTGCCCCAGCGGCCCTTCACCGCTTTCGGGCCGACCGCCTTGAGCTCGCCGACCAGTTCCGCGTTGGAGAGCGTCTCGCGCTCGCGGATCTGGAGCTCGTTCATGCCGTCGACCCAGTGGTGCGAGTCGATCTGCTTGTTGAGCGGCATACCCCTGCGCATCTGGTGCATGAACTCGCGCACCGAAGCCTGGGCGTCGGCGGAGCCGAGGACGTGGAGGCACATCTTGCGGACATCCCACGCGGTGCAGTCGGTCTGCATCCTCCACTCTTCATCCGTCAGTGCGGCGGCCACTTCGGCGAATCGCTCGAACTCGTCTTCGGCCAGCCGGCGAGCCTCAGGGCGATTGATTCGCTCGATACTGTGCTTATGGTGATCATCATTGCTCCTTGTCAGGGCATCGTCGACGAGCAAGTCGACGAGGCGGTTGAGATGGCGCACCCAACGGGTGCCGCCGGGGTCGTTGCTGAGTTGCGCTTCGATGACGCCGCCAGTGACGGCGACGAGGCAGTCGATGTCACCTTGCTGGGTGACACCAGCGGTCTGCATGACGCTGTGCACGCGGCCGAGCACGTCCTCGGCCAGCGCGTAGGACGCGGCAGACGGCGTGAATCCCGGAAGGTGTCGTTGAAAGAGCAACTCGTAGCGGGCGGGGTCCTCCAGGGCGAAGCCGGCGAATGCTCTGAGCCACTGCTTGAGTGCCGCCCTCGCGATCCCGGGACAACTTGACGGCGTCGAGGTGCTCGATGAGCTTGCCGGTTCCCATCGGCGAACATCGCGTCGTAGAGGGCGTCCTTGGAATCGAAGTACCCGTACAGCGAGGGTTGGCGCATCCCGACCTCGCGGGCCAGCGCATGCAGCGAGACCCCGGCGATGCCGTGCTCGCCGGCCAGCTTCCAGGCGCAGTCGACGATCCCGGCGACCCGCGCCTCCCGGCGCTTGGCCACGGTGCTCGTCAGGGCTGCAGATCCATTAGCTATCACTGATAGGACAATATCCTATCAGTGATAGGCAGTCAACCCTCTCCTCAGGGGGAGATTACTCCCGCGTCGTCTCGCAGCTCACGGGAGTCAGTGCGTTCCGGTTGGGGAAGGCGACGTCCCCCGCCACCGTCGCCGTCTCGCTGAGATCCCCGACGGTGAAGGTGAATGCACCGGGTTCCACGCGGTATCGCAGGTCCGCGCCCGAGAACCCCAGCCGCCCCGCCGGCAGGCGAAACGTAAGACGGGCTGAGGCGCCGGGCGCGCACTCCACTCGTTGGAAGCCGAGCAACCGCGTCGCGGGCAGGTCGACGGTGGCGACGTCGTCGCGGAAGAAGACCTGGACAACGTCCGTTCCCGCACGACCGCCCGTATTCGTGACGGTGACCGCAACGACCACGTCATCGGTCGTCGTCGTGACCTCGACGGCCAGATCGCTCCGCTCCCAGGTGGTGTACGACAGCCCGTGCCCGAAGGGGAACAGTGGCGTCGCCGGAGTGTCGACGTAGTCGCTCAGAATCATGCTTCGTCCACCGCCGTGGTGCGCGCCGGAGTGCACGCCAACCTGGCCGACGGTGTGCAGCAGGGACACCGGAAGCCTGCCGCTGGCGTCCACGTCACCGCAGAGGACGTCGGCCAGGGCGTTGCCACCTTCTTCACCCGGCAGCCAGCCGAGGACGAGTGCGTTGGCATGCGGGACGACCTCGTCGAGCGAGTGGGCCCGGCCGCCGATGACGACGACGACAACAGGCACGCCATGGGCGGACGTCTCTGAAATGAGGGCAAGCTGCTCTGCCCTGAGCCGCAGGTCTGCGGCATCACGGAATTCACCGGAGGTGTCCGCGCGTGTGAGGCCGCTCCGGCCCCCGACGAACACGACCGCCACGTCGGCCCGGTCGACGTCGTCGACGATCTCGACCCGCTCGCGGAGCGCCTGCAGCGGTGTCGGGGTCGGATTCTGGGGCGGGAGCGCGGTGAACTCGCTCCCCACCGGAGACAGGGCTGCCTCTTCGTGCTGGAGCTCGAGGTGTGCGGGAAAGTGGTAGTCGCCCAGCAACAGGCGTGGGTCGTCCGCGCTCGGTCCGAGGACAGCAACGCGGGCTCCAGATTCGAGTGGCAGGACCCCGTCGTTGGCGAGAAGCACGATGGAAGCCGAGGCGGCTTGCCGCGCCAGCGTGCGGTCCTCGATGGTGTCGAACACGGCCGGCGCCGCGGCAGCGTCGACGTAGGGCTGCTCGAAGAGGCCGAGTTGCTCCTTCTGCGCGAGGACCCGCCGGCAGGACGCGTCGACGGCGTCCAACGGCATGGCCCCGGATCTCACCAACGCGGGGAGGTTCCGGTAGCACCAGAAGGAAGGGAGCTCGACGTCGAGTCCGGCCAGCAGGGCGAGGCGTGCGGCATCGGCTTCGTCGCTGGCGCAGTGGTGGAAGTCCTGCAGGCTGCCGACACCGAAGTAGTCGGCGACCGTGACGCCCGTAAAGCCCAGCTCCTCCCGGAGTAGACCGGTCAGGAGCTCGGGAGACCCGTGGAGGGGCAGCCCGTCGATTTCGTTGTACGACGGCATGACAGCAGCGACGCCGGCTTCGTTGATCACGGCGCGGAACGGCGCGGCAATGACGTCGCGCAGATGGCGGGGTCCTATGGAAGACCAGCCCCAGTTGAAGCCCCCCTCCGGAGCGCCGTAGCCGAGAAAGTGCTTGGCCGTGGCGGCGACGCCCTGTGATTGGATCCCGCGCACGTAGCCGACACCGATGCGGCTGGTCAGCTCGGGATCTTCGCCGTACGTCTCCTCGAGTCGACCCCAGCGGGCATCGCGTGCGATGTCCAGCACCGGTGCCAATGTCAGGCGGGCACCGACGGCGCGCATCTGACGACCGATCACCTCCGCCACCCGCTCGACCAACGCAGGGTGCCATGTCGAAGCCAGATTGATGCCCTGGGGAAACTGCGTTGCCTCCCGGGCGCAGAAGCCCCCCGTGGACTCCTCGTGAATCACCGCGGGGATCCCCAGTCTCGTCTCTTCGACGAAGTAGCGCTGCACTCGATTCCCCAGCTCTGCCACGCGCTCCGGTCCCAACCCCGCCTCAATGGCGATGCGGCCGACCTGGCCGATCCCGTCTGCGGCGGCGAGCGCGAGGCGTTCCAGCGCAATGTCGCCGTCCACGAGCAACCCCGAAAACCACATGCAACCGAGTTGTGCGCACTTCTCCTCCAATGTCATGCGCGTCATCAGTTCATCTATGTCTGTCACAGAGCTCCTTCGCTCTCGGAGTTGCCTCACGAATGTGCCTCAAAAGTATGCTGTCTGGCCAAATCTCGCGTTTCTCCTAGGAATGAACCTGCGCTATCTCCGGCCTATAAGTGACGCGAAGACCTATTCTCTGTACATGACTGTCTTCCAAACTCCTGCCGATCTCTCGCATAACCGGGGGCTCATCGCTGACCCCGCTGCCTTTGCCCGCGAAGCGGGTGCCGCCTCGTGGTTGTTCCTCTGCGGCGATGAGTTCGCCTCTATGGAGGGTGGCATGTCGTACGCGGATGTGCAGGCGGCGGTCCCGGAGTCGGCAAATGTGGTGTCCGACCCGCCTCGCGTCATGGATATGGATCTGGCCCGGCGCCAGGTGGCCGCGCTCGAGCAGTTGCCGCGGCCGACCCTCGTGACCTGTCGGACCGGCCCCCGGTCCTCCGCGCTGATCTACCTCTACGCAGGGCTGAGGGCGGGCGCCCCGGCTGAGGACGTGTTGGCGCGAGCCGCAGAGGACGGAGCTCCGTTCTGCCAATCAGATGAGCTCAGGGAGTGGGTTGCGCAAGGCCTCGAGGAGCTGTCCTGAGCAGACTGCCGGAGGTGTCCGGTTCGTCCGGGTCAGAGCGGGACTCCTTCAGCGTGTCGCCGTCGCGATGGCCGCATTCGTCGCCCGGAGGCAAAGGAGATCTACGGCACCTGGAAGGAGCCCAAGCCCTACATCCGCATTGTGCCCCAGCCCACCTGATTCCACGGGGGCCCAGCGGGGCGGGTAGGCGCGAAATGCCTCCTCGCCCCGCCTGAGACCGGGACGTCCCGTCCCAGGCGGCTCAGGACCAGAACCCGTACCGGTCCGGAGACGCACGCAGAGCCCGACTCAACGAGGCCGGTGGAGGCGCATGCACCGCCCCTCTCTGTTCACTGCCGGGACTGGGCTGGCGGGCCGAGTCCGGTTCGCAGGGCTCGTGTTCGTATGGCGGGTGTGTCGGCATGCTCGCGGTGCTCGGAGGAGAAGCGCCTCGAGCTCTTCCCGTAGCGGTCGGCGAATGGTGATGCGCTGACCCCGTGGAGGAGCACGCTCAGGGCGACCGTCACGGTGACGGCCGACAGGACGATTTTCGACTCCGCCGGGTCCAAGGTGTCGAACGCGATCAAGCCGAAGACGATTGAGGCCAGGCCGCGCGGACCGAACCATCCGACGAAAGCAATGGTGGACCGGTCGAGACCGGCCCCCGCCAGGGCGAGCGCAACAGGCCCCATGCGCACGACCGTCAGGGCGAGAACGCCGAACACCACGTCGCGCCACCCGGCGTGTTCGAGGCCGGGGATCAGCATGGCCGCGCCGAAGAGGAACCACACCAGAAGCGACATCGCCGTCCCGGCCCCTTCGGTGAAGCCGAAGCTGGCCTCGTCGCCCTGCCGGTCGACCGTTCCGAACACCATCCCAGCGACGAAGGCAGCCACGAAGCCGCTTGTTCCTGCAAGGACCGAGGTCGAGTAGGCCAGAATTGCCAGACCGAGGATGGCAAAGGGCGTGAAGGCGGGCGCGTTCAGGCCGTATTGCCGGGACCACATGAGAAGGACGGCGCCGACAGCGCCGACGCCAATGCCAAGACCCGCCCCACCGACGAGATCGATCGCCGAGGTGGCCACCGAAATCGAGCCATGGACGGCCTCGGCTGTCGCCGCCCCGGCGACGAAGAGGTTGACGAACGGTGTGACGATGCCGTCGTTCAGCCCGCTCTCAATGTTCAGCAGGCGCCGTACTCCCGATGGCACCCGCTCGTCTTCCATGACGGAGGCTCCGAGAGCGGCATCGGTGGGCGCGACGATCGCGGCGATGGACGCGGCCACCCAAATCCCACTACCGCCAAAGAGCCCGAAGGCGATGGCGGTGCCCGCTCCGATGGTCAGAGGCAACCCGATGGCCAGCAGGCGAACCGGTAGGCCGACATCGCCTCGGAGGCGTCGTGCATTGACTCGGGAAGCGTCGCTGAAGAGCACAAGGGCGAGGGTCACCTCGGCCAGGGAACGGATATCGGAGGAGCTCAGCTGGAAATGGACGAGCTCGTGCGGCCCGTGGGCGGCGCCGAGCCCCAGGACCACGAATGCCATGGGGGCAGAGACGTTCCAGCGCTCGAGGCGGGCCGAGAGGAGTCCCCAGAGGATGAAGCAGGCGGCAACGACCGCCAGGACGGCCACATTGAGCCCGTGTTCCATGAGTTTCGGCTTCTCCGGCTAGGCCGACAACTCGCCGGAACGGACAAAGCGGGCGGTGAGGCCGACGATCACGGTGTTCTCCTGGCCCTCACGCTCCGACGTCACGACGAGGCCGTCCGTTGGGGGACGGTCTGGGTCGGCTTCGGCATTGCCCTCACTGCATGGCTCGCGGTGACCGCCTGGGCGGTATGGCGTCGACGCCAATTCGTGATCGTCGCGGCGTTGTTCAGCGCGACCCTGCTCCTGACCGACGTGTGGTTCGACGTCATGACGGCCGCACCTCGCAACGATCTCCTCGTCAGCATCGCCAGCGCAGTCTTCGGGAACATTCCCTTGGCGATGCTCCTCGCCGTGGTGGCCTACCGGTTGATCATGGCGACCGCACACAACGCCCGTCGGATGGCCGGCGACGACCGGGTGGATGTCCCGCTGCGCAAGCTACCGATCTTCGCCGTGGACAAAGTCTCGCTGGACGGATAGATCCTTCGACAGGGACGCTCACGCGTGGCCCTGTTGCGTGGCCCATCGCCCAACCCACGCCGTCTCGACCGTCCTCAGCTCGCCAGAATCTTCGCCTTCTGCGCGTCGAACTCGGCATCGGTGAGCACGCCCTGGCTCTTGAGGTCGGCCAGCTTGTGGAGCTGGTCGGCCGTGCTCTCACCGGCCGTGCCGGCAGTCTGCTGGACGTACTGGTCGAAGGCCTGCTGCTGTGCCGCGGCCTCCTGTGCCTGACGCTCGTGCATCTTTCCACCGCGGGCGATCAGGTACACGAAGACACCGAGGTAGGGCACGACGATGACGAAGATCGCCCACAACGCCTTGGCCCAGCCGCCCAGGTCGCGGCTGCGGAAGATGTCCGTGAAGACCATGATCAGCAGCCAGATCCAAATGACGAAGAGGAAGAAGTACAGCATCGTGAGGAAGAAGTCGAGAATCGGATATTGGTAGCTCGCTGCAAGCATGGTGTCCTCCTAGTGTCGGTGTGCGGTTGGCGGAATGGACGAAGTCCGGGCTACAGGCGGCGCCTGGTCCTCATCCAGTTGAAATTCAAGATGGTCGTGATGATGCCGAGCACTGCCCCCGAGGCTCCCAGAAGCATCCCCTTTCCCGGCTGCCTCGACTCGCTCGCCCGACTCGCAGCCTTCAAGCCGAGCACCGTCCCGGTGATTGTTTCGAACGAGGTCGCCAAGAACAGGCCGAGCGCCCTCGCGGGTGTCCGGTCGGTGCGATCGGCCAGCCTGAGCAAGGTCAGGAACCCGAGTCCCGACGACACAATTGAGGCCAAGGCAAGGACGTCGAGAGAATGTTCGGGGTCGGTGGCAGCGTCGCCCCCATCACCCCCACCCCCGGTGTCATCTGCGTTGAGCATGGTCATCGGAGCCCCCGTCGTTCCGAGTTGGACCAGTTGATCACGCCAGGATCTTCGCCTTCTGGGCCTCGAACTCGGCCTCCGTGAGGACCCCCTGAGATTTCAGTTCGGCGAGATCCTTCAGTTGTGCGATGGGGTCACGAGCGGGCGCAGGCGCAGGCGGCGGGGCGTACTGCTGCGGTTGCGCGTACTGCGGTTCCTCCTGTTGCGCCCAGCGGTTCTGTTGGCGACGCGAGACGCGGTTCGATACGGCTGTGGCCGTTCCAGCAATGGCTGCTGTGCGGGCAATACCGCGGAGAAGCGGCATGGTCTCGTCCTCTCTTCCTTGGATTCAGCCTTCGGCCGCGTCGAGTGCCGCGACAAGGTCCGGTTGCGGGATGTAGCCGGCCGAGACGAACTGGGCGTCGGCCCGACGCAACGCATCGACGAATGGCGCGGCCCAGCGATTCTCGAAGATCAAGATCCCTGCTGCAGATCCGGGCGTGATGACCGATGCTGCTTCGGAGAGATCACCCTCGCTCAGGAGACCCGACGATGCGCCGGCGAAGACGGCGAGATCGAACTGTCCGTCACGGTCGATGTCTTGAAGGTCGAGCGCCCGAATGGAGCCGTCGTTGTCACGAGTCACGAATAACAGGTCGAGTATCCGGATGACACCACGGTCGACAAGGTCAAGCAAGGCAGCGAATCCCTCGCCGGTCATCTTGTTACCGGGGAACTCGACGATCAGGTAACTGATCGGACCAAGGAACAGCTGTTTCGTCTGCCATCGTCTCCCACTCTCGAGTCACAGAACGGCCCACTCCCAAAAGTACTCTCGCGTGCACGAAAATGCCACGGCGATTGTCGGGCCTCTCCCAGCGATTTCCCAGCCGGGCAGTTGGGTTGTGCGTGAAGGCACAGAGGAGGGCGACCCCGCGGCCACGTGATCTCCCGCCCCATCACGGGGCGGGTCCGGGCGATTGTCCTGGCTCCTCTCGGATGGCGTCGAGGCCCGATTCGAGCGTCGGATAGAACCGATCACGGTCGAGCGTCTCGAAGAGCCCGTATCGCCGCACCAGGTTCTGCAGGCGTGTGCGTAACTCGACGAATGCCATGTGGACGCCCAGTGCGTTGAGCTCCTGGTCAAGTTGCTCGAGCATCTGTCCCGCGGAGACGTCGATGTCCGTGATCGCCTCGCACTGAATCACCACCCACGACACGTCGCCTTGCCGGACGATGGTCCGGACCTGGGTCCTGAACGAAGAGCAGTTCGCGAAGAAGAGTGGCGCTTCCCATCGGTAGACGGCGATGCCGCTCGGTTGGACAGCATCGGGATAGTGCTCCACGTTGTGCCAACCAGGGAGCCCAGCGACTCTTCCGAGCATCGCCCCATGTGGCTGCCAGCCGCGCCGGAAGTACAGCACCATGGCGAGGGCGATGGCGATCACAATGCCCTGGAGTACTCCGAGCACCATCACGCCCAGGCTGGCGATGACGGAGAGGACGAATGCGCTCTTGCGCACCTGCCAGTACCTGACGAGCTTCCGCACGTCCAACAGCGAGAGGGCGGCACCGATGAGCACGGCCGCCAGAGCGGATTGGGGAAGGTCGGCGAGCAGGGAATTGAAGAACAGGAGCAAGATGGCGACGATCGCGGCACCGACCACTGATGCCAGTTGCGATCGGGCGCCCGCCTGCTCGACCACGGCTGTCCGCGAGCCACTGGTCGACACGGCAAAGCCCTGCAAGAGGCCCGAGGCGAGATTGGCCGCTCCGATTCCGATCATCTCCTGGTTTGGGTCCACCTCCTCACCCCGCCGCGCGCCGAAGCTCGCCGAGGTGGCGATGGTGTCGGCCAGGGAGACGAGTGTGATCCCGACCGCAGCGATCATCAGCGGCCCGATGTCGGAGAACTTCGTCCACGGGAACGATGGACGGGGAATTCCCCTGGGAAGTGAACCGACCGTGGGCACGCCGTGGGCCTGGAGATCGAAGGCAGCCGAAACGATCGTGGCGGCGACGATGC
The DNA here is from genome assembly GCA_963731065.1 of uncultured Acidimicrobiaceae bacterium. Taxonomy (GTDB): domain Bacteria; phylum Actinomycetota; class Acidimicrobiia; order Acidimicrobiales; family RAAP-2; genus Bog-473. The sequence continues at coordinate 144,555 of CAVSUH010000007.1, read as the reverse complement.
CCACCAAGACGGCAGGGAGGACGCGGGAGAAGCGAGAGAGAACGAGGAGAATGGCGAGGACTCCAAGGCCGACTGCGAGTGCCGCCCCGACGGTTGAGTCCAGGTGCAGGAAGAACGCCTTGAGCTCTGGTCCAAATCCCTCGGCCTCCGTCGAGAAGCCGCAGAGCTTCGGCAGCTGGCCCACAATGATGACCAACGCGAGCCCGTTCATGTAGCCGACCTGCACCTCGTTGGAGAGCAGGTCAGCGACGAAGCCGAGTCGGGCCAGGCCCATGCCGATTTCGATGAGCGCGACGATCACCGCCAGCATTCCGGCCAGTGCGATTGCTCGATGCGTGTCGCCGCCGACGAGCAACGGCACCAGGGCGGCAAAGATCAACGGTGAGATGGAGGAATCGGGGCCGAGCACGAGTATCCGCGATGGCCCGAAGACCGCGTAGCCGATGAGGCAACCAATGGTCGCGTAGAGACCCGTCACGGGAGGAAGACCGGCCAACTCGGCGTATGCCATGCCCTGAGGCACGAGGATGGCGGCCAGCACGACGCCGGCGACGACATCGGGTCGGGCCCACTTGCGCTGGTAGGTGCCGATGGCGCGGAGGCCCGGAATCCATCGACCGACGCCGGCCCATCGATCCGTGGTCTCGTCCCGCGTGTTCACCATGGGTGGGAACCCCCCGTGTCTCGAGGAGGAACCTACAATCTCTGGCGAGTCCGGGGAGGAGTCGCCGGTGGCAACGAGCCCTGATGCAGACGGAACAACAGGTTCCGCAAGATCCGCTCACGACTGGCCAAGACCCTCGACCACAAGTCCGGGTCGCGCCATGGCGGTGCTGTCGCTGGTTTGCGGCGTGTTGCTCCTCGTGCTCGTCGCTGCCTTCCTGGCGCGTAACGGTATCTACGTCGCCATAGGCCTGGGTGGTGTGGTCGTCGGCGCCGCCAGCGGATGGTGGGTGGTTGCCGGTCGCGCCTGGAGACGCGTCATGGGGTGGGCTGGACTGGGTGTGGGCGCGGTGTTGATCATCACCGCCTTGCTCGGAGCCGGTCACGAGGACTGGGAATCGGTGATCCGCCTCGTCGTCGCGTTGGTCCTCCTGGCCGCCGCCGTGAGTTCTGCCCGGGCGGCACTCGCCGCACAGTTCCGGGCAGCGCAAACGGGTGCCGTGCACAAAGTGCGCGCGCCTGCGCATCCCGTCCTCCTCTGCAATCCGTGGTCCGGGGGAGGCAAGGTGGAGCGTTTCGGGCTCCGCGAGCTGGCGTCATCGCTCGGAGTCGAAACCGTCATGCTCGATCGCGGCCTCGACTTGGCCGAGCTGGCGCAAGGAGCGATTCGCGAGGGTGCAGATTGTCTCGGCATGGCCGGTGGAGATGGTTCGCAGGCTCTGGTCGCCTCAATCGCCGTCGAGCACGACCTTCCGTTCGTCTGCGTGTCGGCGGGAACGCGCAACCACTTTGCCCTCGACCTCGGCCTCGATCGGGAGGACCCCCGCAAGTCCCTCGACGGCTTTGTCGACGCGGTTGAGCGCAACGTCGACTACGCCTCCGTCAACGGGCGCTTCTTCGTCAACAATGTGTCCCTTGGCATCTACGCCACAATCGTGCAACAGGAGGGCTACAGGGAGGCCAAGGCCGAGACGGCCCAGGCGCTGCTGCCCGAGTTGCTCGGTCGCCAAGAGGAGCCCTTCGATCTTCAGTTCGTCACGCCAGCCGGGACCCACGTCGACGGTGCATTCCTGATCATGGTCTCCAACAACCCGTACGTGATGGGGGCATCTCTCGATGCTGCACAGCGCAGGCGCCTCGACAGTGGGCAGCTCGGTGTCTTCGCCGTGAGTGCTGCGACCGGCGCGCAGGCAGCGCAAGTGCTCGCGTTGTCGCTGGCGGGCCGCACGGGAGCGAGCGGCCACGCTCACCTTTTCAATTGTGAAGAGTTCGAGGTGCACTCACGTTCGGGGCGCGTCTGCACGCGGGGATCGATGGTGAGGCAATGGAGCTCCGGACGCCCTTGCGATTTCGAATTCACCCACAGGGATTACGGATGCTGGTCCCGGAAGGGAACGTCGAAGCCGCCTTGCGTCGCCAGGCGCGCGACGCCCACGTGAAGGACCTGCTCTCCATCGCCCGGGGGTGACTCGTGCAGCGCACCGATGCCATCCGCACCCCGGGCGTTGCCGTCGATCCGCCGAAGCTGGGGCGGGCCTGAGCGAGCCGAGGACAAGTAGTGAGTTCGTAACAAGCGCACGTGTCGCTTACCGGTCCGCTCGTGCGCTCAGTCACAAGAGCTTCGGCGCCCCCAACCCGGCTTGTGTAGCTTGCGATTGTCGGATGCCCCGACCCTCGGGTTCGGCAATCGTCCATTGTGGAGTGGATCCGAAGCAAAGGAGGAGAGATGCCGGTTGACACGTTGTTGGTGTACTGCGGGGTCTACGGCGACGTCGCGGATGCCGTGACCGATTACGGCCTGGTCAAAGACCTGCATACCGAAGCAGGTCTCATCGACGCCTACGACGCCGCCGTGATCGAACGCGACGACAAGGGGAAGGTCAAAGTCGTCAAGAAGCATGAGACGCCGACGCGGGTCGGAGGCGTTCTCGGAGGCGGGATCGGTCTCGCGACCGGTCTTGTCATCGTGCTCTTCCCTGCGGCGGCCATCGGGGGAGGCCTGATCCTCGGGACGACAGGTGTGGGCGCGTTGCTGGGATCGATCGCAGGGCACGCTGCCGCCGGCATGAGCCGCGGCGATCTCAAGGACTTGGGGGAGGCGCTCGACGAGGGCCAAGCCGGGCTTGTGGTCGTGGCCGTCTCCGACATGCAGGCGAAGGTCCGCGCGGCCATGAAACACGCCCAGAAGGTCCAAGAGAAGCAGCTCAAGGCCGACCAAGAGACCCTCGAGGCCGAAGCCAAGGACGCGCAGAAGTCGTAGGCCTCGTTGTCATGTCGGACAGGAGGGGAGTGATCTCACCGTGGCCGCGTGCTCCGCTCGCGGTGGGGGAAAGGTGCCGATGGACCGAGCGAAGACGTTGATCGCCGGCGATCCTGATCGCCGTCCCGTCAGCGGTCGTCGACGAGACAGAGGGGTGGCGGGGTGACGAAGGACACATCGGCGACTCCAAAGGAGGAAGCGCCTCGCCTGAAGCGCAAGGAATATGACAGGGAACTACGGCGGCTCCACGGCGAGTTGGTCGCCCTGCAGGAATGGGTGAAGGAGACGAAGGCGAGAATCTGTGTCGTCTTCGAGGGCAGGGACACGGCCGGGAAGGGAGGCACCATCAAGGCCATCACCGAACGGGTCAGTCCGAGGGTCTTCCGGGTGGTCGCGCTGCCGGCACCGAACGAACGGGAACGCTCCCAGATGTTCATGCAGCGCTACGTTCCTCATCTGCCAGCGGGCGGCGAGGTCGTGATCTTCGACCGGAGCTGGTACAACCGGGCGGGCATCGAACGGGTGCTGGGGTTCTGCACCGAAGACGAGGCAACCCGGTTCCTCGGGTCAGCGGCGCTGGTGGAGCGGACCATGGTGGAATCGGGCATCATTTTGCTCAAGTACTGGCTCGAGGTCAGTTCCGATGAGCAAACCCGACGCCTGCAGAGCCGGATCGACGACCCGCGCAAGGTGTGGAAGCTCTCGGACATGGATCTGAAGTCCTACGGCCGCTGGTGGGACTACGAACAGGCGCGTGACGACATGTTCCGTGCCACCGACACGTCCTGGGCCCCGTGGAATGTCGCCCATACCGACGACAAGCGGCGGGGCCGGCTCAACGTCATCAGCCACCTGCTCAGCCAGATTCCCTACGAGCCTCTCGAGCATCGTGCTGCAGCGCTCCCCCGGCGACAGAAGCGGCCGCCGGCTGACGGGCGACTCCAGGCGCCACAGACACGAGAGATCCCGACGCCGTTCGGGTAGACGATGGTGCCCGAAACGCCGAACCTGAGGTCGTGCTCCTGGAGAACCTCCGCCCGCCGCACCTCCGTCGCCGGCGAAGCGAGGCAGACATAAATGGGGCCCCCGGAAGCGGAGCGGAAAATGGCGGTCGCAGGCTCCGGCGATCGCCGGCTGATGGTGCTGCTCTCCATGGCGATGTTCGTGTTGGTGGTGGACACCTCGCTCATGAATGTGTCGATCTCGGCGGTGACCAGGGACCTCAAGACCACGGCCAGTGCCGTGCAGTCCGCCATTGCCATCGAGGCGTTGGTCTCGGCTGCGTTCATCCTCATCAACAGCAAGATCGGAGACCTCATCGGCCGGAAGCGCGCCTACGTCATCGGGCTGCTGGCCTATGCCGTTGGTGCCCTGGCGATGACATTGACCCAGAGCATCACCTACGTCATCTTCTTCTGGGCGATCGTCGGTGGTCTCGGCGCCGCATTGCTCCTGCCGGCCATGCAGTCGCTGATACACGGCAACTTCACCGGCGCCGCCCAGAAGCAGGCCTACGCGATGGTCGGCGCCGCGGCCGCCATCGCCGCCGCGGTGGGCCCTCTGCTCGGTGGATTCGTCACCACGTACCTGTCCTGGCGGGTCGGCTTCGGTCTCGAAGTCGTGATCATCATGGTCGTGCTCAGCCAGATCCGGTTGGTCAAGGATGTCCCCTACACCGGGGCGCGGAAGGTCGACGTTGTCGGCGCGTTCCTCTCCGTCCTCGGCATGGGAGGGGTCGTGCTCGGCATCCTCGTATGGCAGGAGGGCGGGGAGTACGTCCTCCTGCTCATCGCCGTGGGGGCGGTGGGGTTGGGGTCCCTGGCCTGGTGGCTCATCCGGCGCAAGCGCGCCGGGCGCGAGACCCTGATCGATCCGGACCTCTTCCGGCACCCCAACTTCACCGCGGGAATTTCCGGCCAGGCCCTCCAACAGGTCACTTTGGGCGGGGCGATGATCGTTCTGCCCCTCTTCCTCCAGATGACCCTGGAGTACAACGCCATAGAGGCGGGCCTCTCGATGGCGCCGCTCTCATTGACTATGTTCGGCATGGCCCTGCTGGCCGGCAAGAAGGCAGGCGCCCGGCGACCTGCGGCGATCATCCGTGCGGGGTTCCTCCTGGCGGCTGTGGGGCTGGGCCTGATCATTCCTCTGGTGCCACGGGTCGACAGCGGGTGGTACCTGGTGATCCCGCTGATGATCGCCGGCGCGGGGCTGGGGCTGCTGGTGTCCCAGCTGAACAACTACACGCTGGCGCCGATAGAGGAAGCCCGCGTCAGCGAAGCGGCGGGGGTCAACTCGGCTGCCGGTTCCTTCGGGCTCTCCTTCGGCCTGGCCGTGGCCGGCGGAATCTTGCTCGCCACGCTGTCGCTCAGCTTCACCAACCAGGTGAACGCGAGCACCATCATCCCGCAAGCCGAACAGCAGCAGATCGCGACCGCGCTCGAGCACAACGCTGAGGTGATCACGAACACCAAGCTCGACGAGCAGATCACCGATCAGCCGCCGGCGGTAGAGGCCGAGATCCTGCACATCAACACGGTGGCGCGGAATCGTTCGCTCCAATGGGCCATGCTCGTGCCCGTTCTCGCCGCACTCCTCGGGCTCCTGAACTCATTCCGTATGATGCGCCTCCCGGATCTCAAGCCGTCTGCCCCGCTCCAGGGGTCGGACTTCGGTTGACGGCCCGCCGCCCGCCGCCCGCCTCCCGCCGCCCGCCTCCCGCCACCCGCCACCCGCCTCCCGCCACCCGCCACCCGCCAAACCCCTGGCCAGCCGTCACGTAGGCTTCCCCACACGGGCTCGAGCGTGGCGATCGGGGACAGGCTGTGCGCAGTCGGTCCCCCCAAACGTGAAAGTCCTGCTGGAGAGGTGCGAGAGCGGCCGAATCGGAGTCACTGCTAATGACTTGACCTGGGTAACCGGGTCCGAGGGTTCAAATCCCTCCCTCTCCGCTCGGGGGTCGGGCACGTGGTGCCGGACGACCCGGATAGTCGGCCCGCGTAGGCGGGCCTGCCGAGTTCTGTCGCCCCGGCGGGACCCGGCCTGGTGCAAGGAGTGTGTGACGTCGTGGGCCTCTACTGGCTGCAGACCTTGGGGTGCCCGAAGAACCAGGTCGACTCCGACAAGCTGGAGGGCTATCTCGCTGCACAGGGCTACGGCCCCGCCGCGGACGCCGAGACGGCCGATCTCGTCGTGGTCAACACGTGCGCGTTCATCGATGCCGCCCGCCAGGAGTCCATCGACACCGTCCTGACCCTGGCCGACCGGCGCCGCCCGGGATCCCGCCTGGTCGTGACGGGCTGCATGGCCGAGCGCTACGGCGACGAGCTGCGCGAGGCCCTCCCCGAGGTCGATCTCGTGGCCGGCTTCGGGGCTGAGCTCACGGATCCCCTCGTGACCTCGTCCACCGCGGGGTCCGTCCCCGTCACCCTCACGGCGGGCCGCCGCGCCGCCGCACCGGCTCCGCCGTCCATGAACGGGTTCGACCTCCTGGAGTTGCCGCGCCCGGCGTCCCGCGCCCCTTGGGCCTACGTGAAGGTGGCCGAGGGCTGCGATCGCATCTGCGGGTTCTGCGCCATCCCGTCGTTCCGGGGCAAGCAGCGGTCCCGTTCGACCCGACGACGTGCTGGCCGAGGTCGACGCGCTGCGCGCCACCGCCGACGGCGCGCCGGTCCTGCGCGAGATCGTCCTGGTCGCGCAGGACCTCGCCTCCTACGGCCGTGACCGGTCCGGTCCGGGCCGGCGCACCCGCATCGCCAACGGCCCGTCGCCCATTGCCGCGCTCACCCGCGCCGTGTCGTCCCGGGTGGAGCGCACCCGGCTGCTCTACCTCTATCCCTCCGGCCTGACCGACGAGCTGATCGAGACCGTCATCGCCACGGGCGTGCCCTACTTCGACCTCTCGCTGCAGCACGTGTCGCGCCCGCTCCTCGCCGGCATGCGCCGCTGGGGCGACGGCGACCGCTTCCTGCGCCGCATCGAGGACATCAGGGCTGCCGACCCCGGCGCCACCTTCCGCTCCTCCTTCATCCTCGGCTACCCGGGGGAGACCGAGCGCGACCACGATCTCCTGCTCGAGTTCCTCGAGGCGGCGCAGCTCGACTGGGCCGGCTTCTTCTCGTACTCGCGCGAGGACGGCACCCACGCCGCCGGCCTCGACGCCCAGGTACCGGCCGAGCTCGCGCTCGAACGCCTGCGCGAGTGTGCCGAGCTGCAGGACGCCATCACGGCGGCCAAGCGCGACGACCTCATCGGCACCACCCGCCAGGTCCTCGTCGACGCGCCCGGCCAGGGTCGCACGGTGCACGAGGCGCCCGAGATCGATGGCATCGTCAATGTGCCCGACGACCTTGCGGTCGGCAGCCTCGTCGACGTGACCATCACCGGCGCGGAGGGGCCCGACCTGTACGCCGTCCCTGCCGCCGACCGGGATCCGGTCCCCGCCGGGGCCACGGTGGGAGTCGCGACGCGGTGAGCGAAGCAACACGCGAGCCCGCCTCGCCCACCGGGTTCACCTTCGGGCCCAGCGCACTGGTCACGCCGGCCAACGCCGTCACGGTGGCCCGCCTCCTGGCCGCGCCGGTCTACGTGCTCATGCTGGTGGCCTGGGGTGCCTCGTGGATCAACGTCATCGTGGGGTTCCTGCTCGCAGCGAGCGACGGGCTCGATGGCTACATCGCCCGTCGCCACGGCACCACCCGCTCGGGTGCCTTCCTCGACCCCCTGGCCGACAAGGCCTGTGTGCTCGCCGCCATGATCACGCTCTGCGTGGAGGGCCACTTGCCCTGGCTTCCCGTGATCCTCATCACGATCCGCGAGGTCGGCATGCAGCTCTACCGCTCCTGGGTCGGCCGGCGCGGCGTGTCCATCCCGGCCCGCAAATCGGCGAAGATCAAGACGTTGGTGCAAGACCTGGCGATCGGCACCGTCATCATTCCGCCGCTGGCCCATCAGCACACGTTGCAGGTGGCCGCCATCTGGTTCGCCTGCGCATTGACGCTCTTCACCGGCGCCCAGTACCTGCTCGACGGGCGTCGGGTGCTGCACCGTTCCGCCACCACCGTAAGGTCGCCGCCGTGAGGATCGAGATCGTGGCGGTCGGCACCGAGTTGCTGCTGGGCCAGATCGCCGACACCAATTCCGCCTGGCTGGGCGAGCACCTGGCGGCCAACGGCGTGGCGTCCCACTTCCACCAGGCTGTGGGCGACAACCACGACCGCATCACGCTGGCCCTGCGCACGGCGCTGGCCCGCAGCGACGGCGTCATCATGTGCGGCGGGCTCGGGCCCACCCAGGACGACATCACCCGCGAGGCCATCGCCGACGTCATGAACGTCCCGCTCGTGCGCGACCAGGCGATCGTCGACGTCATTGCGGGCTTCTTCGAGGCCCGGGGCCGCACCATGACCGACAACAACGCGCGCCAGGCCGACGTGCCACAGGGGGCGACCATCATTCCCCAGGTGGCCGGCACCGCACCCGGCCTCATCTGCCCGGTCGGGAACAAGGTCGTCTACGCGGTCCCCGGCGTCCCCTACGAGATGGCCGAGATGTTCGAACGCGGCATTCTGCCCGACCTGCGCGCCCGCATGGCCGACGTCGGGCGAGGAGAGCGGCGTCATTGCCAGCCGCGTGCTGCGCACGTGGGGCGCCAGCGAGTCGGGGCTGGCCGAATCCCTGCAGGACCGCATCGACGCGCTCGATGCGACGGGCGACGTCACGCTGGCCTTCCTGGCCTCGGGGATCGAGGGGATCAAGGTGCGCATCACGGCCCGGGCGCGCACGTTGCCCGACGTCGTCGCGTTGCTCGACAAGGAGGACGCCCAGGTGCGGCTCGCCATCGAGGAGCGCCTCGGCGACATCGTCTTCGGCGTCGACGACGAATCGATGGAAGTCGCGGTGGCCACCCGGCTCATCGCCCGGGGGTGGACCTTCGGCGTCGCCGAGTCGCTCACCGGGGGCCTCATCGCGTCCCGTCTCGTCAACGTGGCGGGCGCCTCGTCCTGGTTCCGCGGCGGCGTCGTGGCCTATGCCTCGCAGGTGAAGTTCGACGTCCTGGGTGTGCCCACCGGGCCGGTGGTCACCGAGTCGGCCGCGGCGGCCATGGCCGAAGGGGCCGCCCGGGTGACCGGAGCCGACGTCGGGCTCGGCATCACCGGCGTCGCCGGCCCCGATGACCAGGAGGGCGTCGCGCCGGGCACGGTGTTCGTCGGCCTCCATCTCCCCGGCCAGCCGGCCCAGACCCGCCAATTGCGGGTGCCGGGCGACCGGGAACGCGTCCGCCAGTACGGGGCCATTTCTGCCCTTGACCTGCTGCGACGCGCGCTCGACGCCACTCCGGCCTGAGCACCCCGCGTTCACAGGGGGCCCACAGGGCGGTCACACTGGACGGAGAAACCGTGGCGCGACCCTGTGCGCCAGGGAGGTATGGCCAAGTGAAGACGGACAACGGACCGCGGGTGCTGGTGGTTGACGACGAGCCCTCGATCGTCGATGCGGTGGCGACATCGCTGCGCTACGAGGGGTTCACGGTCGACGAAGCGATGACGGGGCGGAAGGCCCTGGCCCAAGCGCAGGAGGACCCGCCGGACCTCGTGATCCTCGATGTCATGCTGCCCGACCTCGACGGCCTGGAGGTCACCCGGCGGCTGCGCTCGGACGGGCTGCGCGTGCCGGTCCTCTTCCTGACCGCGCGCGACACCCTGCAGGACAAGCTCGCCGGCCTGACCGTCGGCGGCGACGACTACGTGACCAAGCCCTTCGCGCTGGCCGAGGTGATCGCCCGGGTGCATGCCATCCTGCGCCGCACTGGCTACGAGCCCGAGGACGACGGGATCCTTCGTTTCTCGGACCTCGAGCTCGACGAGAGCGCCCATGAGGTGCGCCGGGACGGCAACGCCATCAATCTCACCGCCACCGAGTTCAACCTCTTGCGCTATTTCATGCTCAATCCGCGTCACGTCCTCTCGAAGTCGCAGATCCTCGACCACGTCTGGCACTACGACTTCGGTGGCGACGGGAACGTCGTGGAGACCTACGTGAGTTACCTGCGCAAGAAGCTGGAGAAGTTCGGCCCGCCGCTCATCCACACCATCCGTCTCGTCGGTTACACCCTGCGCGAGCCGGAGTCGGCCAACGGCGCGGCCTGAGTGTCACTCCGGCTCCGACTCCTCCTCGCGGTCGGAGCGATCGCCATCATCGCGCTGGTGGTGGCCGACTTCGCGACCTACTCGGCGTTGCGCACTTCCCTGTACAACCAGGTCGACCAGCAACTGGCCCAGAACCGCAGCCACCTTGTCCGGACGCCAGGACAGGCCTGGTGTTCCAAGGCTGCTTGCCGCAGCCTGAGCGCCGCCGGCGGCGGCACCGCAGGCCGACACCGGCAATGCCGGGCAACAGCGGAACCAGTGCCACGCCGGGCATCCGGCGGGTTCCCCAACGTCTTCGCCATCAGCTACTTCGCGGTTGTCAGCGCCAGAGACGCCGTGCGGACGCAGTCGAGCTCAGGCGCATCGTTCGCAGTTGCCCCGCCTACGTCGACGCCATCCGTACCGACCCCAGCTGCCCGTACCCATCACCGGGTTCACGACGCAGCCGGACGGGTCGCAGGTCGCGTACTTCACCACGGGCTCCGTCGCTCCCGGCGGTCCCACCTTCCGGGTGCGCGCCGAGAAGCTCACCGGCAGCAACCTCGTGCAAGTGCAGGCGCAGCCTCTCGTCGATCAGAACAGCACCCTGCACACGCTCTTCCTGACCGAGCTGGCGGTGACGGCGGGCGCGCTCGTGCTCGCCCTGGCCGGCGGATGGTGGTTGGTCCGGCTCGGTTTGCGCCCGCTCGAAGACGTGGAGCGTACGGCTGACTCCATCGCAGCCGGCGACCTCGACCAGCGTGTTCCCGGCGCCGACCAGGCCACCGAGGTGGGCCGCTTGGCCCGCGCCCTCAACGTGATGCTCGAGCGGATTCAGGCGGCCTTCTCGGCGCGCGTCGCCTCGGAGTCGCGGTTGCGGGAGAACGAGCAGCACCTGCGCCAATTCGTCGCCGACGCCTCGCACGAGCTGCGCACTCCCATCGCCGCCGTGTCGGCGTACGCCGAGCTCTTCGAGCGGGGCGGATCCGCAGCATTCCGAGGACCTCCCGCGCATCGTCTCGGGTATCCGCACCGAGACGGCCCGTATGGACCGGTTGGTCAACGATCTGCTCACCTTGGCCCGGTTGGACGAGGGCGTGCCGATGGAGATGGCGCCCGTGGAACTGGTCTCGCTCGTCTCGGACGCCGTCCGTACCGCCGCGGCCGTGGGGCCCGCAGTGGCCCGTGCAATTCTCGGCGACGCGCCCGGTCGAGGTCACGGGAGACAAGGACCGCCTGCGCCAGGTCCTCGACAACCTGTTGGCCAACATCCGGGCGCACACGCCGGAGGGGACGACCGCCACCGTCCACGTCGACCAGATCGGGGACCAGGCGCAGATCGAGGTGCGCGACACCGGCCCGGGCATGCCCGACTCGGACGCGCAGCGCGTCTTCGAGCGCTTCTACCGCGCCGACCCGGCTCGGGCCCGCACCGGGGGCGGCAGCGGGCTGGGACTGTCCATCGTCGCCGCCATCGTGACGGCCCACGGCGGGACCGTCTCGGCCGCCTCGACGCCCGGGGAGGGACTGGTGGTCACCGTCCTGATCCCGATCAGCACGGTGCAGCAGCCGCAGGACGCCGCAGCCGCCTTTGGCGAGCTTCCCTGACCGACCCTCCTGGCCAGGCCATCTCATGTCGTGCGCGTACGAGATTCACATCCGATTCACAGCCAAGCTTCACGGTGTCCGGAGACGGCAGCGGCACCATGCGTGACATGACAGCCCTGGCTCCGTTCGAGGCCGACGTCGATCCCCGCCGCGTCCCGCTCGACGTCGAGATCGTCGTTCCGGTCTACAACGAGGCGACGCAATTGGCGGAACGCATCACCGCCCTGCGCAGGTTCCTCGACGATTCGTTCCCATTCCGGACGCTGATCACCGTGGTCGACAACGCCAGCACGGACGACACCGACAAGGTGGCGCGCCAGCTGGCCGCGACGATGCGGGGCGTCGCGGCCATGCACCTGCCCCGCAAGGGCCGTGGGTACGCGCTCCGTGCGGCGTGGTCGACGAGCGACGCGCCGGTCGTCGCCTACATGGACGTCGACCTCTCGACGTCCCTCTCCGCCCTCCTCCCGCTGGTCGCCCCGCTTGCTGTCCGGTCATCGGGACGTGACGATCGGCTCACGGCTGGCACCGGGCGCGCACGTGGTGCGCGGCCCCAAGCGCGAGCTCATCTCCCGGGCGTACAACCTGTTGCTCAAGCTCACGTTGCACGGTCGCTTCAGCGATGCGCAGTGCGGCTTCAAGGCGCTGCGCCGGGATGCCGCGATGAAGCTGTTGCCGCTCGTCGAGGACAACGAGTGGTTCTTCGACACCGAGCTGCTGGTCACGGCCGAGCGTTTGGGCCTGCGCATCGGCGAGGTCCCGGTGGACTGGGTCGACGACCCTGATTCGCGCGTGCAGATCGTGTCCACTGCCGCCGACGACCTGCGTGGTGTGTGGCGGATGTTGGTCCGGCGGCCCAAGGGTCTCCGCCGTGCCCGTTCGAACGAGGTGGCGGCGGACCAGCTGCTGCGCTTCGCCGGCGTGGGTGTCGTCTCGACGCTCGGCTACCTCTTCCTGTTCGTCGCCTGGCGCCCGCTCGTCGGTGCCTTCGCCGCCAATGCCGTCGCCATGGCCATCGCCACGCTCTTCAACACCGCGGTGCACCGCGAGCTCTCCCGCACCACCGATGGCCAGGCCCGCCGTGGTCGCCTCTACGCCGTCGCGGGGGGCCTGTACCTGGTGAGCCTGGGCCTGACGACGCTGGGACTGGTGGTGGCCCAATGGGTGGCCCCGTCCGTCCTGCTCGCCGAGGTGGTTGCCCTCACGGTGGCCAATATGGTCGCCGCCGTGTTCCGATTCGCCGTGCTGCGGGCCTGGATCTTCCGGCCGAGCGCCCGCGCCGGCGCCGGCGCAGATGGAGGTGTCCCGATGACCGACCTGACGTCGACCCCTGATGCATCGGTGGGGGTCCTCGACCCTCCGCTGCCGGTCGCCGCCCCGCCCGCCGAGGCGGGAGAGGGAGCCCCGACCCCCTGGCCGCCGGGCCCCCGCCGCGGCTGGCCGATCCGTTTCGTGCGGGGCAAGGAGAGCGACCCGGCCTGGGTCCGCCCTGCTCTGCTCGCGCTGCTCGTCGCCACGGCCGTCCTCTACATCTGGGGCCTGGGCGCCAGCGGCTGGGCCAACTCCTTCTACTCGGCTGCCGTCCAGGCCGGCACCAAGAGCTGGAAGGCCATGTTCTTCGGGTCCTCGGACTCGTCCAACTTCATCACCGTCGACAAGCCACCGGCGTTTCTCTGGCCGATGGAGATCTCGGCGCGCATCTTCGGCCTCAACTCGTGGAGCATCCTCGTGCCGCAGGCGCTCGAGGGCGTCGCGACGGTCGGATTGGTCTACCTCTCCGTGCGGCGCTGGTTCAGCGCGCAGGCCGCCCTCCTCGGCGGCGCGGTGGTGGCGCTCACGCCCGTGGCCGCCATGATGTTCCGCTACAACAACCCCGACGCGCTGCTGGCGCTCCTGCTGACCGCCGCGACCTACGCCACCATGCGCGGCCTCGAGCGGGCGCAGACCAAGTGGATGGTCCTGGCCGGTGCGCTGATCGGGTTCGGCTTCATCACCAAGATGCTGCAGGCCTTCCTGATCCTCCCCGTCATGGCCGTCGTCTACCTGCTCGCCGCGCCGACGGGGTGGTGGCGCCGGGTCTGGCAGACCTTCCTCATGGGTGTCTCCGTGCTGGTCGCCGCGGGCTGGTGGGTGGCCATCGTCGCGCTCACGCCGGCCGCGGACCGGCCCTACGTCGGCGGGTCGCAGAACAACAGCATCCTCAACCTGATCTTCGGCTACAACGGCTTCGGCCGGCTCGACGGGAGCGAATCGGGCAGTGTGGGCGGGGGCCGGGTCGCCGGGAGCATGTGGGGCCCGACCGGCGTCACCCGTCTCTTCAACAGCACGTTCGGCGACATGATGTCGTGGCTGCTCCCCGGCAGCGCTGGTGATGGGCGCCGTGCTGCTCATCGTCACGCTGCGGGCCCGTCGCACCGACCGTGAACGCGCGGCACTCCTCCTATGGGGCGGCTCCCTGGTGAGCATCGGCCTCGTCATCAGCCTGGGCCAGGGCATCATCCACCCCTACTACACGGTGGCGCTCGCGCCGCCGCTCGGCGCACTCGTGGGCATCGCGACCATGGGTCTGTGGCAACGGCGGGCCACCTGGGTCGGGCGCGTCGGCCTGGCCGCCGGCCTCGCCGCGACAGTCGTGTGGAGTTACGTCCTCCTCGGTCGCACCTCCGACTGGTTCCCTGCCCTTCGTCCCTTCGTGGCCGTGGTCGGCGGGCTCGGCGTGCTCGCGATCCTGGCCCTCCCGCTGCTGCGAACATCCCGAAGCTGGCCATTGTGCTGGTGGCCATGCTGGGCTTCGGTGCAGCGCTGGCGGCGCCGCTCTTCTCGACGGTGGCCACTGCGGCGACCGCGCACAACGGGGCGATCCCGTCGGTGACGCCTACTCCCGCGGGCGGCGGCGGTCCCGGCGGCGGATTCCCCGGCGGTCGCCGGCGGCGCATTTCGCCGGGCCTTCGGCGGTCGGCGGCTTCCCCGGCGGCACGCGGGGCGGCGGCTTTCCCGGTGGCGGCGGCTTCCCCGGTGCCGGGGCGCCTCCCGGCCGGCACCGGCGCCGGCGCCGGAACGGGCGCGGGTGCCCTCCCGGGCGGATTCGGTGGCGGTGGCGGATTCCGTCGGGCCGCAGGGGTCGGTGGAGCGGGCGGTGGCAGGAGGTGGCGGGGTTCTTGGGCTCCAGCCAGTCCAACCCCGCACTGACCAAGGCGCTGCAGGCCGACGCCAGCCGCTACACGTGGGTGGCGGCCACGGTGAACTCGAACAACGCGGCCGGCTACCAGCTGGCGAGCGACGATCCCGTGATGTCGATCGGCGGCTTCAACGGCACCGACCCTGCGCCGACGCTGGCCCAGTTCGAGCAGTACGTCTCGGAGGGCAAGATCCACTACTTCATCGCCAGCGGTGGTGGTTTCGGCGGCGGAGGTTTTGGCGGGGTGGTTTCGGCGAGCGGGACTGCACGACGCGTCGCAGATCTCGTCCTGGGTGGAGTCGCACTTCACCGCCGAGACGGCTGGGCGGCGTGACCGTCTACAACCTGACCAGCGGCGCCTCGTCCTGAGACCGCAGCGCCGTCGCGCGCATGGAGGAGATCAGCCGAGCAGCTCGAGGTACGCGCGCCAGCATCGCGCCGTCGAAGGCGACGAATCGAATGAGGGTCACGTCGGTGTCCGCCGCGCGGGCCGTGGTCACGGCGACCTCGGCGGCCAGCCCCGGGGGATAGCGGTAGGCACCGGTGGAGATGGCGGGAAAGGCGACGGAGCGGGCGCCGACCTCGTCGGCCACCCGCAACGTGTTCCGGTAACAGGCAGCCAATGTCTCGGGCTCGCCGACCGTGCCGTCGCGCCAGATCGGCCCCACGGTGTGGATGATGAAGCGGGCCGGCAGGTCGAAACCGTCGGTGATGACGGCGTCGCCCGGTCGGGCATTCTCCGATGGCGCGGCAGGCCGCCTGCAGCCGCTCGGCGCCGGCGGCGCGGTGGATGGCGCCGTCGACACCACCACCGCCGCTCAGGCCGCGGTTCGCCGCGTTGACGACCGCATCGACCCGCTCAGCCGTGATGTCCCCCTGCACGGCCTGGAGCAGGCGGCGCCATCGGGCGCTCAGCCGGAGGTGCTCGACGACGAGGAGGCGGGCGCCAACTTCAACAGCGAGAAGGCGTCGGCGGGCGTCGTCTGGCTCTTGTTCTCGCCCCAGTCCGAGAAGGTCACGACGCCGTGGATGGCCGACGATCCGCCGGCACTTGCCGGAGTTGGTCACCTCTTGGATCGGGAGCGGGGCACCGCTGGCCGGGATGTACAGCAGGACCGGCACCTTGCTCCCGCTCTCGGTCGCGACCGACCCGAGGATGGCCGTCGCCTTCTGGCCGGCCACGGTGGCGGACTTGGCGAACGGTGTAGGGCCCTCCGACCTCGAGCTCCTTGGCCACCTGCGAGGAGAGCAGCCCGCCGACGAGCTCGGCGAGGTTCGGTGTTCGACGTGGGGAAGGACAGCCACCTGCCCGGCGTACTTCGTCGCCTCGGCCTTGGTGAGGCCGATCACGTCGAGCAGCGCGGCCTTGTTGCCGTTCACGTATCCAGTCGTCCCGACCACGCGTGGCGGTCATGCGTTCCGTGACGGCCTTGTTCTTCACCACCAGCGTCTGCGCGCCCGAGGTCGTGCCGGCGTCGCCGGTCACCGTGAGGGTGGCGCCGTCCTGCTTGGCGACGGACGAGAAGTGCACGCCCTTGGTGCCGACGGCCTTCAGGGCCGCGTTGTACTTGGCCGTGGCCGCGGTGTTGCCCGGCGCTGGTGGTGGTGGTCGTGCTGGCGGCACCGGCGACGTCCGGCGCGGCGGTGACGGCCAGTGCGGCCGCGGCGGCGATTCCGGCGGCGACCGCGGCGGTGCGGGCGGGGTTGTGGCGCAAGGGGTGCATGACCTTCACTCTCCTGGAGGCCCGGCACGGTGGCGCGGCGAGCGCCGACTTGGCCAGGGATGACTCGTCGATATCTTCCCACGTCCGCCGGAGCGGGTCCAGGTCGTTGGCCCATTTTCTTAGACGGCGCTTATCGAGCCGACGGAAATCGTGGCCTTGGGCGCCTTCGGGTCGCACCTGCTCCCCCCACTTCGAAAAGACGATGTGCTCGGCTTCGGTGTCCTGGCCCTTGGCGTTCACCGAGTCCTCTTCCACGGGAACGTGGGTTCCCTTGGCCCGGACGTAGAGCACGACGTGCTCGGACTTCTTGCCGAAGCGCCTGGGTCCCGTCGATGGCGTCGACGGCCTGGCCGTCGAGCGTGCGGGAATGGCCGAGGGAGAGCGGGGCTTTCAGGGCCAGCTCCTTGGCCACGTCGGTGGAGCGGACCCCGTCGACGACCGGGGCGAAGGCGGCGTTGTCGGTCGAGAACTCGATCCACTGGCCCGGCGGCCTCGGCCGACTGGGTGGCGCTCGAGCCCGGCCAGGCTCTCGCAGGCCGTTGACGTTGCCCTTCACATAGGAGAAGCCGCCGATCACCAGGATGGAGATGGAGCCCTTGCCCATCGTGACCGTCTGGCTGGCCGAGGCCGGTCCGGCGTTGCCGCTCTCCACCAGGGTCACCTTGGACTCCGTCGAGGCCGAGTCGTAGTGGACCGACCAGGAGCGGGTGGTGGCGAGGGCGTCCTGGTAGAGGGTCGAGGCGCTGGCGGCGGTGCGGATGGTCGCGGCGGCCGGCGTGGCCTGGACCACCGGACGACCTGGGCGGCCACGACGAGGCCGCGGCGGCGACCGTGGCCGAGAGTCAACACACGGCGTCACCAGCCTTCTTCCGTCGACACCCGCCCTCCTCCTCTCCCTCTCCCGCCCGGGCAACCGTCAGCTTCGCATGGACGCGGGCTCCCTTCCGGTCGCCGATCGCCCGGTCGAAGGGCGTCCGGCCGGCGGGCGCGCCGACCGTTCTCCGGGCGTCCAGCCTCGGCCCGGAAAAGGGTCCACGCCTTACGAACACGTGTTCGTTATGCTCCACCCAGTCGGCTCGCCGGGAGCGGTCACACCCCCACCGTAGGGTCACCACAACGGCACCGATCGGGGATCGGGGCCGGCACAGGTCGCACCGCACAGTCACCGAAATCGCACAGTCACCGAAGACGGAACGAAGACCACACGATCTCAAAGAAGACGGACCACCGAGTGGTCCAAAGAAACAGGGAGAGATGGATGGCCGAAGCAGAACGGGAAAAGGCACTGGATGCCGCGCTGGGGCAGATCGAGAAGCAGTTCGGCAAGGGCTCGGTCATGCGCATGGGCGACAACGTCGGGATGAACATCGAGTCCATCCCCACCGGCGCCCTCTCCTTGGACCTGGCGCTGGGCATCGGCGGGTCTGCCCCGGGGGCGCATCGTGGAGATCTACGGTCCCGAGTCGTCGGGGAAGTCGACGCTGGCCATGCACGCGGTGGCCGAGGCGCAGCGCAACGGCGGCATCTGCGCCTACATCGACGCCGAGCACGCCATGGACCCGGTCTACGCCCGGGCCATCGGGGTCAACGTGGACGACCTCCTCATCTCGCAGCCGGACACCGGTGAGCAGGCACTCGAGATCGCCGACATGCTGATCCGCTCCGGTGCGCTCGACGTCCTCGTCATCGACTCGGTGGCGGCGCTGACGCCGCGGGCCGAGATCGAGGGCGAGATGGGCGACACCCACGTCGGCCTCCAGGCGCGGCTCATGTCCCAGGCGCTGCGCAAGCTGACGGGCACGCTGTCGAAGTCCAGCACCATCGCCATCTTCATCAACCAGCTGCGGGAAAAAATCGGCGTGATGTACGGCTCGCCGGAGGTCACCCCGGGTGGTCGTGCGCTGAAGTTCTACTCCTCCATCCGGCTCGACATCCGTCGCATCGAGGCGATCAAGGACGGGGCCGACGTGGTCGGCAACCGGACGAGGGTCAAGGTCGTCAAGAACAAGTGCTCGGCACCCTTCAAGCAGGCCGAGTTCGACATCATGTACGGCAAGGGCATCAGCCGCGAGGGATCGCTCCTCGACGTCGCGGTCGAGCTCGGGTTCGTCAAGAAGTCGGGCGCCTGGTTCACCTACGAGGGTGAGCAGCTCGGCCAGGGCCGGGAGAACGTGAAGACGTTCCTCATCGAGAACCCTCAGCTGATGGCCGAGATCAACGACCGTGTGCGCGAGTGCCTGGCCCCCAAGGTCGAGGACGACCTCGAGCTGGAGGGCGCCGTCGACCCCGACGACGTCCCGATCTCCATCGATTCGTAGCCGTACCCCGCCTCTCACGGCGTCGAAGGCTCCGGGCCCGCCCGCTCCTCCCTAGGGGCAACGGCCCGGAGCGCTTCGCGTCCGGACCACAATGGTGCGATGCCGGCCCGCGCGTGGAAGCAACGGACCTATCGGATCCTCGACCGCTTCGTCCCCACCGTCCCGTTCCGCTACCTGCCGCCCAAGCAGTCGGTGCGGCTGGCCTTCAACGTCGTCCTCGACCGCGAGCCCGACCCCGGCGGCGAAGCCGACTACGTCCAGAAGCTCATGGACGGTGAGCTGTCCCGCCACGGGGTCGCCGAGGCGCTGGCCCACTCCGAGGAATTCCGCCGGCGTGTGCCCATCGGCAACGTGCTGCTCTCCATGCACGTCAGCCGCAGCGAGTTCGTGGCGGGACTGCCGCAGGCGGCGCGCATCCTGGACCTCGGCGGGACGCACCAGGGCCTGCCCGACGGTGCGCTCGTGCACCTGGGCTATCCCTACCCCTTCGAGCGCCTCGTGGTGGTCGATCTTCCCGTCGACGAGCGCGACACCATCTACCAGGGAGGCTCGATCGGCGAGCCGGTGCTCTCCGAGCTCGGACCGGTGGAGTTCGCCTTCCACTCCATGGTCGACCTCGGACGTTACGACGACGGGTCGTTCGACCTCGTCTACAGCGGCCAGTCCATTGAGCACGTCAGCGAGGCGGACGGGGACGCCGTGGCGCGGGAGGCGTTTCGGGTCCTGGCCCCCGGCGGCTGGTTCTGTCTCGACACGCCGAACGGCCCGCTGTGGCGGCTGCGCTCGGAGGAGCTGATGAACCACGACCACCAGATCGAGTACGCCGCGGCCGAGCTCGTCGGCAAGCTGGAGGGGGCCGGCTTCGAGGTGACCGAGTGCAAGGGGCTCAACCTGATGCGGCGCGGCGCGGCGGCCGGCGTGTTCGACGAGGCGGAGGCCAGCGCCTTTCCGGGTGTGTTCGCCGCGGCGGCAGGACTGCCTGCTGCTGGCGGTGGTGGCGCGGAAGCCCTGGGGCTAGAGGAGACGCCCTACGGCGTCGTCGTCGCCATGATGGTGTTGGGCACCAGCTCGACCCAGGTCTGGCCCGGCTGCATCGGGATGGCACGCCGAAGTCGTTGACGAACTGGGTCGGTGAGCCGAGCGTGGAGCGGTGCCACGTGCCCGGGATGGCGTAGCCGTTGCGGTAGATGACGGCAGCGCCGCTGGCGTTGGGGTACAGGTCGGCCTGGACCTCCAGGCCCCCCTCATCGTTCTCGAGCCACGGCCCGTAGCTGATCTGCACGTACTGCACGATGACGTTGGCGGCGGCGTTCTGCACGTTGTCGGCCAACATGTCCGGCGTCATCCCGTTGTAGTAGCGCAGGAAGGTGTCGGTGGCCTTGTTCCATTTCCACGTCACGTTCGAGGTCCCCGAGAAGTCGATGTTCACGCTTGAGATCGCCGTACCGCCGGGTGGCGTGTTCGCCGAGTAGGTGAACAGCGGCTGGGGCGGCGTGGTCATGGTCGGGTGCAGTGCCGTAGACGATGGCGCTCGAGGTGTAGTCCGAGTCGGGCGCCACGTGGTCGGGCGGGTGGATCATGTAGCGACTGGCTGTCGCCGATGTCGACGTTCACGATCGGCGAGGCATCGATGTTGGCGATCACGGGGTTGATGCCACCGACGTGCGCCAGCAGGGGAGTGCCCAGCTGCCCGAGGATGCCGATGTCGATGTTGCGGGCCGAGCGGACGGGACCGATCAAGGTCCGAGGACTGGCACTGGAACACGGCGGCGAAGCGGGTGATGCCGCCCTCGACGGGCTCCTCGAAGATGATGTCGGCCTTGTCGAGGCCCGATTGGGGACGGCCGGCCGGGTAGTTGTCGATCTTGACCGCCATGGCGGGCCGTTGCGGGACGGTCCCGCCCGGCGCCGGCTCCCCGGTCAGGGGACAGGTCGGTGCGCGGCGCCGTCGTGGTCGTGGTGGTCGGCTTCGCCTTCACGTCGGCCGCCTTGTGGGCCGGCGGCGGACGAGCAGGCGCTCACGAGCAGCCCGGCCAGCCCGGCGGCCGCCAGCACGCTCCAGGCGCGCGGGTGCCGCAGCCTGAAGCGCTCTGGTATCGGATTCTCGCCATCGCTGAGCGTCGATCGTACGAGGGCGAGGCCCGCGAGTGGTGGCATGCCCGTCCCGGCCGAGCACGCGGCCCAGCTCGGCGGACGGGGAACCTTCAGGCGGAGGGGGTGCCCGCGGCGGTCCCCGCGCCGGCGGTGGCCCCGGTGTAGACGTCCGCCCAGTTGCCCGCTCGAACTGCCGTACGAGGTGGCCGGACCCAGGCCGAAGCGGCTGTAGACGTTCTCCATGGCGCGGCGCATCACGTCGGTCACGCCGGGAATGGCGCCGACGATGACGTATGGGCGGGATCGACCCCGGTCTTCCCGAGCAACGACACGAAACTGGCCGAGCCGCTGGCCAGCACGCCGCCACCGTTCCCCGGGGCGGTGTAGTAGGTGGTGTCGGACCAGTTGACCTGTCCCGGGATGGGCGAATGGGCCAGCACGTCGGCGTTCTTCGGGCCGGGGAGGGACGGGACGTAGCGGTCGTACTCGCCGAGGATGACGTGCTGAAGGTGTGGCCGTCGTCGAGGTTGCACCCGTCGTAGAACCACGACGACGCGTCGGTGACCACCATGTCGGCCTTGGCGCCGACCGACTGGTACATGGAGCCGATGAGGGTCGACTCGGGGTCGTTGAGCGGCGCCTGGATCCAGTTGACCGTCGTGAGCGAAGGATCCTCGAGGGCCGTGATCGGGTCCTCGGTCGGCGTCCTTGTAACAGACCTGCAGGCGGTTGGGGCCGACAGAGGTCGGCTGCAGCCGGATCTGGCGGTAGCAGGCGTTCGCCCCCAGGAAGGCGAGGTTGACGCCGGCGGCGTTGGCTGTGGCCGCCCCCTGGCGCATGGGCTGGGACCAGTACTCGTCGTGACCCAGGCTGAAGAGGCAACGATGGTTCATGAGGAGCTCCGGCTGGGCGTGGAGGTCGACGTCGGTCCAGTACGTCATGTCCAGCCCGAGGCTCTCGAGGTGGAACAGCAGCGGCAATTCGTTGCCGACGAAGTCGGCCGCCCCCGACGCCCATGTCTGCGGGTAGGGCCGGTCGAACGACACGGCCCGGGCGCGGTCGGCGAACGTCGGACCGTCCCTTGCCGTTGGGCCCGTAGTAGAGGCTGTAGCTGCCCCAGAGGTTGTAGGCCTGCCAGGTGGTGACGCTGTTCTGGAGCACGTAGGACGCCATGGAGTTGTCGTCGCGGACGGTGAGCGGGACGAACTGCTCCTCGCCGCCGTCACCGACGAGCTTCAAGAGGTAACAACCGGGCAGCCAATCCGTCGTGATGTTGAGCGTGAGCGTGGGCGACCACGGACAGGTCACCGTGCCGATACCGGGAGTGACCACCGGCGCGGCTGGACCTTGGCCGGGAGGAAATCCGTCTGGACGATGAGGCGGCCGCCGAGGCCCTGGTAGAAGCCCATCCGGTACGCCTGCACCTGCACGGCCTTGGCGGTGGTGTTGACGAACAGCGCCACGTCGTCGCCCGGCACCGCGCTGACCTGGCTGGCGAAGCCCTCGAGCGTGTGCTCGGGCTGGTCGTGGTTGCAGATCCAATTCAGCGTGCCCGGCTTCGCGTTCTCGGCGATCAGCCAGGGTGCCGTCGGCACGTTCACCCCGCTGGGCAGTCTCGGCGTCGACGACGGCGGGAGGCGGTGCTTCGACGTGGCGCCTGGCCCGGGCCGGCACGCGTTGCTTGGGGTGCCGCTTGCCCAGGCGGGTGGCCCCGGCGAACCCGGCGGCACCGAGAGCGGACAGTTGGAGGAACTGGCGACGATCGATGGGGCGCTCGGGACGGAAGCGGCACGGGCTCGGAGCCACCGTCCGGTGGGAGGGGCTGCACGCACGAAGTGTACCTCTGCGGTTTGTCGCCTCCCAGGCGGGCCGGGGACGAGGGGGTGGGCGGCACCACCTACCATTCGTGCGTGAGCTGGGCCCGTTCCCTCCCTGCGCCGCTCCGGCGGCCGCTGTCGCGTCTCGTCCACGCGGCCTGGGAGGGTGCCGCCGATCTCGGCGCGATCGGGCCCGACGATCCCCGGGGCCAACGCTTCGGGACAGATGGGCGCCGGGGCCTGCCTGCTGTTCCCCCAGGGCGCCCTCTACAACGAGCACCTGATCCATATCGGGGCGGAGACGATCGTCGGTCCGGGTGCCTCCATCTCGGCGGGCATGGCGCCCGGGCAGGTGATGCCGACCGATCCGGTGGTGCTCCATCGGCAGCCGCAGCCTCATCGGACGCGGCTCGCACATCGTCGGCCACTGGGAGATCGTCATCGGCGACGACATCCAGACGGGCCCTTACGTGTACATCACGGATCAGAACCACTCCTACGACGATCCGGTCGAGCCGATCGGACGGCAGTGGCCGACCGAGGCCCCGGTGCGCATCGGCTCGGGCAGCTGGCTGGGTGCCAACGCCGTCATCCTCCCCGGGGCGCAGATCGGCGAGCACGTCGTGGTGGCCGCCGGTGCGGTGGTGCGCGGCGAGGTCCCGGACCGCTGCGTGGTCGCGGGCGTGCCGGCGCGCATCGTCAAGCGCTGGGTGGAGGGCACGGGCTGGGTCACCGAGAAGGACGTCGCGCTGTCCATGACCGAGGCGCTCGCGCCGTTCCTGGTGACGGTGAGCGGGCAGGACGGCCCGGGCATTTCGGCGCGGCTCTTCGCCGCGCTGGCCGAGCGTGGCATTGACGTCGACGACGTGGAGCAGGTGCGGGTCCACGGCCGGCTGCTGCTCTGCGTGGAGGCCGACATGGTGCGGCGCTGAAGCTGAAGCCGGTGCGCGCCCTGCTGGAGGAGCGCTTCGGCGGGGCCGGCGTCGTCGTGGCGGTCGACCCGATCGTGGAGGCGGCGATGGACGAGGTCGCCGAAGGCCATCTGGTCACGCTCCTGGCGCCGGAGATCGACGCGGCAACGCTCGAGACGGTGACGGGGTCGATCGCACGGTGTGGCGGCAACATCGAGCGCATCGTCCGCCTGGCCGCGTATCCGGTGCACAGCTACGAGTTCTCGGTGGCCGGCGCCGACGTCGATGCGCTGCGACGGGCGCTGGCCGAGGCGGCCGCGCGTTGCCGGGTCGACGTCGCCGTGCAGGCGGCCGGGCTGCACCGCCGGGCCAAGCACCTGATCGTGTTGGACGCGGACTCCACCCTGCTGCAGGGAGAGATGATCGACCTGATGGCGGAGCGCTGCGGCTGCGGCCCTGAGGTGGCCGCGGTCACCGCCGCCGCCATGGCGGGCGAGGTCGACTTCGCCGAGGCGCTGCGCCGGCGGGTGCGCCTCCTGGCCGGCATGAAGGAAGGCGACCTCGAGGCCGTACGCGACGGCATTGTGCTCACGCGCGGGCGCGCGGACCCTGGTGCGCACCCTGAAACGACTCGGCTACGAGCTGGCCGTGGTGAGCGGCGGCTTCACGCAGGTGATCGGCCCGCTCGTCACCGAGCTGGGCATCGACCACCTGGCCGCCAACGAGCTCGTCGTGGACGGGGGCGTCGTCACCGGCGAGTTGGCCGGGAGCCATCGTCGACCGGGCCGGGAAGGCGGCGGCGCTGGCCACCTTTGCGGCGGCGGCCGGCGTGCCGCTGGCGCGGACCATCGCGGTGGGCGACGGCGCCAACGACATCGACATGCTGGCGGCCGCCGGCCTCGGCATTGCCTTCAACGCCAAGCCGGTCGTGCGGGAGGCGGCCGACGCGGCGCTCACCGTGCCGTATCTGGACGCCATCCTCTTCCTGCTCGGCATCTCGCGCCGCGAGGTGGAGCTGGCGGACCGGCAGGAAGATGGGCCGCGTGAGCGTTCTGGCCCAGGGCGAGCAGGGCAAAGCGGCCGACAACCGGGGCGAGCGCCCGCTGTTACGGGGCTGGCTGCACGCCGGCGCCTTCTTCGCCTGGCTGATCGGCGGCCCCTTCCTGATCGCCGCCGGCCCCGATGCGGCGGCGACGGCCGAGTTGGCGGTCTACGTCGCCGGCATGCTGGCCATGTTCGGCACCAGCGCGGCCTTTCACCGGCTGCGCTGGTCCGCGCCGGCGTGGCGGCGCATGCGGCGTGCCGACCACAGCGCGATCTTCGTCGGAATCGCCGGGACGTGCACCGCCGTGGCGGGGTTGGCGTTGCGGGGGTGGGCTCGAGTTGCTCATCCTCACGTTGGTATGGGTCGGCGCGGCGGCCGGGATCGCGCTGCGCCAGGTATTCCTCGATGCGCCGCAGTGGGTCGTCGCCATCCCCTACGTGCTCGTGGGCTGGTGCCCCATCATCGTGGCGCCGCAGCTGGTGCGCAGCCTGGGCTGGGCAGGATTCGCGCTTGATGCTCGCTGGAGGGTTGTTCTACACGGCCGGGGCGTTGGTCTATGCGGCCAAGACGGCCGGACCCGTGGCCAGCGCGCCTTCGGCTTCCACGAGGTGTTCCACGCCTGCACGCTGGTGGGCGCGGGGCTGTTCGCGTATCTCGTCGCCTTCATTGCGCTGCCGCGTTACTGAGCGAGCGTCACTCCGAGGCCGCCGCACTGCTGACGTAGTACAGGGTTCCGTCTCCCGAGCTGCCGCCGTAGGCACTCGACGACACCACCGTCCCGTGCTTCTCGACCCAGGAGTCGACGGCGCTGGTGGTGCTCGCCGTCTGGCCACCATCGCGGGCGCCGCCGAACCCGCCAGAGCGACCGCCCTTGCCGGCGGGGTGTCCCGTCCCCGTGCGTGTGCTCGTGCTCACGGTCCGGGGCCTGGACCCGGTGGCGGTGCCGTCGGGCAACGTTCCGCCGCCGCCAGCACCCGGCGTGCCGCCGACGCCACCGCTCGAGACGTAGACGTAGTGCACCTTGCCGGTCGCGACGAGATGCTCGAACTCGCTCACTGTCGGTGTGGGGTCCGTCCCCGTGAAGCCACCCATGGCGATGACGGCCTTGCCACTTTCGAGGATGAACGGCGCGGCAGTCTGGGAGCCGTTCACCGCAATCAGGTACTCGGCGGAGCCTTGGTGCCGCTCGAGGTAGCGCACCAGAGCGGCTGTTGGCGCTCGATGCGCCGCCCCCTCCGCCCGCTGCCGCAGTACCCGATCCGGTGCGTGCTCCCGTCGGCGCCCCGCCCGTGCCCGTCCCGCCGCCGGGAAAGACCTCCGCTGCGCGTGCCAGTCGGCGCACCGCCGCCGCGCCCGCCCCTACCACCGCCTCGACCGCCGGGGCCGCCCCCGGCGCCCATGCCGCCCGCGCTCGAGGTGGGCCCGGCCGTTGCGATGCCGTTCGTCGTCGTGCCGAGGGTCGTCAGCGAGTACGCCGCCGGCCCGGCCAGCAGCGACCCCGCGGCCACGGACCCCGCAACGATGGCGAACCAGCGCGGCACCCGGGGGCGGGCCAGGCAGAGAAAGAGGACCAGATGCGGAGACCACGCCGGTCACCACGACGGTGGGCCCGACCCAGGTGTCGTAGCCGCTGGTGCGGGCCAACAGGGTGTCGGCCCAGAGCGCGGTGCCCACGATCGCAGCCGGGAGCGCCCAGGCCCAGCGGAGCGACTGTCGCCCGAGGCGCCAGAGCGCAACGGCGCCGGCGCCGGCGAGGGCGGCGACAGCCGGCGCCATCACCACGGTGTAGTACGGGTGGAAGATCCCTTTGGCGTCGTCGTAGACCGCCAGGTACATCAGGAGCGTGCCGCCCCAGAGTACGAAGCCTGCGCGCTGGCTGTCGGAGCGGCGGAGGCGCCGCGTCAGCCATAGACCGGCCACCAGACCGGCCAGGGCAACAGGGAGCAGCCAAGAGATCTGGCCGCCGAGCTCGCTGTCGAACATGCGGAGCAGCCCCTCGCCTCCGCCGAAGGCCGACGAGCCTCCCGACGTGGCGCTGCCAGCGGCGCCGGCACCACCTCCCGATCCGAAGATCCGCGCGAAGCCGTTGTAGCCGAAGATGAGATTGAGCTCGGAGTTGTCCGTGCTGCCGCCGATGTAGGGACGGGAGCTCTGCGGCCAAAGCTCGACGATGGCCACCCACCACCCGCTCGAGACCAGGAGTGCGAGCGTGGCCCAACCGAGCTGCCCGAGTCGCCGGGCCAGACGGGGCGGGCCACACCACAGGTAGGCAACGCCGATGGCCGGAACGATGATGAAGGCGTCGAGCGTCTTGGTGAGGAAGGCGAGGCCGACGAGCGCGGCCGAGAGCACGAGCCCGACCGTCTTGCCCGTCTCGATGGCGCGCCAACAGGCCCATGCCGCCAGCACGAGGAGAAGGGTCAAGAACGCGTCGGGGTCGTTGTAGCGGAAGATGACGACCGCCACCGGCGTGAGCGCCAGCGCGAGCGAAGCGAACACCGCGGCGGGCTCCCCGGACCAGCGCCGCACGAGGTGGTACAGGACCATCACGGTCGCGAGTCCGGCCAAGGCTTCGGGCAGCAACATGCTCCAACTGGAGAAGCCGAAGATTCGTCCGGACAGCTCCATCACCCACAGGGCCGCCGGTGGCTTGTCGACAGTGATGAAGGAGCCGGGATCGAGCGAGCCGAAGAAGAACGCCTTCCAGCTCTCGGTCCCGCTCTTCACCGCCGCGGCATAGAAGGTGTTGCCCATGCCGACACGCGCCAGGTCCCAGCTGTAGAGCAGGGCTGCCAGGCCGAAGATGGCGGCCCGCGCGGGGACGGACCACACGGGGCGACCAGGCCGGCGCCACCAGGGCTGACGCTCCGGCCCGGACCCGCCGCCCGTTTCGGCAGTGGGATCCGGTGAGGTCGGGGAGCTTGCGGGGAGGTCCGAGGCAGCCGGGATGGCTTCGATGACGGTGGTCATGGTGGCGGATGGTGACGGTCGAGCCTGCGCGTCCGGTGCACGTCGCCTGTGCGTCCAGTTGGAGTGTGCTGAAGGCGAAGCGGCCAGGGGACGCGCATTGGGAGGAAGCCGCCATCTCGCGCTCAGCGCGCCCGTAGGTCGGTCCCCCACTGTGCGGGCATGACTTCACGAGTGCCAACCGTGCTGCGCCGCCCCGGTCGGACGGCGCAGCTTCTGCGCTACTCGGCTGTGTCCGGCATCTCGACCGTGACCAGCCTCACCATTCTGGGTGTGCTCGTGGGCCTGTGCGGCGTGGACGCCGTTCTGGCCAACGTGCTGGCTACCGCGGTGGGGACGGTCCCGTCCTTCGAGCTGAACCGTCGGTGGGTCTGGTTCGCTCAGTCACAGCGATCTGTCCTGCGTCAGATCACCCCGTTCTGCACGCTGTCCTTCGCGGGCTTGGTGATCTCGACCTTGACGGTGCGGGTCGTCTCGGCACACACGATCGACCTGAGCCGCGGCTGGCACACCCTGGCGGTGGAGGCAGCCAACGTTTCGGCCTACGGCGCGCTGTGGGTGGTGCAGTTCGTCCTGTTGGACCAGGTCTTGTTTCGCGACAGTCGAACATCGAGTGCAGGAGCGCGGGCGGTCGCGCTGCCGGTGGCTGAACCGGCTCCGGTCGGGCGGGTCTCAGGCGATGACGCCAGCCCCCCGGAGCTCCGCGAGTTCGGCCGGACCGAGGCCCAACTCGTCGGTGAGGACGTTGTCGGTGTGCTCGCCGAGCCAGGGCACCCGCGACTCTGGCCCCTCTGTGACCTCCGCGAACTTCACCGGAAGACCCGGGATCAGCACGGGTTGGGCGACGCCGTCGGGCCGGGGGTGCTCGACGAGCATGTGGCGCCCCGCCAGGTGCGGGTCGGCCACGACCTCCTCGTCGTTGGCCACCGGCCCCGCCACGAGCCCGGCCGCGTTGAGGGCGTCGCAGGCTTGGCGCTTGGACATGTCGCTCGCCCAGGACTCGAGGGCGGGCCGGATGTCCGACTCGAGGTGGTCCAGCCACCCCTGCGGGGTGGCGAAGCGCGGGTCGTCGGCCCACTCCGGCCGGTCGATGGCGCGGGCCAAGTCGGGCCACTGGTGCGTTCGCAATACCTGCAACATGAACCATCCATCGCGGGCCCGGAAGCCGTGCAATATCCCCGGCCACGGGGTGCCCATGGGCATTCCCATGGACCAGAAGTTCGGCACGACGTCGAGCACCGCCACCAGGGCGTCGAGCATGGCCACGTCGACGCGCTGTCCTCGGCCGGTTCGGTCGCGCTGGCGCAGAGCGGCCTGGGTGCCGATGACGGCGAAGAGCGCGGTCGCGATGTCGCCGAGGCCGCCCATGGGCGAGCCGATCGGCGGTTGGCCCTCGGGGCGCTTGAACTCGTAGGCACCGCTCATGGCCTCGACGATGGAGGCCAGCGCGGGCCAGCCGGCATAGGGGGAGTCCGGCGTGCCAGCCGGCACGGCGTGGCCGAACCCCGAGATGGACAGGTAGACGACCGCGGGGTGCGCGGCGGCGACGTCGTCATAGCCCAGGCCGAGGCGCTCAATGGCGCCGGCGCGGAAATTCTCGGCGACGACGTCGAAGCGCGGTGCGAGGCGCAGCACCAGGTCGCGCCCGGCCGGCTGCTTGAGGTCGACGACGACGGAGCGCTTGGACAGGTTGTTGCGCAAGAAGGTGGCGCCGACGGCGCGTCCCTCGGGGTCGGTCAGCGCGGGCGAGGCGCCTCGCCCGAGATCACCGGTGCCGGGCGATTCGATTTTGACCACCTCGGCACCGAGGCGCCCCAGGAGCTGCGTGGCGTAGGGCAGCGCCTGCATCTGCTCGAGGGCGAGGATGCGCACGCCGGTGAGCGGCTTGCCCCAGTGTTGCGCCTCGGGGTTGACGACGTCCCCAAGCTTCACGGGCCGTCCAGGCCGAGCATCGCAATGGCGTTGCCCCGCATGATCCTGTACACCTCCTCGTCGGAGAGGTTCTTGACCAACTGCTCCGCCACGGCGCGCGTCTCGGGCCAGGTGGAGTCCGTATGGGGGTAGTCGGTCTCGAACGTGACGCGGTCGGCACCGATGACGTCGAGGGAATCGAGCCCGTGCTGATCGCGGAAGAAGCACCCGTAGACCTGGCGATGGAAATAGGTGGAGGGCGGCTCGGGCACGATGTCCTTCACGCCGCCCCAGGCCCGGTGCTCGCGCCACACGTCGTCCACCCGCTCGAGGATGTAGGGCAGCCATCCGATCTGCCCCTCCGAGTAGGCCAGGACGAAGGCGCGGGAAGCGGATGAGGACACCGGAGAAGAGGAAGTCGCACAGCGACGACATGGCGTTGCCGAAGCTGAGCGAGGCCGCCACCGCCACCGGCGCGTCGGCCGATGTTGCCGGCATCTTCGACGACGAGCCGATGTGCATGCTCACCACCGTGCCGGTCTCTTCGCAGGCGGCGAAGAACGGGTCCCAGTAGCCGCTGTGGATGCTGGGCAGCCCGAGGTGGGGCGGGATCTCGCTGAAGCACACGGCGCGCACGCCGCGGGCCGCGTTGCGCCGCACCTCGGCTGCCGCCTTATCGGCGTCCCACAACGGGATGAGGCACAGTGGGAGGAGCCGGCCCCCGCTGTCGCCGCACCACTCGTCGACCATGAAGTCGTTGTAGGCGACGACGCAGGCCTCGGCCAGCTCCTTGTCCTTGGCCTCGAGGAAGGTCTGGCCGCAGAAGCGGGGGAAGGTCGGGAAGCACAGGCTGGCCTCCACCCAGTTGGCCTCGTTGTCGGCGATGCGCGCCTTCGGCTCGTAGCAGCCGGGTCGCATTTCGTCGTAGGTGATCGGGGACATCGTCATGTCGTCGCGGTCGAAGCCCACGGCCGCCACGTGGCGCTTGTTGATGTAGACGAGGTCCTCGTAGACCCAGCAGTCGGCCTGGGGGCCGTCGGGGTCGAACGTCTGGCGGTACGTCCCGCCGCCGATGTGCTCCATGTCGCCGATGCCGCGGCGCTCCGCCTTCGGGCCGCGGTCGCGGTAGCGCGCCGGCAGCCAGGTGTCCCACAGGTGGGCCGGCTCGACGATGTGGTCGTCGACGCTGATGATCTTCGGCAGCGGCGTCGTGCTGCCGAGCCGCGGGGTGGTGTCGTCAATGAGATCGGTCATGGTTTCTCCAGTGTGGCCGCGAAAGGGACGAGCGGCGCCAACGACTCCAGCTCGCCCCGCACGGTCTGCTCGTCGCCGCCCCGGACGCGGAGCACCACCTCGGTGATCCCGAGCGCGGCGTAGTGCTCCAGCTTGCCCTGGTCGGCGATGGTCCCGAAGGGGACGACGGACAGTGCCGCGGGATCGCGTCCGGCCTGCTCGGCAAGCGTGTGTAGCCGCGGGATGGCCGTCGTCAGGCCGCTGCCGCCGATGGGGATCCACCCGTCGGCGTACGCCACCACCGCCGCGAGCACGGCGTCGCTCGCGCCGCCGCCGACGAGCGTGCGCACCCGCGGTTGCTGCACCGGCTTCGGCCAGGACCACGTGGGCCCGAAGTCGACGAACTCGCCGTGGTACTCGGCCTGGTCGGTGGACCAGATGGCTTCCATGGCCGCCAGATGCTCGCGCACGACGTCGTGCCGGCGGGGCCATTCGACCCCGTGGTCCTCGGCCTCGGTGCGGTTCCAGCCGAACCCGACGCCGAGTGTGACGCGTCCCCCGGAAAGATGGTCCAGGGTGGCCACCTGCTTGGCCAGCAGAATCGGCTCGTGCTGGGCGGCGAGCAGAATGCCGGTGCCGAGCCCGATGCGCGACGTCACGGCGGCGGCCGTGGCCAGCGCCACGAGCGGGTCGAGGCAGCGCTTGTAGTCGTCGAGGCGCACGCCGCCGACCAGCGCGGGCGGCGTGTCCTCCTCGACGGGGAGATGGGTGTGCTCGGGCAGGTAGAGCGAGTCGAAGCCCAGCTCCTCGACCGCGCCGGCCAGGACGGCAGGGGCCAGGTCGATATCGGTCAGCGCGGCGGTGATGCCGAGGCGCACGGTCAGGTTCCGGCGCCGGGCCGGGTGGCGAACTCGGCCAGCGTGCCGCTCCCCACCGCACTGCCGAGCAGCGCGCCGAACGCGCCCTGCTCCCGGCGGTTGGCCTCGACCACGGCCTCGCGGCGCGCCGCCCGCAGGAGGGAGCTGCTGGCCCGGGTGGCGGCTCTCGGGTGTGCGGCAATGCGCGCAGCCAGGGCGACGGTCTCGTCGAGCACGGTGCCGGCGTCGCACACCTTGAGGGCCAGTCCGAGCTCCACCAGTTCGGGCGCGCTGACCCAGTCCGAGGTCAGCAGCACCCGCGCCGCCTGCTGCCACCCCATGAGCGCGGGGAAGAGAAGGCTGCTGGCCGCCTCGGGCGGCACGCCCAGCTCGGCGAACGGCACGCGCAGGCGCGCCTCGGCGTCGACCAGAACAAGGTTGCAGTGCGGGAGAAGGGTGAAACCGAGACCGACCGCGACGCCGTTGACGGCGGCGAGGAGCGGCACCGACAGATCGATCAGGCAGTCGAGCAGGCCCATGAACCCTTGCCCCGCTCCCTCGACGGCGGTCCCGGTGGCAATGGCGGCCATTTCCGCCAGGTCCTGGCCGGAGGTGAAGGCGGTGCCGCGACCGGTGAGGACGACGGCGCCCACCGACTCGTCGCTGTCGGCGGCGCGCAGGGCGGCGGTGACCTCCTGGTACATGGTGGTGTCGAAGGCGTTGCGGACCTCGGGCCGGTTGAAGGCGATGACGCGGACGCCAGGTGCCGCCTCGTCACTCTCTATCCGGCTGTACGGCATGGCGGTGGCTCAGGCCTCGGTCTCGCCGGCCGCAGCGCGGCGACGGATGACGGCCTCCGCCGCGGCGCTGACGCCCATGGAGATGGGCCAGCCGATGTAGTGGGTGAGGTGGACCACGACCTCACGGACCTGCTCGACCGTCAGCTCGCCGCGCCGGAGCGCGTTCTCGAACTGGATCTCCAGGATCTCCGGCTTGTCCTGGGCCGCCAGGACGCCGATGGTCAAGATGCGCCGGTCCCGCAGCTCGATGGTGTCGTCGGTCCATATCGTCCCGAAGAGGTGGTCGACGGTCACGTCGACGTAGCGCCCCGGCAGATCCGCAGGGTCGACGGCGAACCCGTAGACCTCCTGCATCTTCGCCATACCGGCGGCGCGCCTGTCTTCTTGCTCGGTCACTCGCGTTCCTTTTCGGTTGTGGTGTGCGGGTCGCGCCCGGCGGGGCCGACCCTACCCAGGTCAGATGGCGGACCCCTGCGGTCCGGCACGTGGACCCGCCATCTGGACAAGTGTCTGGACTATAGTTTGAACGAATGAACACACAAAGCGACGCGGGGAAACCTGAGCGCGACGACTACTCGGGTGCCTTCGACCCCGGCTTCGACTATGAGGACCTGTCGAAGGAGGCCCTGGTCAGGCTGGTCCGTGAGTACGGCCTCATCGTGCACCTGCTGGACCGGTCCATGTGCGCCGCCATCGGCCTCAAGTACGGCGCCGAGGCCGTGAAGGAGCTGGCGATCGAGGAGTGGGCCGGCGCCAGCCCGGTCTACGGCGACCGCCTGCGCCAGATCATGAATGTCGAGGGCGACGGGGTCTCGGCCATCTTCAAGGTGCTCCAGCTCGACCCCGGCTTCCCGCATCACTACATGGACGTGCACTACGAGCTGGTCGACGAGACGCACGGCTACTTCGAGCTTGCCTACTGCGGCGCGCTCGATGGATGCCGAGCCCTTCGGCGACGCCATGGTCACCAACATGTGCCATCACATTGAGGACGGGACGTTCGACGTGACCGCGCAGGCGGTCAACCCCAAGGCGCACATCCGTCACGTGCACCGGCCGCCGCGGGTCCCCGGTGACCGCGTGCCGCACTGCCGCTGGGAGATCGTCATTGAGGACGAGACCGAGACGCTGCCCGAGAAGGACATCACCAAGATCACGCGCATGACGACGGCCGCCACGTTCACCTTCCCCGCCATGAAGGACGGGACGCCGCACGTGCCGTCGGCCGCGGGCGGATAAGCATGTTCGACGCCGTCGAGGCGGATCGGGGTGACGCGCCGGCCGCGCACGCGGGGCGGCGCCATCTCTCCGAGCGCCAGGCCGAGGTCATGGAGCGGCTGATCGCCGCCGCGGCCGAGGAGGCCGAGGAGCGGCCCTACGCCGAGATCTCGGTGCGTACGATCGCCAAGCGGGCGGGTGTGGCGCCGGCGACGGCCTACACGTATTTCTCGGGGAAGGACCACCTGCTGGCCGAAGTGCTCCTGCAGTGCACGCAGGCGTCTCCGAGCCTGGTCGACCTGACGCTGCCGCTGCCCGACCGGGTGGCCGACACCGCCCGCTCCATGGGCTTCGGCGCCATGGGGTCGGCGGCCGTCGCCGTCTGCACGACGGCGCTGCTGGGGGACGGCCCCGACGTGAAGCGCGTGCGCTCGCGGCTGGGCGCCGAGATCACGCGCCGTCTGGGCGCCGCACTGGGCGCCGGGGTCGATCCGGGCGTGCTCGACGTGCTGCAGGTGACCTACACCGGCGCGTTGCTCAGCGCCGGCATGGGCCACCTCGCCTTCGACGCCGTGCCGCCGTTGATGGCAGAGGCGGCCGCGCTCATGACGGGCACGGGCGCGTCCGCGGCGTGACCACCGTGGCGCCGCTGGCCTACAGCCCCTACGACTACGGCATGCACGAGGACCCGTACCCGACCTACGCGCGTCTGCGCGCCGAGGCGCCGGTCTTCTACAACGATGAGCTCGACTTCTTCGCCTACGCGCGCCACGCCGATGTGCTGGCGGCCTTCCGTGACGTCGACCACTACTCGAACGCCTACGGCGTCAGCCTCGACCCGGCCGCGTTCGGGCCCGACGCCCACAGGGCGATGTCGTTCCTCGCCATGGACCCGCCCCGGCACACCCGCATGCGCTCCATCGTCGGCAAGAGCTTCACGCCGCGCCGGGCGGCGGCCATGGAAGACAACATCCGCGCGCTGGCCGTGGCGCACCTGGCGCCGGCGCTCGAGGCGGGCTCGTTCGACTTCATCGCCGACTTCGCCGGCCTGTTGCCGATGGACGTGATCTCCGAGCTGGTCGGCGTGCCGGCCGCGGACCGGGCCGAGATCCGGCGCCTGGCCGACCTCCTGGTGCACCGCGAGGACGGGATGACCGACATCCCGGCGGAGGGGCTGGAGGCGGCGCTGACCCTGGCCGGTTACTACGGCGACATGGTGACCGACCGCCGGCGCAACGAGCGCGACGACCTGACCTGGTCGCTGGTGCAGGCCGAGATCGACGGCGACCGGCTGACCGACGACGAGGTGATCGGGTTCCTCTTCCTGTTGGTGGTGGCGGGGAACGAGACGACGACCAAGCTGCTCGGCAACGCCTGGTACTGGGGCTGGCGCAACCCGGACCAGCGCGCCAAGCCCTTCGCCGACTCGGCCCGCGTGCCCGACTGGGTCGAGGAGACGCTGCGCTACGACACGTCGACGCAGATGCTGGTCCGCGTGACGAGCCAGCCGGTGCGCGTGCAGGGCGTCGAGATTGAGGCGGGCCGGCGCATCCTGCTCCTGCTCGGTTCGGCCAACCGCGACGAGGACGTCTTCCCCGACCCCGAGCGCTACGACCTCGAGCGCCGGACTCAGGACCTGGTCAGCTTCGGCAGCGGGCGCCACTTCTGCATGGGGGCCGCGCTCGCACGCATGGAGGCGCGGGTCGCGCTGACCGAGGTGCGGGCGCGGGTGAGGGACTACGAGGTGGACCCGGCGGGCATGCGGCGCGTGCACTCCATCAACGTGCGGGGCTTCGCCGCGCTGCCGACCTCCGTGACGCTGCGCTGATGCCGCGCGTCGAGCCTCACCCCGAACGCCGGCCGACGGCGGTGACCGGCGCCTCCTCGGGCATCGGTGCCGAGGCGGCGCGGGCGTTGGCCCGGGCGGGCCATCCCGTGGTGCTCGGGGCGCGCCGCGTGGAGATGTGCGACGAGGTGGCTGCGTCCATCCGGGCCGAGGGGGGAGAGGCGGTCGCCTGCCACCTCGACCTGGCGGATCGCGGCTCGGTGACGCGGTTCGCCAAGGAGGCCGACGCCGCGTTCGGGCCGGTGGAGATCCTCGTGTCCAACGCGGCCAAGATCTTGCCGGGGGCGGCACTCGAGACCAGCCCGGAGAACTTCGAGGAGGTCCTGCGTGTCAACATCGGTGGTGCCCAGCAGCTGGTGCGCGCTTTCGGTGCCGGCATGGTGGAACGCCGCCGGGGCGACCTGATCTTCGTGACGTCCGACGTCGTGGCCCACCCCCGGCCGCGCATGGCGGCCTATGTGGCTTCCAAGTGGGGGCTCGAGGGCTTCGTCACCGCGCTGCAGATGGAGCTGGAGGGCACGGGGGTGCGCGCCGTGATCGTGCGCCCTGGTCCGACCCTCACCGGCATGGGTATGGATTGGGACCCTGACGTCACCGGCGAGCTGTTGGCCGAGTGGACGCGCTGGGGCCTGGTCCGGCATATGGCCTTGCTGGGCCCCGAGGGCGTGGCGTCGGCCATCGCCCACGCGGTGGCCGCGCCGCGGGGCACGCACCTCAGCGTCGTGGAGGTTCAGCCGGAAGCACCGATCTCGCACGGAAGG
Source organism: uncultured Acidimicrobiaceae bacterium (assembly GCA_963731065.1). Classification (GTDB taxonomy): domain Bacteria; phylum Actinomycetota; class Acidimicrobiia; order Acidimicrobiales; family RAAP-2; genus Bog-473. Next base: position 108,217 of record CAVSUH010000007.1, on the reverse strand, counting down.
AGCACCGTGACGACGGAGACGACGTTGAGGGAGCCGCCGCGCGTCTCGGGCGGGGAGGGCGAGAACGGCCACCTGGACGAGCTCAGCCGCGACCCCATCGGCCTGATGGCGCGCGTGCGGGCCGAATGCGGCGACGTGGGTGAGTTCACCCTGGCCGACGCGCGACGTCGTGCTGTTGACGGGCGCCGACGCCAACGAGTTCTACTTCCGGGCGCCCGAGGAGCAGCTGGACCAGGCCGAGGCCTACCCGTTCATGACGCCCATCTTCGGCAAGGGCGTCGTGTTCGACGCGCCGCCCGAGCGGCGCCGCGAGATGCTGCACAACCAGGCGCTGCGCGACAAGTTCATGCGCGGCCACGCCGCCACCATTTCGCACGAAGTGGAGCAGATGGTCGCCGGCTGGGACGACGAGGGTGAGATCGACCTGCTGGAGTGGTTCGCCGAGCTGACGATCTACACCTCCTCGGCCTGCCTCATCGGCCCGCGCTTCCGCAGCGAACTCGACGGCCGCTTCGCCCGGCTCTACCGCGACCTCGAACAGGGAACGGATCCGATCGCCTACGTCGATCCCTACGCGGACATCGAGAGCTTCCACCGCCGCGACGCGGCACGGGTGGAGCTGGTCGAGCTGGTCGGCATCATCATGGAGCGCCGGTCCTCCGGTCCGCCGGCGCCCGACGGCGAGGCCGACCTGCTCGACATTTTGATGTCGATCCGCGATGAGGACGGCTCGCCGCGGTTCAGCGCCGACACCGTGACGGGAATGTTCATCTCCATGATGTTCGCCGGCCACCACACGACCTCGGGCACGGCGGCCTGGACGCTCATTGAGCTGTTGCGCCACCCGGCCGAGCTGCAGGCCGTGAACAACGAGCTGGACCAGCTCTACGCCGACGGCTCGGAGGTCAGCTTCCAGGCCCTGCGGGAGATCCCGCACCTCGAGTCGGCGCTCAAGGAGGCGTTGCGCCTGCACCCGCCGCTGATTCTGCTGCTGCGCGTCGCCATGGAGGAGCTGTCCTACGGCGACTACCGGATTGCCGCCGGCAAGTTCGTCGCGGCCAGCCCCGCCATCTGCAACCGCATTCCCGAGGACTTCCCGGACCCCGACGCCTTCGTCCCCTCCCGCTACCTCGAGCCGCGGGAAGAGGACCGGGCCAACCCGTGGACCTGGATCCCCTTCGGGGCGGGGCGGCACCGTTGCGTCGGCGCCGCCTTCGCCATGATGCAGCTGAAGGCGATCTTCTCGGTGCTCCTCCAGGGGTGGGAGTTCGAGGCGGCGCAGCCGCTGGACTCCTACCGCAACGACCACTCGAAGCTGGTGGTGCAGCTCCAGCAGCCGTGCCGGGTGCGCTACCGCCGCCGCACGGCATCGGCGTCGGGATCGGAGCCGCCGCAGTGAGGGTGATCGTCGACCGCGACCTGTGCCAGGGCCACGCCGCCTGCGAGGGTGAGGCGCCCGAGGTCTTCTCGGTCTCGAAGAAGGGGGAGCTCACCATCCTCCAGCCCGAACCGCCTGAGAGCATGCGCGCCGCCGTCGAGCTCGCCGTGAAGTACTGCCCCACCCACGCCCTGTCCATAGAGGAGGACTGACTGCCCATGCCCGCCTATCCGCGTGCCGAGATGGAAGAGATGGTCGAGCGCTGGCTCGAAGCCAACCGAGCGGGGGAGGCCAAGAAGGACTGGAAGCACATGGCCGACCTCTACACCGAGGACGCCACCTACGGCTGGAACGTCGGGCCCAACGACGAGTTCATGGCCGTCGGGCGCGAGGAGATCCGCGAGATCGCGCTGGGCCTCGAGATGGCCGGGCTCGAAGGCTGGACCTACCCGTACCAGAAGGTCCTCATTGACGAGCAGCAGGGGGAGATTCCTCGGCCTGTGGAAGCAGGTCGCCGACGCGAAGAAGGCGGACGGCACCAACTACGAGATCGCCGGCCTCGGCGGCAGCTGGTTCCGCTACGCCGGCAACTTCCAGTGGTCGTGGCAGCGCGACTTCTTCGACGTGGGCAACGCCGGCGCGGTGTTCATGGCGATGATCAAGGACGGCACGCTCCTGCCGGGCATGCAGCAGCGCATGGAGCGCGCCATGTCGGGCGAGCGCCTGCCCGGGCACTACCCCCTGGGTGGGGCCCCGGTCGGCCTGTGGGAGGTGCCGCCGCGGGGCGTAGACGCCCTGGGCGCCGTGTGTGTCCTCGACCTCAGCCTTCTGCGCTACCGGACCCGATCTGCCGCATAGGGCGGGAAGGCCCGGGTGAGGCGCGCCGCCAACGCACGCCGCTCGGTGGGTCCGAGCAGCCCTGGTGCCGCCAGGGTCCTGGCGAACGCCCGGGGCCACGTGACGAGCACCCCCTCCAGGGTGAAGGGCCGGGTGAACAGCCCGACCTGGGCGCCCGGTGAAGCACAACGCGACCCGGACCAGCGGACCGCCGGCCGGCTCCGCCGCCGTCAGTGTCTCGGCTACCAGCGCCTGCTGTCGGCGCGCCGACGTGACAAGGCGGCTCTGGTCGCGGCCCGCCACGTAGAGACGGGGGCGTGGGACGAACCACCCGCTGAGGTCGCGTCGCTCCAGTCGGCCCCGGAAGTGCTTCGTGTCGATGACCCAGATGCCAGACGCCACCACCGCGATGTGGTCGATGTTGGCGCGCCGGTGGGGGAGGGCACGATCGTGCAGGACCACGCCGTGCCCGTCGACGGCCTCGTCGAGCCACTGGCCGACGTGCTCCTCACCGGCGGCGCCGCGGCCCCATGCCTCCGTCGAGGGCTTCTGACCGGCGAAGAACCGACCACGGGCGCCAGCGGGCCGAAGATCGCCGCCGGCGGGCCTCGTCCCTGGCCTGACGCCGCTCGTACTCGGCCCGGGCCGAGGCGCCGGCCTGCCCCCACTCGCCTGCCTCTTCTTCCGCTTGCGCCATCGTCACGCTCCTCGGTCCGGTACGGGGAGAACGGTGACGGCACGGCGGGAAAGGCACGTGCAACGCTTGGCCCGGTGCCGACGAGGCGAACACCGCTGGTCCTCGTCGCCCTGGCCGCGGCCGCGGCCGTGGTGGTGGCGGGCTGCGCGCAGAGTGGCACCGCCGCCGGCCCGGCGCATCGCCAGGCCCGCGCCACCCGCGACGACGACGCAGCACGACCACGACCACCACCACCCAACCGCCCGTGACCCCGATCGCCTGGTCCCCGTGCAACGGCGATCTGCAGTGCGGCACCCTCGTGGTCCCGCTGGACTACGCGCATCCGGACGGCCCGACCATCTCCATCGCTGTGGCGCGCCATCCGGCGGAGGAGCCCGCCGCCCGCATCGGGTCGCTCGTCATCGACCCCGGCGGGCCCGGCGTCTCGGGCATCAACGACATGGCCAACGAGCTCAGCGTGCTCACGCCCCAGCTGCTCGACGACTTCGACATCGTCATGTTCGACCCCCGCGGCGTCCAGCGCAGCGACCCGGTCACGTGCGGGAGCGCCACGGGCAGCGCGCCGTCAGACCCCGCGCCCGTGACCCCGAGCCAGCAGGCGGCGACCATTGCGGGGCTCAAGCAGTTCGCGGCAGCGTGCGAGAAGAACAGCGCCGCCATCCTTCCCTACGTCGGGACGGTCGACGTCGCCCACGACATGGACCGGCTGCGCCAGGCGCTCGGCGACACGCGGGCTGACCTACATGGGGCAGTCCTACGGCACCCTGCTGGGGCTCACCTACGCCGCGCTCTTCCCGACCCACATCAGGGCCATGGTGCTCGACAGCGTGATCGACCCGGCACTGTCCTTCAACCAGATCACCGCGGGACAGGCCGACGGCTTCGAGGGCGTGCTCAATGCGTTCTTCACCTGGTGTGCCGCCAGCCCGGACTGCGCCTGGCACACCGGCCGCTGATCCCACGGCCACGCTGCAGGCGCTCTTGACCACCGCCGCCACATCGCCGGCGCCGGCCGGCGGGGGCAGCGCGGTCGGCGTGGGCCAGCTGTACGACGCGATCCTCGAGGATCTCTACTCCCAGTCGGACTGGCCGCAGCTCGGCCAGGCGCTGGCCGACGACGCGGCGGGGAACGGGGCACCGGCGGCCGCCCAGTCGAACACCTACAACACGGGCGGCTCCGACAACGCCGACGAGGCCGCGACCGCCATCGATTGCCTCGACCATCCCGTCTCGCACGACCTGGCCTCGTACGGCGCGCTGGCGCAATCCCTCGAGGCGTCGGCGCCCGTCTTCGGCCCGCTGCTGGCGTGGGGCGAGGCGGGCTGTGCCGTCTGGCCCGTGCCGCCGACGCGGACGGTCGGGCCGGTGGCCGCCCCCGGCTCGCCGCCCATTCTCGTGGTGGGGACGACGAACGACCCGGCCACGCCTTACGCCTGGGCGGTGAGCACGGCCAAGGAGCTCGAGCACGGTGTGTTGCTCACCCACGACGGGGACGATCACGTGGCCTACTTCTACAGCGCGTGCGTCCGCGCCGACGTCCAGACCTACCTCGTCAGCGGTCAGACGCCTTCGCCGGGAACCGTCTGCACGTCGTAGTGGGCAGCGGCCCGTGTCTCAGGCGCTGGTGAAGTGGTAGTCGCCGCTGCCCACTGACAGCACGACGATCCCGTCGGCCGTCGACACCACCGTGACGCCGGGAGCCGACGCTGCGGCAGCGCCGCCCTCGCGCACGCTCGCCGCCGCGCTGGCGGGTAGCCGCACCGTGGCCGTCCGCATTGGCCGGGACCGTGAGAGCCATGGTCATGCCCTTGCCGCGCCGCTGCCATGACACCTGGACGGGGCCCGCGACCGTGGGCACCGAGCCCGCGGCGCGGTCGAGGCCGGCCGAAGGCGGCGACACCGTGGCCCGGACGGTGCCGTCGGCATCCGGCTCCCCGAGGCTCACCCCGAGGAGGGTCTCCTGCATGGCGATCAGCGCGGAGGAGCCCCAGCCGTGCGACATGGAGTCGCCGATGAGGTCGCTCGGCTTCCACTCCTCCCAGGTGAAGGTCCCGCCGGCCGCCACGATGTGGGCCCAGCCCGGGATGGACGTGTCGGTGAGCGTCTGCACCATGGCCTCGGGGAGATCGGCCGCCGCGAGGGCGCGCATGAGCTCGAGGCCGTGGTTGGGACCCAGGTCGATGCCGAGGCTGTGCACGTACGCACCCGACTGCCGCCACGTTCGCCGCCGGGACCACGCCGTAGGCCAGCGCCAGCGCGTTGGCCTCCTGCGAGGCGCTGCCACTCTGGGCGCCGTCGGCGTCGACGCCGTCCACATAGACACCGTCGGCGCGCCGGAGGGTCGCGTTGACCGCCCCGGCCAGCTGGACGGCCCGTGCCCGCTGCGCCGCCGCGCCGGTGGCGTCGCCGGCCACGTCGGCCAGCTGCGCCACCCGGTTGAAGGCGTTGACCGCCAGCACGTTGCTCGCCGTGTCCGCCGCCACGGAGAGGTCGTAGCCGTAGACGGGGTCGCCGTCGCTGGTATCGGCCAGCCCGTAGAGGAGCCCGTTGCCACCCTGGCGGGCCGACCACAGCCAGTCCACCGCCCGCGTGACCGAGGGGTAGAACCGCACGGCGGTGTCCGTGTCGCCGGTCGAGAGGTAGTAGCGCCACAGCCACTCGGCATAGCGGGCGGTGGACGTCCCGAAGAACCGCGCACCGTCATCGTTGGGGTAGACCGCGTTGACGCAGCCGTTCGGCCAGTAGCGGGCCTGGCCGCGGGCGACGTCCCGCAGCGCCTGCCAGCTCATGTTCTGGTCGCCGTAGACCCGCATGACCGCCTCGGACTCGTTGGCGCCATCCCACAGGAACTGGCCCTTCTCCCGGGTCGGGGTGTCGACGAATTGCTCCTGGCTGCAGAACAGGCAGGAGCGCGCCATGAGCCGCCACACGGCATTGAGCATCCGGTTGTCCGACGAGAACGTCGCCGTGGGAATGTCGGGCATGGCGGCGCGCCGGGTGAGGGCGACGATCTGGTCCCGGCTCAGAGCCTGGCCCGGGTTGTCGATCTGGACGTAGCGGTAGCCGAAGTAGGTGAAGGCCTCGAACGCCTGGTGGCCCCCCGGCCCCATGATGTAGGAGAACGAGAGGTTGGTCTCCTGGGTGCCGTGCAGCGTCGAGACCTGCCCGTCCGGATCGAGCAGGTAGCCCGCCCGCATGGAGATGGTGTTCCCGGCCTGCCCCTGCGCGAACTGAATCTGCGGCCGCGCCGGATAGACGGCGCCGAAGTCCGCCACGACCGCACCGCCGGCCACCGTGTGCAGGCGCACGGGGAGCACGGGCGATCTCGCGGATCGTCGTGCGCTGCGCGTAGGTGGTGGTGAAGGGCGCGGTCCCGGCCGGGCCGATGACGGTGACCGGCGACCATGCGCTGTCGTCGTACCCGGGATCGGACCAGCCCTGGGGATGCTCCCGCCCGTCGACCCACTCCACGAAGTCGCCGCCGTCGGGGTTCCGCTGCGGTGACGGGAGCCATTCGGCCGGGCGCTCCCGCCAGCTCGCATCGGACACCACCACGTCGTGGCGCCCGTCGTCGTACTGCAGGGACAGCTGGAAGAGGAGGCCCGGCGCGGACGCCGGCCGGCCCTGGCCGGGCCCGTACCAGCGGTGCAGCACGCCGATGGCGCTGGTACTCCCGCCGGCGAGGGCGCCGGTCAGGTCGACGGCACGCGCGTACTGCTCGTCTGGATACGAGAAGCTCGGCCAGGCGTCCACCGCCGCTCCGTCGACGTACAGCCGGTACGTGTGGGCCGCGGAGACATAAGCGGTAGCGCGGCGGAGCGTGCCCGCCGCCGGCGTGACCTCGGTGCGCAGGTAGGTCGACGCGGTCGGGTTGCTGGGAATTGCCGGCGGGCTGCAGCCACTGGGCCCGCCAGTCGGCCGCCCGCAGCGCCGTCGTGAACCGAGCCGGGGCCGAGACGGGGCCCCAGCGGCCGGCCGGGCCGCGCGGCTGCACCGTCCACTCGTACGCCGCGTCGGCGGCGAGGGGCGGTCCCCCGTAGGCGACGAAGGCCTGGCGAGCGGACAGCACCGTGCCGCTGTCCCAAGCGAGGCCGCGCCCGGCCGGGTCGGTCCGGCGCACCACGATGCGGGAGGCCGTCTGTGCGACGGCGCGGCCCGATGCCTGCAGGGCCCAGGCGAACGAGCAGTCGTCGGGATCGACGCCGACCGGATCGACGAGGCCGTTCACCGTGAGCGCTGACGGTCGCAGCGTGCCACCCGGCCTGGCCGGGGCACCCGCGCTCCGCAAAGACCGTGCGGCGTCCTCACCATCGGCCACGGCGGCGCCGGGCGGGAGCGCGCCGGCCACCGCGGCGCCCGCGGCGATGCCGGTGGACGAGGCGAGGAAGGTGCGCCGGCCGAACCTGCTCATGTCAGGCGCCCCCGATCACGCGCACCGTGTCGAGGCTGCCGTCGCTGTAGTAGACGGTGCCCGACGGCGAGACAGCGATGCCGACCGGCGTCCCCATCCGCGTGAGCACCCAGTGCGTGCCGTTCCCGGGCCCTTCGGGGGTGGCGACCGGCAGCGCGCCGGCCACGCTGTAGAGGTCGCCCGCCGTCATCGCCCGCCCGAACAGCGGGCCGGTAGTCGACGGCACCACCCTGATGACCTGCATGAGGCTGTCGGTGACGAACAACGCGCCGGTCGGGCCGAGGGCGAGTCCCCGAGGGTCGTTCAGCTCCGCTGTCTCGCCCACCGCGGGCAGACCGTCGGCGAGATACGGCTGGTACCCCCCCGTCCCGCCGACAACGACGCCGATGTCGCCGGCGCCCACCGCAGTGCCGTAGTAGGTCCCACCACGCGCCGGAGCGAGCAGCACGGACTGGTCGCCGTTGTCGGCCACGAGGAGGTCGCCCGCGCCGTCGACGGCCACCGCAACCGGGTTCCACAGCTGCGCCGCCGTCACGGGGCCGCCCTGGCCGGACGAGCCACAGACACCGGTGCCGGCCACCGTGTAGAGGTGTCCGGCCGCCATGGCCTGCCCGAAGAGCATCGCGCTCCTGGCCGCGAGCACCCGCACCCTGCAGTTGGCGGTGTCGGCGATCACCAGATCGCCGCTGCCGTCAACGGCGACCCCGGTCGGCTCGTCGAGCCGCGCTGGCGGTCCCGGCGAGACCGTCCCCACTGAAGCCGGGCCGGCCCGTGCCCGCCACCGTGACGACCGCTCGGCCGGCTGGCCGTACGACCTGGACGCGTTGCGCCGTGGCCTCCGCGATGTAGACGTCACCCTGCGCGTCGACAGCCACGCCGCTCGGGTGGCCGATGGAGCCGTCGCCCGCGCACGACCCCCCGGTCAGGGTGGCGGGACGTCCCGCGTGCAGGCGCAGGCCGTACCGGGACCCGGAGGTGGCGGGCACCACGAGCACGCGGCAGTGCCCGGTGTCGGCGACGAAGAGGTCCCCGCCCGCACTGAGCGCGAGGCCGCCGGGCGTGTCCAGAACGCCGGGGCCCGCCACGGTACGAACCGCCACCGCCCCCATCGCCCCGCCCGCCCCGCCCGCCGGAATGCCCGCCACGACCACAGCGGCCAGCGAGACGAGCCCGGCCAGGGCCATGGACAGTCGGCGCACGGCGCACATCATGCCGGTTGCGACGACAGGGGGTACTGGCGAGGGCCATAGTGGGCGGCGCAGCGATCGCAGCACGCGACGCCGACGCCACACGGAACGAAGAGAGAAGGAGACCGCTGTGCCCGCACCCGAAGAGGCCCTCAGCGCCGGGAACATCACGTTCACCGGCTACGAGGGCGCCGAGATCAACGCCTACCAGGCCCTCCCCGCCGGCGCCGGGCCGTTCCCCGGGGTCCTGGTCATCCACCACCTTCCCGGCTGGGACTCGACGACGAAGGAGATCACGAGGCGCTTCGCCGCCGAGGGCTACAACGCCCTCTGCCCCAATCTCTACGCCCGCCAGGGGCTCGATGTCGACCCCGACGACGCCGCAGCCGCCGCCCGCGAGGCCGGCGGCATCCCCGACGAGCAGTTCGTGGGTGACGCCGCCGCCGCCGTGCAGGTGCTCCGGGCACTGCCCACGTCCAACGGCAAAGTCGGCGTCATCGGCTACTGCTCGGGCGGGCGGCACTCGTTCCTGACCGCGGTGAGCGTGCCCGTCGATGCGGCCGTCGACTGCTACGGGGCCTTCGTCGTGGGGACCCCTCCCGACGGCTTCCCGCTCAAGGTGACGCCGCTGGTGGACCGGACGCCGGAACTCAGTTGCCCGCTGCTCGGCCTCTTCGGCAACGACGACCAGTTCCCCAGCCCCGAGCAGGTCGACGAGCTCGAGTCAGCGCTGCAGGCGGCCGGCAAGACCTACGAGTTCTTCCGCTACGACGGCGCCGGCCACGCGTTCTTCTCGGTGGACCGGCCGGCCTACCGGCCCGAGGCCGCGGTCGACGGTTGGCAGCGGATCTTCGAGTGGTACGGCCGCTACCTGGCGGGGAGCTGACCATGTGCTCCTATCTCACCGTCGCCACCGAGATCGCCGGCAGCGCCAAGGGAGCGCAGGGGTGGATGCCCGTCACCTCGGCGAGCGTGTACTTCGACCATCCCTTCCATGCGCCTTTCGACCACACGCTCAACATCGACTTCGCCGACCCCAAGCGCGGTCCCGGCGCCCGCGTGGCCGTCGAGCTCAGTGCGGACTCGGCGCGCCGCCTGGTCCAGAGCATCAACGAGGCGCTGGCCGCTGCAGGGGCCGCCGCCTTGTGACCATGTCCACCGGACCGGCGGCGGGCGTCCATCTGCCCTGGGCCGAGGTGCCTGCAGCGGTCCGGACGTGGGCGGCTGGCTTGGGTGGCGGGCCACCCGACGTCGTGCGCGACCTGGCCGGCGGCTTCTCCCCGGGAGCCACGTGCGTCCTGGAGTGGCCGAACCGCGCCGTGTTCGTGAAGGCAGTCGGTGCCGGGCTCAATGCCGAGTCGCCGGAGTTCCACCGGCGCGAGGCGGTTGTCTCGGCAGCGCTGCCGCCGGGTCCGGAGTTCCCGCGGCTGCTCGACGTCTACGACGACGGCGACTGGGTGGCGTTGGCCTTCGACGCCGTGGACGGGCGCCCGCCGCGGCACCCGTGGGATGCGAGCGAGCTGCGCCGCGCCGTGCGCGCGCTCGATGCCCTCCACGTCGCCCTGACGCCCAACCCCGTCGCGCCTGCTCCAACCGCGGCTGACCATTTGCAGCCGGTGTTCGGCGGCTGGGCCGAGCTGGCCGCCATGTCCGAGCCCCCGGCGGCGCTCGACGCATGGAGCGGCCGGAACCTCGAGCGGCTGGCGGAGCTCGAAGCAGGCTGGCGGGCCGCGGTGCAGGGGTCGACGCTGCTGCACGGTGACGTGCGATCGGACAACCTGCTCGTGAGCGCGGAGGGCGTCGTGTTCGTGGACTGGCCGCACGCCTGTGTCGGCACGCCGATCTTCGACCTGGTGGCATGGGCGCCCTCTGTCGCGCTGGAAGGTGGCCCAGCCCCTGAGGATCTGCTGGCGCTGTCGCAGTCCGGCTCCGCCCTCGACCGCGATGCCCTGGCGGCCCTCGTCGCCGCGTTCGGTGGCTTCCTCGTCAGCCACTCCCTCCGGCCGTCCCCACCCGGCCTCCCGACATTGCGCCCGTTCCAGGGCGCGCAGGGTGCGGTCGCCCTTTCCTGGCTCAGGCGGCTCTCCGGCTGGTGACGGCCCGGGGGCGTCGGCGGCTGCGTCCCAGTAGGTTCAGCGCTATGCGCTTCGGGCTCCAGATTCCCAACTTCACGACCGACCAGACACCGGGTCTCCTCTTCGAGGGCGTCGTCGACATGGCCACCGCGGCGGAGGAGGTCGGTTACGACTCCGTCTGGGTGATGGACCACTTCTACCAATTGCCGCCGTTGGGCGGGCCGAGCCAGCCGATGCTCGATGCCTACACTCTGCTCGGCGCCCTGGCGACGCAGACGTCGCGCGTGCGGTTGGGCACCATGGTGACGGGCGTCACCTACCGCAACCCGGCGCACCTGGCCAAGATAGTGACCACCCTCGACGTCATCAGCGCGGGCCGGGCCATTCTGGGCATCGGGGCCGCCTGGTACGACGTGGAGCACGAGGGTCTCGGCTTCGACTTCCCCTCCGACGGTGAACGCCTGGATCGTCTGGAGGAGGCGCTGCAGATCTGCCGGGCCATGTTCACCGATGACGCGCCGTCCTTCACGGGCACCTACTACCGGATCCACGAGGCCCGCAACGTGCCGCCGCCGGTGCAGGCGGGAGGCCCACCCATCCTCATCGGAGGTGGCGGCGAGAAGCGGACCCTCAAACTGGTGGCGCGCTACGCCGACATGACGAACTTCTTCGGCGACTCCGCCACCGTGGCGCACAAGGTCGACGTCCTGCGCGGCCACTGTGAGGCGCTCGGGCGTGACCCCGCCGAGGTCACGGTGAGCCGGTTGAGCACGCTCGTCCTCACCGACAGCGCCGAAGAGACGGCGGCGACGCGCGAATTCCTGCGAGAAGCCACGGGACAGGACCCCACGACCTCGGACATCGGCACGCCCGACGAGCTGGTGGCCCGCATTGAAGAGCTGGCTGCCGCCGGCGTCCAGTACTTCATCTTCAACATGCCGACCGGTTCACCGGACACCGTGCGGCAGGTGGGCGAGCTGTTGGTCGGCCGCTTCGGCGACTGAGGCCGGGCGCGCTACTCGGCGCGCAGGAGCCGCGAGGTCGGCGTGCGCGCCGCCAGGCGGCCGGGGATGGTGGCAACCAGAATCGCGAGTGCGAGGGCGAGGACCCCGATGAGGGCCACCGTCCCGCCCGGGACCGTTGGCGCGGGCACCGCGCTGATCTCGCCGGCGAAGAGGTCCCAGAGCACCCGGCCCAGGGCGATGCCGATGGGGATCCCGACGGCGCAGCCGATCACGGCGGCAACGCTCGCCTGCACGGCCACCGCGATGGCGAGCTGGCCTCTGGTGAAGCCCAGCGTCTTGAGGATGGCCAGGTCATGGCGCCGGCGCCGGACCGACGTCACCAGCGTGATGCCGAGGGCGGCCGCGGCGCCAACCGCCAGGGCTGCACCCAGCAGAAAGGGCGTCGTGCCGAGCGACCCGTAGTTGAGGATCTGAGCGGGACGGAGCACCCCGAACACGGATCCTCCGTTGATGGCGATGTCCACCCGGCGGCCGATGGACTGCAGCGACGCCAGTGCGGCAGGGCTGGCACCCCCTTTTGTGCGCACCAGAATGGCGTTCGGCCCGGGAGTGACTTCGAAGAGGTTCCGCGCCGCGGGCGGGATGATCCGGTAGTCGAGCAGTGCGCCGGTTCCCATCTCGAGGTGCGACGAGCCCACGACGCCGATGGGAGGGAGCGTCGCTGTTCCGACGATCGTGAGCGTGACCGGCCTTTCACCGTGGACGCGTACCTGCACGGTCCCCCCGACCTCCTTGTGCAGAGTGCGCAGCGTCGAAGCGCCGAGGACAACCTGATCGGAAGCCTGCAAGCCGTGGCCGCTCAAGAGCGGCGGGGCGACCCTTGCTCCGGGCTTGGCCCCCATGACCGGCACGTTGACCCCGTCGAAGGTCAGGGTGGAGTAGTAGACGCCGGTCCAGGACGCCACCACCGGATCCGCGTCGAGGAGCTTCGCCGCCGCCTGCCCGGGGACGTCACCGAGGCCGCCGCCCCCGTCGATGTCGTAGTTCCAGTTCCAGCCGTAGAGCGCTGGGTGCGAGACCAACGTGTCGAGGCTCGACCCGAAGGTGACCGTGGCCACGACCACGGTTACCGCCAGAATGGCGCCCAAAATGGCGGACCGCACGGGCACCGCGCTGCGCCCTACCCCGGGCTCGAGCGCGAAGCGCACGCCGGTGACGGCCGCCGGGGGAAGGCCGGCCCGGGAGGCCGCCGTCGTCACGCGGGACGACCTGAATGTGCTCGCGCGGTTTCGGGCACGCTCGGAGAGCGCGTGGAAGGACGCCAGTACGGCCACGCCGCCAAGGACGACCACCAGGCTCACCACGCCGAGCCCGATGACCGTCCAGTCTGGGCGAAGTGCCAAGGGGAGGAACGGCCGCACCGGTCCGAGCGGCCCGAGTGGCGAGAGACCCACCGCAACCGCGCCGGCGAGCAACGAACCGAGCAGCAGGGCGCCGAACGAGCCGAGGAGGCTGTCCGCCAGGCGCATCGGGGGATCCGCTCCGAGAGCGCGGGCGATGTCGAGCTCCGGTGCGCGGAGGCGGACCCGGCGGCTGATCACCTGTCCGGTGATGAGCAGGGCGGCGATCCCGGTGATGCCGCCGAAGACGTTGAGGGCGATCGTCTCGGGGCGAAGCGTCGCATCGGCTGTCGTGATGATGTTCTGTGATTCCTGGTAGACGAACGGGAGGCCCTTGGGGAGTGCGCGTTTCACCGCCGCCTCCACGGCCGGGAGGTGGCGGTTGCCCCCCTGCAGCGTCAGCGCGTGCTGACCATGTCGTTGCTACAGCAGCCGAGGAGCTTGTTCGTGAGGGCAGGTGCGAAGAGCATGATCGACTGTCCGTTGGCGTTGTCCTGGTCCTGGAACAGCGTGGTCGCCTGCCCGCCGACGATCCCGACGATCTTCACCAACGCTCGCTGATGAACCGGGATCGGCTGGTTCGGGGTGAAGTTGCCCGACGAGCCTTGCGAGTTGGTCACCCATCCGACCGGAATCTCCTCGCCGAGGTGATAGCCGAGTGCCTTGGCACTGGCCGCATCGATCACGACTTCATCCGCCTTCCGGGGATCGACCATCCGCCCGTCGACGATCTCGAGGGGGTCCTCGGTGAAGTCGAGTCCGCCGGCGCTCGCCTCGGCGGTTGGAGAAATTGCGGCGTTTGTCAACGGTTGCCCGTTGGGGGTCAACGGGCCCATGTTGAGCTCGACGGTGCTCTCGACCCGCTCCACGTCGGGCAGACGGGACAGCGTCCGCAGGAGCCCGGGATTGTAGGCCGAGTCGAGCCCGATGCCCGGGTTGATGACGCCGTCGAAGACGAAGAGCTGCGGGACGTGCGAGCTCGTCACGAGGTCGGCGAAGGAGGACTCGGTGCTCCTCGCCGCCTCGATGGCCCCGAGGGCCAGCCCCCCAACGGCACCTACGAGCAGGACGACGGAGAGAAGGTAGGAGAGCTCGGACCTCAGGGTCGAGCGGAACCGGTACCAGGCATACGCCATCGGGCCGCCCATCAGGTCATGCCGGCTTCGTCCCGTCCAGGCCCAGGTCATGCAGTGCAGCCTCTCGTGCACCTCGGCCGCACGGGGAGACGCCCTTCATGGCCTCACGGTAGGGGGTTCAGCGGGTCGTCGGCGGGACACCATCTGCCGCAGTGAGGCGGCGCCGGCGCTGTCATGCCCGACAGCCTCTACCGGCCGGACCGCATTGGCGAGTGTGCTGACAGGCAGCGCATGGTGGGCCTAGCACCACCCGATACGGGATGGTCCCCACCTGTTCGGAGAGTCCGGCGTGTGCGACAACAAAGGGGTGCCTGACGCAGCAGGCGGGCACAGGTGAAATCGCGGCCTCCCAGGGCACCGTCGACAGCCCGGAGATGGCCCCGGACAGCATCGCTCTGCCGCCTGAATTGGTCAAAGAAAGCGAGGACCCGTCATCGCATACAGACTGGTGGACAACGGATGCCACTGTGGTGGGGTCCCGGCGAAAGAGGGAAGCTGACATGGACGCCTTGGTGGCAGAAAAAGTCCGGAAGACCTTCGAGGCGGAGAACGCGCCGGTGCGTGCACTGCGGGGCGCCAACCTGGTCGTCCCTTCCGGAGACTTCGTCGCGCTCGATGGGACCCTCCGGCTGCGGAAAATCGACGCTTCTCAATTTGATCGCCGGACTCGATGTCGCCGACGAGGGGACGATCATCGTCGCGGGCGAGGCCGTCACCGGCCGCACCGAAGACGAGCTGTCGCAGCTCCGCCGGCGCCACATCGGGATCGTCTTCCAGTTCTTCAACCTCCTGGAGGGGATGACCGTCTTGGAGAACGTCGCGCTGCCCGCGGTCATCGCGGGGCGGAAGCGGAAGATGGCCGAGAGCCGTGCCCGCGATCTCCTCGACCTACTGGGAATCGGCGACAAGGCGGGAACGGTGCCCGGCCTGCTGTCGGGTGGGCAGCGCCAGCGGCTGGCCATTGCGCGTGCGCTGGCCAACGAGCCCACGCTGCTGCTCGCCGACGAGCCCACCGGTGCCCTGGACTCCGAAGGCGGGCAAGAGGTCATTGAACTGCTGTGCCGCCTGCATGCCGGGGGGCAGACCATCATCCTCGTCACGCACGACGCCGGTGTGGCGTCCGCCGCGGCGCGGATCGTGCGCATGCGAGACGGAAGGATCGAGGGGTCGGATATCCCCGCGGCCGTCCAGTCCTAGGGGGAGGATCCCATGGCGGTGCGCAACGAAGTCCAGATGGAGATGGGGAGCCCGCCCCCTGGTACCGCGGCTGCTCCTGCGGCGGGCGCCTTCAGCTCCTTCAGGATGGTCCAGGTCGTCCTCTTCGGATTGACGGTGGCGGGGGTCGTCATCGGCTGGAGGATCACGGTGCCCAGCGGCATCGCACCCGCCAGCTCCGTCGCATTCGGCCTCACGCTCGCCTGGGCCCTGGTCGGGCTGGTCGACACCCGCGCCCGGCAGCGCGCCGGGAGCAAGGCCTCGCCGTTCCACCTCCTGGCGGCGGCCGATGCCCTGGTCGCGTCCGTGGCGTTGGCCGCTGGCCGCGAGGCGGAGACGGCGCACGCGTCGGGAGCGCGCGAGACATCGCCACGATGGCCGCGCTGGTCGTGGTGGCAATCTCGTTCCACTTCCTTCTCGCCCTGCCCGACGGACGGCTGCACGATTCGGTCCGGCGTGTCATGGCCAGCGCCGGCTACCTGGTAGTCGTGGCCGTCGGGCTCGTCTTCGTCGTGGACCAGCGGTCCTTCAGCCTCGTCGATGGCGCGGTGAGCTGGACGATCGCCGGGGTGCTGGCGATCGCGCCTCTGCGCAGCCGCTACATCGGGTCCATCGGCTACCACCGGGAGCGGATGGAATGGTTCGGGATCGGGGTGACCCTCGCCGCCACCGTGGCGTTGGTGGCGACGGTGCTCCACCTCCTCGTCGGGTGGCCCGGGCAACTCGGTGCGGTGACCGCGGCAGCAACCGTGCTCGTGCCGCTCGGCCTGCTGGCGGGCGAGAACAAGAAGATGGGGCCGCACGCCAGCCGTGGCCTGGTCCAGGCGCTCGCGGTGTTCGGATTCTCCCTCGTCATCGCGGCGATCTACCTGGTGGTCGTGCTCGGGCTCGGTCACGCGCCCAAGACGTCGGGAGACAAAGAGGTCCTGGCCCTCTCCATGGTCGCCTCCGGAGTGGCGGCTCTGATCTTCGTCCCCGTACGCGCCCGCTTTCTCCATTCCGCCACCCGGTTCGTCTATGGGTCACGTGAGGCCCCCGACGAGATCCTTCGCACCTTCGGGAGCAGGCTCACCCGCGCCATCCCCATGGATGAGCTGCTGCTGCAACTGGCAGAATCGCTGCGCAAGACGATGGGTCTCGTCAGCGCAGAGGTCTACGCAGGGACGGGTGAGGTCCTTGAACGCACCGCGTCGGTACCGGATCTCGGTCCTGCGCCACTCGTCGTCTCGCCGCGAGAGCGACCAGTCGTGACGCGGGCGGGTGTGTCGGGGACTGCCTGGGCCTCCATTTGGCTGCCGGCGCTCGTCCAGGGGCGCGAGACAGAGCAGATCCGCGTCGCCCCGATCAGCCACGCGGGGGAGCTGCTGGGCCTCATCGTCGTGGCAAGGCCGTCGATGGCGAGCGCCTTCTCCGAAGAAGACGACCGGGTGTTGACCGACCTGGCTCGACAGGTCGGACTGGCTCTCCACAATTCCCAGCTGGACACCGCGCTCCAGACCACACTGGACGAGGTCCGCAAGCAGGCGGACGCGCTGCGCGAGTCACGGGCCAGGATCGTCGCCAGCGGCGACGCCGAGCGTCGTCGGGTCGAACGCAACCTTCACGACGGAGCGCAACAGCATCTTGTCGCGCTGGCCGTGAATCTCCGGTTGGCCAAGGACATCATTGTCGACGACCAAGAATCAGGTATGGAGATGTTGCATGAACTCTCTGCCGAGATTCAGAGGACGATTCAAGAGTTGAGGGAGCTGGCTCACGGGATTTACCCGCCGCTCCTGGTCGACAGCGGGCTCGTGGACGCGCTCCGTGCCGCGGCGCATCGCAATCCTCTTCCGGTGGATATCGTCGCCGACGGCATTGGTCGGTACGCCTCAGAGACGGAGGCGGCCCTCTATTTCTGCTGCCTCGAAGCGCTGCAGAATGCCGCCAAGCACGCCCCTGGGGCGCGTGTCGAGGTCCATCTGTGGGAGGAGTCTGGCGGCTTGTTGTTCACCGTGACCGACGACGGACCCGGATTCGATCCGGAGACGGCCCAACGCGGTCACGGCTACATCAATATGGCCGACCGGCTCGGCGCCATCGGCGGAACGGTGCGGTGGGATTCGG
The DNA here is from genome assembly GCA_963731065.1 of uncultured Acidimicrobiaceae bacterium. GTDB lineage: Bacteria > Actinomycetota > Acidimicrobiia > Acidimicrobiales > RAAP-2 > Bog-473. The sequence goes on along the minus strand of CAVSUH010000007.1, from coordinate 90,810 downwards.
AAGTCGGAAGGGGATCCCAGGTGCGGGGGTCAGTCCCGCTGGTGTAAGCGGGAACGTGGCCACTCAGCTCGAGAGAAACTGTTGCTCGTTCCGACCTTCCCACAGTCGCCTCAGCGCATCCGCCCCCAAATGTTCCTTGTTGAGATAGGCGCGGGCCCCACTCGTGGCCACCTCGGGCGGGAGGTCCCCTGCGTCGTAGGTGGAGCACAAGATCACGACCACCTCTGGGTGTCGGGACACGATGGCGCGGGTCGCCTCGATCCCGTTCATTTCGGGCATGTTGATGTCCATGAGGATCAGAGCGGGACTGAGCGTCTGCTCGAGTGCGACCGCCTCGCTTCCATTCGTGGCCTCACCCACCAACTCGAACTCGGCCGTCCGCTTGAGCACCGCCTTCATGGCGGCTCTGAAGGGTGCCTGGTCGTCCACAACGAGGACGGGGAGTCTGTCGCTCACCCTGGCATTGTCTCACGGTCGCGGTGGGCTGACCTTGGTACTGCCATGCATACGGGGTGGTGGTGTCACCCTCCTGTGGGGTCGCTGAGATAGACGAGCACGGCCTTGACCCGCCGGTTCACATCGCGCTCTTCGGTGAGCCCCAGCTTGGAGAAGATGGAGTTCGTGTGTTTCTCCACCGCTCGCTCCGAAACCTGCAGGGACGATGCGATCGCCGCGTTGCTCTTCCCCTTGGCCATCTCCCCGAGGATCTCGGACTCTCGTGGCGTCAGCCACGACAGGTCCGATTTCCGGCGGGACGACTTCGCCTCAATCAGTTCGTCGACAATCTGTGGGTCGATCATGGAGCCGGACTGGGCTACCGTGCGGATCGCCTGGGCCAGCTCGTCTGCTCCCGCGACCTTCTCCTTCAGCAAGTACGCGCGCCCTGCTGATCCGGTTTCGAGGAGGGCCAGCGCGTACGAGGGCGTCGTGTACTGGCTGAGGACGACCACACCGACATCGGGCTTGTGCTCTCGTAACCACCGTGCAGCTTGGATCCCCTCGTCGGTGCCGGTGGGTGGCATGCGGATGTCGGTGACAACAACCTGGGGAGTTGCATCCTCAATGAGCGCAAGGAGCTCGGGCAGGTCGGCCGCCCGGCCCACGAGATCGAAGTCGGGCTCGCCGTCGATGATGCGCGAGATGCCCTCCCTCAAGAGAGCATTGTCCTCCGCCAGAACCACCTTGATGCTCGCCATGCCAAGCGTACGGTAGCGCGTGCGTCCCAGATCACCCAGGCCGGGAGGGTCTGGCTCGTGGTACTGGCACCCCGTGCCCAGACGGGCTGCCACCCTTTGAGGGGTCGACGGTGGGGAGGACACTGCAGAGTGGTGAGGGGCGACGACTGGGAAGAATCGCGGGTGTGAGCGAACACAGGTTCGGCGCCGCCCGCTACCGGGTGCGAGCCACGTTGCGGCATCGGTGGTCCGCTTACGTTGCTCTGGCCATGATGGTGGCCCTGATCGGAGGACTCGGCCTCGGGAGCGTCGCAGCCGCTCGGCGCACCCAGTCATCGTTCTCCACCTTCATTGCAACCACCAACCCGTCGGACCTCAGCGTGTCCGCGTACGGCGGTGCCCTCGGCGGGCCGGCGAATCCGAACTACGACCCGAGCTTGACGGCGCGGATCGCCCGGCTCCCCGACGTGCGGCATGTGGCGGCGGGCTTCGAACTGACGGGCGCACCGTTGACCCCGAACGGAACTCCGAGGATCCGAGTCACCGGTGAAGCCTTTCCAGTGGCCAGTGTCAAGGGCCTCTTCTTCTCGCAGGACCGCGTGGCCGTCACCGCCGGGCGTATGGCGTCGCCGAGCCGGCCTGATGAGATCATGATGGCTCCGATCATTGCTCGACAGCTGGGATTGCACATCGGACAGTTAATCCCGTACGGGTTCTACTCCGACGCGCAAGAGAGCCTTCCGGGCTTTGGCACGAACGCAGTACAGCCCGCCCTGCGTGTCAACCTGAAGCTCGTCGGGTTGGCGTCCCTCAACTCGGAGATCGTCGAGGACGACGTCGACACTCTGCCGACATTCATTCCTCTGACCCCCGCCTTCGCCCGCGAGGTGCTGGCACGCAAAGGGGAGGAGTTCGGAGGCGCTCTCGTCTTCGGTATTCAGACAAAGGGTGGGGCCGCCACGGTGCCGCTCGTTCAGCGCGAGATCGCCGCGCTGATCCCCCCAGGTGTCGTGTCCACCGACCACGCCTTGTCCCCAGTTGTCGCCAAGGCGGACCGTTCCTTGAAGCCGATCGCGATCGCACTGGGGGTCTTCGGCGCACTGTGTCTCCTCGCGGCCATGCTCATTGCCGCTCAGCTGATGGCGCGACGTTTTCGGATGGAGAGCAACGATCTTCAAGTCCTCCGCGCAATCGGAGCGAGCCCCCGGGACATCGTGCTCGACGGGCTGGTCGGATTCGAGGCCGCGATCCTTGTCGGATCGTTGCTCGCCGCGGTGGTCGCCGTCGCTCTCTCGCCGATCGCGCCGATCGGTCCCGTGCGGCCCGTCTATCCGTTCACCGGGATCTCGTTTGATTGGACGGTACTCGGGTTCGGCGTGCTGGCCCTCTCGGTCCTCCTGAGTGCTGTCGGGTTCCTGTTGGCGTTTTCGGCGGCGCCGCATCGGGCCGTTCCGCGCCTCCGCATCCGATCGACAGCGGGGGCCCAAGTGGTCGCGGCCGTGGCGCGGGCCGGTGTTTCCGTTCCAGGAGTCGTCGGGGTGCGCATGGCACTCGAACCCGGCGAGGGCCGCAGCGCCGTGCCGGTACGGTCGGCTCTCCTCGGAGCCGTGCTCGCCGTGACGCTCGTCGTCGCGACCTTGACGTTCGGGAACAGTCTGCAGACCCTTGTCTCAAGTCCGGCTCTGTACGGGTGGAATTGGACGTATATCCTCAACCCAGTGGGCGCCGGCAACGGAAATGTCCCTCCGGTCGCTTTTTCACTCCTGCAGCGAGACCGCTATGTCGCCGCCTCGAGCGGGGCGTCGTACAACGATGCCGAGCTCGACGGGCAGGGTGTGCCGTTTCTCATCGAGAATGTCCACGCGGCTGTCGCGCCACCCATTCTGAGCGGCCACGGCATCGACGCACGGCGTCAGATCGTGCTCGGGGCGGCGACGATGGCGCAGCTGCACAAGCGCCTCGGTCAGTACGTCACCGTCAGCTACGGGGCGCGCAGCGACGCGCCGATCTACGTTCCGCCCACCCGGCTCTTGATCGTGGGGACCGCGACATTCCCCACCATCGGGTACGCCAGCACCATCTCTGACCACACGTCCATGGGAACGGGCATGCTCATGACGTTTCAGATGCTCCCCAAGGCTTTTGCGACCGCCCTCGACAGTTCGTCCGACCCTGCGCTCGACGGTCCGAATCTCGCGTTCGTGCGGGTGAAGTCAGACGCCCCCGCGGCAGCGGCATTGGCGAGTCTGCAACGCATTGCCCGTGCGACCGACAAAGCATTTGCCGCTGAGCCTGGCGGTGCCCAAGGGAACGGCATTGTTGTCCAAGGCGTGCAGCGACCAGCGGAGATCGTGAACTACCGCACGATCGGGATCATTCCCGTCCTGCTGGTCTCAGGGCTGGCCCTGGGCGTCATCGTCGCACTGGCATTGACTCTCGTGGCCTCGGTTCGGCTACGCCGGCGCGACCTCGCGCTGTTGAAGGCAGTGGGGTTCGTCCGCTGGCAGTTGGCCGCCGCGGTGGCATGGCAGGCCACGGTGGCGGCCGTTGTAGGGATTGTCATCGGAATCCCGCTCGGGATCGTCGCCGGTCGCTGGCTGTGGACACTGTTCGCACGCCAGATCTACGCCGTGCCAGACCCGACCGTGTCGGTGCTCTCGCTCGTCCTCGTCGCAGTCGGGACGGTGGTGCTCGCCAATGCCGTGGCTGCCATCCCGGCCCGTACGGCGGCGCGGACTCCGATCGCCCTGATGCTGCGGTCTGAATGAGTGGCGGACGGGATTATTCCGCCGGCGCCTGATCGGCCGCGGCGCTACTTCTCGGGTGCGATCGCGAGTCTGAGTTCCTCCAGCGCAGCATTCAGCTCAGCGGAGCGGTTCCGGCGGGCCGAATCGGCGGAGGCCAGCTGTTCCCCGGTCGGGCTTTGACCGCCTGACCGCATCAGGTGGTCCGCCTCGACGGCGAAGGCGAGGCCGCGCAGGCTGTTGGCACAGCGCATGGCGAGGGATCGGTTCGTACTGTCAGGCGCCGCCGCCGCAGCCTGCTCGAGGCCGTCGACCGCGTCATCGACCTGGACGGCGACCGTGGCCCGATGCTGGGCATCGTCGGCGTTCGTCTGGGAAAGGATGAGCTCGCGTGCGAGCTCTGCGGCGGCGAGGGCGGGACCGACCGAGCGGTCCCAGTCGACCTCACGTCCCTGGCGACGGGTGCGAGCGATCAAGAGACCGACGAGGAGCGCCGCCAGGGCGATCACGACCGCCAAGAGCACCCAGCCCCACGCCTTGGAACTCGACGTGGACTTGGCCACTGTCGTCGTGGTGGTGGCGGGGTGCGACGTCGTCGTCTCATGCGCTCGTGTCGTCGTGGTGGCCGGAACCGTCGTCGTTGTCGTCGGCGCGGTCGTCGGTGGCACCGTGGTCGTGGTGGTGGGCGCCAGGGTGGTCGTGGTGACCGGTGCGGCGGTCGTGGTGGTCGTGTCCTGGGCGGCAGCGATCCCGGAGAGAACGCCAAGTACGGCCGGTGTGACCGCGAGCGAGAGGAGAAGCACGGCGGTGCGACGACGAACCTTCGGATGCATCTGCCCCAGCCTACGAGCACCTGCTGGTTCGGAGCGGGGACCCCCGGGAGTACCGGGGACCCGGTGCCCCTTGGGCGCGGAGAGGGCATGACCTTCGGGTAGACCGTGCAGACACCCTCGACATGACGCCTGGAGGCCGACATGCAATTGGACATCCACGTACCCCGGTTCACTTGGCCCGGCGGCCCGGAGGCGATCGGTCCCACCTTTGCCACCCTGGCCGAGACGGCAGAGTCGATAGGGGTGCGCACGCTGTCGGTCATGGATCACTGGTTCCAGATGGAGATGCTCTGGCCGGCCGAGGAGCCGATGCTCGAGGGCTACACGACCCTGTCCTTCGCGGCAGCGAAGACTGAACGCTTGCGGTTCAGGCTCCTGGTGGGAGGCGTCACCTATCGCCACCCCGGACTTCTGGCGAAGACCATCACCACGCTGGACGTCCTGTCCGGAGGCCGAGCCGAGCTCGGGCTGGGGGCAGCCTGGTACGAACGAGAGCACCTGGGGCTCGGCGTGCCGTTCCCGCCTTTGCGCGAACGCTACGAACGACTCGAAGAGACGCTGCAGATCTGCTTCCAGATGTGGAGTGACGACAATGGCCCGTATCAGGGTGTCCACTACCAATTGGCAGAGACCCTGTGTTCCCCGCAGCCGATCAGCTCGCCCCGACCGCGGGTGCTCATCGGGGGTGGTGGGGAGCGAAAGACGCTGCGGTTCGTTGCGACCTACGCCGACGCCTGCAACATCATCGGTGACGTCGAAACGGTCAGGCACAAGGTCGGCGTGCTCCGCCGGCACTGCGACGAGGTCGGTCGCGATTTCGCGCAGATCGAGGTGACGGCGCTGATAGGTGTGGCCGATGACGCAGGACCGGACGACATCGTGCGTGAAGCAGAAGCCCTTCATGGCGCGGGTGTCCACGCGATCGTGGTCCGTGCGGCAGGCCCCGAACCTTCGGGGTGGCTCGAGGAGACGTGGGGGCCGGTCGTGCCCAGGTTGGAGGCGCTCGCCTGAGCTGTGTCGGCCTTACCGACCACGTTCGTCAGTTATCTTGCTGGGGCGGGCCGCTAGCTCATCCGGAAGAGCAGGGGACTTTTAATCCCAAGGTGCCGGGATCGAGACCCGGGCGGCCCACAAAGTCCCTGGTCAAAAGGGGTGTCTCATGGCAGATCTGAGTGGCCCTTTGGTCCATCCCAACAATTTCAGATGGAGTCGCCCGGAAGGTCGACTGAAGCGCTCACTGAAACCCAGGAAGTTCCCCGAGATGCCACACCAGTCAATGTCGCACCGCCCTCGTAAAATCCGTCCCGTGGGAGAACAGTGAGACTGCGACCGGGCGAGGTTGGTCAGGTGGAGACGTGAGCACAAGGGACGCGTTGTTTCTCGCTCATCGCGAGGCGGCCAGCGCGCTGGAGACCCCAGCGGTGCGGTTTCTTCGCCGGAAGCAGGCCCCATTCGTTGTGGCGGTCTTTCGGACGGCCTTCGGTCCGGAGGTGCCTCAGGTCCAGACGCATGTCCTGCATCTGTTGGTCGAGGAGGCACAGGACGAGCTCGGTGCCGAAGGCTTTGAGGTCCCGTCCGGGACAGGTCGTGACGTGTGTCGAGGTTGGTTGCGTGACGAGTGGATCCGGCGGCTCTCGTCCAACGACGACACGGACGTATATGTGAAGACAGCGCATGCCGAGGACACGTTGACGATGATCGAGCGGAACATGCGGGAGCGACCGCAATTGTCGGAGTCGACGATCGCGACAGTGCTTCACGCGGCGCGCCAATGTGCCATGGACGCTAACCCTGACGCCCAGGTTCGTCTGGTTCGGTTCGACGAGCAGATCGCCGTGCTGCAGGCCGAACGTGACCGGGTCGCCGGTGGTGGCGAGATCGAGGTGGCATCTGATTCCCGCATGCTTGAGCGGCTCGCTAACTTGAATCGGCTGCTCGCTGACCTGCCCGCAGACTTCCTCGCTGCCGCCGAAGCGGTCGACGAAATCCACCGCCAGCTGTCCGACGCATTCCGGGCCGATGACCGACCTGCCTCGACGGTGATCCGCGACTATCTGGAGCGCTTGGACGCGCTCGGTGAGGACGCACGTGCAGCCGCCTTTGTTGGTGCGTCAGAGTTTTTTCGTAACGACGCGGCGCGACAAGGATTGCGCGATGACATCGACGTGTTCCTATCGCACCCGTTTACTCGGCACGCCCGTCCGGACCTGCTGGCTCGCGCCAGGGGATCGGTGGTATTGATGCAAGCCGGCGTCGATCAAGTTCTGGCTCGGCGCCGCCGTGCGAGCGACACGCTGCGTGCCCGTGTCCAGCAGCGGACCGATCACGATGGTGAGGTCCGCGCACTTCTCGACGGCATTCAAGATTCACTGATCGAGCTCGGTCGGACCGGGCGCCGTTGGTCGTCACCACCAGCCGTTCTTCCAGCCGAGGTGGAGATCGGGCATCTCCCGGCGCGGTTCCACGATCCGAACGACCACGTCCCGCCACCGCCGCTGCACGACCCGGACCACGACGAGCACGAAGACGGCGGCCTGTCGTTCGAAGAGCTGCGCCGCTACGGAGGGCCCAGCTACCGGGCCCTCTACGACGCGATCTCAGCTCAACTCGTGGCCAATGGGATCGTGTCGGTGGCGGAGGTCTTCGACGGTCTTGCCCCGGATATGCGACGTCCTGTCGATCTGCTCGGCCTGCTCCACCTCGCCGGCGCCGAAGCTCCCGCGGGCACTCAGATGGCCCACCGAACGGTCCGCCCCGACGGGACCGAGGTCATCCTCAGCACGGCGGACCTGCTCATCACCCACCTTCAGAGTGAGCTATGACCGACGAGGCTGCATCGTTCACCAGCGGGGCCCCGGACACCTCTGAGGGCATCGATAGCTCAGGGCAGGACTGGAGTGAAGACAGCGACTTCGTCTCCGGCGATGCGGGACGCTTCGACGGAGACGAGGGGACCTGGGAGCCGGCGCTTCGGGACGCAGTCGTGCACCTCTACAAGCGCCGCTTCATCTCCAAGGCCCAGCACCCACAGCACTGGGAACCTTTGGTGCGAAACCTTTCCTTGGTTCGTGCAGACCTCAACAACCACAACCTCGTCTTGGTCATCGATACCACCCGGGAGGTGATGTTCAAGCAGCAGGCTCCGATCGAGGACGGCGCGCCAACGCTGCTCCGTAATGTCAGCTACACGCTTGAGGAGACTGCGCTTTTGGTCACCCTCCGTGCCCTGACGATGGACACGATCGATCGTGTTGCCCGCGTCGATCACGCCGACCTTCTCAGCACGCTCTCGGAGTACCGGCCTGCCCACGTTGCCGACGAGAAGGCGAAGGCCGAGAAAGAGTTGCGAGCGATCAGGAAGATGGTCGAGATCGGGATCCTCCGCCCAGACGAGGCAGGAGACGGCTATACCGTCGACCGTGTCATCGAGGCGGCCCTGCCGTACGCAACTCTAATTGCCCTCCGCCAGACACTGGGCGGAGCACTCGACATTGAAGAGAAGCGCTACGACTCCGACGACGAGGAATGCGTCGGGTGAGCGCGACCGACGACCTTTCTGCCGTCTTGCTCAACGAGTCCGGCGACCCATCGACCGCACCGGTCCAAGGGTGGCGGATCGCTCGACTGCAGGTCGTCAACTGGGGTGGGTTCGATGGCTGGCACGACCTCTCGTTCGACGACGCTGGGACGATCCTGACCGGCGGCTCAGGTGCCGGGAAGTCGACGCTGCTCGACGCCTATATCGCCCTCATGATGTCGGCCAGGGTCCCGTTCAACAACGCTTCGAACTCCGGGCGAGGCCGCGCTCGGGGCGATGGGCAGCGCAGCGTTCTCACCTACGTCCGCGGCAAGATCGACTCTACTGTCGTCGATGGCGAAATCGTCGACCGAACTCTTCGGGGCAGTGCCAACGCCTGGGGTGCAGTAGCGGTCACGTTCGAACGCTCTCGACCTGATGGCCTTGACGACGTGTTCACTGCAGCCCGCTTGTGGCACGTTCCCCGCGGCGCCAGGAGCATGGACGACGTCAGGGCGCGGCTCGTGACTTCTGATGGCCTTCTCGACTTGCGCTCAGCGGAGGCGGACGCACCCAGCCAGTTCGCGAACCTGCGATCTATCTACGGCACTGGTCTCACCGTCCACCCGCAGCCCGGCTCCTTCACGGCTCGCCTTTACCAGCGACTCCACATCGGCAACGCCGACAATGGCGAGAAGGCCATGAGCCTCCTCGCTAGCGTCCAAGCTGGCCGTTCCGTCCACGACGTCGTCGGCCTCTATCGCGAACTGGTGCTCGAGGAGCCAGCGACGTTCGCCGCAGCGCAGGCCGCAGTGGACCACTTCGGCGCACTCCAAGCCGCCCATGAGGCCATGGTCGAGGCGGAGAGCCAGCAGACAACCCTCGCCCCGATCCGGGAGGCGCACGCGGCCCGCGAACTGGCGATCACCCGAACGCAGGCGATTGACGCCCTGGATCCGACATCATCGCAGGGCGGCTTCGCCGTGTGGCAAGCACGCACGCTGGTGGCACTCGCAGACAACGCACTCGTCGAGCGCGAAGTCGACGCTCGCGGCCTCCGCGGCAGAGGTCGATGCCGCACAATCCCGAGAGGCAGCGACCCTCAACCGCCGAGACCAAGCCAAGGCGGCCCTCAACGACGCAGCTGGCGATCTGCCGAAGCTCTTCCGCGAAGCGGTGAGCTTCCGCACCGATCTCGGCAAGGCCGAAAACGCAGCTCGTCAGCTCGCCGCCGCCATCGCACCCGCCGGCGTCGACGTCTCGACGATGGCCGGCTTCCTCGCTGCGCAGAGCGAGGCCGAGCGTCTCAGCACCGCTCCCGACCAAGGTGCGCAAAAGCTTGAGGACCGCGCCGCCGACCTCCGTCGCGAGGGAAGCGACCTCGTCACGGAACGCAACAAGCTGATCGGGGACCGCGACGACCTTGCCCGACGCGGCGGCAAGATCAGCGGCGACGATCACCGGACCCGCTGCGAGATCGCCTCCCTCATCGGTCTCGAAGCTTCTGAGCTTCCCTTCGTCGCCGAGCTCTTCGACCTTGCCCCCGAACACGAGAATTGGCGCGACGCCGCAGACGTGGTCCTGCGCGGTTTCGCGACCCAGCTGGTCATCGACAGCGCCACCTACAACCGTGTTCGAGACACCCTCAACCCGCACCGCTTTACACGCCGGTTCCGCTTCATCGGCGCCGAAGCGAATCTCGAGGTCCGCTACGACGCCAACCCCGGCACGCTCGCCGAAACCCTCGTCGTCAACCGGTCCAGCCGGTGGGCCGGTTGGCTACACCAGCAGCTACTCCGCGAAGCCAGCCACCTCCAAGTCCAAGACGTCACCGAACTCGTCGGCGACAACATTGCTCGCGTCACGCGCAGCGGCCAGACTCGACGTGGGCAGCGCGGCGCGCACGGCGGCCACAACCGCCCCTTGATCGGCTTCAGCAGCCAGCAGGTCATAGACAGTCTGCAGACCCGCATCGACGAGATCGAGGAGCGCCTGGGCAATCTGGTCTCCGAGGAGCGCATAGCCAATGCTGAGCGCAAAGCGCTACAAACCCGAAGAGACGCCCTCCTCAGCATCCGCGGCGTCACCTGGGACTCCGTCGACGTCGAGCTCGCCCGCGGTCTCCTCGAAGCCGCCGAAGAAGAGGTCGAGCGAGCCAAGATCGCCAACCCCGACCTCGCGAGGCTCGACCAGGAAGCCGAAGGGGCGCAGCAAACATGGGTCGAGGCAAACACTGCATCCCATGAAGCTGTACGCCACCACACTGAAGCCCAGACAGCAGTCACCCGGCTTGAACAGGTCCTCACCGACTATGGACCTGCCGTTTCCAGGGCCATGACGGAACTCCAACCTGAGCAATTGGACATCCTTGAAGAGTGCTGCGAGAGCGTCGGCTCCCTTGACATCGACCAAATCGACGCCAGCAGCCAACGGATTCGCACCTGCCTCGCAGAACGTCGCGACGCTGCAGAACGAGACGTTGCTCAACGAGCCCGGCAGCTCGAAGCGACATTCGAAACCTACGCCAACCGTTGGCCTGACCCCAACCGGGGGACTGGCATGGCATCGGCGGCCGAGTACCTCGCCATCCTCGACGCCTTGGAGACCGCCGGGCTCGCCAGAGTGCGAGACGCCTTTCTCAACGCCGTCAACCGATGGAGCGGAGACGACGTCAACGCCGTCCGCTCCGCCATGGAGACCGCCGTCGATGAGATCACCACCCGCATTGGCGCTATCAACATGATCCTGTCTGGCATCCCCTTCGGCCATCCGAACGCCCCCAACGGCACGGCCCTCGACCACCTGCTTATTCGAACTCGGCGCATCGAGCCCGACACCGTGTCCAAGTTCCGCAAGCGCCTCAACGAGCTCTCCGCTCCGGTAGTCACCGACGATGCCGCCGAAGCCGCCCGCCGGTTCGACGCCTACCGGCGCCTGAACGCCGAACTCCAGAGCCCGGACCGGGCCCTTTGGCTCGATGTCCGGCGACACATCCACATCACCGCCGAACGCGTCACCCCAGACGGAGCCGTCGTCGCTCAATACGACACTCTCGGGGGAAAGTCAGGCGGCGAGACGCAAGAGCTGATCGCCTTCATCGTCGGCTCGGCATTGCGCTACCGGCTCGGCGGTGAGCCGACTCAGGGCCCCGCCTTCGCCCCGGTTCTTCTCGATGAGGCATTTATCAAGGCCGACGCCCTCTTCGCCGGCCGAGCCGTCACCGCCTGGAAGCGGCTCGGGTTCCAGCTCGTCATCGCTGCCCCCGTCGACAAATACCAGGCCCTGGAGCCACATGTCCCACTCACGCTCTTCATCGACAAGACCAACACCGGCCGCAGCCTGGTACGCGTGATCGAGCGCAGATGAAGACTATCGCCGAGGTTCAACGCCTCATTGGTGAGCGCATCGACAAGCATTGGGCGGAGAGTGTCCTTGCCGATGCACAGAGGCAAGACGATCCTTGCTGGCCTTGGGCTGTCACCTTGACCAGTCTCAGCGGACACGCTCTCAATGAGCGCTGGAGCGAGGTCTGGCGATGGATTGTCGACTGGAATACCTGGGTCGAGGCCAATCGCTGCCAACTGATCACCGCCAACCGGCGCATTGGTGGAGTCACGCGGGCCATCCCGACTCACATCAACATTCCTGGCATCGACGCCGCTGCGGCGGCCGCCGACTCCGACTGGCGCCAGCGTCTCGGCGACGCCCGGCGACGAGCGCGGACCTTGCACGAGGAGTTCCCGGCCACCCTCACGAGCGGCCTACTGCGAAACGCATGCGCCCTCAGTGACGTCGACTTCGATCTCGCAAGAACAGCGGCCAACTGGTTCCGCCAGCACGATGCCGCTGGTCTCACCGCCCGTCAGGTCCCCATCGCCGGACTCCACGCGAAGTGGCTCGAAAGAAACACACGACTTGTCACCGCTCTCTCCGGGCGCTCAGTGCTGGGGCTCGTCAAGCGGCCTTCCCGGATCCAGTTCAGCTATTTGGACTGCCACTGGCTCCGGCATGGGAACCGACGTCGTGATTCGGTGGCTCTTGACGAACCCGATCAAACTCCTGGTTACCTGCCGCAGGTCATCCTCGTCACCGAAAACAAGGACACAGCCCTGTTCTTCCCTCAAGTCGAAGGCGGTATCGTGATCGAGGGCAGCGGCAACGCCGTGACACGGCTCGCCAAGATCCCCTGGATCCGCACCTGCCCCACCATCGTCTATTGGGGCGACCTCGACGCCCACGGCCTCGTAATCCTCGATCTCCTCCGCAGCACCGGCATCCCCGCGGAGGCGATGTTCATGGACGAAGCCACTCTCCATCAATACGCCCCATACGCCTCACCCACCTACGCCGACGGCAGCCCACTCCCGCAAGGCACTCAACCTCCGACACCGTTCCTTTCGGAAGACGAGCGACTTCTCCTTGAACGGATCACGGCTCCCGAATGGACAGGCCCACGTCGCATCGAGCAGGAACGTATACCGCTCCAGAGGGCTCACGAAGAGCTCATGCTGTTCCTGGCTCATCGTCCTCAAGCCGGACGCGGCCAACGCGAGCCTTGGCCTCGGACGGAGGGCTCACTCACCCATCACTCGGCGGGTCTTCCTCCTCGGCATGGGAGCTGATAACCATGTAGCAGACTCGGTGTTTCGTCGACTGACAGTTCTCAGTTGACATCCGCCCGAGTGGCTTCGTCCTGGCCGGTCCACCATCGTCAGGTGGCCACCGGTGATCTTCGGTTGAACCGACAAGCTCAACCGAGGACGACCACCCAGTCGCTGTCACCGATACTGACCCCAACGAACTGTTGACCGCCGTCCGCGCTGGCGGCGACATCGACGTCGTACGCTGGGCCAGGCCCTGGCGCTCCAGGCCCTGATCGACGCGGAAGCGACCGCCCGGATCGGGGCGGAGACCCCGAAGCTGGTTTGGGCAAGCCCTGAGAGGAACGTATCGTACGTTTATTCACGAGACACTGGCTAAATACACCGGTATCTCACTATTCTTCGTACAGTGAACCTCGAGGACAGTGTCCTAATCGACTTGCACCGGGCGGCCACCCTCGCCGGCCGGCCGGGTATCGCCGTGCCGTCGGTCGACCTGAACCTCGCAAGCCAGCGGATCGGCGGCCATAGGGCCGAGGAAGCACTCAGGCGTCTCCGCCAATCCAAGCGGGTGTTGCACGTCAGAAAAGACCTCGTCATCCTTCCCGACGCCACCGGTCGGACGACAGTGGGCCTACCTGAGCTCATCAATGTCGTCGCCCCGACGAAGCACCTCATCACCGGGGGCAGGGCCCTAGAGGAGAGGCGGCTTACGAATCAGCACTCCTTCTCAGTGATCGTGCTCGTGCCCAAGGCGATCACCAATTTCTCCTTCCGACGAGAGAACGCCGTGTTTCTGGCAACCGAGGTGGATCGCATCTGGGGCTGGCAACGAAGTGGACCGCATTTCGCCTTTCCCGAACGAGCGCTCGTCGATGCGGTCAGCCATCCTCGCTACGGTGTCTCGCTGTCCATGGCGGTTGGTGCACTCGATCGCGCGGTCGGGCAAGACCCCCGCTTTCTTGGTCGTCTTTTGGGCGCCACACGTCGCTACCGGTCGCCCGCCACAGCGCGCCGCATAGGTCTGCTCGTCGAGCGCCTTTTCGGCGAAGAGGCCCGCTCCGCCCCTTCCTTCGGTCTGACCCGTGGAGCTGGTGGCTAGAACCGGCACGGTCTCGCTGACCAGGCCGAACAGAGCCATTGCCACCCCCCGACCGCCGAAAGTTGAGCCCGACCACCCACCGTCGCCATTGGGCAATTCGATCTGCCTTCCAGCAGCGTCCACACCCTGTCCGTCAGTGCCCGGCGACGCAAACCGTAAACGCTGGGTATGACCAGATCGTGTTGACATCAGCACGACAATCGCCACCAGGCCGGCATGGGCGGGGGCGTCGGCCCGCTGTAGGGGGGTGTGTTCGGGGGCCAGCTCAGCTGAACGTTAGGGCGAGGGCTCGTGGTCGATCGGCAGTCCAAAGTCTGTCGCCTCGGTCAGGCAAATCGACTGTTTGCAACCCTAAGGTCTGCGGCATGAAGACGACTCGTCTCGAAGTCACGATGAGCGAGGTACTGCCAGCCGTAGTGCGGGTCCTCGATGTCCCGGCGGGGGTTCTCCTTCCCGAGCTGCACGATCTTCTGCAGGCGGCCCTCGGTTGGACCGACTCGCACCTGCACCAGTTCGTAGCGGGCGACATCTGCTACGGAGTTCCCGACCTCGACGGGCCTGACGACGAGCGCGACGAGTCGGCCGTGGCGCTCCGGGCCCTGCCCAATCGCTTCGCCTACCTCTACGACTTCGGCGACGGCTGGGAGCACGAGGTGGTGGTAGTCGGGCCCGGAGGTGACTGGCCGGGCGTCGTGTCCGGGGAGGGCGCATGTCCCCCCGAAGACGTCGGCGGGCCGCACGGCTACGTCGAGTTCCGCAGGGTGATCGCTGACCCCGACGAGCCTGAGTACGAACACTTCCGGACCTGGGCGGGAAGCTGGAACGAGGGCTTCGACCTGGACGCCACCGACCTGCTCGTCCGCCAAACCGTCGGTGTGGTGCCGGCGCCGGTTCGACTCGTGCTCGGGCTGGCAGTCGATGGAGTGAAATTGACTCCAGGCGGTCGCCTGCCGCGTGCCTTGGTGCGAGAAGTCCAAGAGGTCTATCCGAGCTGGAACCTGTCGGATCGGCCCGCGTCCATAGAAGAGGACCTACCGCCTCTCGCTGCCCTGCACGATCTGTTGCGCCACGTCGGGCTCCTCCGCTTGTACAAGGGAACCCTCGGTCCTACTCGGGCCGCCGCCGACGACCTCGAGGTGATCCGACGGCTGAGGTCGTGGTTCGGCCCTGGCGACGGCTTCGTGCACATGTCTCGTCACCGACGCCCTCGCCAACCTCGTCGTCGAGGGCCCCTCCCGACCCGACGAGCTTGCCGCTCGGCTACTACCGGTGCTTGGCGATCGTTGGGTCACCAGCCAAGGACAGGGACTGGATGCGGGTCGGGTCCGTCAGGAGTTGTACAGACTGCAGTCCATTCTGGCGGGGTTCGACCTCATTCAGAGCGACAAGGGATCATGGATCGCAGGTCCTTCAGCGCTCTGGCTGTTGCCGCGGGCGACGGCGCTGGCCGACATATGGTCAAGATGGCATACGGCGTCGTAATGGGCCGGCGTCGGGGCAAGGTCACCAAGAGTGCTTCCCCGCGCTGTGACTTCTTCCCGGCGTAACTGGGGCACCCTCCGCCGTCGCGAGCTAGAGTGCCGCGTCAGGCAACGCCGTGTCATTGCTCGGTGCTACTCCGATTCGAAGTTCCGAGACCGGCCTCTGGGTAGTACAGCTTCTCGTTCCAGCCACCTTTCTCCGATCAGTCACTGCCGCCGCTCGGCGAGAAATGCTCGGGCCGCTCGCTTCGAATTGAGGGTGTGCAGCGTCGTGTGCTGCCCGTACTCGGAGATGATCGCTCGTTCTCGTTCAGGCTCCTTACGACGATCCCGCCAGTTGACCCAGACCGCCCGCCATTCATCGCGCAACCGTTGGATCACAGAGTCGTCGCAACCGTCGGGCATCACGGTGCCAACTGGCCTTCGAACTCCACGCAGGAACGCCCGAGCTGAGCAAACCCACCACGGCGTAGCGAGGACGACAACTGTGTCGGCTCGCTCCAGGCGAAGATCGAGCGTTTCGTGGTAGTTGCCGTCGGCGATCCAGACGTCCCCCGCAAGCAGGCTGCGTTGCTTCATCCGCCACTCGTCATCCGACGGCCTGACCCAGCCCGGCTTCCAGTAGTGGAGGTCGAGATGGATCAGCGGTAGACCGGTCCGCGCCGATAAGGCCCTTGAGAAGGTGCTCTTCCCGGCTCCGGGCATCCCGGTAACGATGACGCGATGGCGAACGGGCACCAGTGCGTTGTCCATCAAGACCAGTGTCCCAAGGTGTGTTGGGGGAGTGCAAACGTTGCTTGCCGTGGCACCCAGTGCCGCCTACCCGGCGAGCTCCTATCACTTGTCAACCCCTCTTTCGGGGCTCGGGAGTGAAAACAGCGGACACGACATTGATCAGTCACTCGAGGCGAGGACAAGCTCCTATTAGGTCACGCGTTTTCCAGATCGTGTGCCCGAGCTGAGGGTCGGCGAGTCGCTGGCAAGTCAGCTCAGGTGAGCGACAGTACTGGGGAAAGCCAGACCCACAGCCCGAGAATTTCCGGCGAGGTAAGTAGCGATAGACCTCGCGGGCGACGTAGCGCTTCAAGATGCGGATGACCTCTTGCTTGGTCTTGCCCTCCTTGACGCGGCGCTCGAAGTAGATCCGGGTCTCGGGGTCATGCGCGATGCGGACCATGACGATGCGCCACAGCGCGCTGTTGGCCTGACGATCACCGCCGTCGTGGGCCTTGACTCTGCCGCTGGTCTTGCCCGAGCCGTCTGGGACCGGAGCCACGCCGCACAGGTGTGCCCACGCTGCTTCTGAGTGGAGTCGCCCTGGATTGTCACCGGCCGCCATCACGAGTGCGGCTGCGGTGTCGGGTCCGACGCCGAAGAGCTCGAGCAGATCCGGCACGGTGGCGACCAGGAGCGCTTCGACCCGTTCGTCGAGTTCGGCCAGCTCGCGGTCGAGGGCTTCGATGCGATGCGCCAACGACGACAGCGACGCCTTGGTGGCAGCCGTCACCGGATCGGGAGATCGTGTCGGCCGGAGCTTGGCTCCTTCGGCCACCAGTGCAGGCACTGACAGGCCTTTCAACCGGCAACGGAGCTGTTCGGGTGCGCTAAAGCCGAGGTGACGCATCTGGATGACGGCCTTGACCCGGGCCTGGCGGGCGGAGCGCTTGGCCACCACGAGCACCCGGATGGCCTCGACGGCGCCGTCCCTCGACTTCGGACTGCCGGTCGCTCGGCCACCGAGGGCGGCCCGGGCTGCTTCGACGGCATCGAGCGGGTCGGACTTGCCACTGCTCCGGCGCTTCTGGCGATTCGGCCGGTCGACTTCGATGACCGCGACGCCCACCCGCCGCAGATGGCGGGCCAGGCCGGCCCCATAGGAACCGGTTCCTTCGACGCCCACCTTCGTCACGTCCCCGAACGATGCGAGCCACGAGACCAAGGCCCTGTAGCCAGCGGGATCGGTGGAGAAACTCTCGGTGCCGAGCAGCCCACCGAGCGGATCAAGCGCTGCCGCAACGTGGACGTCGCGGTGGGTGTCGACACCACCGGTGATCCCGCGCACAGCTTCTACGATGGTCATGGTCATCCCTTCTCTTTAGGTGTTGAGGGATGGCACGGCCGTTCCGGATCGGAGCGACGGGGGTCTGGGTTGTTCGCGCAACCCGGACCAATCACCCCAACTCGGAGACGGGACGTGCCGTCTTTCAATGTGCGGCTGGAAGGTCTCGGTCGACGACGTTTTGCAACGCCACAGGACTCCAAGTCAGACCGAACCCACCAGCACTCCCGAAGCTATTCAGGACCAGCAGTCAAGCGGTGGATCCCTCAGAGAAGTATCAATGTACTGGGGCAGTCCAAGCACCTCATTGTCGGAGCCGTATTCTGATCTGGTGGACGAGCGCCCGGATCTTCCGACCCTTGCCGTGGAACTTGGTGACTGGGACATCACCCTGCGAAGCGGCGATGTAGTCGCTCTTCATGCCCATGGCTACAGCCAGGAGGGTGAGGATTACGTCTTCAACCTCCTGATGGAGGGCACTCCGTGCTACCAAGTTGAGATCGCCAGGTTCCCCGTCGGAATAGTCGCAGACATCATCGGCGGATAGCCACCGTCCCGATGCGTTTGGGGACGCGGTAGCTACCCGACGAGCCGCGACCCGCCGCCTCGTCCGGGTATTCTGGTAGTGGCCGCTGGCCGCAGAATGGCCACAGGGTCTCTACAGGAGGTGTCGACGATGACGCTGACCAACAAGGCCGTGGTACCGCTCGGAAACGCGGACCGATTCTTCATCGGGGGCGAGTGGGTCAAGCCGTCGTCCGAGGCCACGATCGATGTCATCGACTCGGGGACCGAGGAGATTTTCTTCCGTGTGCCGGAGGCGAAGGATGGCGACATGTCGCGGGCCGTGGCCGCCGCCCGCGAGGCCTTCGACAGGGGTCCGTGGCCCCGCATGAACCACGTCGAGCGGGCCGGGTACCTGCGAGCGCTGGGGGCCGGTCTGCAGGAACGGGTGGGGGATGTCGGGCAGATATGGCCCCGGGAGTCCGGTGTCGTGCACGCCTTCGCCGAAGTGCTCGCGGCCGCCTGGGCGAGCGCATTCGGCTACTACGCCGGGCTGGCCGACACCTTTCCGTTCGAGGAGCAGGTGACCCCGTGGATGGGCGAGTTTGGATTGATCGTGCGGGAACCCGTCGGCGTGGTGGGGGCAATCATCCCCTGGAACGGTCCGCTGGTGATGATCACCTACAAGGTCGCCCCCGCCCTGCTCGCCGGGTGCACGGTCGTGCTCAAATGCTCCCCCGAAGCGCCCGGTGAGGCCTACGTACTGGCGGAGATCGCCCAGGCGATCGGATTGCCGGCCGGGGTGTTGAACGTGGTCACCGCCGATCGTGAGGTGTCGGAGCTGCTGGTCAGGGATCCCCGGGTCGACAAGATCACGTTCACGGGGTCGACGGCGGCAGGACGGCGGATCGCGTCGATCTGTGGTGACCGCATCGCCCGCTGCACCCTGGAGTTGGGGGGAAAGTCGGCGGCCGTGATCCTCGACGACATCGATATCGCCACCGCGGCCGACTCCCTCGCCGCCAACGAGTGCTTCGTGTCGGGGCAGGTCTGTTCTTCCCTCACCCGAATCGTCGTCACCCGGAACCGGCACGACGAGTTCGTCGACGCCCTGACCCAGTCCTTCGCCCAGGTCCAGGTGGGCGACCCGTTCGATCCCCAGACACAGATGGGCCCGCTAGCGACCCGGCGTCAGCGGGATCGGGTCGAGGGCTACATCGCAAAGGGCCTCGCCGAGGGGGCGACCCTCGCCGCCGGCGGCGGGCGCCCGAAGCACCTGGACCGTGGCTGGTACATCGAGCCGACGGTGTTCGGGAACGTCGACAACTCCTCCACCATCGCTCAGGAGGAGATATTCGGCCCGGTCCTCAGCGTCATCCCCGCCGACGACGAGCAGGACGCCATCGCCATCGCCAACGACACGATCTACGGATTGAACGCCTCGGTGTTCACCAACGATGTGGACCGGGCCCGCGACGTAGCCCGGCAACTGCGCTCAGGCACGGTCGGCCACAATGCATTCCGTACTGACTTCACTATGGCGTTCGGTGGCTTCAAGCAGTCGGGGATAGGACGCGAGGGGGGAACCGAAGGGTTGCTTCCGTTCCTCGAGACCAAGTCGGTGATCCTCGAGGGCCGTCCGGCGGGCTACAAAACCGAAAGCTAGAGTCGCCGCCCCTTGCGCATTTTCCAAGCAACGACGAGGCACCAGGCACCCGGATCGGGTCTCGAAGAGGTGGTGTGGGGGGTGACGGTGGTGAGCTGATATCGGCGACCCATGCGTACGGGTGCCCCACTCGTGCCGCAGGGTGGCACCCAATCCCGATGGCGTTTCTGTGCAGTGTGGCATTCTCCGATCATGGATCTTCGTGCTGCTGCCGACACCTGGCGGCGAGATGGTGTTGTAGTGCTACCCGGCTACCTCGCCGGTGCTGATCTGGAGTTGGCCAAGGCTGGCCTGACTTCGATGTACCCGACCGCCGAGGACTATCACGCTGATCCTTTGAGCGAGCGCAACCACGTCTACACCGGAGACGAGTACGGCGGCATCATCCCATTCCCGTTTCCGACGGTCGCCCTGTGCAACCTTGCCGTGCACGACAAAGTCATCGCATTCGTCGAGACAGCGTTCGGGACGAAGGACATTCGGATCTACGCCTCCGAGCTGTGGGCCAAGTACTCCGGTGCCACGACCTACGAGCAGGAGCATCACCGCGATTACCTGAACCACACACCCCTCGCACCGTCGAGCGATATCAGGTGGCGTGGTCTCGAAATGTTCATCTGGCTGAGCGATGTGACGGAGGAACTAGGTCCGACTCATCTTGTACCGCTCTCGGGCACCAGCGGTTTACCCGCTCTGCCACACGTCCAACGGCGAAGCGAACACCCAACGCTTTACGAGCAAGAGGTTTCAGGGGCGGGTCCGCCTGGCACGATTGTCGTCTACAGCACCGACACCTTTCATCGGGCGACCGAACTGACGGCACCGGGGTCCGACCGATTCAGCATCCACGCCAGCTTCCGCCATGCTGAGAACACCTGGACCTCTCGCCACTCCTGGGGTGACCAGTCGTTCCAGCCTGATTGGCAGCCCTTTGTGGAACAGGCGACTGTGCGGCAGCTGCTGCTTTTTGGGTTTCCTCCTCCTGGCCATCTCTATTGGACCTCAGAAACCATCGAGGGTGTCGCAACTCGCTACCCCGGTCTCGATCTCACGCCGTGGCAAGAGGACTGCGCATCCGAAGAGTGATGACCCAGTCCCGGCGTGCTCAGGCACCCCGCACCATGACTCAGTGGGACGGCAGAGCCTCCCACGGGAGGTAGTTCACGCGTCGAGCGAATCGTCGCCACCCGGGCAGGGGGATCGGAAGCCCGCGGCACCAGGTGGAGGTTTCGCTCTGGCCATCGCTGAATGTGACGACCGTGGAGGATCGACCCCAGCGGAATAGTTGAACCACTCGTCCAGCCTCCACTGCATCGACGGTGTCCTCGATCTGCTTGACCGCATCGAGGTTGCGAGGCAGCTCCCACCGCCCGATGACACCCACTGTCAGGATTAGCTCTGAGTCGCTCATTTCAATCCAAGTGACATGGCACGATCCAGCGGTAGGAGGGCTAACGCGAGTGGACACTCCTGCAACGCCCTCCAGTGGTCTTCTGGCGACAGCGGAGTCGCCATAGCGGCCCTGCATCCGTGCAACGAGGGTCGTCAGCCTCGTGGCCACCTCGTCATCTGTCGGGACACGCCGTCCGGCAGAATCCGGGCCGGTCTTCATGTCGTCGTTCGGGACCATGGCAACAATGATGCTCGGAAACTGCGCTCCGGACATGTCCGCGAACTCCAGCGGTAGGTACGCTCATCCTGGTGGACTGCGCCATCGTCCCGGCGAAGTGGGGCAATGGTCAGCGCCTATCCGCAGACGCCTGCTCTGTGGTCGGTACGCCCGTAGACCTTCATTGCTCCGGCGATGACCGGTGGGCGTGGGTCGGCGCCATCGGTCTCGTCGCCGACCAGCAAGACGCACGATCCCTCGACGAAGAGGACGTTAGCTACGCGCATATTGGTTCCCTGGGCCGTAAAGCCCTCCGAGGTCGGGAGCTGCTTGATCTTGAAGCGTGTGGCCGGGCTGTTCTCAGCAAGGTCCTCCTTGAGTTGGGCCCGCTCCTCGGCCGCGGCCGCGGCGGGCGAGGCGAGTGCGATCACAAACGACAGGCCTGCAGTGCCATTGGAGCCCGTGGTATTTTGGTCCAGCGACGCTTTGAAACCCTCGCCACGCATGCGCTTGGCGTCCGACGCTGCATTGGGATTCCCCGTCGCCCACGAGGCCGCGCTGCGGGTGAACGTCGGCTCGCCACTTGGGGAGTACCCGGTCTCTTCGCCTGTCTGCACGACGTAGCGAGCCAGCGAAGCCGACGAGACGCTCTGACCCCGCCCGCCGAAGGGACTCCCAAACCTGCAAGCACAACGGCGAGCACAACGACCGAACCGCTGACAACAGACCTACGTATAGAACTCATCGCACCCCACATCGAACCAATTGGGTTGCCGGGACACCCTGGGTTGCACTTTCCCATAGCGAGTCCACTTCGGTCAACGGCGACGTCACGCGCAGCCGCTCCCTCGTGAACTCAGCACCAGTAAGGCCCGCACTTCGTCACGGTCGCCCGGTATCTCCGATGTGCCGGAGCGTCGCACGGTCCCGGCGTTCGGGGACAGGGGGGCTTCTGGGTGGGAACCTGTCTGGGTGGAGGAGATCGAGTACGACTACACCAGCGTCGGACCGCGAGGGGCTCCCGCTCGGATCAACGACGGTGCGCGGATCGCTCGCTATGGGGCTGAGCATCAGGAGGAATTTGCTGGACAGTGGATAGATGCTGACGGCTCACAAGTCGTGGCCTTCACGACTGACGTTGAGCGTCACGCCGCGGCTCTCGCTGCCCTCGTCTTCTCCCCGGAGCGGATTACATACGTGACGTTTCGATTCAGCTATCAGTACTTGCTCGATCTGAGAGACCACATCCCATCGATTGTTGACCAAGAGGCCCTCGCCGTCTGGGGGCCTGACGTCAAGGCGAACAAAGTCCGAGTATGCGTGCTACCCGACCACGTGGACCGCGTACGACAGCAATTGATAATGACCAACCCAGACGACGTGTATGTGGAAGCGGGCGAACGACCGAAGCCCATGTAGCCGTATCGCTTCGGCGTCGGATCTGTCCCGGAGCCGGCGTACGGCGGCACCGCACGAAGCTCCCGACTAAGAATGTGCCCGTGACCGGTGGCGACGGAGACTCACCCGAGGCCGACAGAGATCTGCAACGTTTCAGGTGGCTCAGTGAGTCTGCACTCTCCGCTTTGTCACGAGGCGATGGCTCGGACCCTCATCGCCAAAAGAATCGGTCGATTCCTTTTGTTCCGATAGGACCGAGAGGAATGCCGCTGTCTGGATCTTTGGTGGTCCCACGGGCAGGGCATCTGAGAGCGGGGGCCTCGTACGTCTGCACAGGGGCGGTGCAAATCAGTGGCTGGTGACTGCGACAGGAGGAACTGATTTCTCCTCGAAGACCTGGGACGGCAGGGTTCCAGAGCTGGCTGCCTGGTCCTGGTCGGTGACCTTTGCAGACTTCGATCCGTCCGTAGGGGGAGCTGCTGTCTACGGCCGACTTCCCCAACCTGGGACTCAGATCGAGTTTGGATTCGGTTTCGTCAATCGGTGCAGAACTGTGACCACAGACGACGCGGGAGATTCCTCGTGCTGGTGGACGTAACCCAGGATGAAGCCAGAGCCTTCAGGTCCTTTGCAGACATGAGACAAGAATCTCCTCGCCCGATCCTGAGACTGCGGACTCCAGACGATCGCACCTTCGATGTGAGAAACGGCTGGTCTGTCGAGGAACTGCCCTGACTGCACCCCCTCCGGCGCATGGGGGCACTCTCTCGGGCGGATCACCCATGTAACCAACGGATGGGGACACGATCACCCGTATAACCGGCGTAATGGGCGCATCAGGACACGTCCCCATGCGTTTATTGGGGCAGTCTGCAAATCTCGGCCCCGAATCTCGCAGTAGGCGGCGACTCCGACCTGTGAAGTCTTTCCGGTTCGCTCGTAAAGCCCATTCAGTTAGTCCACTGCTTCCCTCCATCGTTTGTCTGAAGCAGGATGCCGCCCACCGAGGGCTCTTCGGCTGCTGCAAAGCATTTGGTGATTGTGATGCACGACACGGCCGACATCGATGCCGTTGATGGTGATACGGATCCAACGGTCCAGCGACGAAGCCCGTCGGTATAGAAGGGAAGACCCACAAGCTTCCGCCGTATCACTTGCTCGGCGATCGCGACGCACCGTGAGCGGGACGCACAGGCGACGTCAGAAATATCGAAGATCTTGCTCGGCACATGTGCGGTGTTCCACGTACCACCTGCATTGTTGGACCAGACAACCGTGGAAGTTGGAGGAGAGACCGCACCAGCTATGACGCATGAGCCTTCAGTAGAACAATCGAGGTTCGATATGGCAGCGAGAGGTTCCACGTAGGTGGACTGGTGCGTCCAGCTTTGGCCACCTGTGGTGCTACGAAGCACAGCCGTCAATGCATCCTGTACGTGTCCCGCAGCCAGGCAGACGTCGTGATCGGTGCAGGCCACATAAACCAACTGAGTAATGTCGCTCGGCAAACTGGCCCCTACCCAGGTGCGGCCACCATCGGTCGTATGGACCGCCATCTGCCCATTTGCCCCTCCGTACACGCTGAATCCGACCGCGCTACAGACGACCGGAGAGCTGCACGAGACCCCGAACAGCTCGGACGCCCCGGAATTCGCCTGAGTCCACGTACTGCCACCGTCGTGGCTGACCAAGATCAGTCCCCTCGGTCCGGTCACTCTGTCCGGTTGATGTCCAACGGCAACACAAATGGGCGAGTCACAGGCGAGGTCGGTAAGTGCAGTTCCCGAAAGTTCGCTGACTGGGTCCTGGGCCACGAGCGACCAGGTCGTACCCGCATTTGTGGTGAGCGCGATTCCCCCAGTAAGCGGATTGACCAAACCCGCGGCGATACAGCGTTGACTGGAGAGGCAGATCAGTTTGGCTATGCCGGAAAGAGGTATCCCGCCTCTGGCGGGCAGGCCTGAAGCCGAAACCGGCTGGCCAAAGGGAGCCAGAACGAATGTGAGAATGGCAACCGCCAGACCGAGACATCGCATCCTGACCATGGACCTGCTCATCCGCACATTGTGGTAGCGCCGTGCCGGGGAAGTCCACAGCGCGAGGCAACCCAAAGTCCATCGTGGAGGATGCCCAGTGGCAGTCAACGAGGTGCCCCACTTTGACACCGTCATATTCAAGTGAGACATGCCTCCGAGGATTCGTACGGGGCGTAGGGAGCAATCGATCTTCGCTTGACGGTTCGGCGTCAGAAGGTGAGTATGACGTGTAGCAAGCAGCGGGATCCGGGCGAGAATTGCAGCCAAACTTGTAGCCCAGGGAATCACCCTCGGCGCATCTCCATGGACTCGCCTGAACGCCGCACCATCGCCAAGCTGCGGCAATAAACTTCAGTGAACTGCTAGATGTCCCAATTATCGGATCCCAAGGTGCCGGGATCGAGACCCGGGCGGCCCACCGTGCAGCAGACCCATAGGCCGTCGCAAGCGGGCTTTCGTCGTGTTCTGATACGAGGGGTAATAGGAGGGTTCCAGGTTTTGTTGGGCTTCTGGTGAGGAGGCAGGTTCGCCGCGGGTGTTGGAGGCGCGGAAAGCGATGGCTCCGGCCGCCACGAGGCAGAGGGCGCTGACGAGCAGGGCCGCTGGAATCCGGCGGTGCGTGCCTCCTGGGGCGGGGTGTGAGCGGCCAGTGGGTGGCGGGTGCGGCTGGTCGCCGTCCCGCTGAACACCCCTAGGCCGAGCGCCGACCCGAGCTGGAAAGAGGCGGTGATCAGGGCCGCGGCCAATCCGGCCTGATTCTCCGGCGCGCCCGCGTTCGCTGCCGTTTGCACACCGGCATGCAGCAGACCCAGCCCGAGCCCCATGATCACCAGCGGGGCGAGCAGGTTGCCGAGATCCCACACTGCAGCGTGGAGATTGCCGGACGAGAACGAAGACTTTCCGCCCGAGGCCGGCGATCAGCCGCTGCTGAGCGGGTGTCAGCCAGCCTGCAAGATATGCAGGTCGTTTGCGGTCGGTATGTCCACCCTTACACGATCGAAGTTGATCGTCCCGTCGAGGCGCGGCGTGATGTAGGCGACCGTGGTCGCGACCACTTGTAGTTCGAGTGACGTTCCGGCCTTCGCTGTGTACCCGATACTTTCGAGCGGAACGGTGACACTGTGCGACTTCCCGTCGAGGGTGACCGGTATAGGGGTGATCTGGTTGTTGACAACGATCCGCGTCGCAGGGTCGACCAACTGGGCGAACACCCGGGTCGGCCGTGTTCCGGATGCCACGGAGCCCGAGTAGGTCAAGGAAAGTGTCGGCGGGCCAACCAGCACGGCTGCTCGAGTGATGGGCACCGTGATGTTCAGCGCGTTCTTCGCCGGGCCCGGGGTGACGGGCAAGGCCACCGAATCGACAACGTTGGCCGCCTCGGCGTTGGCGGGGACCACCGGCGGGCCCGATCCGCCAGCAGCCTTGAGGGCGAGTGTGCCCTTACCGGTTGCCACGACCGGGGATCCAGCGGGGAGCGGATAGCGGGGAGCGGCATAAGAAGTCCCGTCCTGATCGACGAAAGCGAACCCCTTGAGCACACGCGCCGTGGCATCGCCCGCGACGTAGTGCTCCATCCACGCGAGCGAGAGCGGGCCGACTTCGAGGGCTGAGCCCGGGTTTGTCAGGCAGACGCCGTGACCACCACAGAACCAGGCCATTGAGACGGTCGTGCCTTGGCGATGGAGCGTCTCGTAATTCTCGATTCCCTCGTCCAACGTGAAGAGATCGTCGACTGTTCCCTGCAGGATCAAGGTCGGCACCTTCACCCGCGGGAGGAATTGGGCGGGTCCGCGGGTATCGAAGAAGGAAACCGCCTGAGCGTTGATGATGCCCGTCGTGTTCATTTCGTTGTCAGCGGCGGTGATCTCGGGGTCGAGGTTTGCGGTGGATGACACGCTCGCGAGAATGTTCGCCCAGCCAGTCTTAGGGGTCTCGTTTTTGTCGAGGCTCGTCCCGAGCGAATGCCAGGCAATAGTCGGGGCTATGGCATCGATCCGACAGTCCAGTTCGGCCGCCACGAACTGGATGCCGCCGCCGTAGGACTCGCCGACCATGCCCACCCGAGGCACGCCCGGGCGGTCCAACAGAACGCCCTGTTGTTGCGCGACCCAATTGAGCATTTCCGAGACGTCCCGTCCCTCGAAGTTCGGGCTGTCGACCTCGGCCTCCCCTCCCGAGTGGCCGAAGCCACGGGGATCCCACGTCAAGACGTTGAACCCACCCCGCCAGAGCTGGGCGATGCTCAGCGCCCCTTGGATCCCTGCCTCTGAGGTGTCGGTATCGCCGGCCGAGCCCCAGCCAGGACCCATGAGCACAGTCGGGTGCGTGCTCCCACTCGAGTCCAGCGGATCCGGAAACCAGTGGATACGGATGGTCGTACCGTCGAAGGAGGTGAGGTCGTAGTCCGACATGACGCCGGGCACAGGTGTCGCCTTGGCCGACTGCCAGCCAGCTGGTGGTTGACAGGTCTGCGCCGCCGCCGCCGGCGAGCTTGACAATACGCGCAGCGGAGCCGGCAGCAAAGAGACGGACGCGCCACAGGCACCCACTATGAAGAGGGCAGCGGTGACCGCGGCGACGGCTGGCGCTGGCCAGGAGACAAACCGGTGACGTCGCGTTGTTTCGCCGATCGCTCCTGTCATTCCGTCTCCTTCTCCATGTCCATTGCACGAGAGGTTCGCTTGGTCAGCCCAGAGCGATCCTGCCAGAATGCGTTGGGTGATCGTAAGGCATGCGAACACCGCAGATGGTGAGGCGATCGCGTCGATCCTGAACGCCCTCCTCGCCACCACGGCCGTCGAGTGGACCGACACGCCGCACACTGCTGACAGCATCCTCGAATGGTTGGACGAGCACGAGACCGTGTTGGTGGCCGTAGAGGGAGCAGAGGTCATCGGCGTCGCTGCATTCGGGTGGTTCCGGGATGCCGTACAACGGCCTGGATATCGGTTCACTGTCGAAAACACGGTGCACGTGCGAGAGGCCCACTGGGGTTCGGGAGTTGGTCGAGAGCTCATGGAAGCACTTATCGATGACGCCGCGACGATGCAGGAAGCACACGATGGTTGCGGCCGTCGACGGTGCGAACGTGGCATCGATTCGCTTCCACGAAAGACTGGGGTTTGTCGAGGTGGCCCGCATGCCTGAGATCGGTGCCAAGTTCGGTCGATGGCAGGACCTCATCCTTCTCCAGCTCCACCTCGATGACCGATCGGAGCCCTGACCGACCAAAGTGCCCCGTCCGTCGGGATTGCATCACCCCGCTCCGGAGCCCACTGACAGTCGGCGATCGATCTCGGCTCCCATGATCTTGCAGTCTGTTGCTGGGTGGTCGTAGCGACACAGCAACGCACCCGAGAGGTACGCACGAGCCTGCACCAACTTGGCTATCTCCTCGTCGAGAACCTCGAGCCGTTGCGTGGCTATGGACTTCCATTCGCTGACGTCGGTAGCGTCGAGGATCCCGGCGATGTCGACCAACGCGAGCCCTGCGTCCTGGAGCATGCCTATGAACACGAGTTTTCGGAGAGTGGTGACACGGTACCGACGCTGTCCTGACGCTCGGGCATCGGCCACAAGCAGGTTGATGCGCTCGTAATAACGAATCGTGGAGGTGGCAACGCCCGCTCGCTCGGCGACCTCTCCGATGCTCAGCAGGGGCTCTGACATGTTTCCACTTGACTTGAAGTCGGGTTCAACTGTCAAGGTGGAAGCGTGAACCAGCAGCACGCACCGCCCAATCACCACGCCGACTACCCCGGCTTTAGGGGTGTCTCTGGTCTTGTCGCCGCCCTCAGCATGACCTTCGGTCGCAAGGGCGACGCGCAGGTTGCCGTGCAACTGAGCGGCATGGGTTCCGCCGACAGCGTTGTCGACGTCGGGTGTGGCCCCGGGGTCGCGGTCCGCTATGCGGCACGATTGGGTGCGACGGGCACCGGAGTCGACCCTGCACCAGTCATGTTACGGACAGCGCGACTTCTCACACGGAGGTCGGAAAAGGTGCGATACGTCAAGGGTGCCGCTGAGAACATTCCCCTTTCAGGGGGTTCTGTTTCGGTCGTGTGGTCGATCGCGACCGTGCACCATTGGTCGGACGTTGACTCAGGGTTACGAGAAGTTCGCCGGGTGCTGGTTCCCGAGGGCCGTCTCGTCGCCATGGAGCGGAGAGTCCAACCAGATGCCCGAGGACACGGGAGCCATGGCTGGACCGACAAACAAGCCACCGCCTTTGCCGATCGATGCCGCGAACACGGCTTCACCGACGTTCGCCTGGAGCTCGCAACAATCGGACGCCGATCAACGGTCGGTGTGGTAGCTACGACGCCCTAGCGCTGTGAAGGCGATTCGCTATGGTCTCCTCGAGTGAGTTCCATATGTTCGTCGGCCCAGGTGCCTTAAGGTCGCCCCGCACGCCGCGATGGCGGGATAGTCCGGCACAACGGGATACCGTGAAACGGTGGATCTTCCAGACCTTTTAGTCACTGATACTGCCGAATGGCGGACTTGGTTGAGGGGCCACCACTCCAAGTCGCAGGGCGTATGGCTCGTCCTGGCCAAGAAGGGCACGACACATCCGACAACGCTCTCCTACGACGAAGCACTCGACGAGGCGATCTGCTTCGGTTGGATCGATGGGCAACTCGCGCGTCGTGACAACGCAACGTTCCGGCGACGATTCACGCCCCGAAACGCTCGGAGCCCTTGGTCTCAACGGAACGTCTCCATCGCCGAGAGGTTGAGTGCCTCGGGCCGAATGCATCGGTCGGGAGAAGCCGAGGTTCGGCAGGCCAAAGCGGATGGTCGGTGGAATGCTGCCTATGCCGGACAAGCGAGCGTGGAAGTTCCAGAGGATTTGGCGGACGCTCTGATCGCCAATCCTCGTGCTCAGGCAAGGTTCCAGACGCTCACAAGCGCGAATCGGTATTCCATCCTCTATCGGATCGAAAGCGCAAAGAAGGTGGAGACCCGCGTCAGGCGTATCGAGCAGTTTGTGGAGATGCTGGCCCGAGGCGAGACCATCCACCCGCAAGGTCCACGATCAACTCGTTAATTGATCGGCGTCGGCGAATCCGTGCCCCAGTTCGTTGCCGCATGGAGATCCGGTGGCCTGACAACGGTGCGGAATGAGTCGGACTTCGCGACTCCGCCAAAGGATTGACCGTCGGGCACGCGAATCATCCCATAGGCGTAGGAATGGCTCTTGGTCTCCTGAAACGCGATCTGTAAGTTTAAGGAGTGGGGCCCAGCCGCCAGTTCGCTGACGATCCGCTCGACTCCGACGCCTCAGTCGATCGGGCGACTCCTGCTCGGGATCCGGACATCCCAGATGGAGATCTCGTTCCGGCTCCGAGGCGGAGGCGGCGACGAAGGCGGAGGCTCACTCGCCGGAGCAGACTCGTACGTGCATTCATCGTGGCACCGCTCGTCGTCGTGCTGTTGTGGGCGACCGTTTCGTACACGGTCTGGATGCTGCGGCCCACGAGCCTCTCATGGAGCGTGAACAGCGTTGAATGGGTGCGGTATGAAGTGCCATTCGGCATCGGCAATTGGGCGGCCGACCACGTTGAGCAGATCTACTACAGCAGCCAAGCACCCAAGAAGGGTGGACCGCAGTTGAAGAGCCTGCCGAAGGTGGGTGTGCGACACCCCACGGCCCCAGCTGCCCCTGCGACGACGGCATGGCCGCCGGCGATCACGCCCGTCTTCTCCAGCCCGCTTCCCGGTGAAGGGGTCTGGCAGCCGACCGGACCATCGGTCGACGGGGGTCCACCCATACTGGTCACGACCTATCGGCCTGACCCCACCTACCCACAGATCGTGGCGTACGTCGCCTGGTTCGACCATTCGCGGACAGAGCTCGGCTATTACCCGGGCCGCTATGAGCCGCCGAACGCGGCCGTGCGCGGACCGGCGATGGTTCCCTACAGCCAGCGCTCTCGTCTGCTCGCGACCTTCAACGGCGGGTTTACCTATGTCGATGGCCAGAACGGGTCTGCGGACAACGGCCAGACGAACGAACCGCTGAAGGACGGCAACGCGACACTTATTGGTTATACGGATGGCCGCGTGGACATTGTGAATTGGAGCGGCGGCCCGAACCCCGGCCCCGGCGTCGCGTGGGCTCGGCAGAGCTTGGCTCCGATCGTCTGGAACAGCCAGCTGAATCCCGCTTTGAACACCGATCCCAACAGCCCCCAGTGGGGATACACGCTCGGCGGAGTCACCCGCGTCTGGCGCACCGGTGTTGGGATCGACGCTCGAGGCAACCTCATTTACGTCGCCGCTGACTATCAGACCGTCGTCAGCATCGCGCAGATCCTTCAGCACGTCGGAGCAGTGCGGGCCATGGAGTTCGACATCAACCCGGAATGGCATTCGCTTAACACCTACAATCCCCCCGGCCTCAACCCGACGCAGGTGGGACCCAACCCGAACCAGTCACCCGATCGCTACCTCGTCCCCGACGACCGTGACTTCTTTGCCGTCTACCGACCGACCCCCGGTCCGGTGACTGTCCCCTTCGGGTAAGGATCGCTGTCTTCGACGACAGCGTCCATCGCATTCGGCTGCAACACGACCCCGCTCCACGCCGACCCATTCCGTGCGCCGGATAGGGCACTCGATAGTGCCGGTTATCCCGCGACTCCTGGACGTCGTGTTGATGCGGGAGAATTCAGGGTGTCCTGCAAACGCCGGCTCAGTGCACGCGCGATCCAAGTATGCAGAACTCGTTTCCCTCAGGGTCCTGAAGAACCGTCCATGTCTGCTCGCCTTGTCCAACGGCCGCTCGTGTCGCTCCGAGCGCGAGTAGTCGGTCCACCTCGGCGCCTCGGTCGTCTGGGCGAAAGTCGAGGTGCAGCCGATTTTTGGCGATCTTCTGCTCTGGGACCGGCACGAACAGCAGTCCAGGGAGACGATCCGGAGCCGGTCGGATCTCGAACTCATCCGGATCATTGTTAACTACAACCCAACCGAGCGCTTCTCGCCACCAACTCCCGAGCATGCCGGGGTCGCGCGCATCGACGATCGTCTGCTCCCACTCAAGAGTCATTGGACGAGCCTAGAGGGGCAAAGCAGGCGAGGTGCCCCTTGACGGCGGGTTAGCCTCCCTCGATGATCCGACTGCCGTTGCGTTGGGCGCTCGCGTTTGCGTTGACCGTCACGGTCGCTGGGGTGATGACGGGCGAGACGCCAGCCGACGCCGCGTCGACAACCTGTACGGCTGCGTCGAAATGGCCCTGCCATGGTGGCGATCCCGGCGGACGAGTGCTGCGGATGCTCCGAACGGACGTGTACTCGGCGGTCAAGGTCACCGGCGGCATTGTCGAGCACCGGTCGTATGACTCGTATTGGATCACGGGCAACCCTTGTGGTTTCGGACAGACGGGTTGGAGTCCGACAATGGCAATGGCGACGTTCGCCTCGTCGCTCCCTCGGTCGGCCCTTTCGCAGCAGATAGGGCGACACCTCTCCCGTGAAGGATGGAGAGCGATCCCGGCTGCAACGGGTCACCAAGCCGATGGTGCCGTCAACAGCTGGTGGCGAGAGTCAGATGGTCGCCCCGCATCGGTGTCTCTGTCGCGGGTTCCGCCTGGCGATCTCGACGTGTCCGCGCTGTACAGGCAATCGGTATGGGCGCTGGGTGCGAGCTGGCAACCACAACCACATGGGGTCAACTGTCCGTAGCCGGCAAATTGTCGGTATCGAGCAACGTAGGAGGGATGTGCGCAGGCGGCGGAGCTCGGTGTGGTCTCGATCCACACCCCCCCGAGGCGTGCTGGGTCCTTCGCTGATGTTGACGCATTCAATGTCACGTTTTATGGACGTACGGGCCCTAGACATGTATTGACTCGGGCATACGGCTCAGATTTGGCTGGCCAGTGCGCCGAGAAGGAGTGCATCGGATTTGCTGCTTGGATATGTCTCCATGTCGGCTTCCTCCATGTCGAATCAGCACTCCATTTCGGTGGTCATCGCACAGTTCCAAGAGCTCCATAGCGAGCTGCGGCTGGAGGTCGCCGGCCGAGACAAAAAGTCGCTGAATTGGACCCCATGTCCGGGTGCGAATTCTGTAGCGACGATCGTCACACATACCCTGGGGTCAGAGGCGGAAACGCTCCGGGCGGTCGCCGGAGTACCCGGCAGCCGCAATCGAGATGCCGAGTTCAAAGTGGGCAGTCAGAGCCAAGCCAGCTTGCTTGACCAGATTCGCCGTGCCGATTCCCTCCTTGACGACCTGGCTCCGATGCTCACCGACGACCGAGCCCTCACCCTCACCGTTCTGCCGACTCTCTCCAGCGATGATCGCCGACCCGGTATGACCTGGCTAATCGGGAATCTGGCACACGCACGTGAGCACATGGGCCATCTCCGCCTGACTGTTCAGCTCTACGACACTGCCTTCAACCCCTGATCCTGACGCGAGCCCAGGAGCCGACCGCCTGCCCCCGGTCGCCGGCACTGTGTCGCTGCAGCCTCTCCTGTGGGGAGTCAGTACCGGAGGTCGGCGAGCACACCGTAGTGGTCTGAGAGTTGGAGCTGGTCGTCCGGTACGACTCCGAGCAACTCGCAATGAGTGGGGTGCCCCACCCCTCCAAGTCGCGGCCACGCAGACAACACGTAGTCGAATCGTCGATCCGGATAAAGCGCGACCGCTGCCAAAGGATTGCGGTTGGACCAGGTAATGCCTGCAGTTCCGTCTCCGGCGATCTCCCAGGCGTCGTAGAACACCAATCCCGGTTCGGCGGTAGCACTCCGTCCGGTGAGCATGCGGATCTCGTCAGAGCCGGGTCCGGCATTGAAATCTCCGCACACCACGATTGGGTGGCGACGCTGGGTAGTCGAAGAGATGAGTCGGGCGAGCTGGCGGACTTGCGCCTGACGCACAAGGCTCGCTCCAAGTGGGTAGTCCAGCATCACGGCAAAGAACTGGACGAGCCCCCGGTCGCCTCCGATCGTGACGGCCAGCGCCTCTCCCATTCCAGAATCATCTTCTCCTCGCAGCTTGCGGTGTTCGACTATCTCGAGCGGCCACCGGGAAACGAGACCGGTGCCCGAGGCCCAATCACCCTGGTCCAAGTCGCCGGCGAACACGTGGTGTTCAAATCCCAGGCATTCAGCAATGAGCTTGGCCTGTGTTGTCTTTGCGGTCGACCAGGACTCGATTAGGCAGACGACGTCCGGATTCGCCGAGGCCAAGGATTCCTCGATTGCCGATTGTCGCTCTGCCCATTGTCCGTAACGGCCCCAAACGTTCCAAGTTACGACCCGCAGAGTCGACTCAACGACAGACCCGTAAGGCGCATACTGATCCAAGCTCACCTCAGCAGTTTGCCCGCTTTGTCAAGCTCGACGCAGTGGGACGCCAGCTACCAGGGAGGGTCGACGACTCCGAATATCTCAGATCTCGAGAGGTCCTTCATATGAGGCCACCTTGTCCAGCTATCTCGTCGGCAATTACTGCAGCGCCCACCTATTGCCGTCGGGGATCACTGAAGAGCTGGTCAGAATCCACTGCCTCCAACATCGCTTGAACGAAGTTGAGGATTGCCTCTCTTGACCTCCAGTGGTGATTTTGACCACCAGCTGTCCGCAGCTTCGGGGCTGCCTCACCACCTGGGTCGGAGTGAGGTCCGCTCCTCTCGTTGCTGCCGAAAGGATGAGTTGGTAGCTCTAGAAATCATCCCAAAGCAGGTCGACAGTAGTAACGCGGATTCCTACATTTCGACTCATGCACGCCACTCCGGACATAGGCAAATCGTGACAACGACTCGCTCGTCCGAATTCGCCGTCGTCACGACCGGCCTTACGAAGGAATTCGGGGATCGCAGGGTCGTCGACAGTCTCGACCTCGCAATCCCGAGGGGCACGGTCTGCGGATTCGTGGGCCCGAATGGCGCCGGCAAGACGACGACCATACGGATGCTGCTCGGCCTGATCCGTCCGACCAGTGGTGAGGGACGCATTCTGCTCGGGGATCTCCACAATCCGCCCTCCTATCTGTCCCGTGTTGGGGCCTTGATCGAATCGCCCGCCTTCTACCCGGCACTCAGCGGGCGAGACAACCTCCTGGTCCTTACTCGTCTCGGACGGCTCTCGACCCTGACCATTGAGAGCGTGTTGGAGCGGGTCGGATTGGCTGACCGCGCGGGAGACCGGTTCAGCCGATATTCGCTGGGCATGAAGCAACGGCTTGGCATCGCTGCCGCCTTGTTGGCTGACCCTTCGCTGCTCATTCTCGACGAGCCGACCAACGGTTTGGACCCAGCGGGGATCGTTGAGATGCGAAGTCTCATCCGATCGTTGGCCGACGAGGGCATGACCCTCTTCGTCTCGAGCCACCTTCTCTCAGAGATCGAACACATCTGTGATCATGTGGTGATGATCCGGAGCGGACGGAGCGTGTTTCAGGGATCTGTTGCCGAACTCCGTGGCACGCGCTCGGCGGAGCTCGTTCTCCGGCCGGAGGATCCGCGGCAGCTTGGCATCCTGGCGCAACTGATCTCAGATCGGAGCCTGAAAGTGGAGATCGAGGAGGCGACAAGTTCCGTCGTCGTCGCCGGTGGCACCGCCATGGCCGGCGAGCTCAATCGAGCCGCCTTCGAAGCAGGGGTGACAATCAACCATCTCGCCGAGCGCGAGCGCAGCCTCGAAGAGGCGTACTTCGCCCTTACCGGCACCCATTCGGGCGACGTCGAGGACAGTGGCGCCCTGGGGGTGATCCGATGATCCTGGCGGCTTTCCTCAGCGAATGGGTGAAACTGAAGCGACGGAATCTTCTGGTTGGAACGTATGTCGGACTGGCGCTCGCCGCATCCCTTTTTTGCATACTCCTCTTCGCTCAGGCTCAGGCCAATGGTGGCGGGGGCCTCCCGAGTCTGACCCAGCTGGCCCAACCAAACGGGTTGATTCACGGCGTCAACCGAGCGGCTGTGCTTCTGGGTGTCGTGGCCTTCGGGATTGCCGCGACGCAAATCGGCAGTGAGTACAGCCTTGGCACCCTTCGTCAGCTCCTCGTACGGCAGCCGCGACGCCATATCTTGCTGGCTGGCAAGTTTCTGGCCGTGCTCACATTCATGCTCGGCGCCGTTGTGTTTGCCTCACTCGTCGCTACCGTCGCGGCTTTCGTCATGGCTCATGCACGCCACGTACCCACAGTTGCCTGGACGTCGAGTGCCGGCATAGGCGACTTGACCCGAGCGCTCGGCGACCTGCTCTTGGCTACCGTCGGATTCACCACATTCGGTCTGGTCCTTGGCCTTCTTTTCCGCTCTTCGGTCACCGCCATCATCGTGGGCTTTGCCTACCTTCTTCCGGTCGAAGCCGTCGTGACACGGATCGCACCCCACACTGCTACGTGGCTGCCGGGACAACTCCTCCAAGCCGTCGCGGCCGGCGGACTCCTCCCAGACGGGTTCGCCCATTCACTGATCCTCAGTACTGTCTATTTCGTGATTGCCTTGGGAGTGGCAACCTTGGTTTTCATGCGAAAAGACGTCACGGCCTGAGTGCGACCGCGTCGCCAATCCGTCCGTCGGGCTTGCTGAGCGATGCCCACGGCCCCCCAATTGAGGGCCTGCCGGGGCGGCATCGGTTCGGATGCGCGTCGTCGCACTCCGAGTCTGCGCCGTTGCCTATGAGCGCGGTTCTCCTTGTGTCAGAGTCAAATGAGGGTCAATCAGGTTCCACCTGTTCCGATAACTCGCGATTCTGGAGTCCAGGGGACTCCAGAGCAGACCGATTGAGAAAATATGACTGACTTCATGGGTGACAGCACCGAACGGACAGCGGCTCGATCCCGCTCGCCCAAGGGCAGCCGGCACGCCAGCGGCACGGTTCCCGTGCTTCGTCAGATCTTCCCAGCCCCGGTTGCCGCCAAGGTTCCCGAGGTCATTGCCCTGTTCTGGTTGGTCAAGATCCTGACGACGGCCGGTGGTGAAGCCACGTCGGATTTTTTGAAGAACTGGGGCAACATCAAAGGCGGAGGTACCGAGGTCTTGCTGTTCGCAGTAGGCCTCGTGCTGCAGTTCGGCACACGACGCTACCGTGCCATCGCGTATTGGTTCCTCGCCTACTCCATAGCCATTTTCGGTACTGGGGTATCGGACTTCCTGCACCTCGATGTGAACATTCCCTATGCCGGCACCACGGCCCTGTGGGCGGTTGTGTTGGGCATCATCTTCCTGGTGTGGCACCGGACTGAGGGAACGCTCTCCATCCACAGCATCACGACGCAACGACGCGAGTGCTTCTACTGGGCAACGGTGTTTGCCACATTTGCCCTGGGGACAGCTCTCGGGGATTTCACCGCGACCGCTCTCAACTTGGGTTATCTGGCTTCCGGCATCCTCTTTAGTGTGCTGATCCTGATACCCGCGGTGGCGTGGTGGAGGTTCGGTCTGAATGCTGTGGTCGCGTTCTGGTGCGCGTACGTCGTCACGCGTCCTCTCGGCGCCTCCTACGCCGACTACATCAGCAAGCCGCCCAGTCTCAGCGGGATCGGTTTCGGAGA
Organism: uncultured Acidimicrobiaceae bacterium; assembly: GCA_963731065.1. Lineage (GTDB taxonomy): Bacteria > Actinomycetota > Acidimicrobiia > Acidimicrobiales > RAAP-2 > Bog-473. The sequence continues at coordinate 53,574 of CAVSUH010000007.1, read as the reverse complement.
CGGGCCTACGGCCTTGATCTTCACCGTGGCCGTCGCAGTACTCGTGCTTTATCTGGCCATCGTACGACCGGACATTCAGCCTCCCGAAAGCGCGTTGCGCCCGTCCGATGATCAGCATGACCCAGGCACCTAACTGCCGTTCCTACTGTTGCGCCTGCAGATGTGTCGAGACAGTCGGCGTCCAGGGCGCAAGTTTTCGATGCGGTCATTGCTGCCGGCATTCGAGGGCGCAAGGTGTCGGGATCGAGACGCGGGCGGCCCACCGCATTCATTGTGTTGTTCTGGGTGTGAACCCCGGCGATTCCTACGCGGACGACACTTCAGCAAGGTGGAACAGCCCTATGACGCTGTTAGGGAAGGGATGCGAGCCACCGGGGTCGCCGCGGGCTGCGGAAAGACGACGCTGACGGCGAGCCCGCCGTCGGGCAGAGGGCGGGCACTGATGCTGGCCTGATGGACGGTGGCAATGGCGCGGACGATGGAGAGTCCGAGCCCATGACCGTCCTTGTAGTGCGTCCGGTGCGCATCGAGCCGTTGGAAAGGCTGGAAGAGGCGCTCGACGTCAGCTGGCGCTATGAGTGGTCCGGTATTGGACACCGACAGCACGGCGTGGCCCTCCCTCACATCGGTCACGACAGCAATGCGGCCGTCGACAACGTTGTGACGAAGTGCGTTGGCAACCAGGTTGGTGACGAGTCGATCGACGAGCAGAGGGTCTCCATCGAGGGGGGCCGGTGTCATCGCCTTGTCGACATGGATCCCCAGTCGGTCGATCTCGGGCTGGAGGTCGACAAGGTTGGCTGTGACGGTGGTGGCCAGGTCGATCGGTTCATGTCCACTCAGCCCGCTTTCGCTGCTGGCGAGGGTGAGGAGGGCCTCGATCAGACGCGCCTGCTCATCGTTGGAGGCGAGAACCTCTTCGGCGGTGGAACGCCATGCGTCGATCGTCGTGGCAGGGTCGTCCAACGCAACCTGGAGGAGCGTGCGCTCAGCGGTCAGAGGGGTGCGGAGCTCGTGGGAGGCGTTGGCGACGAAGTGTCGTTGAGCTTCGAACGCCGCGTCGAGTCGGCCAAAGAGCTCGTCGAGTGTGTCCCCGAGTTCCTTGAGCTCGTCCTCTGGGCCATCGAGGGCGAGGCGCTCGTGCAAGCTGGTCGAGGAGATCCTTCGGGCCTTGCGGGTGATGGTCCTGATGGGCCGCAGCATCCTGCCGGCAACGAGCCAGCCGGCCAGAAGGGTGAGGACGGCCACGATGGCCAGCGCAATGCCAGAGTTGACCAGCAGCTGGTGTGAGTCGGCAGCGCGCTGTGCAGCCTGCGCAGGGCCGACCTGCTTCAGCTGATGCACCGCGTCTGCCAACTGCTGCCGGCCCGCTGCCAGCTGGTGCTGAGCCTGCGTCAGCTGTTTCTGGATGTGTGACAGCCCGTTGGGGACAGACAGGACCACATTGCCTTGGGGCTTTGCCTTTGCGAGTTCCTGTTGCACCTGCGTCAGTCGCTGCTGGGCCTGGCTCAGCTGATACGGATTCTGGAGAAGCTGCGTGGTTGCCGCCTCAGGGCCGTTCGGCAGAATCTGGAGATCCTGGATTGAAGGAGTGTGCGGCACCTTCGGGAGGGCTGGCTGTTTGTATTGCGTCGCCCGCTCAAAGAGGGCGTAGGTGATGGCGACCAACGCGGCGCCTGAGAGGAGGAAAAGGCCGCCGTAGAGAACGGTGAGCCGCAGCCTGGCGGTGCGGCGAGGCAGCCGCAGCCAAGAGGTTGGTGCAAGCCGATGTGTATTGCTCATCATTGGCCTCCGATCCGATACCCGCGTTCGCGGACGGTTTCGATCATCGGTGGGTCACCGAGCTTGACTCGTAGCCGGTTGATGGTGGCCTTTACGGTGGTGGTGAACGGGTCAGTCGCCGGATCCCATACTCGTTCGAGTAGTTCCTCCGCCGACACGGGCCTTCCTTCGGCAACGAGCAAGCATTCCAACACGCCGTACTCCTTCGGGCTCAGCGCCAGATTCTGTCCGGCGCGGGTGGCAAGGCATCTCTCGGGGTTCAAGGTCAGGTCCCCGTAGCCCAGGTGTTCCGGCAGCGGCGCGCCGGGCCGACGACCCAGCGCCTGGACCCGGGCGACCATCTCGGTGAAGTCGAACGGCTTGGGCAGGTAATCGTCGGCGCCCAGGCCGAGGCCCTCGACCCGGTCCCGCACTGAGCTGGCCGCAGTGAGCATCAGCACCCGGCTCTCACATCGCTCGGCGACAAGCGTGCGACAGATCTCGTCGCCGTGCGTTCCGGGGAGGTCCCGGTCCAGCACCACCACGTCGTAGCGGTTGGTGCCGAGACGAGCGAGAGCGTCGTCGCCATCCAACGCCACATCGACGACCATCCCGTAACGGCGGAGCCCAGCGGCGACCGCCCTCGCGAGCCGCTCGTGGTCTTCGGCTACCAGAACCCTCATGGTGTCTCCTGTCACAAGCCTGGCAGCCCTCGTGGCCGACCGGGCGGCAACTCCCCGGTGGCTCCCTGTCGGTCCACAACATGCCAGGTCGCGGGTCACAGCCAGGTCACAACGATGACCGGGCTGTGACCTCCCATTTCGTACAACTTCACCCAATACCGCCACGAGCGTGGAGAGAAAGCAGATGAAAGGCAACGAGGGCATTGAAGGTGCCGCGTCGAGGACGCACGGGAGGAGGCGAGAGTTGACGGCGAGATCCCGACGATCGGTTGGACTGGCGGTCCTCGTCGCGGCGATCGCCCTCGGGCTGGCCGCGTGCGGCGCAGGCTCGACAAACGCGCCCCAGGTCGCCAGCTTGGGGGCCAGGAGCAGCAATGGCGGCAGCCGCGAGAGCACGACGACCGCGCCGAGGGCAGGAAACCCGACCCAGCTGATGGACGAGTGGGCGGCCTGCATGCGGAGCAATGGCGATCCCAGCCAGACCGACCCGACCATCGACGCCTACGGGGTGATCAACATCACCATGCGGGACGTGTCACAGGCGGTGGCTTCGGAGGCCCATGGAAGCAACGGTCCGTGCAGCCAATATGAGCTCGCGGCCGAGAACGCGTTACGGGGCGGTCAGCAATACCAGCCACCGGACCAGGCCCAAATGATCCGGTACACCGATTGCATGCGCACCCACGGTGTCCCGAACTACCCCGACCCGGGATCCAACGGGAAAACCGATTTCAACGGGACCGGCGTGGACCCGAACAGTCCGTTCGTCGAGAACGCCAACAAGATCTGCGGCAAGCAGATCAACGCGCCAGCCTGGTGGATCGCCGGCACAGGTCCGCCGGGAGATGTCACCGTGGCGAGCTGCAGCGGAGTGCCCAACTGCCAACCCCCGAGCGGTGGGCCGCCGTCTGGCGGCGGAGGAGCCACCCCAGTGCAGCCCAACAACGGCGGGTCAGGCGCGAACGGCGGAGCGGGCGCCAATGGCTGAGGTCTTCGCGAGAAGGCTCGCGTGGGTCGTCGCGGCGGGAACCCTCGGGCTGGCCGCCTGTGGCGGACCCAGCTCCCCGCACGTCGCCAGCCTCCGGGCGAACGCGGGCGCAGCCGGCGGGACCACCACCACAACCGTGCCGGCGGGCAATGCGACCCAGTTGCTTGACGAGTGGGCGTCCTGCATGCGCAGCCATGGCGACCCCAACCAGGTCGACCCGACCGTCGACGCCAACAAGGTGATTGAGCTCATGCTGCCCGCCGGGTACAGCGATGGGCTGGGTGCGCTCCTCAACGGGGGAGGCGGTCGCTCGTGCGCCTCCTTCATGACCGCGGCCCAGACCGCGCTGCGGGGAGGCGAGCCGCCCCAGACGCCGAGCCTGGCGACGGCAGAAAAGTTCGCCCAGTGCATGCGGGCCAATGGGGTCCCGGACTACCCAGACCCAACCAGCGGCCAGTCCGTCGCCCACGCAACGGCCGGCGGCGACCTCAACCCGGCCGATCCGACCTTCCAGGCGGCCTCGACACTGTGCGCCAACAAGACCGGCTTCCAGAAGTTCGGCAGTAGCACCCCGCCGGCGGGGACGATCAATGTCAATCCCGGCCCGGGCGGGTTCGGGGGCAAGCCCGGCGGCAACGGCGGGTCGACCGCGAACTCCGGAGCGGGCAACGCCAATGGCTGACTTCTCCGTCAGGCGGGTCGCGGCCATCGCCGCCATCGCGGGCGCCCTTGTCGGAGGGGTGGTCGCCGCCGGAGTGGCCATGGCGTCCGCGGGCGGCAACAATAACTCGGCCTCGTCGTCGAACGGCGGTAGCCCGATGACCACCGCTCCTGTGGTGCGCACCACCCTCACCAATTCGGTACAGGAGGGAGGCTCCATCGGCTTCGAGGGCTCCTACACCATCGCCGCGCCGTCCGGAACCGATGCCCAGGAGGTCGAGCAGGGCCAGCAGGCCGTGACTCAGGACCAACAGACCCTGTCCGCCGACGAGCAGTCCGAAAGCGATGGGTCGACCGCGGACGACCAGGCGGTGTCCGTCGATCAGGCGAACGTCAGCTCGAGCCAGGCCAGCCTCGGAGCGGACCAGGCACAGCAGGCCCAGGACTGCGCCGCGTCGGGGGCATCCACCCAAGTGTGCAGCCAGGACTCACTAAAGGTCGACGGGGACCAGGCGCAGCTGACCCAGGCCCAGCAGCAGCTGGCCACCGCCCAGGACACCGCAACCCGCGACCACGATCAGAACCAGGCCAAGGTCACCTCCGACCAGACGAAGCTCCAGGGCGACGTAGCCAGCCTCGCGCTGCAGCAAGGTACGGCGGAGAATCCGGGTACGACGTATACCGCCCTGCCAGAGGTGGGCGACGTCGTCAAAGAGAACCAGTCCGTCTACTCGGTCAGCAACGAGCCGGTGCCGCTGCTCTACGGCTCCATCGCCGCCTATCGGGCGTTCTACGTCGGCATGTCGGACGGTGCGGACGTCGGCGAGCTGACCCAGGATCTGAATTCCCTCGGCGACGGCGCCGGCCTGACCCAGAGCAACCACTACTCGTCGGCGACGGCAGGTGCAGTGGAACGTTGGCAGAGGGCGTTGGGTTTAGCGGCGACCGGCCAGATCCTGCTCGGCGAGGTGGTCTTCGAACCGGGTCCGATCCGAGTCACCTCGGTCACGCCCTCGGTCGGCTCGTCCGTCGGTGGCGGTGGCGGAGGCGGCAGCGCAGGCGGCGGGGGAGCGGAAGGGGGTGGCACGGTGCTGACGGCCACGAGCACCACCCCCATCGTCACCGTCGAGCTCGACGTCAGCCAGGAGTACCTGGTCAAGCCCGGCAATGCGGTGTCGATCGTCCTGCCCGACGGCACTTCGACGGTTGGCGGACACATTAAGACGGTCGGCAACGTGGCGACCTGTCCGAGTGGCGGCGGCACCGGCGTCGGCACCGGCGCCACGAACGGGAGCAGCACGGCCGCGGGGTCGCTCTGCTCGTCGGGGGGCAGTGGCAGCAGTTCCAACCCGACGGTGCCGATCACGGTCGGCCTCGACAGCACCCCTGAGTTGGCAACCTTGGACGAGGCGCCGGTGAACGTCAACATCACCACGCAAAGGGCGCCCAACGTCTTGGCCGTGCCGGTGAACGCCCTGCTTGCGCTCCAAGGCGGAGGCTACGGCGTGGATGTGATCACGGGAGAAGCGAGCCATCTGGTCGGGGTCACGACCGGCCTCTACAGCGACAACCTCGTCGAGGTCAGCGGGTCCGGCATCAGCGTCGGAGCCCGGGTCGAGGTGCCGTCGTCGTGACCGTGACGGCCCCGATCCCGGTCCAGGAGGCCACGCCGCCAGCGCCGGTGCTCGAGCTGATCGACGTGGTCAAGGAGTACCCGGGCGATCCGCCGGTCGTGGCCCTGGCCGGGGTCGACCTGCGCATCGACCAAGGAGAGCTGGTCGCCATCGTCGGGCCGTCGGGGTCGGGCAAGAGCACGCTGCTCCATGTGATGGGCACCCTAGAACGACCCAGCCGCGGTGTGGTCCGGATCGCCGGAGAGGACACCTCGGCGATGTCCGACACGCAACTCTCGGGCCTACGGGCACGGCGCCTCGGTTTCGTGTTCCAGCAGTTCTTCCTTCTCGACGGCCTCAGCGTCCTCGACAACGTCGCCGACGGCCTGCTCTACCGCGGCGGAAAGCTGGCCGATCGTCGGCGACTGGCGAAGGTGGCGATCGAGCGGGTCGGGCTCGGCCACCGCGTGGGGCACCGGCCCAACCAGCTCTCGGGTGGGGAGCAGCAGCGCACCGCCATCGCACGGGCCCTCGCCGGCCGCCCCGCCCTGGTGATGGCCGACGAGCCGACCGGGAACCTCGACTCGGCGACAGGGGCATCCATCCTCGACCTCCTCCGCGAACTGCACGGCGAAGGTACGACCATCCTGGTCATCACCCACGACCACGAGGTGGCCGCGGCCATGGAACGGCGCATTGAGATCCGAGACGGGAAGATCATCGGTGACACGCCGACCGGCTCCTGACGCCGGCGGCTCTCGGCTGTCGCGCCGGGACCTCCTCCGCGTCGGCAGCCTCGGGTTGCGCAGCCGGCGGGCGCGGGCGTTGCTGTCCGCCCTCGGGATCAGCATCGGCATCGCCGCCATCGTCGGCGTACTCGGCATCTCCCAATCGTCGGAGTCGGGCCTCCTCAAGGAGCTGGACCAGCTCGGCAACCTCATCACCGTGCAGGCCAACAACACCGCCTTCGGCCAGCAGGCCGAGTTGCCCACCACCTCCGAAGGCATGGTCTCGCGTATCGGACCGGTCACGGATGTGACCGAGCTGGGCGCCATCTCGAACACGTACGTGTACCGCAACTCCCTCGTCCCTGCGATCGATACCAACGGCATCTCAGTCAGCGCGACCGACGCGGCATTGCCGGCCACCCTGGGCGCAACCATCGCCTACGGCACCTTCTTGAACGCGGCCACCGCTCACTTCCCTGCCGTCGTGCTGGGTGCGGAGTCGGCCACCCTGTTGGGCATCGACAACCTGGCCAACCCGACCCAGGTATGGATCGGTGGGCACTGGTTCACGGTGGTCGGCATCTTGCATCCCGTGCAGCTGGTCTCCCAGATGGACTCCATGGCGTTCATCGGCTTCCCCATCGCCGAGCACTACTTCGCCTTCGACGGCCATCCCACCGAGCTGTTCCTGCGTGCCGCGCCGGGCCAGGTCACCGCAGTGGCCGACGTGCTGCCCGCCACGGTGGATCCCGAGAACCCTTCGACGGTGGCGTGGAACCTGCCCTCAGACATCTTGAAGGCCGAAGTGGTCACCCAAGGGGCCTACAACGGGCTATTCCTCGGCCTGGGAGCCGTGGCCCTCCTCGTCGGCGGAGTCGGCATCGCCAACGTCATGGTCATTTCGGTTCTCGAGCGCCGCTCCGAGATCGGCCTGCGCCGGGCGCTCGGTGCCACCCGGCGTCACGTGGGCGAGCAATTCCTGGCCGAGGCGATCTTGCTCTCGGTCCTCGGCGGCCTGGCCGGCACCATCATCGGCGTGGCGGCGACCGTCGTCTACGCCGTGAGTCAGAATTGGTCGGTGACGATCCCTTTCTTGGCGCTGTATGGCGGCGTGAGCGCCGCCCTGGTCATCGGTGCCGTCGCCGGCCTGTATCCGTCCATGCGGGCGGCCCGCCTTTCGCCGACCGAGGCGTTGCGCACGGTGTGACGGCCCGAACCGCCGTCGGCGACTCTGTCGAAATGCCGAGATTGCAGTAGCGGGCCCCAGACCCGGGTACCCAGCTGAATCCTCTGAATCTGCGAACTCTCACGCCCCTCTTTCTCCGGATCGAAATATCCAGTCGTGGTGAGACCGGGCCGCGAGGCGAGTGCTTCTTGCCAGGTTCAAGCGGTTGACCTCTGTGTGTGTGCTTTCCCGCGCCAAGAAAAGGGCCCATGCCACATTGGACACACCGTTGCGAAGCCCGCGTTGGCCACCTGCCCCATACGCAACATTGGCGAGTACGAAGAGGACGACATCCGTGGCGGCCAGAATGATCAGGTTCCGACCCCTGACTACCCGCTCGAACTTGGTAACCGACGATTCGTTCGGCACTGAGCACCTCCTCCATTCGCTCTGGTTCGAGCGTACGGCCGGCTCGGTAGGCGCTCAATGGTGTTTTCACTGAGTCCGCACGAGCTGCCCCACTGACCGTCTGCGCGCCGTGGACACGGCCGGAATGACTGCCAGGGCGTTGGCGACCACGAGCACGCCTAGAGCCAGTGTGACGATTGTGAGCCCTGGCACGACGGTGACGGGTACGGTGCCGAGATTGGTAGCAAACTCATTCCAGGTGACCCGTCCGGCGACGATGCCGAGAGGGACGCCGATGACAATGCCCACCATGGCAACCGTCGTGGCCTGCCAGAGCACCGTGGTGCCGACCTGCAGGTTCACGAAGCCAAGGGCCTTCAGCAACCCCATCTCTTGGCGACGCCGAACGATGCTGACCACGAGCAGATGGAGGAGAGTTGCCATTCCGAACACCGCGAGTACACACCCGACGATGAGCGGGAAGTTCACCGCCTCGCCGAAGTTGAGCAACGAGGTTGGAATGGTCGGTCGGCTCGCGCTGCCCTGGGCGACATAGCGGACGATATCGGCCCGACCCTCGGCGCCGGACTTCGCCTTCGCCAAGACCACGAAAGTTTGATTGGCCGCGAAGGACTGCCGGCACGTGCTGACATCACGTCCCGGCGGGCACACGGCGTTGAGGTAGCCCGCCATCGTGAAGGCCGACCCGGTGCCGAGCCCACCGCCTCCGGCGTCACTGGGGAACGACGCTGTCCCGACGACGCGAAAGGGAACGGTACGGGAACCTCCGGACGGCACCTGTACGGTCACCCGCACAACCGACCCCACATGAGCACCGGTCTGGTGCAGCGTCGTGACTCCCATCGTCATCTCGTCCTTCCCTGTGGGAAGGCGGCCATCGACCGTCGACAGAAGCATCGGTCCACGCACAGCCTTCCCGGCAAGGGCGAGGACGTCGTGCCCGTTGATAGTCACCTCATCGGTGGCCGCCAGCGTGATCGCGCTGATGGAGTGGTCCTGCCGCAGGCTGGACACCCAGGAGGTCGGATTGCCCGGGCCGCCGTTCGAGCTCGAGAACCCCAGCTGGTAATCGCTCCCGTAGAGCGCAGGAGTCGTTGTGAGGTGCGTCAGGCTGGCTGCGAACACGACCGTGGCGCAGAGGGCCATGACCGCCAATGCCGATCCGAACAGCGCGGTGCCTACTGGGACCGACGCCGCGCCGCGTCCACGCTCCAATGCGTGACGGACTCCGATCACCGCGCTCGGCGGTGCGCCCGTGGCAGCCACCTTGGTCGCGATGGAGGATCGGTGGGAGTCGAGTGAGCGCTCGCTGCCGACTCGCACACGCGAGGCGCGCACCGCCGGCCAGACGCCCAGCAGGAGAACGACCACCACCGTCGCCAACGCTCCGAGCAGAAGAACCAGCGGATCGAAGGCAGGACCCGTCGAAGGTTCCGCCAGGCGGGCCTCGCCGACCGGCGTCAGGGGGGAGAGTGCAAAGGCGACGATGACAGCACCGGCCGCGCCGACGAGAGCCACCATCAGATTCCGTGCCGAGCCGAGCACCACGAGGCGGCGTGACGGCAGGCCCAAGGCCATCAACGTGGCGTACTCCTCGCTCTCGACCATGCTCTGCCGACCGAGCGCCTGTCCGACGACGGCAAGACCGGCAAGCGCGGCCAGGACGGCCAGGACCCACCAGCCCACGGCCTGGGGGTGGATCGACGCAGCCACTGCCGCAGCAGCGGTCGCCTGATTTGAGACGTAGTCGAGGTGAAGCGGGCCCGCTGCAGCGGCGAACCGAGGGAGGCTGGCAGAACCGTGACGAAGCCGAACGAGGTAGACGGAAGCGTGCGGGACCTTCTTGTTGATGGCACTGGCAAAGGCCGGCGTCGTGAAGAGGTCGTATTCGGGTGTCGATCCGGATGGAAACTCCATTTCGGCCGCACCGATTCCCACGACATGCAATGCAACCGTCGGCCCGGATGGGGACACCTTGGCGCCACTGCCCAGCGCCGGCAACTGTGACAATGCGTAGAGCGGCGCATGAATGACCGAACCGATGTGGACGCCGTAGTCCTGTTGGAGCGTGAAGGAGGCCAGCACGTCGTATGGTGACGATTCGGCGGGCATGTGGCCGGCGATCAACTTCACGACGCGCCTCAATGCGTTGGGTAACAGCTCATTTATGTAGAAGTTCGACGGGTTGACGGGACGGGTGGTGCACGCACATGACGGCTGCCCGCTCGCGGGGTTGGCGATCGCCGTCACAGAGGAAACCCCGGGCAGCCGGCTCAGTCCAGGAACAGGGTTTTGGTTGTAGATATAGACGTCGTACCCGTAGGACGCGACGAAGCGCGGAAAGGCGGTGGCCGTCCGGCGCCCGGCCGCCACAGCGGCCAATACCAACCCGGCCACGATGGCGATCAATACGGCCAGGATTAGCCAGGAGCGCCAGCGGCGGCGAAGCTCGGCGCCGAACACCAGACTGACTGCGCCCACGATGACCTCCTGACCCCGTGTTCTTCACCGAGTTTCGGCGCGCCCCAAAATGGCTAGCAGCTTTTCACTGAGAGAGTTCGACCGCTGACTACCACCCGCCGCAAAACTGTTGATCGAGGATTTGATTGGCGTCGGCACCGCCTCCTTCAATTTTCTTCTCGAATCAACGGTACAAAGTTCGGTACCCAGCACCAAGGGTGACACCTCGCGTACAGCGAGGTAGTGGCACCCGTGAGACGGTAGTGATGGCTTCAGCTTTGACCGGCGCCGGCCCGTCATGCGATCGGACCCAACCGTCCCCACATTGCGCCACAGCACGATTCTGAGGGCGGTCAGCACCCAATGGCCTCGTGCCAGCACGAGCCCGGGGGAGCGGTCAGCACCCTTCTCATCCTCAAAAGAGATGGACATGATGACTTCCAGTCCCAACTGAGTGGGGATGTATCGCGGCGATGTGACCCTTCGGCGGCCGCGTCCGACAGAGGAGGAGAGGCAATGCGAAGAACGGTTCTCACATCGATAGGAGCAGTCCTGGCCGTCGCGGCATCTGGAATCGTGGCAAGCACGAGTATCGGGATGAGCACTGCCGGCGCTGCTGAACGAGCCAGTAAGACAGCCTTCTGCGGAGCAAACATCGCTATCGACAAGGCCAGTACGAAGGTCGACTCGGACGCGGGGTTCTTGAATGTGCTCAAGCAGCACACATCCGCCCTCTCCACCATGGACAAGAATTTGCCCTCTGGCAAGATCGGCTCCGAGGCACGGGACGAGGTTGTCGCCGCACGGGCGGCCATTGCCTCTGGCAGCGTGAGCGATCTCAACACCGTGCCTACGTCGGCCGGTGGGGATATCGACACCTACTGCGGGGTCGGCACCAACGGGCAATCATTGCCGTCGTACTTCGGCAAAGGAAAGGCGACCGCCTTCTGCTCGACCTTCCTTCCGGTCTACGAGGCCGTCTCGAATGCCCCTAACGCGGCCGCTCGAACGGCCGCCTTCACAGCTCATCAGAGCCAGATCACGGAACTCGCCTCGGAGCTCTCGACGCTTCCCAATTCGATCAAGGCCAAGGCCACGACGACGGTGACCAAGGCGCAAGCGGCCATCAAGTCCGACAACTCAGCTTCGGCGACCACGGGGAGCGGCAGCGGTGCGGCGGCCTACGTCGCCCTGTACTGCGGGCAGAACGAATAGCCGGATTTCTCGGGATTGGGCTTGCCCTCTGGGAGGCCTGTTCCAAGACAGCCTCAGGGAAGGGGACGATCAGCTCCCGCACGCCCCCGATGTGACAGCCACGTCGACGGTGGTGGCCGAAGCGTCGTTGGTCACCACCAGCCGCGTGGCGCCCATCGCCGAGGTCGCCCTGCCGCCGGTCACCTTGGTGCAGTAGCCGTCTGGGAAGTGCCTCGACACCGGGACGAAGATCACCGTCGGCGCCGTTGCGGCGTGATCGATGCGATAGCTGAGACGGAACAGCCCCGTCGACGGGTCGAAAGACATGGATGTGGGCGTGCCGGCGATCGCCTGGGCGTAGGTCTCCGAAAGGACGTCGAGTTGGGCTGCGGTGGCAGGCCCCGCTGGCCAGAGACCCGAGTCGTGCGAGCCCGTGGGGTCCTGGTAGTCGAGCCACTGCCAGTACATCCAGCCAACCAGGTCGGCGTCGGCGTCCGCCACCATCCGGCCAATGTCAGCGGCGTCTGTCGTGGCCCCGAACTCTGTCAGGAACCAGCCAGGCCCGTTTGGTTGCGCCGGTGAGGCGTCGTTCCCGCGGTCCTGAGCCGCGTCGGAGAACACCTGCTCTTCCGGGGATGGGCACACCTGGGAGTAGTCGGGCGCCTCGGGCCCGTTCGGCACGTGGAGGGGGCAGTAGTCGTGGAAGTTGTAAACGAGGCGGGGGAAATCCATCGGCCCGATTTGGTTCGGGACGGGGCCACTGGTGGTGGTGTCGGGCTCGTAGAAGACGGCGTGGCGGTGATCGACATGCTCAATGGCCGCAATCACCCCGTTCTCGGGGTCGTCAGGAGGGCAGTCGGTGATCCGCTGGTCCGACTGGGTCTCGCCGGGATGGGCGCGGCCGGCGTAGAAGCACTGCACCTGGGCGTCGAACGCCGCGTTCTGACCCGTGTGCAAGAGGATGTTCGGTGAGAAGGGCTCGTTGAACGGGTCGTAGCCGATCACCGAGGGATTGCCGGCGAGTCGGGACGCCACCTTGGTCCAGATCTGGTCGTAGGCGCCCTGGAGGTTGCCCACAACGTCATTCGTCCAGAAATGCCCCTGGGCTTGGGCCATCCCCGGGTCGATCTGATTCACACCCCATGCAGCCACGTTGCGGTAGGCCACAGGGGTGATGCCGTCGGTACAGACCGCCCAGTTCGGGAACCCCTCCCCGGCGAACACCTCGTTCATCGCGTCCTGGTGCATGTCGATCAGGGAGTAGATGCCGTAGTGGGCCAGCAGAGAGATCGTCTGCTCCAACTCGGACATGTAGGAGTTGAAGATCTTGGCGTTGAACTGACCTGGACCGGCCCCCTTCGGCGTGCCCGGGGTGCAGATGGCTGGATCGTTCATGGGTGCGGTGCCGGGCTCGAGGCCCTTCCAAAGGATGCCGAGACGCACGACGTCGAAGCCGTCAGAGGCGATGGAAGCTGCCTCTGCCTTCGTCAGCACGTTTGTGCCCTTGCCGCTGGTGACAATCTCGTAGGGCGGGAGTTTGTACATGAGGTCGACCCCGTGCATGAGGACGACGCGGCCGTGGACGTCGCGGAGAAACGAACCCCCCGGGGCGCTGATGGGCGCTGCTGGGCCGTCAGCCACCGGCGAGTCCGACGCTGAGCCGGCGGAGCCCGACCCGGAGCAGATGAGCACGGCGACCAACGCCAGCGACGCACCAGCTGCCTGTGCCAGACGGGGTATCGATGCTCCGCCCCGGAGGTGCACGGCGGTTGAAGGTAGCACCGTCTGGCCGAGTTTGGCCCTTCGCCGGCTCGGAGCGAGAGCGGATCGGTGGCAAGGCGAGCGCATCGGAGCAAAACTGAGGGACCCGAAAGAGGAGCGTCCGCATGGCTGACGATGATGTGCCCACGGAGGCCGACAAGGTCTCCGATGATGACGGTGACGGACTGGAGGAAGCCGACGAGGAGTCCTTCCCCGCCAGCGATCCTCCCGCCACCTGGTCGGGGCCGGAAGAGAACTGACGAAGCCGGGAATGGCCGCCAACAGTGGGTGATCCGTCGATGGACGTCCCGGGTATGACCTGACGGCGGTTTCACTTGCGTTCACCTCGAAAGGAGATCCATGAATCTGGAAGACACCCTGGAGAAGGTCGTCGAGCTCGCCCGCGAGGAGCTGCATGTTGTGAGAAAGAGGGCTGAAGAAAAGACACCCGCTCGCGATCACGGACGGGACTACGACGAGGCGCGAACGGCCGCCGATCGCCTCGATCATTACGCGCACCAGGTTCGTCGGCTGCACGATGCTGAGTACAAGCAGGGCTGGCGGCACGAAAGCGCGGCGGACGAATGACACCCTCAGGCGAGCGCTATGAGCCGTCGTTCCAAGAGCCGTTGTTCATCCTTGCGATGGATCAGCGGTCTTCGTTCGCGAAGTTGTTCGGGCTGGAGGAGAACGCGGATGAAGCGGGCCTTGCGAAGATGCGGGACGCCAAGCTGATGATCTACGAAGGGCTTCACAAGGCCGCAGCGTCCGCCTTGGAAGTAGGCCGGGCCGGGGTGCTCGTCGATGAGCACTTGGGTTCTGAAGTGGCCAGGCGAGCCAAGGCCGACGGACACGTCCTGGCGATGCCTATCGAGAAGAGCGGGACCACTCTGTTCGAGCTCGAGTACGGCAAGGACTACCCCGAACATTTGGCCGCCTACGATCCGGATTTTTTCAAGGTCCTTGTTCGTTACAACCCTGCCGACGGGGCCGCTGACCGGACGACGCAGATTCAGCGGCTCGAAGAGGTATCGGCGTGGGCGGCCAAGACCGGCTGGCGGTGGCTCTTCGAATTGCTCGTACCCCCGTCACGCGAGCAGCTGGCGCAGAACGAGGACCAGTTCCACTTCGATCGCCAAGCCCGCCCCGAATTGACCGCGGAAACGATATCGGCGTTCTTCAAAGGCGGGGTGCACCCAACCGTGTGGAAACTCGAGGGCTACGAAACGACCGAGGGAGCCGAAGAGGTCCTTCGGGCGGTCGCGGCCCAGGACAACGGTCCGTCCGAATGCATTGTCCTCGGACGCAACGCGCTCATGGAGCAGGTCGAGCACTGGCTCAGTGTCGCAGCGCCCTTGCCGGGTTATGCCGGATTCGCCGTGGGCCGCAGCATCTGGATGGCTGCCCTTCACGATTTGCTGGTCGGTCGAATCGACCGGGACGACGCGGTCGCGACGATCGCGAGCCGGTACAGGACATTGGTCGACGCCTACTGTGCGGCTCGCCGTGCCGGATCCGGGAGCGGCCAAAGCACGGAGCCATTCACGTGGCAGCACCCGCGGCTGACGCCGGATCGTGAAGCCCGTATTCGCCGTGCGTTGGCGGGCGCTGACATGCGGGGCACGAGAGTCCCGGCCTGGATGGCCGCCACCTTGCTGGCTGAGGTTGATGCGCTGCGCGCCGAGAAGGGCGATGGATCTGCTGGGGCCTAGGTGAGCGCTCGCGGCCCTCGCTGGCAGGGCGGAACTTCGAGCTCGAACTCTCCTCGTCCGGCATAGGGTTGGTGCGGTGAGCAGCCAGCGTGTGCCGGGCGGGGTGGTCCACAAGCTTCCAGGGGATCTGCGCGGTGCGCTGATCGGCAATCCCTCGGCACTGAATGCCTGGAAGGACATCACGCCTCTCGCCCGCAACGAGTTCATCTGCTGGGTCGAGGATGCCAAGCAGCAGGTGACCCGAGAACGCCGTATTCGCCGGACTCAGGAGGAGCTGGAGGATGGCCTCCGCAGGCCGTGCTGTTGGCCGGGCTGCGCGCATCGGGAGCGCAACGGCAAGGCGTAGTCGGCCCGATTCCTTTGACGATCGCCGGTGACGCAATCGCAACCGTTCGGCATCGTCGGCGAGTCAACGTTGCCGCGGCACCATTGGTGGGCGCCATCGCGGCGAGCCCCACATCGTGGATGAATTCTCCATGAATCGACGGCCGCGCGCGGCATGCCTCCGTGGATGCCCATGCACGCTACGGAGCGTCAGGTGTTCGAAAAAATCATGTGGACAAAGCATCGACGCGGGGTACGCTTTCTTGCATGGCGGACAACCTGGACAGAGCAGCTGAAGTGGTGGGAGATGCAGTGGGTACCATCGAGACCGCCGCGGCAGAAGCCGGATCAAGAGTTCGGCAGGGCCTGAGTGAGGCGGCGACGACGATAGGGGCTTCGAAGACGGCTGAGCTCGTGGAGAAGCAAACGCGTCCCGCTCGAAAGGCAGCCGCGAAGAAGGCGAAGAGCATCAAGAAGACGGTCAAGAAGCAGGCCGCTGTCGTCAAGCGCAAGGCCACCACCGCCAGGAAGGTCGGCAAGAAGCAGATCGCCGGAGCCAAGAAGGCTCTCAAGAAGACCGCCACGAAGGAGACCACCGCCGCCAAGCGAAAGGTGGCTGGCGTCAAGAAGGCTGCCAAGAAGCGGGTCACGAGGGCGGAGAAGTCGGCGACGAAGCGGGCCACCGGAGCCAGGAAAGCCGTCAAGAAGGAGACCACCGCCGCCAAACGCAAGGTCGGCGGCGTCAAGAAAGCCGCCAAGAAGCGGGTCACGGGGGCGGAGAAGGCGGCCAAGAAGCGGGCCACCGGAGCCAAGAAGGCCGTGAAGAAGCGGGTCACCGGCGCCGAGAAGGCCGCAAAGAAGAAGGCCACCGGCGCCAGGAAGGCGGCCAAGAAGGGGGCCACCGGCGCCAAGAAGACGGCGCGGAAGCGGAGCTAACCACCTCCTGGCGCCCGACCGCCGTTCTCCTGCGCCGGGACGGCCGGCGCACTGCGGTCAGGCCGGTTGTTCGATGCCCAGTCCCGAGCGCTCCTCGAGGCGCCCGTCGGCGTGCCGGGCGAAACGGCCAACGTCCCGCGGCTGAACGGGATCGTCCGTTGGCCAGGGCCAGCCGCCGAACCCGGTGGTCTGGTAGTCCTGCAGCGCCCGTTCAATGCCCGCCCGATCGTTCATCACGAAGGGCCCGTACTGGGCGACCGGCTCACCGATGGGCCGGCCTTGCAGCAGCAGTATCTCGGCACCAGCGGGGCCGGCGGTCACGGTCACCGGCTCGTCGGAGCGCACGACGACACCGGTCGACTCGGCCACGGGGCGGTCTGCCACCGCCATGGAGCCCTCGAACACGTAGAGCGTTCGCGTGGTCTCGGCCGACACCGCCGGCGGGGCCACCCACTGGGCGAGCGGTTCGAGGACCAGGTGCCAGATCGCCAGATCCGAATCAGGGCGGGAAGCATATGAGTCGGGTGGCGCGGCCAATGGTCGGATCCCGTCGATTGGCCCGGCGATGACCGTCAACTCGCCCCGCCGGCCCTCGTCGTCGGCCAGTGCGAGGCGCGGGATCTCCTCGTCCCACTGCATCGTGAAGTAGGGGTCGACCATCTTGTCCTCGGACGGCAGGTTGAGCCAGATCTGGAACAGCTCGGTGGTGTTCGGGCCGTTGCGGTCGAGCAGGGGGAACATCTCGCAGTGGACGATGCCCGCCCCAGCGGTCAGCCACTGGACGTCGCCGCGCCCGAAGCGGGCCGTCGGCGCCGAGCGAGTCGGAGTGGTCGATGAGCCCCTGCCGGACGTAGGTCACCGTCTCGAAGCCCCGGTGGGGATGCTGCGGAAAGCCCGGCACGATGCTGCCGTGGTACATGCTCCAGCCGTCGGCCCCGGAGAAATCCATGCCGAGGTCGCGAGCCTCCAACGATGCGGCAGGGCCCATGTGCTCGTTGGCTGCCGGGTAGCGGTCGAGGTGATGGACGCAGAAGAGGAAGGGGTCTGCCGTACCCCACTGCCGGCCGAGTGGGACGGTCTGGAGAACCGGATCAAGCATCTGGCAGAGCCTAACGATCGTCGGATCGCTTGCCGACGCGCTGCTACGAGGCGCTCGTGAAGCTCGGTGCTCTTTCGGGCCCTTCCGCCCTGACGTCACCTTCAAGACCGGACACGTCCTCCAGGGTGCGACCGGCAGGCTCGGGCAGCAGCGTGGTGATGGCGAAGCCCACGACTGCCGAGATGCCGGCCACCGCGAGGAGGCCGCGCAGGCCGATGTGATCCTGTAGAACGGGTACGAGGAAGACTCCGACGAACGCGCCCAGCTTTCCCGACGCCGGCCGCCACACCGTGCCCCGTCGTTCGCATACTGACCGGGAAGACCTCCGACGGCAGGACGAACGTCGTCATGTTGGGCCCGAACTGCACGAAGAAGTAGCTGAGACCGAGAATCGTGAGGAACGGCGCGACGTATTGGGTCAGCGCCGGCACGATCGCCAGGGCCAAGAAGCACGCCGCCATGACGGAAAAGCCGATGAATTGCAGGCGGCGATGGCCGATGCGGTCCATCTTCGCCACCGCGAGCAGGTATCCCGGTACGGCGAAAATGACGAACATTCCCAGCGACCACACCAACTTCGTCTCGAGAGAGGCGGTCGGGTCAACGTTCTTCAAGATGGCCGGGAGCGAGAGCGTGTTGCCGTAGTAGGCGTAGTCGAAGAGGAACCAGGCTCCCGCCGTTCCGAGCAGCAGCTTGAGCATGCGCCGGTCAGTGATGAATTCGCGGAGCTGCATCCGTCCGACGCGTGCCGTCACGCCGGCAGGCTCCGTGATGACGCCATCGGAGAATTGCTGCATGTCGTGTGCAGCCCGGGCCGATTGGCCCTCGACCTGGGCAAGGTACCGGGGCGATTCGGGCATCTTGGACCGCAGGTAGACCACCGCCGCGGCCGGAATCGCACCCAGGCCCAACAAGATGCGCCACACCAAACCGTCGCCGACGCCCGACGACAGGAGCAGAAGCGCGATGAGCGGGCCGACGATCAGACCCAAGGCCTGCATGGAAAAGACCAGTCCCACCAGACGGCCGCGGTCCTGGCGGTTCGAGTACTCGCTCATGTAGACGGCGGAGACGGGATAGTCGCCGCCGATCCCGAACCCGAGCACGAGCCGGGCGGCGACCAGGAAGAAGAAGCTGGGCGCAAACGCGGAACCCACCGCGCCGAAGATCATGATGACGGCAACGGTGACGTAGACCTTCTTGCGGCCCAACACGTCCGCCAGGCGCCCGAACGCGAATGCGCCGACGAAGGCACCGAGGATGGCGGCTCCTGTAACCCAGCTGGTCTGGAGAGTGCTCAGTTTCCATTGCGTCGCCACCAGCGTCGCGACAGTGCCGATCACGAAGAGGTCGTACGCATCGGTGAAGAAGCCGACGCCGGAGATGATGACGGTCCGGCGGTGGAACTTGCTCTGGGGCGCCTCGTTGAGGAGGTCCGTGACTGTTGCAGAGCCCTGACCAGGCCGGTTCAGCCTCTCCGGCGGTGGCTACCTGCTCGGCCCGAGGGGCATCCGAGCGACTCCGACGAGAGCACACGTCACTCTCGCTGGCGTACGTGAACACCAGGCCATCCAAAGGTGAACGTTACGCGAACACTTCGCGAACGTTTCGTTATCTGCCCAGCTAACGTACCGTGCCCATGGAGCCCGCAGACGAAGAGATCGATCAGATTGAAGGCCGGATGGCCCGGCTCTTCGCGCTGGTTTCCGAGTCGTTGGCCGGAGCAACCGATGCCCTCTTGAACAACGACGTCTCGACAGGGTTGCGTGTCGTCGAAGGCGACCAGGCGATCGATGATCTGACGGCGGAAGTCGAGCTCCTCGTATGGGAGCGGTTGGGCACCGAGCCACTGCCGGCGGCCGAGCTTCGCCACCTGGTCGGCGTCCTGCTCATCGTCCCCGAACTGGAGCGGAGCGGTGATCTGGCCGAGCACATCGCCCAGCGGGCCGCCAGCAATCTCGGCGCCGAAATGAGCCCGCTGAGTCGGGGCATCGTGCAACGGATGGCCGAAGTCGCGCTTGAAATGTGGCGGGTCGCCGCCGACGCGTACGGCGATCGTGTCGCGGACGCCGACTCGCTGTCCGAAGACGACGAGGAGATCGACATCCTCCATGATCGGCTGACCGGCGAGGTTGCCGCTGGGACGATGCCCACTCCTATCGGCGCGCAGGTGACGCTTCTCGCCCGCTTCTACGAGCGCATCGGGGATCACGCCGTCAACCTGGCTCGTCGTATCGAAATGCTCCACGGCGCCGAGTGAGCTCGAGTTCGAGGCAGGAGCCTCAGAGGTAATCGAGGAGCTGGGCCCAGCCGTCCATGCCGCCGGACAGGGTGACGTGCGCCGCCGCCCTGGCCCTCTCCGTCGCATGGCTCATGGCGCACGAGTGCGCGGCACGCTCGAAGAGCTCCACGTCGTTGTCGCCGTCACCGATGGCCAGCACGGCGCCGGGGTCAAGGTCGCGGTAGCGGCAGTAGGCCTCGACACCGCTCCACTTGTTCACGCCCTTCGGAGCGGAGTCGAGCGTCCAGCCCCCGAACACCTTGTCGGGGAACACGTTCACCATCCCCACACCACTGGCCGACGCCAGGTCGTCGCGAACGGCACGGAGCGCCGCCTCTTCCGGGCAGGCGACCACGGAGAAGGCGTAGACGGGCAGGGCCGCCACCATGGCCCGCAGGTCGTCGACCAGCCGCAGGTGCGATCCGGCCCAGACGACGTAGGGCTCTCCCGAGCTCGGAGCCGGCCCTGACACCACATCCCACTTCCGGGACTCGAAGTTGGCGCCCGGCGTCACCCCGTGTCGTTCGAAGACGTCGAGAGCGGCCAGTGCGTCGGCGGGTTCGAAGGCGCACTGGTGAAAGATCGGCTCACCTCCCATGTCCCGACCGAGTGCACCGTTGAGCAGCACGGCGGGGAGGTCCAGATCGGCCTGCCGCAGGTAGTGCGCCGCCGACCAGGACCGGCGGGCGGTTGCGGCGAGGAGCGGGATCTCCCGCCGGGTCAGCTCTCGGATGGTCGCCCTCGTTGCCTCGGACACCGCACCGTCCCCGAGCCAGAGCGTTCCATCGAGATCGGTGACGACCAACCGGATCATCTGCCCATCCTGCCCCGCTGCCGCCGCCGGCCGGGATCTCGAGCAGACCCACCGCCACGGCGACACGACGCCCGGGTAGCGTGAGTCGTCGTCGCGCCGCATTCCTGGGAGGCACCGTGCAAACCGAAGCAGCTGTTCTGTGGGATCGTGAGGCCTGGAGCGTCGAGCCCATCGAGCTCGACCCCCCCAAGGAGGGCGAGGTCCTCATCAAGCTGGCGGCGTCGGGCATGTGCCACTCCGACGAGCATCTGCTCACCGGTGACATGCCCGTCCCCCTGCCCGTCATCGGCGGCCACGAGGGCGCCGGGGTGGTCGAGGAGGTGGGTCCCGGCGTAACCGGCCTCGCCCCGGGCGACCACGTGGTGCTCGGCTTCGTCCCCGCCTGCGGGAAGTGCCCGCCCTGCGCCACCGGGCACTCGAACCTCTGCGACGTCGGCGGCATTCTCATGACCGGCAAGCAGCTCGACGGGACCGTGCGCCACCATGCCCGCGGCCAGGACGTCTCCACCATGGTCTGTCTCGGCACCTTCGCCCCCTACACGGTGGTCAACCAGGCGTCCTGCGTGAAGATCCTCGACGACATCCCGCTCGACAAGGCCTGCCTCGTTGGGTGCGGCGTCACCACCGGCTGGGGCTCTTCGGTCTACGCGGCGGACGTGCAGCCCGGCGACAATGTGGCCGTGATCGGCATCGGCGGCATCGGGGCTTCCGCCGTGCAGGGCGCCCGCATCGCCGGCGCCGAAATGATCTTCGCCATCGACCCGGTTCAGCTCAAGCGCGACCTGGCCCCCACCTTCGGCGCCACCCACGTCGCGCCGTCCATCGAGGAGGCCTTCGCGCTTATTCAGCAGGAGACCTGGGGCCACATGTGCGACAAGGTGATCTGCGCCATGGGCGTCGGGCAGGGGGGGATGATGGACTCCATCCTCAACCTGGCCTCCAAGCGCGGCCGCGTCGTGGTCACCAACATCCATCCGTTCAACGAGACGGAGGTGACGATGAACCTCATGCTGCTGACCATCTACGAGAAGCAGGTGGTGGGCAGCATCTTCGGCTCGGCCAACATCCACTCCGACATCCCCAAGCTGCTGAAGCTGTACCGCAACGGGCTGCTCGACCTGGACTCCATGATCACCAACACGTACAAGCTCGGCGATATCAACCAGGGCTATCAGGACATGCGCGACGGCAAGAACATCCGGGGCGTCCTCATCTACGACAGCTGACGGCGCGCTGAGGGTGGCGCCGCGGTGCGGGCCTATGCCGCCGCGCTGTGAGTGGCCCAGATGTCGTTGCAGCGCTCGCAGACCTCCTCGGGCACCACACCGGCCCGCATGAGGACCGCAAAGGCCTTGCAGCCGAGGCACAGGCCGAAGGCCGACTCCAAGAAGCGGCGGCTGGCCAGGAGGCCGAGGAAGACCTCGGCGGCCGTCCAGCAGCCCAGGCCGGCGAGGACGAGCGCGGTCACGGAGAAGACGACGCCGATGGCCTGCGCGAAGCGCTTGGGCGGTCCGGCCACCGGGCGCTCGCGCAGCCCGAGACGCGGCGTGACCACCCGCGTCGACGAACTGGCCGAGCGGGCTGAGGGTCGGTCCGCTCAGCACCCGGGCCACGAAGCCGTAGGCGATCACCACGGTCGCCCAGCGCAGGTCGAAGGCGATGGTCAGCACACACATGAGGACGACGCCGGCTGCCACCAGCCGGGCCGAGACCTCGTTGACCGGGTTGGGGAACGAGAACAGGGCGCGCACCCGGCTGGAACCGACCGATGCAGTGGCGTCGACGCCCATGACCTGCTCCTTGTCCCGAACCTTTGAACCCCGACCAGTTTAGTCGGCTTTCGCTCGGAGGCGAGCCGGCGGCCCGGTCCCGCGGCGGCGGGTTCAGGCCTCGGGCAGTGGGACCGGTTGGGGCGGCGGCGGCCCGACGTAGCGGGCGGCCGGGCGGATGAGGCGGTTGTGCCCCGCCTGCTCCATGACGTGGGTGCTCCACCCGATGGTGCGCCCGGTGGCGAAGGTCGGGGTGAACATCTCGCGCGGGATCCCGCAGGTGTGCATGACCACACCGGCGTAGAACTCGACGTTGGTGTAGAGCTGGCGGCCCGGCTTCAGCTCGGCCAGGACGTCCACCGTCGTGCGCTCGACCGACTGGGAGAACTCGACCAGCGGGCCGCCCAGCTGCTCGGTGACGGAGCGCAGGAGCAGTGAACGCGGGTCGTCGGTCTTGTAGACGCGGTGGCCGAAGCCCATGATGCGATCGCCCGCCTCGACGGCCGCGCGGACGTAGGCATCGGCCCGGTCCGGCGTCCCGATGGCATCGAGCATGTCGAGGGCCCGGCTCGGCGCCCCGCCGTGCAGCGGCCCGGACAGCGCGCCGATGGCCGCCACAATGGCGGCGCCGAGATCGGCGCCGGTCGACGTCACGACGCGGGCGGTGAACGTCGACGCGTTGAACCCGTGGTCGATCGTCAGGATCATGTACTGCTCAATGGCCCGGGCGTGCAGGGCGCTCGGCTCGGTGCCGGTCAGCATGAACAGGTAGTTGGCGGCGAAGCCGAGGTCGTCACGCGGCTCGAGGGGCTCCTGGCCCTGCCGCAGCCGGTACGCCGCCGCCAGAATCGTCGGCACGACCGCGCAGAGCCCGAGGGCCTGGTCGTAGAGCTCGTCGGCACCGATGTCGTGGGTCGGGCGCCAGCCGAGCTCGGCCGCCGAGGAGCGAGACGGCGGTGCGCAGCACGTCGAGCGGTGCGCCGCTCTGGCAGACGGCCGGCAGCACGGTCGCAGGCCCGGCGGGAGGGCACGGCGCCGCCGGACCTCGTCGCCGAAGGCGGCCGCGGCGGCCGCGTCGGGGAGCTCGCCGTCGAACAGGAGATGCCAGACGTCCTCGAGGGAGCGCTTCTCGGCCAGCTCGACCGCCGAGTACTGCCGGTAGTGGAAGAAGCCCTCCTTGCCGCGGACGTCGCCGATCGTCGTCTCGGCCACCACCACGCCCTCGAGCCCGGCCGGGACGTCCCCGCTCGCCTCGCCCGCCGGCCGGATGCGCGCCACGCCATGAGGTCGCGCAGCGACACGACGCCGACGCAGCGGCCGCCTTCGACCACCGGCAGGTGGCGGTAGTGGTGCGAGGTCAGGCTGGCCCAGGCCGCGTCGGCCCGCTCGTCGGGACCGAGCACGTCCGGGCGGGACGGTCATCCAGAGACGAACCTGCTCCCGGTCCGGGTTGCCTTGGCCGGCCGCGGCCCGCAGCAGGTCGCGCTCGGTGAGGATGCCGACGACCTTGCCGTCGTCGGTCACCACGACCGAGCCCGTGTCCGCCTGCTGCATGGCCCGGGCCGCCTCGGCCAGGGTGTCGTCGGCGGCGCACGTCACCGCCGGTGAGGTCATGAGATCACGCACGATGGTTTCCATACATCCCACTATGACGCTCTTTCCCTGCGTCTGTAAACGTTGATCAAGTCAATGTAAGATGCTCGGGTGATGGAGCGCATGCTGACCACCGAGGAGGCCGCCCGCCGCCTCGGGGTCAAGGTGCCGACGCTGTACGCCTACGTCAGCCGGGGCCTGCTCGAGTCGCATCCGGACCCGGCCCGGCGGGGCAGCCTCTTCGACCTCGGACGAGATCGAGGCGCTGGCGGCGCGCAGCCGGGGTGGGCGCCAGACGGCGACCCGCCTGGCCACCATCACGACCGCGGTGACGCAGCTCGACCAGCAGCTCGGCCCGATCTACCGCGGCCGGGCCGCCACCGAGCTGGCGCCGACGTGCCAGCTTCGAAGAGGTGGCCGAGCTCCTCTGGCAGTCCGAGGAACCGGGGGACTGGACGCGCGCCCGACCTCGGCCCTTGCCCGCTGACCCCGACGCTCGAGCGCATGCGCTGGGCGCTGGTGCTGTGCGGGGCGACCGATCCCCTTCGATCCGACCTCCGCCCGCTCGCGGTCGCCCGCGCCGCCCGCCGCGCCACCGCCGCGCTGACCGACGTCGTGGGGCCGGCGCCGGCGGGCGAGGACCCGGGCGCCTCCATCGCGGCGCGGCTCACCGCCCGCCTCACGCCGACCGACTGCTGCGGTGCCGCCGGCCGCCGTGAACGCCGCCCTCATCCTCATGGCGGACCACGAGCTCGCCACCTCGACCATGGCCGTGCGCGTGGCGGCGTCGGTCCGCTCCGACCCCTACGACGCGCTGTTGGCCGGGCTGGCCACGTTGGCCGGGCCCGCTGCACGGCGGTGCGAGCCAGCAGGCCTACGAGCTGCTGGCCGTGGCCGAGCGTGACGGCGTGCCGCGCGCGCTGAACGACGTGCTGCGCGAGCGGGGACGGCTTGCCCGGCTTCGGGCACGCCGTCTACAAGAGCGGCGACGCCCGCTTCGACGCGTTGCTGACGTTGGCCGAGCCGCTCTTGAGCGAGGAGCGCCGCGGCCATCCTCCACGAGGTCATCGCGTTGGCCGGCCGCCCACGACGTGCCGCTGGCCAACTGTGACCTCGCCCTCGCCGCGCTGAGCTGGGGGACCGGCATGCCGCCCGACACCGGCCGCACCCTCTTCGCCGTGGCGCGCCTCGCGGGGTGGGCGGCCCACTACATGGAGGAGCTGACGGAGCGGCCCCTGCGCTTCCGGGCCCGGGCCGTCTACAGCGTCTGACCGCGGCGCCGACGGCGGCAAGGGAGGACGGATCAACCCGGCCCGATGACGATGGCCGAGGGGTGGCCGCCGACGTGCATCGGGACGCCCACCTTCCCCGTCGCCAACGTCACGGGGACCAGCGTGCCCGCCTGCTGCGTCACCCAGGCCGTCGAGCCGTCGGCGCTCAACGCGATCCCCTGCGCGACGTCGGGCAGCGCCACCGGCGCGCCCAGCGTCAGGCCGACGACGGCCACCGGGACCACCGCCGCGCTCCCGCAGACATAGGCCGTCGCACCCGACGGCGAGAGCGCGATGCCGGTCGGGTTCAGCGGGAGCGCAATGCTCCCGCCCGCCTGCAGTGTCGCCGGGTTGATCGCGGTGAGGGTCCGGTTGCCGAAGTTGCCCACCAGCACCTCGCCGGGCGTGGCGGCGATGGTCTGGGGTCCGGGGCCGACCGCGATGGCCGCGCCGGGCTGCAGGGTGGCGACGTCGATCGGCGTCACCGTGTTGCTGCCGTAGTCGGCGACGAAGGCGGTGGCCGCGCCCGAGGCCGCCACCGAGACGGCGATCGCCACCGGCTCCGTCCCCACCGCAATGGGCTTGCCCGCCCGCCAGGTGCCGAGGTCGACCGGGGTCACGCTGTTCGAATCGAGGTTCGCCACCAGCGCGATGCCCTTGCCTCCCGTGCCGCCGGGTGCGACCGCCACCGCGTCGGGCTCCACGCCCGTCCCGACCGCGTGCAGCACCTGGTGCGTCGCCGTGTCGATCTCGTGCAGCGAGTCGGTCCCCTGGGTCACGACGAGCAGTCCCTTGCTCCCGGGCGCGTAGGCCAGCGCCGAGGGCAGGCTGCCGACCGACACCTTGGCCCCGACGTGCCGGCGGGCCAGGTCGACCGGGGTCACCGTCGTGCCGGGCAGGGTCACCGAGGCACCGGTGGCGACCCAGGCCACGTCGCCCACGGACGGCGCCGCCGACGGGCGTGGCGCACGCCCGCCAGGGCGGGGACCAGCGCGGCGAGCGCGAGCAGCAGAAGCAGGGGCCAACGCCGGCGCACGGGCTGCCCTCAACCCCGCGCGCAGGCGGCGCCCGCCGGGCGGTCGGTCGCGCTCCAACCGGCGGCGTCGCCCTCCGGCCAGAAGTCGCCGGTCACGTCGTCCTGCACGTAGGGCACCGGCGGCGGCTCGCCGGCCGCCAGGGCGCGCAGCGCGTCGAGCAGTGCGTCGACGTCGTCGTCGGCGGTGCCGAGCCCGCAGCTGGCCCGCACCGCGCCGGGAATGCCGCTGCGGTCGCCGCGCTGCACGGCGGCCCGCGCCTGGTCGACCCCGTCGCGGCCGACACCGAGCAGGCGGATCAGGTACGGATGCGCGCAGAAGCAGCCGTGCCGGACGCCGATCCCGAACTCCGCGCTCAGCCGGGCCGCCACCAGGGCGTGGTGCATCCCGTCCACGGTGAACGTCGGCCACGGCGAGCCCGTTGCCCTCGCCGGACTCGGACCACGGTCCGAGCACGCGCACGCCGTCGATGGCCCGCAACCCGTCGTACAGCCGTGTCGCCAGCACGGCCTCGTGGGCCGCGATGGTGTCCCAGCCGATCCGCTCCAGCTCGTCCATGGCCGTCCCGAAGGCCACCGCGCCGACGACGTTGGGCGAGCCGGCCTCCTCGCGCTCGGGTGGATCGGTCCAGATCACCTCGTCCAGGTCGACCAGGTCGACGGCGCCGCCGCCGGCGAGGAAGGGATCGCCGCGCTCGAAGACCCGCCGCGGCCCGATGAGGGCGCCGGCCCCGAAGGGCGCGTAGAGCTTGTGGCCGCTGAAGGCCACGAAGTCCGGCCCGGTCGGCAGGGGGCGATGGGGCGCCAGCTGCGCCGCATCGAGCAGGACGGGGACGCCGCGCGCGTGCGCCTCGGCACAGATCTCCTCCACCGGGGGCAGCCAGCCCGTGACGTTGGAGGCACCCGTCAGCGCCAGGAGGGCCGGCCGCCGCCCGTCCTCGAGCACCCGCACCACGTCGGCCGTGTCGAAGGTGCCGTCGGTGCCGCACTCGACCCAGCGCCGCGTCGCCACCCGCGCCCAGGGGAGCAGGTTGGCGTGGTGCTCGACCACCGTGGTGGCCACCACGTCGTCGGGGCCGAGCCCCAGCCGGTAGGCCAGCTGGTTGATGGCCTCGGTGGTGTTGCGCACCAGGACCACCACGTCGTCACCGCCGGCGGGTCGCCGCGCGAAGCGGTGCACGCTCGCGCGGGCCTCCTCGTAGGCCGCCGTGGCGCGTCGTGACTTGTAGCCGGCGCCGCGATGCACGCTGGAGTACCAGGGCAGGAACTCGTTGACCCGGTCGGCGACCGACTGCAGCGCGGGCGTCGAGGCGGCGCAGTCGAGGTCGCGGTAGGGGCGTTCGACGCCGTCGAGGCAGGGAACCGGCATGTGGGCGCCGACGAGCGGCGCCACGGCTTCCTCTCTCTGCACGCCGTCACAATAGGGAAGCGCCGGCCCGCTGGCGGGACCGGGTACCGGGCGGCTCAGATCGATGGCGGGGTCGACCTCTGCCGCCGGGCGCTGAGCACGACGATGTCGTCGGAGCTCCGTGCGTCCGAGGTCATGGCATCGATGACGAAGTCCGCCACCCGGCTCGGGCTCGCTGCTGGGGGAGGCGCGCAGCGAGGACTCGAGCAGGGCGAGGCGCTCGTCGAGGTGGCTGCCCCGCCGTTCCACCAGGCCGTCGGTGAACATCACCAGGCACCCCCGGTCCAGCTGGAACTCGTGGTCCTTGTAGTCGCAGTGCTGGACGCCCAGCGGCGGCCCCGGCGGGACGGGGAGCTCGACGGCCAGACCCGACTCGACCCGCACCGGCGACGGGTGACCGGCCGAGGAGAACGTCACCGATCCCGGTCCTGGTGTTGAGCACGCCGACCAGCGCGGTGGCCAGGCGCCCCCCGACGCCCGCCAGGGAGACGCGGTTCAAGCGCTGCAGCGCCTTGCCCGGCGCCCGCTCCTCCAGCAGCGAGCAGCCCGAGCGTGTGGCGCAAGCCGGCTCATGATCCGCGCCGCCCCGAGGTCGTGGCCCTCCACGTCGCCGACGACGAGGGCGACGAGGTGCTCGCTGATGGGGACGACGTCGTACCAGTCGCCGCCGACCTCGACGCCGACGGCCGCCGGCCGGTAGCGCGCCGCCACGTCCCATCCGACGATGGCGGGGATGGCGTCGGGCAACAGGTGGCGCTGCAGCTCGTGCGAGATCCTGCGCTCGCGGTCATAGGCACGGGCGCGGATCACGACCGAGCTGACCTGCTCCGCCAGCTGCTCGGCCAGGACGAGATCCTTCTCGGAGAAGCGGCGACCCGACCCGGCGGAGACGAGGGTGACGGTGCCGAGGACCTGCTCGTCGCGCAGGCGGAGCGGCACCGTGACGTAGGAGGTGAATTCGAGCATCTTCAAAATGGCGTAGTGCCGTTCGTCGCGGCTCGTGCTGCCGGAGGAACTCGTCGTCCATGTCGGCGCTCCACATCGACCGGCCACTGCGCATGACCTCCATGGTCGGGTGGACGCCCGTCGGGGTCGGGCGGGTACGAGGTGCGCAGCTCCTCGGTGAGCGCTCGCTTGTCCGGATCGGCGTGCCACGCCGCCATCCGTCGCATCTGGCCGTCCTCGTCCTCGATGTCGATGAGGCAGAGATCCGCCATCACGGGGACCGAGACCCGGGCCAGGCGCTCCACCATCTCGCGGTAGTCGACGACCTCGGAGAGCACCTGGGTGGCCAGCAGCAGGAACTCGTTGTGGCGCCGGGCCTCGAGGAGTTCCTCGACCAGCTGCTGGCGTTCGGTCGCCTGCGCCGACGCGTGCAGCAGCTCCCCCAGGTGGCCGCCGACCGCGTCCATGAGCTCGACCACCGACGGGTCGCGCTCACGCTGGTGACGGCTCAGCATCTTGACGATCCCGACGCACGCGCCGTGATAGCGGACGGGGAAGGCGTAGGCGCTCTGCAGCCCGTCCTCCATCAGCGAGTCCGTCACGAAGCGCTGGTCGGCCATGAGGTCGGGGACCCAGAGGGGCTCGCCGTGCTCCATGACCCACGTGGGGAGGCCCCCGCTCCCGCTGGTCGGATCGCCCGCCTTCTCCAGTGCGAAGGCGGGGGCGATCGTCGGCGTGCGTGTCCACACGTGCCGGCAGATCAGTTCCCGGTTGGCCGAGAGCGCCCACAGGGTCGTCACGTCCCAGTCGAGCCGCCGGCCCAGGGTGGAGAGGAGCCGCTCGGCCGGCGGCTCGTCGATCGGCGCGTCGGCCAGGATCTCGAGCAGTTCGCTCGTCAGCTCCGACCAGCGCTGCAACTTCTTGTCGTCGCGTGGGCGCAGGATGCCCACGACCACGGGGCCGGCCAGCGGGTGGTCGAAGATGCTGATGACCAACTCGGTCCGGACGTCGGTGCCGTCGGCCCGCCTGATGTCGGCATCGAGCCGCCGGCCGACGAGATCGGCGGCCTGGGTGCGCACGAACGCCCCGTAGTCCTCGCCGACGGTCGCGGCGAGTGAATCGGGCACCAGGTCGAAGACCGTCCGGCCGACCATGGAGCCGCGGGGCCAGCCCAGGAGATCCTCGGCTGCGGTGTTGACGTAGCGGATCACGCCCTTGTCGTCGGTGGCCACCACCGCGTCGCGTAGCCCGTCGAGCACCACGCGGACCCCTTGGACGGGCCAGGCCGACTGGTCCCAGGTACCGGCGCCGCCGGAGCGGCAACCGTCTCAGCGGCCGATGCCGCCGGCGCCGCCGGTGCCGTCTGCACCGTCAGGCCGGTGGGCGCAGCCTGGCCGACGGGGTGCGCCGCCGGATCCTTCGCCGGGCCATCGTCCGCGGCCAACGGCAACGAGAACCAGACCGTCTTGCCGGGCCGGTCGCGCCGCACCTCGATGCCCCACGCGTCGGCCAGTGTCCGCACAATGTGCAGGCCGCGCCCGTGCGGTGCGTCCGTGACCTGCTCCTGCGGCGTGGGGAAGCCGGCGGCGCGTCGGTGACCTCGACCCGCACGAGGTGGCCGTCGGGCGCCACCAGCACCTCCACCTCGAACTCCGTCGCGGCATGCTGGACCGCGTTGGTGGCCAGCTCCGACAGCATGAGCACGAGCGCGTCCGCCTCGCCGTCGCTGGCGCCGGGCAGCTGGGCGAGCAGGAACCGCCGGGCCTGGCCCACGGACGACGTGGTCGCCGGGAAGCGGCGCGCGGCAGCGGTCGTCAACGTGTCCGTAGTGCCCATTATGGCCGTGGGCTCTCCCCCGGGAATTGTGCGGCCGTGCATATGCCGGTTGCCGTACTCCTGCCCCGGCGCCGCAACCCCTAAACAAGCTGGGAATACGGTCCGCCCGCCCGTCCGTCGAGGGCGCGCCCGATCCCGGCACTACCCTGCTCGTTCGTGGAGGAACGCTACGAATCAGAACTGGCCCGGGCCTCAGCCGTCCTCGATGGCGTCGACCGGGCGCTCGAGCGCCTGAGCGAGGGCACCTACGGGCAGTGCGAGACCTGCGGTGCCCCGGTCCTCGATGCCGACCTGGAGCGTGATCCCGCCCGCCGCATGTGCGAGCAGCACCTGTCCCCGGCCTGAGCGGCTCCCGGCGGTCAGCCCGGGATCGTCAGCTTCTTGGCGGCGTCGAGGCGGCCCGCCACGTCGGGCCAGTTGACGACGTTCCACAGCGCGGCGAAGAAGTCGGCCTTCACGTTCTTGTACTGCAGGTAGAAGGCGTGCTCCCAGGCGTCGAAGACGAGGAGCGGCACCGAGCTGTGGCCGACGCTGCTCTGGTGGTCGTAGACCTGCTCCACGATGAGGCGGCCGGCGAGGGGCTCGTAGGCCAGCACGCCCCAGCCCGAGCCCTGGATCGTCGAGGTGGCCTGGGTGAACTGCGCCTTGAACTTGTCGAAGGATCCGAAGTTCTCGTCGATGGCCGACCCGAGCGCGCCGTCGGGCTTGTCGCCGCCGTCGGGGCTCTGGTTCTTCCAGAAGATGGAGTGCAGCACGTGGCCCGAGATGTGGAAGGCCAGCGTCTTCTCGAGCCCCACGATGGCGCCGAAGTCGTCCTTGTCGCGGGCGGCGGCCAGCTTCTCGAGCGTCTGGTTGGCCCCGGCGACGTAGGCGGCGTGGTGCTTGTCGTGGTGGAGCTCCATGATCTGCGCCGACACGTGCGGCTCCAGTGCGGCGTAGTCGTACGGCAGGTCTGGGAGGGTGTACTCGGCCATGGCGGATCTCCTCGGTGGTGGTCGTGGTGCGTGCTCGTCGTGCTGCTGCGTGCTGGACCATACCCGAAGGGGCCGAGATCCCAACCCGGGATCCAACGGGCATACGACCTGGGACCGGAGCCTCCGGAGGGGCGCGGCGGAACCCGGCGCGACCCGCCGCGGCGGTACGCTTGCAGGAGTGAGCACGGACCCCAAAGACCGCTGGTTGGATCTGGGTTCCTTCATCCGTGAGCAGCGGGGTTCGGCCCGGCTCTCGCTCCGGCGCCTCTCCGAGCTGGCCGGCATCTCCAATCCGTACCTGAGCCAGATCGAGCGCGGGCTGCGCCGGCCCTCGGCCGAGATCCTCCAGCAGATCGCCAAGGCGCTGCGCATCTCCGCCGAGACGCTCTACGTGCAGGCCGGGATCCTCGAGCCTCCGTCGGGGTCGCCCGACCTGACCCGGGCGATCATGGCCGACCAGTCGATCAGCGAGGAGCAGAAGCAGGCCCTCGTGCGGATCTACCTCTCCTTCCGGCGCGAGCACGAGGACGAGCGGGCCGACCCGGCCCCGGACGAGCCGGCGACGGTGCCGACCGCACCGGCAGCAACGGCGGCGTCTCGATCCGACGCCGACGCCGAGCCCGCCACCGTCCCCTTGACCACTCCGTCTCCTGTGACCGCGCCGCGCGCCGGAGGCCTGGCCGGAGCGGTTTTCCCGGCCGCCGGTAGGCTCTGAGCGCCATGCGCCGGCTCGCTGTCCTCTCTCTCCACACGTCCCCCCTGGCCCAGCCCGGCACGGGCGACGGCGGCGGCATGAACGTCTACGTGCGGGAGCTGACCTCCGCCCTGGCCCGCTCCGACGTGGCCTGTGACGTGTTCACCAGGGCGTGGTCGCCCGACCTGCCGCCCGTGGTCGACGTCGAGCCCGGCCTGCGGGTCCACCATGTCCCGGCCGGGCCGCTCGAGGTCCTGCCCAAGGAGTCCCTCCCCGCCGTGGTCGACGAGTTCACCGCGGGCGTGCTCGAGCGCATGGCCGCCGCGCCGATGGCCGGCGAGCTGCCCTACACCTCGGTGCACGCCAACTACTGGCTGTCGGGGCTCTCCGGCCACGTGATCAAGCACGAGTTGAACCTGCCGCTGGTGTGCACGTTCCACACCCTCGACCGCGTCAAGGCGGAGTCGATGCCCGAGGAGGTGGAGGCCGACATGCCGCACCGCCGGGCCGAGGCCGAGGCGTCCATCATCGAGTGCTCCGACGCCGTCCTCGCGTCCTGCACGGTCGAGGCCGACCAGATCGCCTCGCTCTACGGCGGCGAGCCCGGGCGCATCCGCATCGTGCCGCCCGGCGTCGACCATGCCTTCTTCGGTCCCGGCCACCGGCCGCAAGCCCGCCGCGCCCTCGGTCTGCCGCTCGAGCGGGCGGCTCCTCCTCTTCGTCGGGCGGATCCAGCCGCTCAAGTGTGCCGACGTGGCGATCGAGACGCTGGCCGAGCTGCGCGAGAGCGGCGGCGAGCCCTACCGCCTGGTCGTCGTCGGTGGCCCGAGCGGCCCGCACGGCGAGAAGTCGCTGCAGGGCCTGCACGATGCGGCCGACGCCCGCGGCGTGCGCGAGCACGTCCACTTCGTGGCGCCCCAGCCGCACGAGCTGCTCTCGTCGTACTACCGGGCGGCCGACGTCTGCATCGTGCCCAGCCGCTCGGAGTCGTTCGGCCTGGTCGCGCTGGAGGCGGCCGCCTGCGGGACGCCGGTCGTCGCCTCGGCCGTCGGGGGGCTGACCACGCTGGTCGATCACGGGCACACCGGCTTCCTGGTGGACGACCCCGACCCGGTGGCCTACGCCGCCGCCGTGCGCAGGACCTTCGACGAGCCGCTGGCGGCCGAGCGCTTCTCCACCGCCTCGGTGCTGCGGGCTCGCCGCTATACCTGGCGGGCCGCCGCCCGCACGCTGGTCGAGCTGCACGACGAGCTGGCCGCGGGCCGCCTCGTCGAGTGCAGCTGAGCGTCCAGAGCCCAGCGCAGCGCGCCGAGCCCGCCCCACGAACCGTGCCGATCGTCGACCTCCCCGACGACGAGGAGATGGCGGCCGCCGTGGCGACGATCGACGCCTGGGCGGCGCGGCGAGCTGGCGGCCGACGGGCCCCTGGTGGCAGCCGAGCGCCAGGAGGTGACCGACCGCACTGCGTCGTTCCAGTGGTATCTCCGCTTCAAGGGCGAGGAGAAGGACTTCATCACGGTGTGGTTCACGCTGAAGCAGCGCACGCTGTGGCACGAGGCGCAGTTCATGCCCGCACCCGAGGAGCACAAGGAGGAGGTGCTTCGCCTACCTCCTGCGCCGCAACATGCAGCTCTTCGGCATGGCGTTCGCCCTCGGGCCCGAGGACGCCGTGTACCTGGTGGGCCGGGTGCCGGCCCGTCTCATCGACGACGACGAGCTGGACCGCATCGCCGGAGCCTCGGTCGTCTACACCGACGACCATTTCCCGACGGCCATGACCCTGGCCCACCCCACGACCTACCGCCGCCGGCCTCGCCGCTGACGGCACGGCCCCGCGCTCGGTAGGGTCGCGTTCGTGTCCAACCTGCTCATTGTCGGCGGCGGGAAGATGGGGGGCGCCCTGCTCGGGGGCCTGCTCCGTTCCGGGTGGGCGGAGCTGGCGGACGTGGCCGTGGTGGAGCCGGAGGCCGAACGCCGGGCCGAGCTGACCGAGGCCTTCCCGGGACTGCGCCTCTTGGCGGCCCCCGAGGCCGGCCTCTTGGTCGACGGCGGCGAGCGGATCGCCGGTGCCGTGCTGGCGGTCAAGCCCGACGCGGCGGAAGGGGCCTGCCGCGCCCTCGGGGCGACCGGCGTGCGGCGCGTCCTCTCCATTGTGGCCGGCGTGCCCAGCGCGCGCCTGGAGGCCGCGCTCGGCGGCGAGCCCGTGGTGGTCCGGGCGATGCCCAACACTCCCGCCCTGGTCGGGGCCGGCGTGACGGCGATTTCGGGCGGCTCCTTCGCCACCTCGCGGGACCTGGCCTGGGCCGAGGACGTGCTCTCCGCCGTCGGGACCGTCGTGCGGCTGCCCGAGCGCCTGCAAGATGCGGTGACCGGCCTCTCGGGCTCGGGACCCGCCTACTTCTTCCTGGTCGCCGAGGCCCTCATTGAGGCGGGCGTGCAGATGGGCCTGGCGCGGGACGTGAGCCGGACGCTCGTGGTCGAGACGATGCAGGGCTCGGCCGCGCTGCTGCAGGAGACGGGCCGGGACCCCGAGGGCCTTGCGCGCCATGGTGACCTCGCCGGCGCGGCACCACGGCCGCCGGCATCCGGACCCTCGAGGCCCGCGCGGTGCGCTCCGCCTTCATGGAGGCGGTCGCGGCCGCCACCGAACGATCGCGCAACCTGCAGCGCTGAGCGCCGGCCATGACGAGCGAGCCCCCGCGCACCGTCTTCTTCCTCTCCGACTTCGGCACCGAGGACGAGTTCGCCGGCGTGGTGCACGCGGTCATTGCGGCGCAGGCGCCGGGAACGACCGTCATCGACCTGACCCATCACATACCGCCCTTCGACGTCCGGGCGGGGAGTCACACGCTGGTGCGGGCGGTGCCGCACCTCGGCCCCGGCGTGGTGCTCGCCGTCGTCGACCCCGGCGTCGGCACCGCGCGTCGGGGCATCGGGCTGGAGGTCGCGCTGCCCACCGGCGCGTCCCTGGCCTTCGTCGGGCCCGACAACGGACTGCTGGTCGCCGCCGCCGAGGCGGCGGCCGAGGCACCGGTGGCCCGCGTGGTGGAGCTGGCGCGCCCGCCGGCGCCGCCCGACCGGGGCTCGCACCTTCGACGGGCGCGATCTCTTCGCCCCGGCCGCGGCCGCCCTGTGCCGCGGTGCCGCGCTCGAGGAGCTGGGGGAGCCGGTCGACCCGGCGTCGCTGGTGCGCCTGATCGGCGGCGTGGTCGAGCAGGGTCGTCTGCACGACGGGCGGTGCCTGCCTGCGCAGCGAGGTCACCTGGGTCGACCGCTTCGGCAACCTGCAGCTGGCGGCGACGGTGGCCGATGCCCGCGTCGCCGGGATCCCCTTGACCGGGAGCGTCGAGCTGGCGGCCCGGCTCGAGTCCGGGTCCGGGCGCGAGGACCCCGACGGGTTGCCGCGCTCGCTCGTGCCCGACGGCGTGCAGCTGCGGTGCGTCGACGCGTTCGGCGAGTTGGAGCAAGGGGAGTTCGGCCTGCTCGTCGACGCCAACGGGCATCTCGCCGTGGTGGCGGGCGAGGCGTCGGCGGCACGCTGGCTCAACGTCGCCGCAGGGGAGTTGCTCGTCCTGGCCTGGTGAGGTCGGCGACCGGGGGCGGTTTGGTGCCGCCGGGAGCGCCCTCGGTACCATCCGACGCAGTGAATGACGAGCGGCGGAGTTCCGACGTGTCCGCGCCAAGGCGGATCCCCGAGGCCACGGTGTTGCGGCTGCCCATCTACCAGCGCATCCTGGCCGAGCTGGTCCGCGGCGGGTCCCGGACGGTCTCCTCGGAGCAGCTGGCCGAGCTGGCCCGCGTCAACGCGGCCAAGGTGCGCAAGGACCTGTCGCTGCTGGGGTCGTTCGGCACCCGGGGCTCGGGCTACGACCCCGAGTTCCTGATCGCGCAGATCGACCGTGCGCTCGGGGTCGACGAGAACTGGTCGGTGGCCATGGTGGGCATCGGCAATCTGGGCCGTGCCCTCACGAACTCGGCGGGGTTCGCCTCGCGGGGCTGCCAGGTCACCTCGCTCTTCGACGTCGACCCGGCGGTGGTGGGCGAGGAGATACGGGGCATGCGGGTGCGCCACATGGACGAGATCGCCTCCCTGCGTGCCGCGGAGCGCCCGGACATCGGGGTGATCACGACACCCGGCTGGGCGGCCCAGGGGGTGGCCGACCTGCTCGTGCGCGCCGGGGTCACCTCGCTGCTCAACTTCGCGCCCCGGGTCCTCACCGTCCCGCCCACGGTGCATCTCCGCTACGTGGACCTCTCCATTGAGCTGCAGGTCCTGGGCTTCTACCGGGCCCGTCGAGGAGGAGGCCGGCGGAAACGGCGTCCGTGCCGCCCTGATGCGCTCGGTGGGGCTGTCGCAGGGTCCGGAGCTGGCCTGACGGCCGGGCGGCCGGGCGGCCGGGCGGCCGCGACCGGCCCGACGACCGGCCGGACGACCGGCCGGCGACTGGCAGGCTGTAGACCGGGACCGGCACACTTGTGAGCCGACCCAGGAAGGAACCGAGTGTCCGTCGTCGTCATAGGGCTCCAGCACACGCAGGCCCCGCTGCCGCTGCTCGAGGCGGCGGCCGTCTCCGACGCCGACCTGCACAAGACGCTCAGTGCGCTGAACCACCGCCGCAACGTCCAGGAGGCCGTCGTGCTCTCGACCTGCCTGCGCACCGAGGTGTACGCCGTGGTCGACCGCTTCCACGATGCCGTGGCGGAGATCTACGACGTCCTGTCCGAGCACTCGCACCTCTCGGTGGAGGAGCTCTCCGCCCACGCCACCCTCCGCTTCGACGACGACGTGACCTCCCACCTGTTCTCGGTGACCTCGGGGCTCGAGTCGGTGGTGACGGGCGAGACCGAGGTGGTCGGGCAGGTGCGCCGGGCCTTCGAGCGGGCCCAGGAAGAGGGCGCCTCGGGCCCCGTCCTCAACGCGCTCTTCCGGCACGCGCTGCAGACGGGCAAGCGGGTGCGCACCGAGACCGGCATCAGCAAGGGCACCACGTCGTTCGCCTACGCCGCCGTGACCGTCGCCCGCGGCGAGGACCAGGCGCGGACTGCGCGGCGCCCGCGTCGTCGTGGTCGGCGCGGGCGACATGGGCCTCGGCGTGTGCCGCGCCCTGTCGGACATTGCGCCGGCCGACGCGCCCCAACGGGTCGTGGTGGTGAACCGCTCCGCCGCGCGGGCGCGCGATCTGGTGCGCCAGGCCGCGACCGGGCCGTTCGAAATGCGGGCGGCGCCCCTCGAGCGCGTGGCCGGCGAGCTGGCCGACGCGGATGTCGTCCTGACGGCCGTCGCCGCCGAGTCCCACGTCCTGAGTGCGGCGGACTTCGCCGGCGTCGCCGGACCGCTGCTCGTGATCGACCTCGGGGTGCCGCGCAACGTCGACCCCGCGGTGGCCGGGCTCGACGGCGTCACGCTGCTCGACATGGACACCTTGAGCGTCTCGGTGGCCCGTGCCCTGGGCGACCGCCAGGAGGAGTCGGTGGCCGCCCGCGCCATCGTCGCCGCCGAGGTCGACCGCTATCGCAGCGCCAGCCGTCAGCGCGGCGCCGCCCCGGTCATCGCGTCGCTGCGGTCCCGCCTCGAGGCGCTGCGCGTCGCCGAGCTGGAGCGCCATCGGGCGCAGCTGGCCGACCTGAGCGAGGAGGAGTGGGACCACGTGGACGCCGCCACGCGGGCCGCCCTGGCCAAGATGCTGCACGAGCCGACCATGCTCTTGAAGGAGACGGCGGGGACACCCCGCGGCGAACGGCTGGTCGAGGCGCTGCGCATCCTCTTCGACCTGTAGTCGCGGCCATGGGATAGTCGGACCCATGGGAACCCTCCGCCTGGCCACCCGCGGCTCG
The DNA here is from genome assembly GCA_963731065.1 of uncultured Acidimicrobiaceae bacterium. Classification (GTDB taxonomy): domain Bacteria; phylum Actinomycetota; class Acidimicrobiia; order Acidimicrobiales; family RAAP-2; genus Bog-473. Next base: position 15,608 of record CAVSUH010000007.1, on the reverse strand, counting down.
CCGCTGGCCCTGCGCCAGACCGAGCTGGTCTCCGAGCTGCTGCGCCGGGCCCACCCCGGTCTCGACGTCGAGCCGCTCGTCGTCCGCACGCAGGGTGACCGCGACGCCACGTCGCCGCTCGACCAGATCGGGGGCCAGGGCGTGTTCGTCACCGAGGTGGAGGCGGCCGTGGCCGACGGGCGGGCCGACGCCGCCGTGCACTCGGCCAAGGACATGCCCTCGGTCATGCCGGCGGGCCTCGTGCTGGGCGCGGTGCCCGGCGCGCCGACCCCCGCGACGGGCTCGTGGGCGCCACCCTGGCCGGCCTGCCGGCGGGCGCCCTGGTGGCCACCGGCTCGGCGCGCCGGCGGGCCCAGCTGGCCGCCCTGCGGCCCGATCTGGTGTTCGCCGACCTGCGGGGGAACATGGCCGCGGCGCGTGGCCGTGGCCGAGGAGGGGAGCGTCTCGGCGGTCGTCATCGCCGTCGCCGCCATGGAGCGCCTCGGTTGGCTGAGCAAGGTGCGCGACGTGCTCGACCCCGTCGACTGTGCTGCCGCAGGCGGGGCAGGGCGCCATCGCGGTGCAGTGCCGGGCCGACGACGCCGGCACCAGGGAGCTGCTGGCCGCCATCGACCACGAGCCGAGTCACCGGGCCGCTGCGGTCCGAGCGCGCCGTGCTGGCGGCACTGGGCGGGAACTGCACGCTGCCGGTCGGCGCCTTCGCCGAGCCGGACGAGAGCGGGGTGGGGCTCCGGGTGTCGGGGCTCCTGGCCAGTGGGGACGGGCACATCGTGATCCGCATGACCCGGCGGGGGGACGACCCCGACGCTGTCGGCGCGGCGGTGGCGCGCGCCCTGGTCGAGGGTGGCGGCGCGGCCATCGAGGGCTTCGACGGGTTGCTGGACGCCTTGCCGTGACCGTCTACCTGGTCGGCGCCGGCCCGGGCGACCCCGGGCTCCTGACCCGGCGGGGCGCCGCGCTGCTGGCGCGGGCCGACGTCGTCCTGCACGACCGCCTGGTCAGCCGCGGCCGTCCTCGACCTGGTGCCGCCCTCGGCGCGTGGTCATCGACGTGGGCAAGGATCCGGACGCGCCGGCGGGCGGGATCGGCCGGCAGGAGGAGATCGCCGGCTTGCTGGTCGAGCACGGCCGGGCGTCGGCGCGTCGTGGTGCGCCTCAAGGGCGGCGACCCGTTCCTCTTCGGCCGCGGCGGCGAGGAGGTGGAGGCGCTGGCGCAGGCCGGCATCGCCTGGGAGGTGGTCCCCGGGGTGACGTCGGCCTTCGGCGTCCCCGCCGCCGCCGGCATCCCGGTCACCCAGCGCGGCGTGGCCGCCTCGGTCACCGTCGTGACGGGCCGGGTCGGCGAGCCGGACGGGACCAGCGCGCACGATTGGGAGGCCCTGGCCCGCGTCGGCGGGACGCTGGTCATCCTCATGGGCATGACGAACCGGGCGGCCATCGCCGCCGCGTTGGTGCAGGGCGGCCTGGCGCCCGACACGGCGGTCGCGGTCATCGCGCAGGGGACGACCGCGTCCCAGCGGATGGCGCGCACGACGCTGGCCGGTCTGGCCGACGTGGACCTCGGGCCGCCCGCCGTCATCGTCGTCGGAGCGGTGGCGGCCCTCGGTCCGTCTGGCGCGGCTGCCGCCGCCGCGTTCGCCGAACGTCCCGCTGGCCGGTCGCACGGTGGTCGTGACACGCGGCGGCGAACGGGCGCGCGGCCTGGTGGACGCGCTCGAGCGGGCGGGCGCCAGCGGCGCTCGAGTTGCCGCTGACCCGCCAGGTCGACCCGGCGGACGGCGGCGCCGCGCTGCGGGCCGCCGCCGCGGCGGTGCGCGGACAACGCGTGGGTCGTGCTGACCTCGGTCACCGCGGTGGAGCGCTTCATGGGCGCGCTGCGCGACGCGCGCGACCTCGGTTCGGTGCTCGTGGCCGCGGTCGGGCCGGCGACGGCGGACGCGCTGCGGCGCGCCGGCGTCGAAGCCGACCTGGTGCCGGCCGAGCACAGCGCACGCGGGCTCGTCGAGGCCTTCCCGGACTGGGCGGACGCCCGGTCGCGCCGCGTGCTGTTCCCCGCCGCGGACCTCGCGCCCGCCACCATCCCCGACGGGCTCGCCCGGCTGGGCTGGGACGTCCGTCGGGTCGAGGCCTATCGCACCGTCCCGCGCGCCGCGACCCGAGCCGGCGCTGCTGGACCGGGTGGCGACGGCCGACGCCGTGACGTTCACCGCCGCCCTCGACGGTGCAGGCGTTCCTGGCGCTGCGCACGGCGGCCGGCCGGCCGGTGACCCCGCCGCCGCACGTCGTGTCCATCGGGCGACGACGGCCGCGGCGGCCCGGGCCGCCGGGCTCGACGGCGTGCGCGAGGCACGGGACGCCGTCGGCGCAGGGCATCGTCGACGAGCTGATCGAGGCCCTGGGCGCCGGGGCCGGACGACGGCCCGTAGGCTGGGCCGATGGCCGAGACGACGTCGACGCCCCGCTCCGGGCGGCTTCCCCGTGCGCCGGCTGCGCCGGCTGCGCCGCACGCCGGCGCTGCGGCGGCTGGTCGCCGAGGCCCGTCTCGGTCCGGACGACCTGGTCGCCCCGCTCTTCGTGCGGGAAGGGACGGCGGAGCCGGTCCCGATCGCGTCCATGCCCGGTGAGGTGCAGCACTCGCTGGACTCGCTCGTGGTCGAGGCCAAGCGCCTCGTCTCGCTCGGCGTGCCCGGGCTCATCCTGTTCGGCGTGCCGGCGCGCAAGGACGCGCGGGGAGCGGGGCGTGGGACCCGCAGGGCGTGGTGCAGGTCGCGCTGCGCGCCGTGCGCGACGCGGTGGGCGACGAGCTCGTCGCTCATGGCCGACCTCTGCCTCGACGAGTACACCGATCACGGGCACTGCGGCCTCCTCGGCCCGAGCGGCGAGGTGCTCAACGACCCCACCCTGGAGCTCTACCAGCGCATCGCCCTGGCCCAGGCCGCAGCCGGGGCGGACGTGGTGGCGCCGAGCGGCATGATGGACGGCCAGGTGGCCGCCATCCGCGCCGCGCTCGACGACGGCGGGCATGACCGGCGTGGCCATCCTGGCCTACGCGTCGAAGTACGCCTCCGCCCTCTACGGCCCCTTCCGTGACGCGGTCGACGTCACCATCGCCGGCGGCGGTGACCGCCGGGCCTACCAGCAGGACCCGCGCAACGGGCGCGAAGCGCTGGCCGAAATTCAGCAGGACGTGGCCGAAGGCGCCGACATGATCATGGTCAAGCCCGCCATGACGTCGCTCGACGTGCTGGCCACCGTGCGGGCCGATGGTCCCGGTGCCCCTGGCCGCCTATCACGTGAGTGGCGAGTTCGCGATGGTCAAGGCGGCGGCGGCGGCGGGCTGGATCGACGGGCCGGCGGTGGCGCTCGAGCAGCTGACCGTGCTCAAGCGGGCCGGCGCCGACTTCATCCTGACCTACTTCGCCGCTGAGGTGGCCGAGGCGCTCGGTGGCTGAGCCGGCACCGGCGCCGCGCCGGCGTCGAACGCGGCCTGGTTCGCCCGGGCCCGCGCCGTCATCCCCGGCGGCGTCGACTCGCCGGTCCGCTCCTTCGCCTCCGTCGGGGGGACGCCGTACACCGTCGTCTCGGGTGACGGCGCCTTCGTCGTCGACGCCGAGGGCAACCGCTACCTCGACATGGTGCAGTCCTACGGTGCCGTGCTGCTCGGGCACGCGCACCCGGTGGTCACCGCCGCCGTGACCGGCGCGGCGGCTGCGCGGCACGACGTTCGGCGCGCCGACGCCCGGCGAGGTCCTGCTGGCGGAGGCGATCTGCGCCCGGGTGCCCGGCTGCGAGCAGGTGCGCCTCGTCTCCTCCGGAACCGAGGCCGCCATGAGCGCCGTGCGCCTGGCGCGCGGCGCCACCGGGCGGGACCGCGTGATCAAGTTCGACGGCTGCTACCACGGCCACTCCGACGGGCTGCTGGCCGGCGGGGGCAGTGGCGTGGCCATGCTCGGTCTGCCCGGCTCGGCCGGCGTGTCGGCCGGTGCGGTCGCCGACACCGAGGTCGTCCCCTACAACGTGGTCCCCGAGCTCGACGAGCGGGTGGCCTGCGTGATCGTCGAGCCCGTGGCCGCCAACATGAACCTCGTGCCGCCGCTGCCCGGGTTTCTCGAGGGGCTGCGCGACGCCTGCAACGCCAGCGGTGCCCTCCTCATCTTCGACGAGGTCATCACCGGCTTCCGGCTCGGGCCGGCGGGAGCGACCGGCTGGTCCGGCGTGACGCCCGACCTCTGGTGCTTCGGCAAGGTGATCGGCGGCGGGCTGCCGGTGGGCGCCTTCGGCGGCCGGCGCGACCTGCTGGCCGAGCTGGCGCCGGGCGGCCCCGTCTACCAGGCGGGCACGTTGTCGGGAAACCCGCTCGCCACCGCGGCGGGGCTGGCGGTGCTGGGCGAGGTGCAGCCGGCCGACTACGAGGCCCTCGCCGGCGCGCGTCGCGCTGTTCGCCAAGGACCTCGAGTCGGCGGTGGCCGCCGGCGGCCTGGCCGTCGTGGCACCGGTCGTGGGTCCGCTGGTCGGGCTCTTCGTGGCGGAAGCCGGCGCGGCGCCGCATCGCGGCGCCCTCCGACTACGAGGGCGCGCGGGCGATCGCCGGCGGGCGACACCTACGCGCGCTTCTTCCACGCCATGCTCCGCCGCGGCGTCGCGCTGGCGCCAGGCGCCTACGAGGTGATGTTCCCCGGCATGGCCCACGACGAGGACGTGCTGGCCCGCGTCGTCGAGGCGGCGGGGGAGGCGGCGGCCGAAGTCAGCCGATGATCGGCACGGCTCGCTTCAGAACGAGCGGATGACCGAGTCGGGTCCCATGACGATGACGGGATGCAGCGCCGGGTTCAGCCAGTCGAGCACGGCGTCGAGATCGTTCAGCGGCAGGGAGACACAGCCCTGCGGTCGGGGACCCGGTGTTGGCGTGGAGGAAGATGCCCGACCCGAGGGGTCCCGTCGGCGGCGTGTTGTAGTCGATGACCGCCATGGACGGGTAGGCGTTGCCCTCGGTCCAGAGCGCCTCCGATTCGTCGGCGTAGGGCGGCGTCGTCCCGCAGGCCACGTGCTGGAAGGTGTTGTAGGTCGGGCTGGCGGAGTCCTCGTCCCACCAGTCGCCGCACACCAGCTGGTGATACGGGAACTGTGTTCCGGGGTCGGCGTTCGTCCCGTACATGGTCGAACCGATGGAGTACATGCCTTCGGGTGTCGTGTCGTCCCCCTCGGCCCGGCTCTGTCCCGGCAGCCAGCCGTTGGCGCCGTCGACGGCCGGCATGGCGCCGAAGACCTGGTACCAGCCGGCGCCGTCGTTCTCGTAGGCGGTAAGGGTGGCCGTCGTGCTGGCAGCGCTCGGCGCGTCGACGATCAGGACCTGCTGGGCGCCGCCGGTCGAGGCGAGCTGGTTCACCAGGAGCGGGTTGATGTCGCTGGTGGCCGACCCGTCGAAGGCGGCCGAGCCGAAATTGAAGATGCCGCCGTCGGCCGCCACGAGCCAGTACCCGTCGCCGCCCGGGCCCGGCGCCATGCCGTCGATGGGCTCGTTGAGCCGGATGGAGCCGGTCGAGCCGGAGAACGATGCGTCGCCGTAGCTGAAGATGCCGCCGTCGGCGGCGACGAGCCAGTAGCCGTTGCCCGAGGGTGTCGGCGCCAGGCCGACCATCGGCTGGTTGAGGCGCATGGAACCGGTCGAGCCCCAGAACGTCGCGTCGCCGTAACTGAAGATGCCGCCGTCGGAGGCCACCAACCAGTACCCAAGACCCGACGGTGTCGCCGCCAGGCCGACCACCGGCTCGTTGAGCCGCATGGAGCCGGTCGAGCCGGAGAACGATGCGTCGCCGTAACTGAAGATGCCGCCGTCGGCGGCGACGAGCCAGTAGCCGTCCCCCGACGGTGCGGTCGCCATGCCGACGATGGGCGCATTGAGATGCAGGCCGCCCGTCGAGCCGAAGAACGCCGCGTCGCCGAAGCTGAAGATGCCGCCGCCGGAGGCCACCAGCCAGTACCCCTGACCCGACGGCGTGGCCGCCATGCCGACGACCGGCGCATTGAGCGCGGTGCCGCTCATGCTCCCGTAGGAGTGCGCGTCGCCGAAGGGATAGACGCCGCCTGTCGACGAGGCGACCCAGTAGCCGCCGCCGTCGGGCGTGGCGGCCATGGCCACCGCCCGGGACGGCCCCGGCGCCGCAGCCGCAGCCGGCCGCGGCGGTTGTCGTGGCGCGCGGGACGGCGCACCAGACGAGCGATGCCACCAGCACGATGCAGGCGGCGAGGAGGGCGGTCCGGCGACAGCCTGGGACGACGCACGCGCAAGGCCTCCAGGGTACGAGGGCGAAGCGGCCCAACCGGGTCAGGGGAAGGTGCGACGGGCAGACTGGAGGCCATGCCCGAGAACGGTTGGCCATCCGACTTTCCTGCGCTGCGCCGGGGCGAAGGGTGCACCATGTGCGGGCCCGGTGCCGACGAGACCCCGCACGGCCTGCGGATCTTCCAAGGCGCCTGGGCCGACGGCTACATCGGCCGGCATCCGGTTCGACCCGGCTATGCCTATGTCATCTGGAAGGGCCGCCACGTCGCCGAGCCCACGGAGTTGACGGCCGAGGAGACGGCAGGCTTCTGGTCCGAGGTGGCCCGCGTGGCCGGGGCCGTCGACGAGGAGTACCGGCCGGCGAAGATGAATTGGTTCAGCCTCGGCAACGGCCTGCCGCACCTGCACGTCCACCTGGTGCCGCGCCCGCTCGACGACGCCCGCCCCGGGTGGCCCGTCGAATCGGAGGCGTTCGACTTCGCCTCCATCCCGGCCGTCGACGCGACGGATCTCGCCGCGGCCGCCGCCGCGCTACGGGCCCGGCTGCGGGACTGAGCGGGCGGGCGACGATGGAACTGCTGGCCGAGGGTCGCACGGCCGAGGTCTATCGCCTACGGCGAGGGCCGGGTGCTCAAGCTCGACCGGCCCGAGTGGAACGGGCTGTCCGCCTTCGAGGCGACCGTGCTCGGCGCGCTGGCCGAGGCCGGACTGCCGGTTGCCCGCCAGCGCGGCACCGTCACGGTCGACGGCCGCAGCGGCGTGCTCCTCGACCGGGTCGACGGCCCGCCGCTGCTGCAGGTGCTGGCCGAAGCGAGCCCCGGTGAGCTCGACGCTCTCACCGGCCGCTTCGTCGCGCTGCAGCTTCTCTGCAACGAGACGACGGTCGAGGGCCTGCCCGAGCTGGTGCCGCGCCTGCGCCGGGAGATCGAGGCGAGCGTGCCCGACGCTTGCGCTGCGCACCGAACTGGTGGACCTGCTCGGCAGCCTCGACGACGGCGGGCGCGGCGTCTGTCCATTTCGACTTCCATCCGAACAACGTGCTGGTCGGGCCGAGCGGCTGGGTCATCATCGACTGGCTCACCGCGGCGGCCGGGCCGTCGGCGGCCGATCTGGCCCGCACCCTCGTCTTGTGCGGCCAGCGCCCGACCGGCCCGGTCGGGCAGTTCCTGCGTGGCGTCCGCCGGGAGGGCCAGGCGCGACGGGGCCTGGCCGGCGAGGACCTCGACGCCTGGATACACGTCGTCGCGGCGGCGCGTGTCGCCGAGGGCTTCGAGGGCGAGGAGCGGGCGTGGCTACTGCGGGTGGCGAGCGGTGCGGTGCGGCTGTTCGCCTGAGCGGCGGTGACGCAGCGGTGGTGATGCAGGCGGCGTCAGTACGGCGTGATCGCCACCTCGGCTTCTTGCAGCCGGGCGAGGACGGCGTTCTCGCGCTTCGGCAGGACGGACGAGAAGAGAATTGTGTCGAGCGGGTACCAGAGGCCCACCCAGGCGAGGACCCACCCGGCCAGGTTGGGCAGCGTGTAGTCGTCGTTGCTGTTCGCCACCGCTGTTGCCACCGCGATGGCCAACCCGACGAGTGCGACGGGGATGCCCACCTTCAGCGCGGCGTAGCCGTCGCGTCTCGTGCCGCGGCGGGCGCGATCGTTGCGCGCCATGCGGTCCTCGCAATAGCGACCGATCGACTGGCGCAGGTGCGTCGAGGTCGCCGGGTCGACGCACTGCGAGGGGAGCGAGAGCTCCAGGCGCACGGGTGCCCGGGAGCGGCGGCTCGCGGAGCTCGCTGATGCAGACGTCGATCCCCGGTTCGAAGCGCACGGGCGGCGACGCGCCGTCCCACCCCGGCGTCTCGAACATCTCCTCGACGCGCCCCAACCGCAGCCGGATCACTTCGGTCTCGTCCATGCGGATTCTCTGCGGAGGCGCCCTTGCGAGTGCCCCGTCAGGCGGCGGGACTCTCGAGCCCGTCGTCGTCGGGCAGGAGGCGCGACACCAGCTCCATGGCCCGGAAGCCGAGCTCGGCCGGGCCGGCGGCGTCGGGCCGCATCAGGTTGGCCATGATGCGCAGCAGCTGGGTCATGAGCAGCTCCGAGCGCATGCCGAGGCCGACGCACAGCCGCATCGCCTCGGGGTTCGAAATGAGGTGCACGAAGGCCCGCGCCACCTTGAAGTACGGGCCGTAGGCCGCCGTCAGCTCGCGGTCGTAGTCGGTCAGGGCGCGCTCGCCCTCGCCGGTCAGGGCGTGGCCCAGGGCGGCGGCGGCCAGCCTCCCCGTCTCGTAGCCGTAGGCGATCCCCTCGCCGTTGAACGGGTTGATGGCGCCGCCGGCGTCGCCCGTGATCACGACGTTCCCGCCGGCACGAGGCCCGACCGAGAGCCCCATGGGGAGCTTCCCGCCGGTCGGCGGCCCGAGGCTCGTCTCGGGCCGGATGCCCCACGACGCCGGGGCGAAGTCCACGAAGGCGTCCATGAGGTGGCTGGTGTTGAGGCCCTTCCAGCGCTGGTCGGTCGAGAGCAGGCCGACGCCGACGTTCACCCGGCCGTCGCCCATCGGGAAGATCCAGCCGTAGCCGGGCACCACGTCGCCCTCGGCGTCGCGGATGTCGAGGTGCGACTCAATGTACGGGTCGTCGTGGCGATCCGAGCGGTAGTAGCCGCGCAGGGCCATGCCCATGGGGAGGTCCCGGCGCCGGGACGTGCCCAGCATGCGGCCGATCCGCGAGTTGGAGCCGTCGGCCACCACGACGTAGCGGGCCTTGATGATGCGGGTGGCGCTCGAGCCCTTCTCCTTGACGGTCACGCCGGTCAGGGTGGGCAACGGGCCGGACGGCGTGGCCGCCTCGTCGACGACGGGCGCCGTCACCTCGGTGCCCTGGAGCAGGGTCGCCCCCGCCGCAGCGGCGTGCCCGGCCACCAGGCCGTCGAGGTCGTGACGCGTGATGGTGTAGCCGTAGTTGGGGAAGTTCGGGTGCTCCGGCCACTGCATGTCGATGGAGCGGCCGAAGCCGAAGGCGCGCAGGCCGCCGTAGCGGTGGGATCCGGCCAGGGCCCCCTCGAGGTCCATGTCGGCCAGCTGCCGGACCGCCCGCGGCGTGAGGCCGTCGCCGCAGGTCTTCTCCCGGGGGAACTCCTTCTTCTCCACGACGACCACGTCCCAGCCGGCGTCGGCCAGCCAGTAGGCGCACGAGGAGCCCGACGGGCCGGCCCCGACGATCACCACGTCGTGGACGTGCTCGGCGGCGGGCCGTGCCGCGGGCGGCGGTCGATGTGGCAGTCGACGAGGCCCTCGTGGTCGTTGCCGCCCGGCGCGGGGCCGGGGTCTTCTTCGCCGCCGCGCCGGTTGCGGCGGGGGTTGCCGCCTTCTTGGCGGCGGCCTTGCGGGGCGTCGCCTTCTTGGCCGCCGCCTGCTTCTTGGCCGGAGCTTTCGCCGTCCGCGCCGCCTTCTTGGGGGCGCCGGGCCCGGGGGTCTCGTCGGGAGCCGTCACGCAGGCATCGTAGGTCCCCTGCCGGGGCCTCTGACCAGCGGCGCGGATGTGCCTGGCAAAGGGGTCGCATGGTAGAAACGGATCCCAGTGGTCCAGTACCTCCCGATCCTCATCCTGGGGCTGCTCGGCCTCGCTTTCACCATCTTCTCGCTGGTGTCCTCAGCGATGCTGGCGCCGCGCAAGAAGCCCAGCGACGCCAAGCTCGCACCCTACGAGTGCGGCATCGTCCCCGACGTCGATCCGCCCCAGCGTTTCCCGGTGCGCTTCTACCTGGTCTCCATGATCTTCATCATCTTCGACATCGAGATCGTGTTCCTCTATCCCTGGGCGGTGGTCTTCCACCAGATCGCGACGTTCGGGCTGATCGAGGTGATCGTCTTCGCGGCGGTGGTCTTCGTGTCCTTCCTCTACCTCATCTCCAACGGGGCCCTGACCTGGGGACCGGCGAAGACGCTGCAGTCGGGCCTGCCGAGCCGCACGTCGGAGTCGACGATCACCCGGATCAGCGCGTCGAAGACCCCCGGTGAGGCGGCCTGACCGATGGGGTTCGAGGACCTCCAGCACAATTTCCTGACCGGTCGCATCGAGGACCTGGTCAAGTGGGCCCGCCGCAACAGCGTCTGGCCGGCCACCTTCGGCCTCGCCTGCTGCGCCATTGAGATGATCTCGGTCGGGGCGGCCGACTACGACATCAGCCGGCTCGGCATGGAGGTCTTCCGGGGCTCCCCGCGCCAGGCCGACCTCATGATTGTCGCCGGGCGGGTCTCGCAGAAGATGGCTCCTGTCCTGCGCCAGATCTACGACCAGATGATGGAGCCCAAGTGGGTCATCTCCATGGGCGTGTGCGCGTCGACGGGTGGGATGTTCAACAACTACGCCATCGTGCAGGGGGTGGACCAGATCGTCCCGGTGGACGTCTACGCGCCCGGCTGCCCACCGTCGCCCGAGACGCTCCTGCACGCCATCCTGACGCTGCACGAGAAGATCCGGACCGGTGAGATCACCCGGCGTCCCGGATCCTCCGTCCCGGCCGGCGAGCAGGCCACCGGTGGCTGGGTGCCGACCGTGCCCGACGCCGTGCGGGTGGCCACGCCACGGTGACCGGGACGACCCCGACGACCGCGCCGGTGGCCTCCCCTGCGAGTGTGCTCCCCGAGGTGCCGCGGCTGCCCGACCGCCTCGTCGATCAGCTGGCCTTTCCGCGCCGCGAGACGTACAAGCAGATGGTGGCCGCCTTTCGCGAGGCGGGCTTCGAGCTGTGCAGCGACCTGTGCGCCGTCGACTACCTGAGCCACCCGGGCCGCTCCCTGCCCGGAGGGGGTGACCGCGGAGCGCTTCGAGGTCGTCGTCAACCTGCTGTCGCTCTCGTCCCGCCGGCGCGTGCGCATCCGGGTGCAGGTGCCCGAGTCCGACCCGACCGTGGACAGCGTCGTGGAGGTCTACGCCGGCGCCGACTCCATGGAGCGCGAGGCGTTCGACATGTTCGGGATCATCTTCGAGGGCCACCCCGACATGACGCGCATCCTGATGCCCGAGGACTGGGAGGGCCACCCCCTGCGCAAGGACTACGGCGTCGGGCGGGTGCCCGTGCAGTTCAAGGAAGCGCCGGGCCCGCGGTGAGCGACCACGACCACCCGCACACGCACCGGCCCGACGAGGTGCACGAGGGCGAGACCCCCGAGCAGGCGGCCGCCCGCTACGCGGCCGAAGAAGAGGCCCTGATCGCGGAGACGTCGGAGGGTGTCCAGGGCCTCCGGTCGCGCACCACCACCAGCGCCGGCGAGCTCCGCCAGGAGGTCGGCGCGGTCCTCCGCCTCCCCGAGGGCGGCTACGTCGATCCGGCCGACATCGACATCGAGCGCCGCGACGACGAGACGACGATCATCAACATGGGGCCCCAGCACCCCTCCACCCACGGCGTGCTGCGCCTCATGCTCGAGCTGGACGGCGAGACGATCCTGCGCACCAAGCCCATCATCGGCTACCTCCACACCGGCATGGAGAAGCAGGGGGAGGAGCTGACCTACGTCCAGGGCTCCACCAACGTGACCCGGATGGACTACCTGTCGCCGCTCCACAACGAGCTGGTCTTCTCCCTGGCGACCGAGGCCCTCCTGGACGTCGAGACACCACCGCGCGCCACCTGGATCCGCATGCTGATGTGCGAGCTGAACCGGGTGTCGTCGCACCTGCTGTGGGTGGCCACCAACGGCGGGGACCTCGGCTCCACCTCCATGTTGATCTACGGCTTCCGTGAGCGCGAAATGGTCCTCGCCTTCTTCGAGAAGGCGACCGGGCTGCGCATGAACACCAACTACATCCGCCCGGGCGGCGTCGCCGCCGACCTGCCCGACGGCTGGCAGGACGACATCGAGATCATCTGCGAGACCATCTTGGCCCGCACCTACGAGTACGACGAGCTGATCACGGGCCAGCCCATCTTCCGCGAGCGGACCGAGGCGGTGGGCAACATCTCGGCCGAGGAGGCGCTCGCGCTCTCGGTGACCGGGCCCATCCTGCGCTCCACCGGCGTGCCGTGGGACCTGCGCCGGACCATGCCCTACCTGGCCTACGACAAGCTCGACTTCGACGTGATCGTGGGGACCTACGGCGACAACTTCGACCGCTACTCGGTGCGCCTCAACGAGATCCGCGAGTCCATCAAGATGATCCGCCAGATCGCCGACATGATGCCCCCGGGCGACTTCCGCGTGCAGGACCGCAAGGTGACGCCGCCGCCCGCGCCCGCATCGACGAGAGCATGGAGGCGCTCATCCACCACTTCAAGATCTTCACCGAGGGCTTCCGGGTCCCCGAGGGCGAGGTCTACGTGGCGATCGAGTCCCCCCGGGGCGAGCTGGGCTGCTACATGGTCTCCGACGGGACCTCGAAGCCGTTCCGCATGCACATCCGTGCGCCGAGCTTCGTCAACCTGCAGGCCCTCCCGTTGCTGCTGCGCGGCGGCACCATGGCCGACGCGGTCGCCGTCATCTCCTCGGTCGACCCGGTCATGGGCGAGGTGGACCGGTGAGCCATTTCACCCCCGACACCCGCAGCCGGGCCGAGCAGCTCGTCGCGCTCTACCCCGAGCCGCGTTCGGCCCTCATCCCGCTGTGCCACCTGGCCCAGGAACAGGACGGCTGGCTGGTTCCCGAGGCCTTGAGCGAGATCGGCGAGCTCTGTGGCGTGACCGCGGCGGAGGTGCGGGGCACGGCGACCTTCTACGACATGCTGCACGTCGAGCCGGTCGGCACCTACGTGGTGGCGGTGTGCACCAACATCGCCTGCCTGCTCGACGGCGCGCTCGAGCTGCTGGAGCACGCCGAGTCGACCCTCGGCGTGCGCGCCGGCGGGACGACGCCCGACGGTGTCTTCACGCTCCACGAGGCCGAGTGCCTGGCCGACTGCGACCAGACGCCGTGCGTGCAGGTCAACCATCGCTATGTCGGCGGGCAGACGCCCGAGAGCTTCGACGCGCTCGTCGGCGACCTCCGCGCCGGCCGCCTGTCGGACACCATCCCGAACCACGGCACCCTGGTGCGGGTGCGCCGCAGCGTCGGCCTGCAGGCCGACAAGGCCGCCATCGCGTCCGAACGGGCCGCGGTCGCCGCCGAGCAGGCCAGCCGCGCCGCGGCCGCCGGGGGAGAAGGCCTGATGGCCATCACCGACGCCCCCAAGATCATCACGGCGCGCCTCGGCTACGACGACTCCTTCACGCTGGAGCGCTACCTCGCCACCGGCGGGTACACCGGGCTGCGCAAGGCCCTGACCATGACCCCCGAGGCGGTGGCGGCCGAGGTCGACGCGGCCAGCCTGCTGGGCCGCGGCGGCGCCGGCTTCCCGGCCGGGCGCAAGTGGTCGATGCTGCGCAAGAACCCGGTGACGTACCTGGTCATCAACGGCGACGAATCCGAGCCCGCCACCTTCAAGGACCACATGCTCCTCGAGGGTGACCCGCACGAGATCCTCGAAGGCGTCCTGATCTCCGCCTACGCGCTGCAGGTCACCCAGGCCTTCATCTACCTCCGCGGGGAGTTCGCCCTGGGCCTCGAACGCCTGCAGACCGCGTTGAACGACGCCTACGCCTACGGCGCGGTGGGGACGACATCTTCGACTCGGGCTTCTCGCTCGACGTCGTCGTGCATCCCGGCGCCGGCGCCTACATCTGCGGCGAGGAGACGGCGCTGCTCGAGTCGCTCGAGGGCAAGCGCGGCTTCCCGCGCATCAAGCCCCCGTTCTTCCCGGCCGCCATCGGCCTCTTCGGCGAGCCCACCGTGGTCAACAACGTCGAGACCATGGCCAACATCCCCTGGATCGTGAACAACGGCGGCGCCGCGTTCGCCGCGCTGGGCGCCGGCCGCTCGACGGGGACACGGCTGTTCGCGCTGGCCGGCCACGTGCGCAACCCCGGCAACTACGAGCTCGAGATGGTGAAGACCACCTTCCGCGACCTCATCTACGCCCCGGTGCTCGGTGGCGGCATCCGCGGCTCCAACACGCTCAAGGCGTTCATCCCCGGCGGCGTGTCCGCCCCCTGGTTCGGCCCCGACCAGGTGGACCTGCCGCTCGGCCAGGACGAGGTGGGCAACGCCGGCTCCATGCTCGGCTCGGGCTCGATCGTCGTCATGGACTCCGCCACCTGCATGGTGCGGGCCGCCTGGCGCATCACCAAGTTCTTCTCCCGCGAGTCGTGCGGCCAGTGCACGCCCTGCCGCGAGGGCTCGGGCTGGCTGGAGCGCATCATGTACCGAATTGAGAACGGCGACGGGCGCGAGGAAGATCTGGACCTTCTCATGGACCTGTGCGACAACATCTCTCCCGGCGTGGCCTGGCCCCCGCAGCAGACCACCATCTGCGTGCTCGGGCCGTCGATCCCGTCGTCCATCGCGTCGGGCATCCGCATGTTCCGCGACGAGTTCCTGGTGCACGTGAAGGAAGGGGGGTGTCCCTTTGACTGACACGGCGAAGACCTCGAAGCCACCGACGCGCTGGCGCCGGATGCGAACGACGACGGGACGAACACCTTCACCCTCGACGGGCGCACGGTCACCGCCAAGAAGGGCGAGCTGCTGATCGCCGCGGCGGAGCGGGCCGGGACCTACATCCCGCGCTTCTGCTACCACCCGCGCATGGAGCCCGTCGGCATGTGCCGCATGTGCCTGGTCGAGGTCGAGGGCCCACGCGGCGCCACGCTGCAGCCGGCCTGCTTCATCGAGGCCGGCGACGGCATGGTCGTCGACACCACCTCGGAGAAGGTGAAGAAGGCCCAGGACGGCGTGCTCGAGTTCCTGCTGGCCAACCACCCGCTCGACTGCCCGGTCTGCGACAAGGGCGGCGAGTGCCCGCTGCAGGACCAGACCCTCGCCTACGGCCCGGGCGAGACCCGCTTCATTGAGGAGAAGCGCCACTTCGAGAAGCCCATCGCCATCTCCGACCTCGTCCTGCTCGACCGCGAGCGCTGCATTCAGTGCGCGCGCTGCACCCGCTTCGCCTCCGACGTCGCCGGCGAGGCGCAGATCGACTTCGCCGGACGGGGCGAGAACGTGGAGGTCGCCACCTTCCCCACGGAGCCCTTCTCCTCCTACTTCAGCGGCAACACCGTGCAGATCTGCCCGGTCGGCGCGCTCACGGCGACGCCCTACCGCTTCACCGCCCGCCCCTGGGACCTCGATCAGGTCGAGTCCACCTGCACCGCCTGCTCCGTCGGCTGCCGGGTCGCCGTGCAGTCCTCGCAGAACCGCCTGACCCGGCTGCTCGGCATCGACTCCGAGCCGGTCAACCACGGCTGGCTCTGCGACAAGGGCCGCTTCTCCTTCGAGTCGGTCAACGGCGACGAGGTCGACAA
>CAVSUH010000006.1:0-19334 GCA_963731065.1 uncultured Acidimicrobiaceae bacterium | reverse complement strand
GGCGACCACATCGCCTCATCGGTGACAGACTCGGCCCCGCCATGAAGGTCCACCTCGTTGACGGCACCTACGAGCTGTTCCGCCACTTCTTCGGCGCGCCGCGCATCGCAACGCCGACGGCCAGGAGGTCGCAGCGGTGCGGGGAGTGGTCAGCTCCGTCCTGCAACTGCTGGCGGAGGGGGCAACCCACGTGGGCGTGGCGACGGACCATGTCATTGAGTCCTTCCGCAACGACCTGTGGCCTGGATACAAGACGGGCGAGGGCGTCGATCCCGATCTGTGGTCCCAGGCCTGGCCCCTCGAGTCGGCGCTTGCTGCGCTGGGTGTGGTGGTGTGGCCGATGGTCGAGCTCGAGGCGGACGACGCCCTGGCGAGCGGCGCCGCCGTCGCCGACGCCGACCCGGAGGTGGATCAGATCATCATCTGCACCCCCGACAAGGACCTCGGTCAGTGTGTGCGCGGCACTCGTATTGTGCAGCTCGATCGGCGCAAGGACGTGCTCATAGACGAGGGGGGTGTCACGGCCAAGTTCGGGGTGGGCCCGGCCTCCATCCCAGACTACCTGGCGCTGGTCGGTGACAGCGCTGACGGCTTTCCCGGGCTGGCGGGGTGGGGGGCAAAGTCGGCCGCCACGGTATTGGCCCGGTGGAACCACCTCGAGGACATCCCTCCGGAAGCCGCTGACTGGGATGTCGTCGTGCGCGGTGCCGCCAAACTGGCGACGACGTTGCGGGAGGGCCAAGACCACGCGCTGCTGTTCAAGGAACTGGCGACGTTGCGGATCGACCCATCACTCCTCGGAGCGGTGGACGAGTTGCATTGGCGCGGTCCGACGGACGAATTCGCCGAGGTGTGCGCCGCCCTGGACGTGCCGGGCATCGCCCGGCGGGCGGAAGCGCTCGCCGCCGGACGTTGAGCTATCCCGACGTCGCCACCGTCGGCACCGGGCCGGACAACGTGAGACGGCGCAGGTAGAGGTCACGGCTGTTGGGGAATCCCACGGCGCTGGGGACCCAGGCGTGGAACGCGATCCAGAAGTTCCCCGCCGTATCGGCAAACACCGACTCGCCACCGGGCCCGGCGATGCCGGGCCCGCTCGAGAGAATCGGGTGTGGTGACGCATCGCTGCACGGACCGAGCGGTCCCGTGCACGTGGCGACGCCAACCGCGTAGTTCGAACTGTTCCAGTCGTTGCCCGAGTAGAAGAGGTAGTAGTGACCCCCCGTCGTGATCAGGTTCGGGGCTTCAACGGTCCCGGCCTCCCATGGCTGGTCCGGCACGAGCAGCGAAGTCGGATTGCCGCCGGGGACGAACGACGTGCCGGACGGGACCAGCTGTTGGGACCAGATCTTCGACGAGCCCGGGCCGCCAGACTTCCAGACCAGGTAGGGCGTGCCGTCGGCGTCGATGAATGACGCCGGGTCGATGGAACCCCCCAGCGACTTCTGACATTCCAACGGCGCCGTTGACTTGTCCTGAAACGGCCCCTCGGGTTGTGTGGCGGTCGCCACGGAGATGCACTCGTCCGCGGTTCCTGCCACGTTCACCGCGTAGTAGAGGACGAACGTCCCTCCGATCATGGCGACGGCGGGGGCCCAGGTGTAGTTGGTGGTGGCCCAAGCGGGGAGGCTCGGGAGTGCATTTCCGACCGCGCTCCAGTGCACCAGGTCGTTGGAATCGATGATCTGGATGTTGCCGGCCACTGAATTCGTGGCGTAGGCGAAGTAGGTCTGGCCCACCAGAATGACGGAAGGATCGGGGAAGTCGAACGGGTAGACCAGCCCGGTGCCCGATCCACCCGCCAGCTGCGTGCAGGGGCCCGACACGGCCGAGATGTCCTTGGCCGCCCGGGTGTTGTCGCGCGCCGCGATCTGACTGAGCGTGTTTTTGACACCGCCGAGACAGGTCTGCAGGGTGGTGATGCCGACGCCCTGGACGTAGGCATGCACGTTGGCGTTGGCCAATGCCCCGTTCGCCGCCGCCAGCTGGCTCGTCGTGGACGCGATCGACGCTTGCAGGGAGTCGCGTTTGGCCGATGCGACCGCCTTGGCGGCCTGCGTCGTCGCGACGTCGTGACGAAGGGTGGCGAGGTGGGCGTTCGCCGCGGCGAGCGCAGCCCTCTCCTCGTTGCTCCTGTTCCGGGAGTCGACGTCCGTCCAGATGGCAGCGACGAGGACAGCGACGCCGAGCACCAAGATCACGGCCGTGAGCCAAATCCGGCGGCGCCTCCGCCTCCGCCCCCGCCTCCTCGCCAGGTCAGCCACTGGAAGCCTCCGCGGCCGTGCAGCTCGCCGACACGGAGTTCAGCGCGGCAATGGCGTTGGACTGTTTCCCGACAGCGAGCTCATTCAGGGCCTGCTCGACGCCGACCAGGCACTTCTGCAGTGAGGTGATGAGCGATTGTTGTTGCGTGACGTGCGCCTGCGCGGCGGCCAATGAAGTCTGCGCACCCAAGAGCTGGGAGCTGTCCTGGCTGAGCGCGGTCGAATCGCTGCCCACCTGGGTCTCGAGGATATTGAGATCACGGCGGACCTCGTGGAGCTGCGCGGTCACGGTGCGGGTCTGCTGGCGGGTAACCCCGAGGGCTGTGTGGGCTTGCCCGTAGCGGTCGCGCGCCTGCACTTGGTCGGGGATCAGGTAGCCCAGGGCGGCCGCGAAGAGCGCCCCCGCTGCGATCCACAGGATCCAGCGCGTCCGGCGTGTCATCCGCCGGCGCGCTGGTGGCTCGGTCAGAAAAGGGCGACGATCACCCTCGAGGAGGTTCGTCATGATGGCTCTTCACGTCCACGGACGTCCCACCGGGCCATGTTTCATCTTGGCATCAGCACGGGGGCGCTCCCGTGCAGGGGGCCGTCAGGCGCCGAGGTAGCTGGTGGTCAGCGCCTCTTCCATTTCGGCGGGGGACCCGCGATGCGCGATGACGCCCTGCAGGACGACCGCAGCGCTGTCGGCGATGGGCAGTGCGGTACGGGCGAACTGCTCGACCAGCAGGATGGAGAGGCCTGCCTCGGCGAGCTCACGAACCTTGTCGTAGAGCTGCCCGACCACAATCGGGGCCAGACCCATTGAGAGCTCGTCGAGCAGCAACAGTTTGGGGTCGGTGGCGAAGGCACGCGCCAGGGCGAGCATCTGCTGCTCGCCCCCCGACAGCGTCCCGGCCATCTGCTTCCGCCGCCCACTGAGTTGGGTGAACTGCGAGTAGGCCACCTCCTCAATGCGGCCCATCGGCACCCCGACCTGCGTGGCCATCAGAAGGTTCTCCCGCACGGTGAGGTTGGGAAAGATGCCGCGCCCTTCGGGCACCGTGCAGATCCCCTTCCGGGCACGATCGTCCGCCGACAGGGAGGTCACCGCGGCGCCTTCGAAGTACACGTCCCCGCTGTTCGGAGCAAGGGTGCCAGAGCAGACGTTGAGCATCGTGGTCTTGCCGCCCCCATTCGGGCCCAACAGTGCCATCACCGACCCCGTCGCGACCTCCAGGCTGACGCCGTGCACGACCTCAATCGGGCCGTAGCCGGCTCGGATGTCGCGCAGTTCCAGGATCGACGGGACGCCCCGATCTGCCGGGGACGCGGCCTCGCTCACGGAGCACCGAGATAGGCGTTGATCACGGCCGGATCGTCCTTGACCTGGTCGGGCGTCCCACTGGCAATGACCTCGCCGTAGTCGAGGACATGAATGTGCTCACAGGTGCCCATCACCAGGCCGACGTCGTGCTCGACCAGACAGATGGCCAGATCACGCTCCTCGACGAGCTGGCGCAGCAGCAGGCCGAAAGCCTCCGTCTCCTGCTCCGTCTGTCCCGAGGCGGGCTCATCGAGAAGAAGGACCTTCGGCTGGGTCATGAGGGCGCGGGCCACCTCGACGACGCGGGCGCGCCCGGTCGGCAACTCGCTGACCTCGCGGTCGGCCACGTCGCCCAGGCCTACCAGCTCAATCACATGATCGGTCTCGGCGCCGACGTCGAGCCGACCACGCCTGCTCCAGGTATTGCGGATCTCGCCGGCCACCTTGATGTTGTCCCGCACGGTGAGTGAGGTGAAGAGCTCGAGCCGCTGGTAGGTGCGCGAGAGCCCCCGGCGGGCGCGGCGAGACGGCCCGGCCTTCGTGACGTCATGGCCATCGATGATCACGCGTCCTGATTTGGGCGCCAACAACCCACTGACGACGTTGAACAAGGTCGTCTTGCCCGCACCGTTGGGCCCAATGAGGCCCGTAACGCCTCTGTCAGCGACGGTGAGCGAGACCTCCGTCAACACCTGGTTCCCACCGAAGGCGACGCACACATCTGCGACCTCAAGGACGGGCATCGGCCACACTTTCCACGACGACGTCCACCGCGACCGGTGCGGTCGCCGGCCGCTTTTGGGCTGGCCCCGCCTTGGCCGGCTCGAGGAAGGCTTCCGGTTCCACGAGACGGCCGACCGCCGGCAGGGCGATGGCAATGAGAGCGGTTGCCAGCACGAGCCACCAGTTACCCATCACCTTGGTGAGCACGAGGAGATACGCGACGATCTCGGCCACCACTCCGAGCAGCAGGACGCCCTTGGCCTGCCAGAGCGGCCGATAGGAACTCACGATCTGGGGCACGGCACCGCTCGGGTTGCGACCGAGGCTCACACCGATGAGCGCCGGCGCGACCAGGGAAAGGTTGGCCAGGACGTTCCAGAAACCCCCGCCGCCGTGGTCCGTGCTCAGGTTCGTGAACGTGGAGGTCAGGGCTTGGAACGCGGTCCCGGCCAGGATGCCGCCCATGAGGGCGCCGGCGACGTTGCCGATTCCTCCGACGACGGTGAGCATCACGAGGGCCAGGCTGATGAAGATGATGTAGGTCGTGTCGCTGACGCTCACCAACGCGCTCGACAACAGGACACCGCCCAGTCCAGCGATCGCCGCCGAGATCATGAATACCGAGAGCTTCAGCTTGATCAGGTTCTGCCCCAGTGTGGCGGCGGCAGCCGGACTGTCCTTCATCGCCGTCAGTCGGCGCCCGTAATTGCTTCGTCGCAGTGCGATGAGGCCGATGCCGATCAGAATGAAGATGCAGGTCGACGTGGTGAGGAACGTCTTCGACGAGCTGAGGTCGATCGGACCGATTTTGAGCGCGGGGATCTGCAATGTGCCGTCGGGGAAGATCGAGTAGTGCAGGTGGAAGATGGGCAAGACGTGCGGCGCAATGTCGGCGATGATCATGTCGGAGACGAAGACACCGAACGCCAGGGTGGCGAGCGCCAGGTAGAGACCGCGGAGGCGCAGGGCCGGCAGGGCGATGAGGCCACCGACGACGGCAGTGACGGCGATTCCGAGTATCAGTCCCCAGAGCGTGATCCGCTGGGTGAGCCCTGAACCGGAGAGACCCAGGTGGAACACGATGATGGTGGCTATCGCCCCGAAAGAGACAGGCGCCAGGTTGATCTCTCCGGCGTATCCGGTGAGCAGGGTGAGCGACAGGGCGATGATGCCGTAGATGATGCCGACGGTCAGCGACCCCATATCGCTGGAGTCCATGACCTGTTCGAGGAGGAGCACGACGACCAGCAGGATGACGCCCCACGTCACGGCGGAACGGATTGTCGGCACGGTGAATCGTTCTCTGGTGCGCAGCAGCGTCGCTCCCCGCAGCCGGTCCTGTGGGAGCACGATCAGGACCACGAAGAGCACGATCATGGGCAGCGCGATGCGGAAGTTCGACGCCCATTCCCACGATTCGGGGAAGTACCCGAGCACGTAGGTACTGGCCAACCCGAGGACGATGGCTCCGGCGAACGTGAGCCAGATGCTCCGTAGTCGGCCGAACATCGCGGCCGCGATGGAGTCCAGCACGAGCAGCGTCAACACGTGGACGTCGAGGGTGCCCCCGCTGATCGGGGTGATGAGGATGCCGGCCAGCGCGGCCAGTGCCGCACCGAGGGCCCATGAGAACGCCGCCAGCCGTTCGGGCCGCCCGCCGTTGAGCTGGAGCAGCGCCGGGTTGTCGACCACGGCCCGCATGGCCACACCGGTTCGGGTGCTCGTGAACAAGAGGCGTATGCCCACGGCGATGAGCACGCCGCAGCCCAGAGCGATCGCCTCGTGGTCGGTGATGTAGACACCCAGGAATTTGAACTTTGCCGCGTTGCCGAAGAAAAGCTGGTCAGTGCGTGGTACGCCCGGGTTCCAGATCCACTGCGCCAGCGCGATCAACCCCAACATGATGCCGATCGTGACGACGATCTTCGTCACGTCAGACGTCTGGCGGATCCCCCGCATGATGAAGACATAGAGGAGGATGCCCAAGAGTGGGGCGAGGACCACGAGCACTGTGAAAAGTGCCAGGGGCGCTGGCCAGTTCCAGCCGTAGCGGAATTGCCAGTAGGTGAAGGCGGCCAGCATCGCCATGGCGCCCTGGGCGAAGTTGAAGATGCCCGAGGTGGTGTAGGTGAGGACGAGGCCGGAGGCCGCGATCCCGTAGACCGCGCCGGTGACCAGCCCGAGGATCGTGTAGGTGAGTAACAGGTGCATGGCCGGAGCTCCCGTCGCTCAGGTCAGGCGGCTGGCGAGCTGGCGTTCTGGGCGCTCACCCCTGAGGCTTCAGGACAGTGGAGGTCGCGTACTGGGTCGCGTAGCCCTGGGAGTTCAAGGGGGTGCCGATGACCGATCCCGTGTTGGCCACGACGTACTTCGGGGAGCAGTCGAACGTCCCAAGCTTCTTCGGGTAGGCCTGGATCCACTTCGTCCCGTCCAGCTTCATGAGGACACCGCAGTCCGGCGGGAGGTTCTTGGACGGGTTGCCCGAAGCATTGAGACCGCCGCCGGTCCAGCTCGTCACCTTGGCGAGGTGGTTGATCATGCACTGGCGCGTCAGGGTGTCGCCACACGCCTTGGCCTCGGTCGCCCAGAGAAGGAACGAAGAAGTGGCCTGCTCCCCGAGCTGTGAGGTGAGACCGCCGTACTTCTTGACGATCGAGAGATATTGGGAGACGGCGGGGACGACCTTGGCCGCCTCGAGCGGCTCGTAGGACAGCCGCACGTAGGCGTTGTTCGCCAGCCCGTCGGTGTTCCACTGGGCGAAGGCGGCCGTGTACGCCCCCGAGTCCATCATCCAGATGGGGTCGTAGCCGATCTGATTCTCGGCCTCGAAGGCGCCGTAGAGCGTCGGTCCCGGCGTGGCGTCATTGAAGATTATCTGTGCGCCGCAACTCTGGAGCTTCTGCACGAACGGCGTGTAGTTCGCCTCGCCGTTGTAGTCGATGCTGGCGGTGCAATTGGGGAGGAACTTCCAGCCGGCGGTCGTGTACGCCTGCACGGCCTTGGCCGTCGAGGATTCCTGGGTGGAGAGGGTGGAGTCGTAGACGCCGACCTTCTTGGTCTTCGATCCGAAGAGCTTCTCGGCCTCATATGCGATCGACACCGGGCTGGCGTTGGCCGGGTTCGGCGACGCCTGGTACATCTCGTAGGCGTTCGCCACGACTGGAGAGACCGTGAAACCGGGGACGGAGGCCAGGTTGCAACCGAGACGGGTCTGCTCGGCGGTACCGTCGAGTGCGAAGCCTTCGCCGACCAGCATGAAGTCCTTGGAGCAGGCCTGTGTCATCACCGAGCCGACGTTGGTCACCGCGGCGTCGTAGTAGTCACCGACGATCTTGCGCCCTCCGATGCCTCCCTGCGCGTCGCACCAGGCGATCATGTCCTTGACGGCGTCGCCCATCTCCTGGTCGAGACCGGGGAGACCGGAAAAGCCCCGGTCGTCGCCGTAGGCGAGGTTGATCGTGGAGTTCGTCACGCCCTTGTCCGTGGCGCCGGTGTCATGCCCCTTGCCGCAGGGAGACGGGAGCGTCCCAAAGGTGGCAGAGGTGGTCGACGCGGCGCCCCCAACCCCCGGTGTCACGAGCACCCCAGCCGCTGTGAGCGTTGTGAGCATAAGCGCTGCTCCCAAGGCCCGTAAGCCGGTGATCCTCTTCATCATCACACCCCCTGTCCACGGAACCGGACCCGAATTGGTCTGTTCCGCATCCCATGGAAAATCCTAGAACACGTTCTTGTTTGGGCAGCACACTAGCAATACGGGAGTCAGAAGTCTCTGCGCCAGCTGAGCTCCGGAGCGGCCTTACGCTGAGTGGCCCGCCGTCTCGATGTCATAGCGCTTCGTGTAGTCCCCGAACTCCTCTGCCAGGCCGGGGTAGGACCATCCGAAGTCCGTTGGGTCGTAGCGGTGCTTGCCGAAGAGGTCCTGCGGCCGATCTTCGAGGAAGGCGTGCATGCGCCGGGCATGGAGAGAACCCACCTCTTCGCCGAAACCGCTGTACAACCGGCGGACCATGGCGACCGGGTCGGCGATCAGGGTCTCGTAGTGAATGTGCTGGCACCAGCCTTGGTGCGCCTGCTCGTCGAAAGCCATCGCCGAGCGGAGCGCGAACGCGCACTTGCGCTTCCACTCCTCGGCGGTGGGGCGAGGGTCCTTTCGGCTGGTCAGGACGCGCTGGCTGGCGTTGGCGAGACTGGCCAATGACGTGACCACCGGTCCGGGATCCCTATGGGTCCAGATCACCCTGGCGTCGGGATAGGCCGCCAGCATGGCGTCGAGGTGCCACAGGTGATTGGGTGTCTTCAGGATCCAACGTTCGGTCGGCTGCCGCGATTGCAGCGTCTGCAGGGCAAGCCGGTGCACGTCGTAGGCCGGGGTCATATCGGCCTTTTCGAGCCAGCGGGCATAGCTCGGCACGTGGGCCTGGGTCTCGAGCGCCAGGGCGCGC
Source organism: uncultured Acidimicrobiaceae bacterium (assembly GCA_963731065.1). GTDB lineage: Bacteria > Actinomycetota > Acidimicrobiia > Acidimicrobiales > RAAP-2 > Bog-473. The sequence continues at coordinate 10,602 of CAVSUH010000006.1, read as the reverse complement.
ACGTCGTACATGAAGATCGCCACACACTCCTCGGCCACGGTGGCGCCGAAGGGGTGCATGGCCTTGAGCGGCGGGTTGAGCTTCATCAGCCCGTCGAGATCCTTCGCCGACCGGGCGACACGCGGGTCTTCTGCCGCTTCCTCCAGCGTGGCGGGAGGGACGGGGCGGGCGGCCTCCCACTGGAGGAGCGGCCGGGCCACCGGGTCGAGCCCGAGCAGTATGGAGAGCAGGCTGGTTCCTGTGCGGGGCAATCCGACGATGATCCAGGGGCGCTCAATGCGGCCCTCACGCACCTCGGGGTGTTTCTTCGACCAGTCTTGGAGTTCGATGCGGTTGGCGAGCGCGCGCGCCAGCATCTTGGAGACGAGGAGGCGGCCGAACGTCGTCAGCTCGGCTTCCTCCTCACAGGCGCGGAGATAGACCTCCAGGGGCTCCCGGTAGGAGTCGGTACCGAAGTCATCCGACCCGGCCAGTTTGACCGCGGCAGCAGTCACCGAAGATGGGCTGAGGGAGGGAAGCTCGGGCCCGAAACGCGCCAGTTGGGCGCCCGTCCAATTGAGTGCCCGGAGCGGTGGGCTGCGCAACTCCGAGTCGCGCCAGGTGTACTCGACCGTGCTCATCGGTTCCCCATCACCGCACCTCCACGACCGTGCGGCCCACCGAACGGCGGGCCTGGTGGTCATCGAGCGCACGGCCCGCCTCCTCCATGGTGACTCGCCGACCGATGGCGGGTCGGATTGCGCCGGCGGCGGCCAATCGCAGTAGATCGGCGTGGATCTCGTCCGCCACGTCCCGCCCGAATGGATTGAAACCGAAGCGTCGCATGCCGGGATCGACCGAGTCCGCCCAGGCCACCATGACCGCGACGATGTCGATGTTCCCGATGCACGCCATACGGAGAGGCCTGCCGGTCATGCCATTGGCGTCGTCATCGGCGAACCCCACCGCCAAATACCGGCCCCCATGCGCCGTGCAGCGCCACGAGCGCTCCACAAAGTCGCCGCCGGTCAGGTCGTAGACCACGTCTGCGCCGGCATCACCGGTGGCGACCAGCACGGCCTCGACGAAGTCCTCGGCGGTGTGGTCGATGACGAGGTCGGCTCCGAGGGAGGAGCACAGTGCTCCTTTTTCCGGACCCCCCGCTACCGCAATGACCCGGGCTCCGGCGGCCTTGCCGAGCTGAATCCCCGCGGTGCCCAATCCGCTGGCGGCGGAGTGGACGACCAGCGTCTCTCCCGCCTGGAGGCGCCCTCTTTTGAACAGGGCCAGGTGGGAGGTCTGGAAGGACAATAGGAAGGCGGTTGCTTCGACGTCGTCGAAGTCCGGTGGAGCATCGAAGACCGAAATGGCGTCGGCGATCGCGTACTCGGCGATACCGCCGAGGGCGTTCTTGGTGATGGCCACGACACGTTGGCCGAGCCATGACTCGGCACCTTCGCCGGCGGCATCGACGACACCGCACACGTCCATGCCCAGCGTGAACGGGGGCGGAGTAGGGACCGAGACCAGGTTTCCGAGGCAGCGGTCTATGTCGTTGAAGTTGAGCGACGCGGCGCTCACTTTCACCCGCACCTCGCCGGGCCCGGGTTCGGGACGCTCGACGGTCTGCACTAACAAGACTTCGCCCGGTGGCCCGTGGCGAGTCACCTGCACGGCCTTCATGTCTGCCACGCGCCCTCCCCCCTTGTTGTTCGAACCTGGCCACGGCGAGACAACCACGGCGCTGTTCCCGGAGCGATGCGAGATTACCGCTTCTCTCGGGGTCGTTTCCTGACCGATGGAGCATCGCCGCAGCAGTTCGCAGGCTTCGTCGACCTGCGTCCTCTTCTGGAGCGGGGACCTCGGAGAACGGCCTGTTGAACGGTCGCCTCGCCTGAGCCGACCCGCCCGATCGTCAGCGCCCGCCCGTGACCCTGGTCCACAGTGCCGAAGGGCGCGATGTCATGACCCGGCCGCTCGGGCCGAGGAAGGTGAGCTCCTCGTTGGCGTTGCCCTTCATCGTCCAGACCAAGCGGTGCACCAGGCCATGGTGGTGTTTGCACAAGAGGACGAGGTTGGGGAGGTCGGTCCTGCCTCCGGGTTTCCACGGCACGATGTGGTGCACATGGGCGAAGGTCACGTTCGCACAGCCCGGGAAGCGACACTGTCGGTCCCGGCGCATGACCTCTCGGCGCTGGGCCGCGGTCGCAAAGCGCTTGGCCCGGCCCTCGTACATGGTGTGCCCGACATCGTCGTCGACCGCCACGGCGATGGTGGCGTCACAGGCGATCCGCTGCACCGTCTCGCCATCGATCAGGCCGTGCCCCTCGAGTTCGCCGGCCAGGCCGCTAGTCGCCTTGCCTGCGCCGTCGACCAGGGAGGCCAGGGGAACGTGGGCCACCACGAAGAAGGGACTGCCCTTCTTGGTCACCTCCCCGCCGCCCGAGCGGATCAGCTCCATGAAGGCGTCAGCGCGACGCTGGTCCAAGGGTGTGTCTCCGTCAGAGGGCATCTCTTCTAAAAGGGCGTGCAGTCGGGCCTTGGCCTCGACGTAGGACTCGGGCGGCAGCTGGGCCGAGATGGTGCGGTGCTCGTCGTTGAAACGCACGTAGCGCCGCTCGTGATCCGAGCGCGACCCCACGGGCGAAGAGGCTCTTTGCAGCTCAGCGGCCGCGCGGGCGATGTCGGCCAGCTCACGCACCGAGTGCTCCTTGGCCTCCGAGCACAGCCGGCGGTCGGTCTCAGGCGTCGCCACGTCGGCCACCACCCGCACCTTGTCGAAGGAGAGATCACCAGCGCAGAGGGCGCCGAGGAGGTGCGGGGTGTCGAAGACCTTCTCACCAACGTGCACATAGGCCCGGGCGCGAGGGGCCGAGACCCCATAGCGCTCCGCCAACCAGGCCTCCGTCGAGGTCGCCCCGTCATCTCGATAATCCTGGTTCCGGTCGACCTCGCCGACTATGGCGAGAACTTCTCCTTCAGCGGCCGCTATCGAGCGCAGAGCCCGATCGAGGCGAGCCCTGCGCTCCTCCTTCGACATGGCGGCCACCGCACTGATGAGGTCGGTGCCCTTAGTGTCGGTCAGAGTCGGCGACATCGAGGGAAGAACGGTCGCCCCCTTCGGGAGACGACGTCCGTAAATTTGCTGGGCCCTTTATTGAGTCCTGAATGCTCCCGACACGTCGACGCCGAGGTCGGGAATGGGCTGGTCCGTGGCGTAGCGGTAGAGGATCGTCCGCATGTACATCCCCGCAGCTGATGCGTACATGGAGATGCCGATGAGCAGCACGAACCCCATGATGGCGACTGGGATCCCGATGACGTCGGCGTGCTTGGCGATTGCGACCACCCCGATGGCGAGCACGAGCAGGGCACCGAGCGACAGGCCCAGGAAGAGCACCCCGAACCGCAGACCGCCGCGGGCGATCGTGCCGAACCGAGCCTTGAGGATCGAGGAGGATCGCTTGACCGCCTCAATCGGCCCGACATTCTCGAAGGCGAGGACCGGGATCACGAGGAAGGTGGCCACGGCCCACGCCAAGCCGCCGGCGATGCCGATGAGGCGGCCGACGAGCCCCAGCCGTTGTTCGAGGAGCCGGATGGCCGTCCCCACGACGGCCGAGAGGATGGCCCAGCTGAAGATCACGTTGCGTCGCCCCCAGGCTTGAGCCAGCGAGCCCCCGATGGTGGGCGTTCTGCCTTCGATGCGATCGGTGGCAGCGAAGACCAGTGCCACGTTGAAGATGACAGTGGCGGCGGTGGCCACCACGGATCCGCAGGCCAAAGCGATGATGAGGCCGATCCCAGTGTGTCCAAGGGCCAGCGCGACAGGTCCGCCCACTATGGCGAATGCGATGAGCGCGGTGATCGTCGCCATGACCGGGAGCCAGATCATCTGCCGGTCTTGCCTGAAGAGCCTTAAGGACGCTCGGAGGATCGCCTTACCAGTTGGGTTGTTCGCCGCCATCTGCCCGCACCCCTCCCTGGGTCAGCACAAGTTCCGGTTTCTATCGTCGCGTAACGGCGGGGGTGTGCGCACTGTTGTGCGTCAAGTGAGATTTTTGGTCACACCGAAGGCTCACTGCGTGATCGTGATCCTGAGGCTTCTGGGGTTCAGGCCAGCGAGCGGAGGGAGTGGGATTTGAACCCACGGAGGCTTGCACCTCGCAGCTTTTCAAGAGCTGTGCATTCGTCCGCTCTGCCATCCCTCCAGGCGACTCAACTCATGTTAGGTGAGTGCTCTGGCCCGCCCACTCATCCGCCGGCCCACTCCGCCAGCTCGACGACGACGCCCGGACCGTCGAGGAACACCAGCTTGCGGTCGTGGTAGTCGAGGACCTTGTTGCGCGGTGTGATTCCGTTCGCCGCCAAGTGTTCGAGCATCGCGGCCAGGTTGTTGACCCGGAAGCAAACATGGTTGAACCCTGTGCGGTCGAGCGTGCCCGTCCCGCTGTCGACCTTGATCGGCGGCGCATGGAAGAACAGCAGCTGAATCTCCTGGTGCACGTCGACCCCTTGGAGCACCAGGGTCACGTGATCGGACTCCCAGCCTGGGATCCCCATGTACGCCGATACCTGCTCGCCGGACGCCACCACAGCGATGCTCTCCTCAAAGCCGAGGAGCCCGAAGAACCGACGCGCCCCGGGCAGGTCAGTTACCACAATGGTGATGTGATCGAAGCCCTCGGTCCGAGCCGTCACCATGCCTCCCCCAGCCCCGATGGCCCTATTTCGAAGGAGAAGTCTGCTCGCGCTGCGCCGCGTCGCGGGCCCGGCTGCGCTGCCGGCCGCGGATCGCCTGGTCGAGCAGCACCTTGCGCAGTCGCACCGCCTTCGGTGTGACTTCGACACACTCGTCCTCGGTGATGAACTCCAGCGTGTGCTCGAGCGAGAAAGTCAGGGCTGGCGTGAGCCGCTCAAAGTCTTCCGCCGTCGCCGAACGGATGTTGTTCAGCTTCTTTTCCTTGGTCGGGTTGACGTCCATCTCGTCCGCCCGGGCGTTCTCCCCGACGATCATCCCCTCGTAGACCTCCTCGGCCGGACCGACGATCAGTGTCCCGCGCTCCTGCAGGTTCATCAGGGCGAAGGTCGTGGTGACCCCGCGCCGGTCCGCCACCATCGATCCGTTGCGCCTAGTCCGCAGGTCACCGTGCCACGGCTCCCACCCGTCGAACACGTGGTGGAGGATCCCTGTCCCGCGGGTCTCGGTCAGGAACTCGGTGCGGAACCCGATGAGGCCACGGGCCGGCACGCGGTAGTCGAAGCGCACCCAGCCCGTCCCGTGATTGACCATCTCGGACATGGTGCCCTTGCGCAGCGCCAGCAGCTGGGTGACCACGCCGAGATACTCGTCGGGCACATCGATGCTCACCCGCTCCACCGGTTCGTACACCTTGCCGTCGATCTCGCGGGTGACGACCTGCGGCTTGCCGACCGTGAGCTCGAATCCCTCCCGTCGCATGGTCTCCACCAGCACGGCAAGCTGCAGCTCACCCCGGCCGAGCACCTCCCACGTGTCGGGGCGCTCCGTCGGCGCCACCCTGACGGCCACGTTGCCCACGAGCTCGGCATCTAGGCGGGCTTTGAGGAGGCGGGCGGTCAGCTTGGTGCCGTCCGCACCGGACAAGGGCGACGTGTTGATGCCGATGGTCATGGCCAGGCTGGGCTCGTCGACGGTGATGACCGGGAGGGCGACCGGCCGGTCGGGATCGGCCAATGTCTCGCCGATGGTGACCTCCGCCAGTCCGGCTACCGAGACGATCTCGCCTGGCCCGGCCGACTCCGCCGGCACCTGATCCAAAGCCTCGGTTACGTAGAGCTCAGTGATCTTGACCCTCTCGATGGTCCCGTCGAGCCGGCACCACGCCACCGGATTGCCCTTGACCAACGTGCCGTTGTGCACCCGGCAGATGGCGAGCCGCCCCACGTAGGGCGAGGCAGAGAGGTTGCAGACGAGGGCCTGCGTCCCGGCGTCCGGGTCGAAAGACGGGGCGGGGACGTGGTCGATGATGGCTCTGAACAACGGTTCGACGTTCTCGCCCTCGACACCGGGCTCGGTGCTGACCCAGCCCGCTCTCGCGTTGGCATAGAGGATCGGGAAGTCGATCTGGTCCTCGTCGGCGTCGAGGTCGAGGAACAGCTCCTCGACCTGGTGTACGACCTCGGCGATGCGGGCGTCGGCCCGGTCGACCTTGTTGATCACGAGCACGACGGGAAGTCGTGCCTCCAGCGTCTTGCGCAGGACGAAACGTGTCTGGGGCAGGGGCCCCTCGGAAGCGTCCACCAGGAGGAGGACGCCGTCGACCATGGTCAGCCCCCGCTCGACCTCGCCGCCGAAGTCAGCGTGCCCCGGGGTGTCGATGATGTTGAACTTCACGCCGCCCCAGCGCACGGCGGTGTTCTTGGCCAGGATGGTGATGCCCTTCTCGCGCTCGAGATCGCCGGAGTCCATGACGCGGTCGGTCAGCTCCTGGTGGGCGCCGAACGCGCCGGTCTGGCGCAGGAGCGCGTCGACCAGAGTCGTCTTGCCGTGGTCGACGTGCGCCACGATGGCCACGTTCCTGATGTCTTCGCGGGTCTCCATGGGGGGACCCCACGATAGAGGACCTGGGTGCGCTCCCTTTCAGGCGGCCGATCGGAGGGACGTTCCAGCCCCGCCCAGCGCCAGTTCCACCGCCTCCGTCCCGAGGGAGAGGACCGACGGTTCGGGCTCGACCCGGACCAGGTGGCCCGAATCGGGCCACCACCCGACCACCCTGCCGGGCACGTCGTCCCCACGCACGCGCAGCGCTTCGACCAGGGTCACCAGGGAGAGTTCGGCGCGCACCGAGCCACGGCGGGGCCCCGACAGCACCACCAGGTGGGCATTGGCCGAGCGCACGTCGGCACGCCCGCGGAGCGCCAGCAACGCCGAATGGGGGCTGTCCCACCAGTGGTCGCGGCCGACGACCGGCGGCGAGGGGAACAACGACCAGTCCAGGGCGCACCACAGCCGGGTCGCCCAAGTCACTGCTTCCGCGCCGACGGCGGCACGAGCGGCCGGCGAGAGACCCTCAACCCAGCGGTCCAGTTGCGTGGCGGAGGAACTGCCTTCGCGCACCCAGCGGGAGGATTCGGCCAACCGGTTCCGCACCGCCTCGAGAGGGGAGCGTGCTGTGCCCGCGAGCAACAGGCGGACTGCGGCCACCCCGATGGATCGCCGGGCCGTGAGGGAGGTCCAGGCAAACGGCTGCCCTGGACCGAGATCGAGGGCCTCGTCGATGGTGAAGGCGGTGCGCACCTCGTGATCGGTGACGCGGAAGCGGACAGCACCGGCGCGCCGCACGGCCAGGCCGGCCAGCTTCGCCTTTGCCTCTTCGAGGGCGAAGCGCCACGAAGCGGCGTCAACCGCGGGGACGGGCGCCAGCAGCGCGTCCATGAGCCGGCTATCCATGCTGGCTGGTGGCGGTGCGCGTAGCGCCGGCGTCTCGGGCGAGCCATGTCGCGATGTGCGAAGCGATCGCCCGGAGGTGCTCCTCACGTACATCCTCGACGCCGTAACGGCCGGACGCGGACTCCAGCAGCGCCAGCCGGAACGGGGGAGTGCCGGTGCGGAGGGTTTCGAGCAGCGACAGATAGTGCAGGGACCGCCGCGCCGCCGCCCACGGCCCGCCGGTGGACAGCCCGAGCGCGCAGAGCGACGCGGTGCGCGGCTGTGGCAGCCCGACCACGAGGTCGAACACCCCATGCAGGACGATCCGACCTCCGGCGAGCGGGATGGCGACGCGGTCGTTGGTTCGCGGCATCCAGCCCGGGGCGAACCGGGGGAGCAGCCCCGTCAGGTTGCGGGCGTGGACCGAAAGCGTCTCACTGAGTGCCGTGCGCGCCGCCGCCGGAAGCGCCTCGATCTCTCGCGCCTCGGCTTCGTTGCCGGCGGCGCGCAGTGCATCGAGTGCGTCGCCCAAGGGGTCCTGGATCTCACCGGTGTGCACCAGTTGGCGCAACAACGTGTGCACCAACCGGGACAGAACCAGTCGGCCGCCGCCGCCATCGTCCCGTTGCGCACCATCCTCGTCGCTGGCCTCGTCGTACGATCCGAGCAACTGGCGCGGTCCGAGGAAGAGAGCCGGCGCGTGCTCGCCGCGCGCTATGACGACGTCGTAGGCGGCATCCTCGAGCCAGGCGCGCAGCCCCCCGCCCAGCCCGGGATCGAAGCGCGGGCGAGCGGCGGCGTCGCCACGCAGAAGCGCCAGGACCTCGGCCCCCGTACCGCGGTCCGCCAAAGCAGCAGCGGCAGCATCACCCGGAGGGGCCGGCTGCAGCAGGGGACGTGGTGCGACAAGGACCATCGGTGCATTGTGCCCACGGGATGTGACACCCCTCTTACTCCCATGCGGCCACGGAGGGTGGTTGTGGACGGAGGGCGGAGGGTCCTCTACCCTGAGGTGGACATGGCATCCGCCCTCCTGCTGGCGTCCGCCGGCAACACCGCCTTCTTCGTGATCTTCGGGATCTTCGTGGTTGCGATCATCGCGCTGGCGGTCATCGTGATCATGTGGGCTGTGCGCCACGATCTGGCCGGGCGTCGGGCCTGGCGGGCACGCCAAGAAGCTCGAGTACGAGAGCGACCGGATCCGCCGGGAACGGCGTCAGGAGCGCCGTGAGCGACGCCAGCGACGCCGATGGGAATCGTTCAACGGCGCCGGTGCCGGTGCCGGTGCCGGTACGCCATCGCCATCGCCATCGCCATCGCCAGCGCCAGCACCAGCACCGAGCACCAGCGGTCGTTCACCGACCGGGTGCGCGCCCGGTGGGCCCACCGCCGTCACCTCAGCGATGGTCGCGGCAACCGCCCCGACCCGAAGCGCACCGCGTTCGTCCTTGCCGGCGGCGGCAGCCGGGGCGCCGTCCAGGTGGGGATGCTCCAGGAGCTCATCGCACGAGGCATCCGCGCCGATCGCGTCTTCGGCGCGTCGGTCGGAGCGATCAACGGCGCGTCCTATGCCGGCCAGCCGACGATGGAGAACGCCGAGCGCATGGCCGCCATCTGGCGTGCCGTGAAGGGGACCGACATCTTCCCCCGCGGCCCGCTCGACGGTCCGTGGGCGTTCTTGCAGAAGCGGCAGGCCGTGCACTCCAATGCCGGGTTGCGGGCCATCATCGAGTCCGGGATCGACTACGAGAACCTGGAGGACGCCACCATCCCGATCGAGGTGGTGGCCGCGTCGCTTACCGACGGCCGGGAGCACTGGATCGGCCACGGCCCGGCGGTGGAGGCCATCCTGGCCTCCTCGGCGATCCCGTCCATCTTCCCGCCGGTCACCATCGGAGGCGATCTGCTCGTCGATGGCGGCGTGGTGAACAACGTGCCGATCAGCCGCGCGCTCGAAGCCGGGTGTGACCGCATCTACGTGCTGCTCTGTGGACCGTTGCACTTTCATCCGCCGCCACCGCGGCGCCCGCTCGAGGCGCAGCTGACGGCGTTCTTCGTCGCCATCCACGCTCGATTCGTCCGCGAGCTGGCCCTGCTCCCGCCCGGCGTCGAGGTGGTCGTCTTCAGCGGTGGCGGCGAGCCTTCGGGCCAGTACCGCGACTTCTCGGGGACGGCGGCCCTCATCGAGGAGGGGCGGGCCGAGGTGGCCGATGTGCTCGACCGCTACGCCGGCACGTCGCAGGATCTGGCGACGGCGACCATCCCGGCCTCGTGAGCGCCGCCGCCGCAGGCCGCTACCTCCTCTCCAACGATGCCCCTGAGGCGATGGACCGCTTCACCGCCTTCACCACCCTGTTCGACCCGGCCACCTTCCGGCACCTCGACGGCTTGGGGCTGGCGCAGGGCTGGCGCTGCTGGGAGGTGGGTGCCGGCGGGACGTCGGTGGTGAATTACCTGTCGAGCGCGTCGGCCCCGCCGGGCACGTGCTCGCCACCGATATCAACCTCTCGTGGGCTGCCCCAGCCGCAGGAGGCCCGGCCGACACCCCCACCGCCGACATCGCCGCGCATCCAACGTGGACCTGCTGGAGCACGATGTGGCGTCGGGCCCTCCCCCGGGCGGCCCGTTCGACCTGGTCCACGCCCGTCTCGTCCTGGTGCACGTGCCCGAGCGCGACCGAGCGCTGGCCACCATGGCCGCCACCCTGCGGCCGGGCGGGGTCATGCTGGTGGAGGACGCCGACCCCGCCCTGCAGCCGTTGAGCTGCCTGGAGGAAATTGGGCCCCCCCAGGAATTGGCCAATCGGATCCGGCGGGGCTTCCGCCAATTGCTGGCGGAACCGGCGTGGACCTGGCCTACGGTCGCACGTTGCCGCGCCGGCTCCGCGCGGTCGGCCTGGTGCAGGTGGCCGCCGACGCCGCCTTCCCGGTGAGCGATCCCGCCTGCAACGCCCTCGAGACGGCGACCATCAACCTGATCCGGGACCAGCTCCTCGACCACGGCATTGCCACCGAGGACGAGATCGCCCGGCACCTGGCCAACGTGGCCGCCGGCCCGCTGGACCTGGCCCAGCCGCCGATGATCTCTTGTTGGGGCCGCCGCCCGCTTCCGGGCTGACCGCTTCCGGCGGCCGGGGGGGGATCGCGGCCGCGAGCGTCACTACTTCCTGGTGGAATGGAAGGGTGCCCACCGCTCCTCCTGACTCCGCTGGG
>CAVSUH010000005.1:0-19879 GCA_963731065.1 uncultured Acidimicrobiaceae bacterium | reverse complement strand
AGGGCGATCGCCAGCCCCGTGGCGAGGCCGACACCGCCGCCGAGCACGCCACCGGCCCGCGTCGGCGTCTCGTGCTTCTTCGCGATCTTGACCTTTTGCCCTTGTGGTCGCGCTCGATGACCGCCGCGTCGTAGGCAGTCGATCAGGTTGGCTTCGGTGTGGAGGTCCTTGATCAGCTCGTAGTCCTCCGAGCGCGTCCGGCGAGCCTCGCCGTAGACGCCGCAGTAGACGAAGAGGGTGTCGACGGCCAAGTTTCGGCTCCTCCTCGGGGTCGGGGGCGCCGCCACTTCAGCGGCGGCTTGGCCTCGAGAGGCGCTCCGGCCTCGAGAGGCGGTTCAGCTCTTGTTGACTGACGATCGTCGCCTCGACCGGGCCCCCGTAGGCGGCCAGCGCGCGTAGATCACCAAGGACGCCGAGGGCGATGTAGGCCAAGGACCACACCGGGTAGTAGGGCATCCACCAGATGGCACTGATGGCGCCGATGGCCCCGGCCACGATCCCGACCCAGCGCCCGAGCTGTGAGCGGCTCCATCACGGCCAGGGCGCACAGGATCAAGATGATGCCGACGATCAGCCAGACCCAGCCGTAGTGCTTGAGGGTGGAGCCCCAAGAGCCCGTCTTGGAGGTGGTCGGGAACCTTGCCGTGGTAGCGGAAGGCCCAGATCGAGTCCATGATCCGCATGACGCCGGCCACCTCCAACATGACGGCGGCGACGACGGTCCAGCCGTAACCTCGATCGTTCATGGCAACTCCTCTCGAACCTGCCCCGCACCCACGTGCTGCCGGGCTCCCGTTGCAGCTCTCACCAAGAGGTTGCACACCGAACCGGTCCGCAATGGAAGAGGTTGCACCGAGGCCTTCGGATCTATCAAAACTCCCTGCTGTAGGCTTGTTTTTGTCATGAAGGTGCATCTTGTCGACGGGACCTACGAGCTGTTCCGCCATTTCTTCGGCGCGCCGCCGCATCGCAACGCCGACGGCCAGGAGGTCGCCGCGGTGCGGGGCGTCGTAAGCTCCGTTCTGCAACTGCTGGGGGAGGGGGCAACGCACGTGGGTGTGGCGACGGACCACGTCATTGAGTCCTTCCGCAACGACCTGTGGCCTGGATACAAGACGGGCGAGGGTGTCGATCCGGATCTGTGGTCCCAGGCCTGGCCCCTCGAGTCGGCGCTCGCTGCGCTGGGTGTCGTGGTGTGGCCAATGGTGGAGCTCGAGGCGGACGACGCCCTGGCGAGCGGGGCCGCTGTCGCCGACACCGATCCGGAGGTGGAGCAGATCATCATCTGCACTCCCGACAAGGACCTCGGTCAGTGTGTGCGCGGTACTCGCATTGTGCAGCTGGATCGGCGCAAGGACGTGCTGATAGATGAGGGCGGTGTCACGGCCAAGTTCGGGGTGGGCCCGGCCTCCATTCCCGACTACCTGGCGCTGGTCGGCGACAGCGCCGACGGCTTTCCCGGGCTGGCGGGGTGGGGGGCCAAGTCGGCTGCCGCCGTGTTGGCCAGGTGGAACCACCTCGAGGACATCCCTCCCGACCCCGCTGACTGGGATGTCGTCGTCCGCGGGGCCGTCAAACTGGCGGCGACGCTGCAGGAGAGCCAAGACGACGCGCTGCTCTTCAAGGAACTGGCGACGTTGCGGGTCGATCGATCGCTCCTCGGGCGGGTGGACGAGCTGCGTTGGAGTGGTCCGACGGACGAATTCGCCGAGGTGTGCGCCGCCCTTGACGCGCCGGGCATCGCCCGGCGGGCGGAAGCGCTCGCCGCCGGACGCTGACCTATCCCGCCGTTGCCACAGTCGGCACCGGGCCGGAGAACGTGAGACGGCGCAGGTAGAGGTCTCGGCTGTTGGGGAACCCCACCGCGCCCGGGACCCAGGCGTGGAACGCGACCCAGAAGTTTCCTGCCGTATCGGCGAAGACCGACTCGCCGCCGGGCCCGGCGACGGCGGGCCCGCTCGACAGGATCGGGTGTGGTGACGCATCGCTGCACGGACCGAGCGGTCCCGTGCACGTGGCGACGCCGACCGCGTAATTCGAACTGTTCCAGTCGTTGCCCGAGTAGAAGAGGTAGTAGCGCCCGCCCGTGGTGATCAGGTTCGGGGCTTCGACGGTGCCGGCCTCCCATGGCTGGTCTGGCACGAGGAGCGAGGTCGGATTGCTGCCGGGGACGAACGACGTGCCGGACGGGACAAGCTGCTGGGACCAGATCTTCGACGAGCCGGGGCCGCCGGACTTCCAGACCAGGTAGGGCGTCCCGTTGGTGTCGATGAACGACGCCGGGTCGATGGAACCGCCCAGCGCCTTCTGACACTCCAACGGCGCCGTTGACGTGTCGTGGAACGGCCCCTGCGGCTGCGTGGCGGTCGCCACGGAGATGCATTCGTCAGCGGTTCCCACCACGTTCACCGCGTAGTAGAGGACGAACGTCCCTCCGATCATGGCGACGGCGGGGGCCCAGGTGTAGTCGGCGGTCGCCCAGGCGGGAAGGCTCGGCAATGCATTCCCGACCGCGCTCCAGTGCGCCAGGTCGTTGGACTCGATGATCTGAATGTTGCCCGCCACCGAATTCGTGGCGTAGGCGAAGTAGGTCTGGTCCACCAGAATGACGGAGGGATCGGGGAAGTCAAACGGGTAGACCAGCCCGGTGCCGGAGCCACCCGCCAGCTGCGTGCAGGGGCCCGACACGGCCGAGATGTCCTTGGCCGCCCGGGTGTTGTCGTGCGCCGCGATCTGAGTGAACGCGCTTTTGACACCGCCGAGACAGGTCTGCAGGGTGTTGATGCCCACTCCCTGGACGTAGGCATGCACGTTGGCGTTGGCCAACGCCCCGTTCGTCGCCGCCAGCTCACTCGTCGTCGACGCGATCGACGCTTGCAGGGCCTCGCGTTTGGCCGATGTCACCGCCTTGGCGAGCTGTGTCGTCGCCACGTCGTGGCGAAGGGTGGCGAGGTGGGTGTTCGCCGCTGCGAGCGCAGCTCTCTCCTCACTGCTCCTGGTCCGGGCGTCGACGTCCGTCCAGATGGCAGCGACGAGGACAGCAACGCCCAGCACCACGATCACGGCCGCCGGCAACATCCGGCGGCGCCGCACCGGGAGGTCAGCCACTGGAGGCCTCTGCGGCCGTGCAGCTCGCCGACACGGAGTTCAGCGCGGCGATGGCGTTGGACTGTTTCCCGACGGCGAGCTCGTTCAGTGCCTGCTCGACGCCCACCAGGCACGTCTGCAGCGAGGTGATCAGGGACTTTTGTTGGGTGACGTGGGCCTGCGCGGCGGCCAATGCGGTCTGCGCACCCAACAGCTGGGAGCTGTCCTGGCTGAGCGCGGTCGAGTCACTGCCAACCTGGGTCTTGAGGATATTGAGGTCGCGACGGACCTCGCCGAGCTGTGTGGTCACGGTGTGGGTCTGCAGGCGCGTGACCACGAGGGCTGTGTGGGCTTGCGCGGAGTGGTCGCGGGCCTGCACCTGGTTGGGGATCAGGTAGCCCAGTGCGGCCGCGAAGAGCGCCCCCGCCACGAGCCACAGGATCCAACGCATCCGGCGCGACATCTGCCGGCGCGCCCGTGGCTCGTTCAGAAAAGGGCGACGATCAACGTCGAGCAGATTCCTCATGCCGGCCGCCCCGATGGCTCTTCACGTCCACGGACGTCCCACCGTGCCATGTTTCATCTTTGCATCAGCGCGGGGCGCTCCCTGTGCGGGTGCTGTCAGGCGCCGAGGTAGCTGGTTGTCAGCGCTTCTTCCATCTCGGCCGGGGTCCCGCGGTGGGCGATGACGCCTTGCAGGACGACCGCGGCGCTGTCGGCGATGGGCAGCGCAGTGCGGGCGAACTGCTCGACCAGCAGGATCGAGAGGCCTGCCTCGGCGAGCTCACGGACCTTGTCGTAGAGCTGCCCGACCACAATCGGGGCCAGACCCATTGAGAGCTCGTCGAGCAGCAACAGCTTCGGTTCGGTTGCGAAGGCACGCGCCAGTGCGAGCATCTGCTGTTCGCCACCCGACAAAGTCCCGGCCATCTGCTTCCGCCGCCCGCTGAGTTGAGGGAACTGCGAGAAGGCCACCTCCTCAATGCGGCCCATCGGCACCCCGACCTGCGTGGCCATCAGAAGGTTCTCCCGCACGGTGAGGTTGGGAAAGATGCCGCGTCCTTCGGGCACGGTGCAGAGCCCCTTCCGGGCACGATCGTCCGCAGACTGGGAGGTCACCACGGCGCCTTCGAACCACACGTCCCCGCTGTTCGGAGCCAGGGTGCCGGAGCAGACGTTGAGCATCGTGGTCTTGCCGCCCCCGTTCGGGCCCAACAGTGCCATCACCGATCCGGCCGCGACCTCCAAGTTGACACCGTGCACGACCTCAATCGGGCCGTAGCCCGCTCGGATGTCGCGCAGCTCCAGGATCGACGGGACGCCCGGATCTGTCGGGGAGGCGGCCTCGCTCATGGAGCACCGAGGTAGGCGTTGATCACGGCCGGATCGTCCTTGATCTGGTCGGGCGTCCCACTGGCGATGACCTCGCCGTAGTCGAGGACATGAATGTGCTCACAGGTGCCCATCACCAGGCCGACGTCGTGCTCAACCAGACAGATGGCCAGACCACGGTCCTCGACGAGCTGGCGCAGCAGCAGGCCGAACGCCTCCGTCTCCCGTTCCGTCTGTCCGGAGGCGGGCTCGTCGAGGAGCAGGACCTTCGGTTGGGTCATCAGGGCACGGGCCACCTCGACGACGCGCACGTCCGGTTGGCAATTCGCTGACCTCGCGATCGGCCACGTCGCCCAGGCCTACCAGCTCAATCACATGGTCGGTCTCGGCGCCGACGTCGATCCGGCCTCGCCTTCCCCAGGTGTTGCGGATCTCGCCGGCCACCTTGATGTTGTCCCGCACGGTGAGTGAGGTGAAGAGCTCGAGCCGCTGGTAGGTCCGCGAGAGCCCCCGGCGGGCGCGGCGAGAGGGTCCGGCCTTCGTGACGTCGTGGCCGTCGATGATCACGCGTCCCGATTTGGGCGCCAACAACCCACTGACGACGTTGAACAAGGTTGTCTTGCCCGCTCCGTTGGGCCCAATGAGGCCCGTGACGCCTCTGCCGGCGACGGTGAGCGAGACCTCGGTCAACACCTGGGCCCCACCGAAGGCCACGCATACATCTGAGACCTCAAGGACGGGCATCGGCCACACTCTCCACGACGATGTCCACTGCGACCGGTGCGATCGCCGGCTGCGTTTGGGCCCGCGACGCCTTGACTGGGTCGAGGAAGGCTTCCGGTTCCACGAGACGGCCGACTGCCGGCAGGGCGATCGCGATAAGAGCGGTTGCCAGTACGAGCCACCAGTTACCCATCACCTTGGTGAGCACGAGGAGATACGCAACGATCTCGGCCATCACCCCGAGCAACAGCACGCCCTTGGCCTGCCAGAGCGGCCGATACGAGCTTACGATCTGGGGGACGGCACCGCTGGGTTGCGACCGAGGCTCACACCGATCAGCGCCGGCGCGACCAGGGAAAGGTTGGCCAGGACGTTCCAGAACCCCCCGCCGCCGCGGTCCGTGCTCAGGTTCGTGAACGTGGAGGTCAGGGCCTGGAACGCGGTCCCGGCCAGGATGCCGCCCATGAGGGCGCCGGCGACGTTGCCGATACCTCCGACGACGGTGAGCATCACGAGGGCCAGGCTGATGAAGATGATGTAGGTCGTGTCGCTGACGCTCACCAACGCGCTCGACAACAGGACACCGCCCAGTCCGGCGATCGCCGCCGAGATCATGAACACCGAGAGCTTCAACTTGATCAGGTTCTGTCCCAGTGTGGCGGCGGCGGCCGGACTGTCCTTCATCGCCGTCAGTCGGCGCCCGTAGTTGCTTCGCCGCAATGCGATGAGGCCGATGCCGATCAGAATGAAGATGCACGTCGACGTCGTGAGGAACGTCTTCGACGAGCTGAGGTCGAGCGGACCGATCTTGAGCGCCGGGATCTGCAATGTGCCGTCGGGGAAGATCGAGTAGTGCAGGTGGAAGATGGGCAAGACGTGCGGCGCAATGTCCGCGATGATCATGTCGGAGACGAAGACGCCGAACGCCAGGGTGGCGAGGGCGAGATAGAGACCACGCAGGCGTAGGGCCGGCAGGGCGATGAGGCCCCCCACAACGGCAGTGACGGCAATGCCGAGAATGAGCCCCAAAGCGTGATCCGTTGGGTGAGCCCTGAACCGGAGAGACCGAGGTGGAACACGATGATGGTGGCGATCGCCCCGAAGGAGACAGGGGCCAGGTTGATCTCTCCGGCGTATCCGGTGAGCAGGGTGAGGGACAGGGCGATGATGCCGTAGATGATCCCGACGGTCAGCGATCCCATATCGCTGGAGTCCATGACCTGTTCGAGGGCGAGCACGACGATCAGCAGGATCACGCCCCAGGTCACGGCGGAGCGGATGGTCGGGACGGTGAATCGTTCTCTGGTGCGCAGCAGGGTCGCTCCCCGCAGCCGGTCCTGCGGCAGCACGATCAGGACCACGAAGAGCACGATCATGGGCAGCGCGATGCGGAAGTTCGATGCCCATTCCCACGATTCGGGGAAGTACCCGAGCACGTAGGTGCTGGCCAACCCGAGGACGATGGCTCCGGCGAACGTGAGCCAGATGCTCCGGAGTCGGCCGAACATCGCGGCCGCGATGGAGTCCAGTACGAGCAGCGTCAACACGTGGACGTCGAGGGTGCCCCCGCTGATCGGGGTGATAAGGATGCCGGCCAGCGCGGCCAGGGCCGCTCCGAGGGCCCAGGAGAACGCCGCCAGCCGTTCGGGCCGCCCGCCGTTGAGCTGGAGCAGCGCCGGGTTGTCGACCACGGCCGCATGGCCACGCCGGTTCGGGTGCTCGTGAACAAGAGGCGTATGCCGATGGCGATGAGCACACCGCAGCCCAGAGCGATCGCCTCGTGGTCGGTGACGTAGACGCCCAGGAACTTGAACTTTGCCGCGTTGCCGAAGAAAAGCTGGTCAGTGCGTGGGACGCCCGGGTTCCAGATCCACTGCGCCAGCGCGATCAACCCCAACATGATGCCGATCGTGACGACGATTTTCGTCACGTCAGCCGTCTGGCGGATCCCCCGCATGATGACGACATAGAGGACGATGCCCAGGAGCGGGGCGAGGACGACGAGCACGGTGAAGAGTGCCAGGGGCGCCGGCCAGTTCCAGCCGTATCGGAATTGCCAGTAGGTGAAGGCGGCCAGCATCGCCATGGCGCCCTGGGCGAAGTTGAAGATGCCCGAGGTCGTGTAGGTGAGGACGAGGCCCGAGGCCGCGATCCGTAGACCGCGCCGGTGACCAGCCCGAGGATCGTGTAGGTGAGTAACAGGTGCATGGCCGGAGCTCCCGTCGCTCAGGTCAGGCGGCTGGCGAGCTGGCGTTCTGGGCGCTCACCCCTGAGGCTTCAGGACAGTGGAGGTCGCGTACTGGGTTGCGTAGCCCTGGGCGTTCAAGGTGGTGCCGATCACGGATCCTGTGTTGGCCACGACGTACTTCGAGGAGCAGTCGAACGTCCCGAGCTTCTTCGGGTAGGCCTGGACCCACTTCGTTCCGTCCAGCTTCATGAGGAGGCCGCAGTTCGGCGGAATGTTCTTGGCCGGGTTGCCCGAAGCATTGAGACCGCCACCGGTCCAGCTCGTCACCTTGGCGAGGTGGTTGATCATGCACTGGCGCGTCAGGGTGGAGCCGCACGCCTTGGCCTCTGTCGCCCAGAGGAGGAACGAAGAAGTGGCCTGCTCCCCGAGCTGTGATGTGAGGCCGCCGTACTTCTTGACGATCGAGAGGTACTGGGACACGCGGGGACGACCTTGGCCGCCTCGAGGGGCTCGTAGGACAGGCGGACGTAGGCGTTGTTGGCGAGCCCCTCGGTGTTCCATTCCGCGAAGGACGCCGTGTAGGCGCCGGAGTCCATCACCCAGATCGGGTCATAGCCGATCTGGTTCTCGGCTTCGAACGCGCCGTAGAGGGTCGGTCCGGGGGTGGCATCGTTGAAGATGATCTGCGCACCGCAGCTCTGGAGCTTCTGCACGAAGGGCGTGTAGTTCGGTTCCCCGTTGTAGTCGATGTTGGCAGAGCAATTGGGGAGGAACTTCCAGCCGGCGGTCGTGAAGGCCTGTACGGCCTTGGCGGTCGAGGATTCCTGGGTGGAGAGAGTGGAGTCGTACACCCCGACCTTCTTGGTCTTCGATCCGAAGAGCTTCTCGGCCTCGTACGCGCTCGACACCGGGCTCGCGTTGGCCGGGTTCGGCGAAGCCTGGTACATCTCGTAGGCGTTCGCCACGACCGGGAGACCGTGAAACCGGGGACGGAGGCCAGGTTGCAGCCGAGGCGGGTCTGCTCGGCGGAGCCGTCGAGGGCGAAGCCTTCGCCGACCAGCATGAAGTCCTTGGCAGGCCTGTGTCATTACCGAGCCGACGTTGAGCACCGCGGCGTCGTAGTAGTCACCGACGATCTTGCGCCCCCCGATGCCTCCCTCCGCGTCGCACCACGAGATCATGTCCTTGACGGCATCGCCCATCTCCTGGTCGAGGCCGGGGAGACCCGAAAAGCCCCGGTCGTCGCCGTAGGCAAGGTTGATCGTGGAGTTCGTCACACCCTTGTCCGTGGCGCCGGTGTCGTGCCCCTTGCCGCAGGGAGATGGGAGCGTCCCGAAGGTGGCGGAGGAGGTCGCGCCGCGCCGCCCACCCCCGGTGTCACGAGCACCCCTGCCGCCGTGAGCGTGTGAGCATCAGCGCTGCCCCCAAGGCCCGTAAGCCGGTGACCCTCTTCATCATCACACCCCCTGTCCACGGAACAGGACCCGAGCAGGCCTGTTCCGCATCCCATGGAAAATCCTAGAACACGTTCTTGTTTGGCACACTAGCAACACGGGAGTGGGAAGTCTCTGCGCCAGCTGAGCGCCGGGGCAGCTAGAGTGACCCGCCGTCTCGATGCCATAACGCTTGGTGTAGTCCGAGAACTCCTCGGCCAGACCGGAGTAGGTCCATCCGAAATCGGTTGGGTCGTAGCGGTGCTTGCCGACGAGGTCCTGTGGCCGATCATCGAGGAAGGCGTGCATGCGCCGGGCATGGAGAGAACCCACCTCTTCACCGAAACCGCTGTACAAATGGCGGACCATGGCGACCGGGTCGGCGATCAGGGTCTCGTAGTGGATGTGCTGGCACCAGCCTTCGGGCGCCTGCTCGTCGAAGGCCATCGCCGAGCGAAGCGCGAACGCGCACTTGCGTTTCCACTCCTCGGCGGTGGGGCGAGGGTCCTTTCGGCTGGTCAGGACGCGCTGGCTGGCGTTGGCGAGACTGGCCAATGACGTGACCACCGGCCCAGGATCCCTATGGGTCCAGATCACCCTGGCGTCGGGATAGGCCGCCAGCATGGCGTCGAGGTGCCATAGGTGATTGGGCGTCTTGAGAATCCAACGTTCGGTCGGCTGGCGCGATTGCAGCGTCTGGAGGGCAAGCCGATGCACGTCGTAGGCCGAGGTCATATCGGCCTTTTCGAGCCAGCGGGCGTAGCTCGGCACGTGCGCTTGGGTCTCGAGCGCCAGGGCGCGCACGTCGTACATGAAGATCGCCACACACTCCTCGGCCACGGTGGCACCGAAGGGATGCATGGCCTTGAGCGGTGGGTTGAGCTTCATCAGCCCGTCGAGGTCCTTCGCCGTCCGGGCGACACGTGGTTCTTCTGCCGCTTCCTCCAGGGTGGCGGGGGGACGGGGTGGGCGGCCTCCCACTGCAGGAGCGGCCGGGCCACCGGGTCGAGTCCGAGCAGTATCGAGAGGAGGCTGGTTCCTGTCCGGGGCAGCCCGACGATGATCCAGGGGCGCTCAATGCGGCCCTCACGCACCTCCGGGTGCGTCTTCGACCAGTCTTGGAGTTCGATGCGGTTGGCGCGGCGCGGCCAACATCTTGGAGACGAGGAGGCGCCCGAACGTCGTCAGCTCGGCTTCGGCCTCACAGGCGCGGAGATAGACCTCCAGGGGCTCACGATAGGAGTCGGTACCAAAGTCATCTGACCCGGCCAACTTGACGGCGGCAGCAATCACCGACGATGGGCTGAGGGAGGGAAGCTCGGGCCCGAAACGCGCCAGGTGGGCTCCCGTCCAATTGAGGGCCCGGAGCGGTGGGCTGCGCAGCTCTGAGTCGCGCCAGGTGTACTCGACCGTGCTCATCGGTTCCCCGTCACCGCACCTCAACGACCGTGCGGCCCACCGAACGGCGGGCCGCGTGCTCATCGAGCGCCCGGCCCGCCTCCTCCATGGCGACCCGCCGTCCGATGGCAGGTCGGATTGCGCTGGCTGCGGCCAACCGCAGCAGATCGGCGTGGATCTCGTTCGCCACGTCCCGCCCGAATGGATTGAAACCGAAGCGTCGCATGCCGGGATCGACCGAGTTCGCCCAGGCCACCATGACCGCAACGATGTCGATGTTCCCGATGCACGCCATACGGAGGGGCCGGCCGGTCATGCCGTTGGCGTCGTCGTCGGCGAACCCAACCGCCAGATACCGGCCCCCATGCGCCGTGCAGCGCCACGAGCGCTCCACGAAGTCGCCGCCGGTCAGGTCGTAGACAACGTCTGCTCCGGCATCGCCGGTGGCGACCAGCACGGCCTCGACGAAGTCCTCGGCGAGGTGGTCGATGACGAGGTCGGCTCCGAGGGAGGAGCACAATGCTCCTTTCTCCGGTCCCCCCGCTACCGCAATGACCCGGGCTCCGGCGGCTTTGCCGAGCTGGATCCCAGCCGTGCCCAATCCGCTGGCGGCGGAGTGGATGACCAGCGTCTCTCCCGCGTGCAGGCGCCCTCTTTTGAACAGGGCCAGGTGGGACGTCTGGAACGACAAAAGGAAGGCGGTTGCCTCGACGTCGTCGAAGTCCGGTGGAGCATCGAAGACCGAGATGGCGTCAGCGATCGCGTACTCGGCCATACCGCCAAGAGCGTTCTTGGTGATGGCCACAACCCGCCGGCCGAGCCACGACTCGGCACCCTCGCCGGCGGCATCGACGACACCGCACACGTCCATGCCGAGCGTAAGGGGGAGGAGTAGGGACTGAGACGAGGTTTCCGCGGCAGCGGTCTATGTCGTTGAAGTTGAGCGACGCGGCGCTCACTTTCACCCGCACCTCGCCGGGTCCGGGCTCGGGACGCTCGACGGTCTGCACCAACAGGACCTCGCCCGGCGGCCCGTGGCGAGTCACCTGCACGGCTTTCATGTCTGCCACGCGCCTTCCCCAGTTGGTTCGAACCTGGCCACGGCGAGACAACAACGGCGTTGTTCCCCGGTGCGGTGCGAGATTACCGCTTCCTCCTGGGGTGGGTATCCGGAGCCGATCGAGAGGCCCGCAGCACTGCGCAGGTTTCATCGACGTGCGTCCTCTTCTGGAGCTTGGACCGTGGCGAACAACCTGCCGAATTATCAGCCTCGAGTCCGACGCCCCAGACCTGGGGCCGCCAGTGACCCTGGTCCACAGTGCCGAAGGGCGCGATGTCATGACCCGGCCGCTCGGGCCGAGGAAGGTGAGCTCCTCGTTGGCGTTGCCTGACATCGTCCAGACCAAGCGGTGCACCAGGCCAAGATGGTGTTTGCAAAGGAGGACGAGGTTGGGGAGGTCGGTTCGTCCTCCGGGTTTCCACGGCTCGATGTGGTGCACATGGGCGAAGGTCACGTTCGAACAGCCCGGGAACCGACAACATCGGTCCCTTCTCTTGACCTCTCGGCGCTGGCTTTGAGTCGCAAAACGCCTGGCCCGGCCCTCGTACATGGTGTGCCCGACATCGTCGTCGACCGCCACCGCAACGGTGGCGTCACAGGCGATGCGCTGCACCGTCTCGCCGTCGATCAGGCCGTGCCCCTCGAGTTCGCCGGCCAGGGCGGTCGTGCGGCCAGAGTCCTCGACCAGGGCGGCCAGGGGAACATGGGCGACCACGAAAAAGGGGTTGGTCGTCTTGGTCATTCCCCGCCCGCCGAGCGGATCAGCTCCATGAAGGCGTCGGCACGACGCTGATCCCAGGTGTGTCTGGCGTCAGAGGGGATCTCCTCTAAGGGCGTGCAGCCGGGTCTTGTCTCGACGTAGGACTCGGGCGCGAGCCGGGCCGAGATGGTGCGGCGCCCGTCGTTGAATCGCAAGTAGCGCCGGTCGTGATCAGAGCGTGACCCCGCGGGCGAAGAGGCTCTTTGCATCTCGCCGGCCGCACGGGCGATATCGGCCAACTCACGCACCGAACGCTCCTTGGCCTGGCAGCACAGTTGGCGGTCGGTCTCAGGGGTCGCCACGTCGGCCACCACTCGTACCTTGTCGAAGGAGAGATCGCCTCCAGAGAGGGCGCCAAGGAGGTGCGGCAGGTCCTGCGCCTTCTCACCAAGGTGCGCATAGACCCGGGCGGCGAAGCCGACACCCCATAGCGCTCCGCCAACCAGGCCTCCGTCGAGGTCGCCCCGTCATCTCGGTAGTCCTGGTTCCGGTCGACCTCGCCGACGATGGCGAGAATTCTCCTTCAGCGGCCGCTATCGAGCGCAGAGCCCGATCGAGACGCTCCGCGCTCCTCCTTCGACATGGCGGCCACCGCACTGATCACGTCCGGCGCCGATGGTGTCAGTAAGAGTGCGGCGGCTCGAGGGAAGAACGGTCGCCCCGGGAGATGACGTCCGTATATTCCTCGAGCGAGCCCTTTATTGAGTCCTGAATGCTCCCGACAGGTCGACGCCGAGGTCGGGAATGGGCTGGTTCGTGGCGTAGCGGTAGAGGATCGTCCGCATGTACATCCCCGCAGCGGATGCGTACATGGAGACGCCGATGACCAGCACGAACCCGACAATGGCGATGGGGACCCCGATGACATCGGCGTGCTTGGCGATGCAGACCACACCGACGGCGAGCACGAGCAGGGCACCGAGGGACAGGCCGAGGAACAGCACCCCGAATCGCAGACCGCCGCGGGCGACGTGCCGAACCGAGCCTTGAGGATCGAGGAGGATCGCTTGACCGCTTCAATCGGCCCGACGTTCTCGAAGGCCAGAACCGGGATCACGAGGAAGGTGGCGACGGCCCACGCCAGGCCTCCGGCGATGCCGATCAGGCGGCCGACGAGCCCGAGCCGCTGTTCGAGTAACCGGATCGCCGTCCCCACGACGGCCGAAAGAATGGCCCAGCTGAAGATGACGTTGCGTCGCCCCCAGGCTTGAGCCAGCGAGCCCCCGATGGTGGGCGTTCTGCCCTCGATGCGATCGGTGGCGGCGAAGACCAGTGCCACGTTGAAGATCACGGTGGCGGCGGTGGCCACCACCGAGCCGCAGGCCAAAGCGACGATGACGGCGATCCCGTTGTGCCCGAGGGCCAGCGCGACCGGTCCGGCGACGATGGCGAATGCGATCACCGCGGTGATGGTCGCCATGACCGGGAGCCAGATCATCTGCCGGTCCTGCCGGAACAGGCGTAAGGACGCCGGAGGATCGCCTTACCCGTTGGGTTGCTCCCCGCCATCTGCCCGCCCCTCTCCCTGGGTCAGCACAACTTCAGGCGCTATCGTCGCGTCACAGAGCTGGTGTGCGCACTGTTGTGCGTCAAGTGAGATTTTGCGTGACTCGGTCGAGGTGTCAGCGCCACCTGCGTGTGTCGTCGTAGTGATCCGGCATCGCGACGAATCTCTGGCCACCGAGCGGAGGGAGTGGGATTTGAACCCACGGAGGCTTGCACCTCGCAGCTTTTCAAGAGCTGTGCATTCGTCCGCTCTGCCATCCCTCCAGGCAGCTCATGCTAGGTGAGCGCTTGGCCGCGCCCTCATCCGCCGGCCCACTCGGCCAACTCGACGACGACGCCCGGACCGTCGAGGAACACCAGCTTGCGGTCGTGGTAGTCGAGGACCTCGTTGCGCGGCGTGATCCCGTTCGCCGCCAGGTGCTCCAGCATCGCGGCGAGGTCGTTGACCCGGAAGCACACGTGGCTGAAGCCCGTCCGGTCGAGCGTGCCCGCCCCGCGTCGACCTTGAGCGGCGGCGCATGGAAGAAGAGCAGCTGAATCTCCTGGTGCACGTCGACCCCTTGAGCACCAGGGTCACGTGGTCGGACTCCCAGCCCGGGATCCCCATGTAGGCCGACACCTGCTCGCCCGACGCCACCACGGCGATGCTCTCCTCGAAGCCGAGGAGCCCGAAGAACCGTCGCGCCTCGGGCAGGTCGGTGACCACGATGGTCATGTGATCGAAGCCCTCGGTCCGTGCCGTCACCATGCCGTCGCCCTGCCCCGTGCGTCCCTACTTCGTCGAAGAAGCCGTCTGCTCGCGCTGTGCCGCGTCCCGGGCCCGGCTGCGCAACCTGCCCGCGCGTCGCCTGGTCGAGGAGCACCTTGCGCAGGCGCACCGCCTTCGGCGTGACTTCGACGCACTCGTCCTCGGTGATGAACTCCAGCGCGTGCTCCAGCGAGAACGTCATGGCGGGCGTGAGCCGCTCGAAGTCCTCCGCCGTCGCCGAACGGATGTTGTTCAGCTTCTTCTCCTTGGTCGGGTTGACGTCCATCTCCTCGGCCCGGGCGTTCTCCCCGACGATCATGCCCTCGTAGACCTCCTCGGCCGGGCCGACGATCAGCGTCCCGCGCTCCTGCAGGTTCATCAGGGCGAAGGTCGTCGTCACCCCGCGCCGGTCGGCCACCATGGAGCCGTTGCGCCGGGTCCGCAGGTCACCGTGCCACGGCTCCCAGCCGTCGAACACGTGGTGGAGGATGCCGGTCCCGCGGGTCTCGGTCAGGAACTCGGTGCGGAACCCGATGAGGCCACGGGCCGGCACCCGGTAGTCGAAGCGCACCCAGCCCGTCCCGTGGTTGACCATCTCGGACATGGTGCCCTTGCGCAGCGCCAGCAGCTGCGTGACCACGCCGAGATACTCGTCGGGCACGTCGATGCTCACCCGCTCCACCGGCTCGTGCACCTTGCCGTCGATCTCACGGGTGACGACCTGCGGCTTGCCGACCGTGAGCTCGAATCCCTCCCGCCGCATGGTCTCGACCAGCACGGCCAGCTGCAGCTCGCCGCGGCCGAGCACCTCCCACATGTCGGGGCGCTCGGTCGGCGCCACCCGGATGGCGACGTTGCCCACCAGCTCGGCGTCGAGGCGGGCCTTGAGCAGCCGGGCGGTCAGCTTCGTGCCGTCCGCGCCGGACAGGGGCGACGTGTTGATGCCGATGGTCATGGCCAGGCTGGGCTCGTCGACGGTGATGGCCGGCAGGGCGACCGGCCGGTCGGGATCGGCCAGCGTCTCGCCGATGGTGACCTCGGCCAAGCCGGCGACCGAGACGATCTCGCCCGGCCCGGCCGCCTCGGCCGGCACCTGGTCCAGCGCCTCGGTCACGTAGAGCTCGGTGATCTTGACCTTCTCGACGGTGCCGTCGAGCCGGCACCAGGCCACCGGGCGCCCTTGCCAGCATGCCGTTGTGGACCCGGCAGATGGCCAGCCGGCCGACGTAGGGGGAGGCCGAGAGGTTGCAGACCAGAGCCTGCGTGCCGGCGTCGGGGTCGAAGGACGGGGCGGGGACGTGGTCGATGATGGCCTGGAACAGCGGCTCGACGTTCTCGCCCTCGACGCCGGGCTCGGTGCTGACCCAACCCGCCCTGGCGTTGGCGTAGAGGATCGGGAAGTCGATCTGGTCCTCGTCGGCGTCGAGGTCGAGGAACAGCTCCTCGACCTGGTGCACGACCTCGGCGATGCGGGCGTCGGCCCGGTCGACCTTGTTGACCACGAGCACGACGGGGAGCCGGGCCTCCAGCGTCTTGCGCAGGACGAAGCGGGTCTGGGGCAGCGGGCCCTCGGAGGCGTCCACCAGCAGGAGCACGCCGTCGACCATGGTCAGCCCACGCTCCACCTCGCCGCCGAAGTCGGCGTGGCCGGGCGTGTCGACGATGTTGATCTTGACGCCGCCCCAGCGCACGGCGGTGTTCTTGGCCAGGATGGTGATGCCCTTCTCGCGCTCGAGGTCGCCGGAGTCCATGACCCGGTCGGTGAGCTCCTGGTGGGCGCCGAACGCCCCGGTCTGGCGCAGCAGCGCGTCGACCAGGGTCGTCTTGCCGTGGTCGACGTGGGCCACGATGGCCACGTTCCTGATGTCGTCGCGGGTCTCCATGGGGGGACCAACGATAGATGACCTGGGTAGCTTCCCCCGCCGTCAGGCGGCCGTCGGAGCGACGTCCCGGCGCCGCCAGCGCCAGCTCCACCGCCTCTGCCCCGAGGGTCAGCACCGCCGGTTCGGGCTCGACCCGGACCAGGTGGCCCGAGTCGGGCCACCACCCGACGACCCGGCCCGGCACGTCGTCGCCGCGCAGGCGCAGGGCCTCGACCAGGGTCACCAGGGCGAGCTCGGCGCGTACCGAGCCACGGCGCGGCCCCGACAGCACGACCAGGTGCGCGTTCGCCGAGCGCACGTCAGCCCGCCCCGGAGCGCGAGCAGCGCCGAATGGGGGCTGTCCCACCAGTGGTCGCGGCCGACGACCGGCGTCGAGGGGAAGGACGACCAGTCGAGGGCGCACCACAGCCGGGTGGCCCACGTCACCGCCTCCGCGCCGACGGCGGCGCGCCCGGCCGGCGGGAGGCTGTCCACCCAGCGGTCGAGCTGCGTGGCGGAGGACTGCCCTCGCGTACCCAGCGGGAACTCGTCCAGCCGGCACCGCACGGCCTCGAGCGGGGAGCGGGCCGCCCGGCCAGCAAAGGCGGACAGCGGCCACGCCGAGGATCGCCGTGCCGTGAGCGTGGACCAGGCGAACGGATGCCGGTTCGGGATCAACGGCCTCGTCCTGCTGAACGCGGTGCGCACCTCGTGGTCGGCGACGCGGAAGCGGGTCGCGCCGGCGCGCCGGACGGCGAGGCCGGCCAGCTCGACTTCGCCTCATCGAGACGGAGCGCCAGGAGCCGTGTCGGGCGGGGACGGGCGCCAGCAGCGCGTCCATGAGCCGGCTATCCATGGGCGACGGTGTCGGTCGTGAGCTCTGGCCTGCCGAGCCAGGCGGCGATGTGCGAGGCGATCGCCCGCAGGTGCTCCTCGCGCACGTCCTCCACGCCGTAGCGGCCGGAGGCGGACTCGAGCAGCGCCAGCCGGAAGGGGGAGTGCCGCTCCGGAGCGTCTCGAGCAGCGACAGGTAGTGCAGGGAACGCCGCGCCGCCGCCCACGGCCCGCCGGTCGAAAGCCCGAGCGCGCACAGCGACGCCGTGCCCGGTTGGGGCAGCCCCACCACGAGGTCGAACATCCCGTGGAGGACGATCCGGCCGCCCGCGAGCGGTATGGCCACCCGGTCGTTGGTCCGCGGCATCCAGCCCGGGGCGAACCGGGGGACCAGCCCGCTCAGGTTGCGCGCGTGCAGCGCCAGCGTCTCCGCCAGGGCCGTCCGCGCCGCCGCCGGAAGCGACTCGATCTCGCACGACGTCGGCATCGTCCCCGCCGGCGCGCACCGCATCGAGCGCGTCGGCCAAGGGGTCGTGGATCTCGCCGGTGTGGACGAGTTGCGCAACAGCGCGTGCACCAGCCGCGACAGGAGGAGCCGGTCGGTCGCTGCGCCGTCGCCCCGTGCGCACCGCCGTCGCCCTGCCTCGTCGTGCGAGCCGAGCAACTGGCGCGGGCCGAGGAAGAGGGGCGGCGCGTGCTCGCCCCGTGCGCGGACGACGTCGTAGGCGGCATCCTCGAGCCAGGCCCGCAGCCCGCCGGCCAGCCCCGGTCGAAGCGGGGGCGAGCGCGCGGCGTCGCCGCGGAGCAGCGCCAGGACCTCGGCCCCCGTGCCTCTGTCCGCCGCGCGCTCACCCGGAGGGGCAGGCCGGAGCAGCGGACGGGGTGCGACGAGGACCATCGGTGCAGTGTGCCCACGGGGTGT
This sequence comes from uncultured Acidimicrobiaceae bacterium, assembly GCA_963731065.1. Classification (GTDB taxonomy): domain Bacteria; phylum Actinomycetota; class Acidimicrobiia; order Acidimicrobiales; family RAAP-2; genus Bog-473. Next base: position 2,026 of record CAVSUH010000005.1, on the reverse strand, counting down.
GACACTCCTCTACCCTGAGACGGACATGGCATCCGCCCTCCTGCTGGCGTCGGCCGGCAACACCGCCTTCTTCGTGATCTTCGGGATCTTCGTGGTGGCGATGCTCGCGCTCGTGGTGATCGTGATCCTGTGGGCGGTGCGCCACGACATCGCGGGACGCAAGGCGTGGCGGGCCCGCCAGGAGGCCGGACGCGGCGCAACCACCACGGACCCCCGGAGCGGCCGCGACGTGCAGCGACGTGCCGACGGCGACCACTTCGACGGGGCCGGCGCCCCCGCCCACCTTGTACCGACCGGCTCCGCGTCGCGTGGGCGCAGCGCCGGCGCACCACCGGCGTACCGTCGTCGGCGATGGCCGGCACCGCCCCGCCCGGCGCACCGCGTTCGTCCTCGCCGGCGGGGGCAGCCGGGGCGCCGTCCAGGTGGGCATGCTCCAGGAGCTCATCGCGCGCGACATCCGGGCCGATCGGGTCTTCGGCGCGTCCGTCGGCGCCATCAACGGCGCGTCCTACGCCGGCAGCCGACCTCGAGAACGCCGAGCACATGGCCGACATCTGGCGCGCCGTGAAGGGCACCGACATCTTCCCCCGCGGCACGCTTCGACGGCCCGTGGGCCTTCTTGCAGAAGCGGCAGTCCGTGCACGCCAACTCCGGGCTGCGGGCCATCATCGAGTCGGGGATCGACTACGAGAACCTGGAGGACGCCACCATCCCGATCGAGGTGGTGACGACGTCGCTCACCGACGGCCGGGAGCGCTGGATCGGCCATGGCCCGGCCGTCGAGGCCATCCTGGCCTCCTCGGCCATCCCGTCCATCTTCCCGCCGGTCACCATCGACGGCGACGTGCTCGTCGACGGCGGCGTGGTCAACAACGTGCCGATCAGCCGGGCGCTGACGCCGGGTGCGACCGCATCTACGTGCTGCTCTGCGGGCCGCTGCACTTCCACCCGCCGCCGCCGCGGCGCCCGCTCGAGGCGCAGCTGACCGCGTTCTTCGTCGCCATCCACGCCCGCTTCGTCCGCGAGCTGGCCCTGCTCCCGCCCGGCGTCGAGGTGGTCGTCTTCAGCGGGGGCGGCGAGCCTTCGGGCCAGTACCGCGACTTCTCGGCCACGGCGGCCCTCATCGAGGAGGGGCGGGCCGAGGTGGCCGACGTCCTCGACCGCTACGCCGGCACGTCGCAGGACCTGGCGCCGGCGACCATCCCAGCCCCGTGAGCACGCCGCCGGGCCGCTACCTCCTCTCCAACGACGCCCCCGAGGCGATGGACCGCTTCACCGCCTTCACCACCCTGTTCGACCCGGCCACCTTCCGGCACCTCGACGGCCTGGGCCTGGCCCCGGGCTGGCGCTGCTGGGAGGTGGGTGCCGGCGGGACGTCGGTGGTGGACTACCTGTCGGAGCGGGTCGGCCCCGCCGGGCACGTGCTCGCCACCGACATCAACCTCTCGTGGGCCCCGACGCGCCCCACCCACCCCGCCGTCGCCGGCGCACCCAACGTCGAGCTCCTGGAGCACGACGTGGCGTCGGGCCCCCCCCGGGGGCCCGTTCGACCTGGTCCACGCCCGCCTCGTCCTGGTGCACGTGCCCGAGCGCGACGACGCGCTGGCCACCATGGCCGCCGCCCTGCGGCCGGGCGGGGTCCTGCTGGTGGAGGACGCCGACCCCGCCCTGCAGCCGCTGAGCTGCCTGGAGGAAATCGGTCCCCCCGAGGAATTGGCCAACCGGCTCCGCCCGGGCTTCCGCCAATTGCTGGCGAAACGTGGCGTGGACCTGGCCTATGGGCGCTCGTTGCCGCGCCGGCTGCGGGCTGCCGGCCTGGAGAGCGTGGCGGCTGACGCCTCCTTCCCGGTGAGCGACCCCGCTTGCAATGCGCTCGAGATGGCGACCGTCAACCTGATCCGGGACCAACTCCTCGACCACGGCATCGCCACCGAGGACGAGATCGCCCGGCACCTGGCCAACGTGGCCGCGGGGAAGCTCGATCTGGCCCAGCCGCCCATGATCGCCTGCTGGGGCCGGCGCCCGC
>CAVSUH010000004.1:0-9106 GCA_963731065.1 uncultured Acidimicrobiaceae bacterium | reverse complement strand
CCCGGGGTCGAGCAGATCGAGATGAAGCGCTGCAAGGAGCGGGGCTTCTGCTGTGGCGCCGGCGGCGCCCGCATGTGGCTCGAGGAGAACACCGGGAAGCGGATCAACATGGAGCGCACCGACGAGGCACTCGGGACGGGCGCCGACGTCGTGTCGACGGCCTGCCCCTACTGCATGATCATGCTCGACGACGCGGTGCGCGCCCACGACAAGCAGGATGACGTGCGCGTGCTCGACCTCTCCCAACTGGTGGAGGAGTCGCTGGGCCAGGCCGCGGCCACCAGTCAGCCGGCCGCGTCCAGTTGACGGGAGAAATCCTGGGCCGAAGCGAGGTGGGGGGAAGGCGCGCCGGGGCCAGTCGGCGTGTGATCGCCGTGTGCGGCGCTTTGGTGCTCGGTGGTCTCGGCCTGACAACTCTTTTCGTGGTGGCGCCCGCCGGAGCGGCCACCACCGCCCCCCTGTCGCAGTTCTTGCTCAAGGCCCACGAGGAGCCGGGCTTCGCGGTGAGCGGCCGGCCCAACACCATCACCTCCCCGTCAGGGCTGATCGCCAGCGGTTCGCTCACCAAGAGCGAGAGCAAGAGCTTCGTCGGGACGCTGCGGAAGGCCGGTTTCGTCAAGGCCGTCGAGGAGAACACGACGGGCTCGGGCAGCAATGAGGGCATCTCCCTGGTCATGGAGTTCACCAACCCGGCCGGCGCCCAGGTGGGAGCGGCTCTGTTCTTGCAGGTGGCCAAATCCGGTCAGACCGGCACGAAACTGTTCAGCGTGGCGGGCGTCGCGGGAGCGAAGGGTGTCACCGTCACGGGCGGGGCGGGTGGATCGGCCAATGCCTACTGGTCGGCCGGCGACTGTGCCTTCGGCTCCGGCGTCTATGAGGCGACGGCGACGTCAGCGAAGGCCGCCGCCGCGCCCGTGCAGGCTGGTATCAGGGCCCAGGCGAAGCGCGTCGGCACGACCTGCCCGTAGCGGGGACCGACGCGGCGGCCCTCGCCTCAGTTCGAGCCGAGGATCCCGTAGGCCCGCTCGGGTCGCAGCGTGAGGGCGAGCCGCTTGTCGGCGATCATGGCCGCCCGGTACTCGTCCCAATTTGGGTGTGCGCCCGAGCCGGCCTCGTAGTAACGGATCAGTGCCTCGACAGTGGCGTCGTGCGGGTCGGCTGCCACCGGCGAGAGCTCGGCCGCTGCCTCGATCACGACGTACTGGTAGAAGTTGTCGCCCAGCACGTAGAGCGACGCACGTGGGTCTCGCCGCAGGTTGGCCGTCTTCGCCCTGTCGTCGGTGATGGAGATCAGGAACGTGTCCCCCTCGTCAGGGACGTACACGATGTTGGAGAGCTGTGGCCGGCCATTGGCGCGGATGGTGGCCAGGACCCCGTTCTTGCGGTCGCGGGCGAATGCGAGTGCCTCGGTCAGTTCCATGGACCCGACCGTAGCGGGGAAGCCCCCCCGAGGGACCGGACCGCTGGTCCGTCGTCGGGTCTTTAGGCGACGACCTCGTCCTTGGACTGGTCAGCGATCACGAGATGGATCACGGCCGCCACGATCGCTCCCACCAGGGGGGCAATCAGGAAGAGCCAGACCTGGCTGAGCGCCGTGCCGCCCACGACGAGGGCCGGCCCGAGGCTCCGAGCCGGGTTCACCGACGTGCCGGTGAGTGGAATGCCGATGAGGTGCACGATCACCAGGCCGAAGCCGATGGCCACGCCGGCCGCGCCCTGAATGGCGGCCTTGTGGGTGGCGAACAACACGATCAGCACGAAGATCGCCGTCAGCACGACCTCAATGAGGAAGGCGCCACCCTGGCTCACGAACAGGTGCGACTCCTTGCCGTACCCGTCGGTGCCCAACCCTTGGATCGACTTCTTGTAGAGCGGGGACGTGGTGAACATCCAGTAGAGGAGGTAGGCACCGGCGATGCCGCCGATGACCTGGGCCACGATGTAGGCCACGCCCTCGGCCAGCTTCATGCGCCCCGAAGCGATGAAACCGAGCGTGACCGCCGGGTTGACGTGGCACCCGGAGATCGGCCCGATGGCATAGACGAGGGCGACGAGCACGAGGCCGAAGGCGAGCGCGGTGGCGGCGACTCCGGCGGCATAGCTGAGACCGAACAGCTTGAAACCGAAAGTCTCAGTGGCAACGCCGACCGCGACAACGACGAGGATCAGCGTCCCGAGGAACTCCGCGGCGAGCTTTCTGGGCTCCAGATTCATGGCCATGACCTCCTGTGTCCAGGCGAGGGAATTGGACACAGGAAGTCTCGCAGCGCCTGTTGGCCGAGGCGCGGATGCCCACAGCGAACTCCCAGCTCACAGGGTTGACACGGGCGATGCAGTGCCAAGCGCCCGTTGGGTTCCTAAATGGCGGCCATCGCCCTTTCGTCGGCCTCACGCAGCCGGGTGGCCATGGCGGCCAGCATCTTGCGGGAGAGTGCCGGCACCGCATCGAGCACGCCGTTGAACTGGCGCTGGCCGAGGACGAGCAACGTCATCTCGGTCTCCGACGTCACCGTGGCCGAGCGCGGCCGGCGGTCGAGCAGCGCCATTTCGCCGAAGTACTGGCCCGGCCCGAGCGTGGCCACCTTGCGGTTGTTGCGTCGCACCGCCGCCTGTCCCTTCACAATGAGGAAGAACTCGCGGCCGATGGTGCCCTGCTCGCACAGGATCCGGCCGGGTGGCACCGTCACCTCTTCGAGTGCGCGCTTGATCGTGCGCAGATCCTTGGCCGACGAGGTGGAGAAGAGCCAGATCTTGGACAGGTCGAATTTGTCGCTGCTCATGGCGCAAACAGTACCCGCGAGCCTTTCCATATGCTCGTTTGTCAGCCCTACGGAGGTTCAGACGGCGTCGGCCCCGCGTTCGCCGGTGCGGACCCGGACCACCGTCTCGGCGGGCACGACCCAGACCTTGCCGTCGCCGATTTTGCCGGTCACAGCGGAGGAGACGATGGCGTCGACCACGGCCTCGGCCCGATCGTCCTCCACGAGGACCTCGAGCCGGAGCTTGGGCACGAAGTCGACCTGGTATTCCGCTCCGCGGTAGTTCTCGGTGTGCCCCCGCTGGCGTCCGAAACCCTGCGCTTCGGTGAGGGTCATGCCGGCGACGCCCATGTTCTTCAGGACGTTCTTGACGTCGTCGATCTTGAACGGTTTCACGACCGCTACCACGAGCTTCATCTGCTGTACCTCACGATCCGCCGGGCGTCTGCGCCCTCCCTGAGCACGTTAGTGACCTGCGCCGCCCCGCCGCCCCGGGCTGCCCGGAGCCCCATTTGGCGGCCTCATCGCAGGCCCGTCGGGACCGCACTCGGCCGGGGTGATCGCGGCCGGGCCGATGGGAGCAACTCCCGGGGAGCGGTAGCCTTCCCCGATGCCCTCGAGCCCAGCTGCCGAAGATCCTGGGCCCGACGACGCGCCGTGGATGACGCGATGGGAGCGCCTCAAGTACTCCATGGTGCGCCCCGACGACGACCCGAAGGAGAAGAAGGCGCTCGAGACTCGGCCTGTCGACGAGGTCGAGGCCGAGATCAGCCGGTCCAACGACAAGGAGCGGGTGATCGGGCTGATCGCCGCTCCGGTGGCGGCGATCGTGGGGCTGGTCATCAGCTCCGCATCCGTCAATTACGCCAAGAGCCACGACCAGAGCACCGGTGTCTACGAGAAGCTCACCTACGTCCTTCTGGCCCTGGCCGTCCTGATCCTGCTCTCGTCGTGGCTCCGCAAGCGTCTGTTCCAGGGCATCACCTTGGCGCTCTTCGGCGTGGCGATCTTCCAGCTCCACTACAGCTACGTCGGGTTCGCCGCACCCTTCATCCTGTTCGGCGCCTGGTATCTGCATCCGGGCCTACCGCCTCCAACAGGAACTCAGGCGGGCGGAGGCGGCCGGCCCCAGCGCGCCACGCCCCAAGGCGAGTCCGAGCGCTGCCGCGCCGCGCCCACGCCGCAACAAGCGCTACACGCCGCCTTCCTGAACCGCTCCTGAGCGCTGAGGCCCTCCCGTCCCGGCGCGATGCGGCCTGACGGCGGCGTCGACGTGTCGCCGGCGCCTCCAGCCGCAGCCGACGCCTTCGCCGGCCCGTTCGCGCGGCGTCGGCGCGCAGCAACAGGAGCAGCGCCACGAGCAAAAGCAAGACGGCCGCCAACACCGCCGGCAGCACGAACGCACCCGCCGACGAATGCTCGGTGGCGACGATGGACGCCGGTGAGACCAGCGCAGGATCGCCGGGCACGGCGATGGCCGCCACGGTGGAGCCGGGCCGGTGGAACGAGTCGCCCGGAAGCTGCACGCCGGAGAAGTGCTTCCCGTCGAGGGTGTAGCCACCACGGCAGGAGTATCCCGGCCGCGTTGCTGCCGCTGCCGCCGAGAAGCCCCAGGCACCCCGTCACCGTGAACGTGACGCGGCACGCCGTCGTGGTGGAGGCGGTCGTCCTGTTGGTTCGTGTGGATCCCGACAATCGTGAAGACGATGGCCAGAACGGCGAGCGTGACGAGCACGATCCCGAGCGCCACCTGGCCGACACGCCGGCCGTCCACCGAGACGCCGGCGCCGCGGAGCTGCCCGACGCGACCTCCCGGCTCGTGCGCGGTGTGAGGTGCTGCCTGGCACCGTTGTCTTCGTCGCCGTTCGCCCGTTTCCGGCACGGAGGGTCGGTGGTGGTCATGTCGATCGGGAGAGCGTAGTGGGGTGCACCGCCAGGCTCGCTGCGAGCCCTTCGGCACGCTCGCCCCGCCTAAACCCGTCGGATTGCGGTTCGGGGTGGATTAACACGCTCGAAACACACGTGTGACCATGCGGAAACTCCTGAACTGCATTGTGTCTGCGGCGGGGTGAACCGTCCGATTGGCTTAGCCGTACCCGGTGTTTGGTCACGCTCTGGCCGCAGAGCGGGACGCCGGGGCGGATGACAGTTAGGAGAGCTTGAGTGATCCATCTGATAGGAGCGATTTCGTACGTTCCGTATCCCAGTTGGCTCAATCCGGCAGACAATACGTGGCAGATAACAGCTGCCACCTTCGTCGGCCTGATGAGCCTCCCTGCCCTGGCAGTGCTCTACGCGTCCCTCGTTCCCAAGAAATGGGCCGTGAACGTGCTCGCCATGATGTTCGCCGGATTCTCACTGGTGATGATCGCCTGGTTCCTGTGGGGGTACAAGGTTGGCTTCGGCGATACGTCCATCGGCGGCGGTGTCCACCTCGTCAACGGTTTGGCGACCCAGACGCAGAACGCAGGAACTACCGGAACGCTGGCAGCACTTCTTCGAGAACTTCGTAGGGAAGCCGGGCCCGATCACCAGTGCGTACGGTGAACAGGCCCAAGCGAGTTCGGCGGCGAACACGATCATTCCGTTCCACTTCCCGACCTCGGCGCTCGCCTACTTCCAATTCGTGTTCGCCGCGATCACACCGCTGCTGTTCCTTGGCAGCGTGGTCGGGCGCATCAAGTTCAGCGCCTGGTGCATCCTGGTGCCGTTCTGGTCGACGTTCGTCTACGGCGTGGACGCCTTCATGCTCTGGGGCGGCGGCTACTTCGCCCAGGAGGGTGCCCTCGACTTCTCCGGCGGCTACGTGATCCACATGTCGGCCGGAGTGTCCGGCTTCGTCGCGGCCTGGGTCCTCGGCCCTCGGCTCCTGCGAGATAGACAACACGCCCTGCCCAACAACCTCGTGATGGCGGCGGTCGGTGCCGGCATCCTGTGGCTCGGCTGGAACGGGTTCAACGGCGGTGACCCCTACTACGCCGGCGCCAGCGCGGCGGCGGCAGTGGTGAACACGAACATCGCCACGGCCACCGGTGTCCTGGTCTGGATCGCCCTCGACGCCTGGCTCTCCAAGGAGAAGAAGCCCACCTTCCTGGGCGGCGTGAACGGCATGATCTGCGGACTGGTCGGCATCACACCGTGCGCCGGCTGGGTCAATGGCCTGGGAGCCATTTTCGTGGGCGCCATCTGCACCTGCGTCGTGTGGATCGCCTGGAACTACCTGTCGAAGGTCCCGCCCTTCTCGAAGGTCGACGACGCCCTGGGTGTCGTCTACACCCACGGGATCGCAGGCTTCTTCGGCGGCATGTTGCTGGGCATCTTCGGTGACCCCAACATGATTGAGTACGGCTGCGGCCACCTGAACGGGTCCGGGCAGGTCATCGCCACGACCCAGGCGCAGTACCTCACCGCCAAGGGGACATGCGTGCCCTTCGGTGTCAACGGCCTGATGTACACCGGGTCGGCGCACCAGCTGTGGGAACAGTTCCGAGCGGCCATCTGGGTCATCTTCTGGTCGGCTCTCGTGACCTTCATATTGATGAAGTTGATCGGCTGGGTCCTGCGTGGCGCCCGCTACAAGGACGAGATCCTCGAAGTCGGCGACCTCGCCATCCACGGTGAGGAGGCTTTCCCCGAGGAGACACTCGCTACCCGGACGGACGGCGCCTTCGCCATGGCCGGCCTCGACAAGGGCGGTTCCGGTTCCCCGGCCGGAACCCGATGATCCTGCGCCACCACCCGGCGGCGGTGGATCCTAGGCCCGGTCAAGAAAAGGACGAAAGGAGCTCAAAATGAAGCTGATCGTGGCAGTCCTGAAGCCGTTCAAGCTCGATGACGTCAAGGAGACTCTGAAGAACCTCGGGGTGCAGGGCATGACCCTGACCGAGGCGCAGGGTTTCGGACGCCAGCGAGGGCACACCGAGGTGTACCGCGGTGCGGAGTACGAGGTGGACTTCGTCCCCAAGATCCGCGTCGAGGTGCTGGTGGACGACGGCCAGGTCGACGAGGTGGTCGACGCCATCGTCTCCTCGGCCTCCACCGGCAAGATCGGCGACGGCAAGGTGTGGGTCGTCCCTGTCGAAGCCGTGGTGCGGGTGCGCACCGGAGAACGCGGGCCTGACGCGTTGTAAGACGCAGCAGTCCTGTTGACGGTCGGTCAGGCCGGGGCGCGGCGAGGTGCCCCGGCCTGCCGCTGTCAGGGGTCGAAACCGCGGGAGCCGGCAAAGAGGAGCACGGCGGTGCGGGGGGCGCCGTGCCCCTGCCTGCCTGTGTTATTCAGATGTGGCCCGGGGGCCGGCCCCGCTTCGGCAGGGGGGCCGCCTGCTGGGGCATGCGCCCGGCCTCGCTCAGCGCCCGGCGTAGCACCACCTCGATCTGGGCGTTGACGCTGCGGAACTCGTCGTTGGCCCAGCGGACCAGCGCGTCGTGGACCGCTGGGTCGACGCGGAGCAGGACCTGCTCGCCGCTCGCTCACGTATAGAGCGAACCGGTGTTCACGACAGGCGATGGTGGCTGGTCGCCGCACAGGACCACCATGAGATTGCTCACCATGGCGGCGGTGCGCTCCTCGTCGAGAGAGACGACGCCGCCCTCGTTGAGGCGACTGAGCGCCATCTCGACCATGCCGACCGCTCCCTCGACGATGCGCGAGCGAGCGGCCACCACAGCGTTGGCCTGCTGGCGCCGCAGCATCGCCTGCGCGATCTCCTGGGCGTAGGCCAGGTGGGAGATCCGCACCTCGACGACCTCGAGGCCGGCGATGGAGACCCGCTCGGCCACCTCGACTGCCAGCTCGCCGGCCACGATGTCGGTGGAGCCGCGCAGCGAGGTGCCGGCCCCGGTGGTGTCGTCGTAGGGATGGCTGACGGCCACGTGGCGCAGGGCGGACTCGGCCTGCACCGAAATGAAGTTGACGAAGTTGTCCACGGCGTAGGTGGACTTCGCCGTGTCGGCGACCTGCCAGACGACGATGGCGGCGATCTCGACGGGATTGCCGTCGGCGTCGTTGACCTTCAGATGGCCGGTCTCGAAATTGCGGACGCGGACGCTGACCCGGCGGCGCACGGTCAGGGGGGCCACCCACCAGAACCCCGAGCGGCGGGCCGTGCCGATGTAGCGCCCGAAGAACTGCACGACCGAGGTCTGGCCCGGGGGGACGATGACCAGTGAGGTGGCGATCAGGACGAAGACCACGATCGGCAGCGCGAGCCACTTGGGGGAATGCAGCCCCAAGAGGACCATCCCGGCCACGCACACGGCGAGAGCCAGGACGCCGAACCAGCCGTTGACGGCCCGGACGGGGCGTTCCGCGATGTCGACCCGGACCCCCTCGTGCCCGACGGGTATGGGGTTGACCGGTGACTCGGCGATGCTCATGGCGACTCCTCCGACATTAAGTGATATCTAATAGATATCACTTTCTCCTCTCGTTGCCTACCCCCCTTTCGGCGAGCGGGGAGAGGACGCGGGGCGCGCAAAGACGGGCCGGCCGGTCAGCCCGCGGGCCGGTCGGCCTGGCGGGCCACGGCGGCGGCGGCCGCGGCGGCGGCCTCGGGGTCGCCCAGGTACTCGCCCGAATGCACGGTGAGATCGTCGTTGAGCAGCATGCGGAAAGGGATGCCGGTCGGCACCTCGAGCTCGGCGATGGCATCGTCGGCGATCCCCTCGAGGTGCTTGCGCAGGGCCCGGATGGAATTGCCGTGGGCGGCCACCAGCACGGCGCCGCCGTGGGCGGCGGCCGCCCGGAGGTCGGGAACGATGGCCGACTCCCAGTAGGGCACGGTGCGGGCCACCACGTCCTCGAGGCACTCGGTGCGGGGGATGTCGCCCGGGTCGAGGTCGCGGTAGCGGGGGTCGCCGGCCACGTCGAAGGGGTTGTCGGGGGAGAGCGGCGGGGGTGGGACGTCGTAGCTGCGGCGCCAGAGCTGGAGCTGCGCGGCGCCGTACTCCTGCTTTATGACGGCCTTGTTCTTGCCCTGCAGGTCGCCGTAGTGGCGTTCGTTGAGCCGCCAGTCGCGGCGGACCGGGAGCCAGGTGCGCCCGGCGGCGGCCAGGGCCAGCTCGGCGGTCCGGATGGCCCTGGTCAGGACCGACGTGTGCAGAAGGCGCAGGTCGAGGTCGTCGACGGCGGCCAGGAGCTCGCCGCCGGAGCGGGCCTCGGCCTCGCCGGCGGGGGTCAGATCGACGTCGACCCAGCCCGTGAAGAGGTTCTCGGCGTTCCAGGTGGACTGTCCGTGGCGGATCAGGACCAGATCGAGCACGTCACCAGCGTAGGTGGGTCCGGCGGAAGGATGGAAACCACCTGGTCAGAGTGGTGGAAACCGGGGTGGCGTGCTAGCATCAAGAAT
>CAVSUH010000003.1:0-146666 GCA_963731065.1 uncultured Acidimicrobiaceae bacterium | reverse complement strand
GATCCGCGATGGTCTCAGCCGAGTAGCCGAGCTCGCTCAGTATGGCGTCGGTCTGCTGGCCTGCCAAAACGCCGGCTTCGGCCACCGTGGGGCTGCGCGAGAAGGACACGTACGGCTTCAGCCGTACGTGGTCCCCGAACGTCGGGTGCTCCACCTCTACCAGCATGTCAGCGGCACCGGCGAACTCGGCCGACTGCAACACGCTCTCGGGTGGCTCACGGTGCGCCACCACGCATCCCACGTCGGCAGCCAGGAGCATGTCCTCCCAGTGCTGGGCGGGCTTCGAGGCGAACACGGCCTCGAGTTCCTCGGCCAGCGCGGCATCGTTGTACCGCCGCGCCGCTTCGTCGGCGAACCTGTTGATCGGCGGCCAGATCCGCCTCGTCCATCAGCGCCGCGCACAGCGCGACCCAATCGTCGGTCGAGGGCGCGGCCAGGTAGATCCATTCATCAGCCGCCCGGTAGAGCCGGTAGAGGGCCGAGTAGCCCAGAGCTCGGAGTCGGCCGCTTGGCGTCGGCGGACGGTCCTTGTACTCCGCCATGTCGTCGGCCAAAGCATGCGCCGTCGATGTCAACATGGTCGTCAGCATCTCCTGGGACACACCGGTCCGGTCGCGCACGAGCAGACCCAGCGCCATGGCGCTCGCTGCGGTGAGGGCCGAGATGCCGTCCGCCTGCGCGTACTCGGTCGTCCCCGCGCCCGAGAGGCGCAGGGCGTCGGCCCGGATCTCCTTCAAGGACAGCCCCGGTCGCTCCTCAATGGCGGTGCCGATGTTGCGCATGACGAGGCCGCTGCCTGCCCCGATGGTCGGCGCGTACGCAGGCCGGTCACCGCATGGCCCGTCGATCCCGTAGCCCGGCGAGTTTAGGTAGACGAGGCAGGATTGATGTGCGCAATGTCTCGGCGTCGACCCCTTGTCGCTTCGCCACCCCGGCGCGGAACGACTGCAGCACGATGTCCGATTTCCGGGCCAGCGCGTGCACGATCGCACGCCCTTCCTCGGTGGACAGATCCACGCAGATCGACTCCTTGCCCTGGAGACACTTGGCCCCACCGACCTCAGGAAAAGGGAGAAGGCAGCGCATGGGCTCGCCGTCAAGAGGCTCGACCTTGATCACCCGGGCACCCACCTCGCGGAGGACCGTGCCGCCGAAGGGCGCGGCGAAGAACGTCCCGAGCTCGAGCACCGTCACATCGCTCAGAGCCGCCGTTCCGGCACGTGCCTGTCGCGACGTTGCTCGCGTCTGAGACCACCGAGCGCCGCCCAGGGCGCCGCTCGGAGTCCGGCGCCGTCGGCATCGAGCGCGGGAGCGCCGCGTTCCAGAACGGCCGGTGTGGCTGACATCTTGACGATGGGCCCGGGCTGGCGCACCAGACCTCGTTCGGCATCGTCGATCTCGACGACGGCACCGAGGTGTTGCATCTGCGGATGGTCCAGGAGTTCGCTTCCGCGCCGCATCGTCTCCGCCCACACGTCGTGGTCGTTCTCGAAGATTTCGTTCCACTCTGCCAGCGTCTTGGACTGGACCGCCTCGTAGAGCTTGTCCCAGAACTCGCCCGTCTTGGGGCTGTCGGCCGCCCAGACGGCGTCCTTCCACTCCTCGTCCTGGAGCATCCAGTCCAGGCCCATCACCTTGAGCATCTCCATGTAGAGGTGGAGCTGGACCTGGGAGAACTGAAGCCAGCGCCCGTCCTTGCTGAGGCGATGAGCAACATGAACACCATGGGCGTGAGCGGTGTCCCGTGTTGGCCGATGGGCGACGAGGGGGTGAAGGCATCGGGGAACTTGGACGTGATGACGTTGAGATACCATTTCCAGGTACCGAGCGACGCCACGCCGTTGACCAGCGTGGCGTCCACCCGCTGGCCCAGGCCACTTCGTTCGCGCTCGTGCAAGGCGGCGCAGATTCCCGTCAGCAGCTGCTGACTCGCCCCATAGCTGCAGTAGGGCACCGAGACGTGGGCGGGCCCTTCGCGACCCACCATCGCCTGCGACGCCCACAGTGCACCGACGCGGGCCATGACGAGGGCTTCGTAGCCCTTGACGTTGGCGTAAGGACCCGTGCGACCGAATCCGGTGACCGAGCCGTAGACCAACCGGGGGTTGGCGGCCGACAACGTCCTCATAACCGAGTCCGAGGCGCTCCATGACGCCGGGACGGAACGTCTCGATCAGCACGTCCGCCCCGAGCGCCATCGTCTCGGGCCAGCGTGGCGTCACCGGCGTCGTGGAGGTCGAGCACCATCGACTTCTTGCCACGCCCGATCATCGGGAACGACGGCAGGTCTCGGAGCGGACTGCCCCCGGGAGGCTCGACGTGCACCACCTCGGCTCCGAAGTCGGCCAGCGTCTGGCTGGCCTGTGCCCCGGCGAGACTGTTGGACAGATCGAGGACGCGCAGGCCCGCGAGCGGCCCTCGGGACTCCGACGTGGCATCGTGCTCCATCAGCACCTCCCCAGGGTGGGACTCTCCGAATGACCAACCGGGCCTTTAGAGTATACTGAATTAGCCCTGGAAGCGAAGCGAGGAGACCGTGGCAGCCGACGCAGAACCGACCCACGGCGACACTGAGCCGGTGATCCTGACCGAGGTGGTGGACCGCATCGGGACCATCACCTTGAACCGCCCGGCGCGCCGCAACGCACTCAACGGGGAGCTCATCGGCGCCCTCGACGAAGCCGTGCGCCGGATGGCCGACGATCCCGAGGCCAAGGTCATCGTCCTCACCGGTGCGGCGCCCGAGGGAGGCCACGGCGGCTTCTGCTCGGGCGGTGACGTCAAGGGCGGCGGCAGCGGCTCACCGGGCAGTGAGAAGGGCGTGCCGCCGGACGCGTTGACCGGCGACCTGTCCCGGCACGACCTGCACGCGGCCATGCTGCTGCACCTGATGCCCAAGCCGACCATCGCCATGGTCGGTGGGCCGGCCGTCGGAGCCGGATGCAGCCTTGCTGCCGCATGCGATCTCCGCTTCGCCTCCGAGGACGCCGTCTTTGCCACGAACTTCTCGCCCAACGGGCTCTCGGGCGACTACGGGGGCTCGTTCTTCTGGACCCGCATCGGCGGGACGGCGCTGGCCCGGCGCCTCTACCTGCTGAACGAGAAGATCCCGGCGCGCGGGCGCTGGAGCTGGGCATGGTGCACGAAGTACTCCCTCCGGCCGAGCTGCGCGCCTACACCTACGAGGTCGCCAGCAAGCTGGTACGGACGCCGGCCGCGCTGCTGGCCCTGGTGAAGGACAACCTCAATGCGGCCGAGGACGAGGTGGAACGCCGGCGTTGGCTCTTCGCCAACGAGGCCGAGAACCAGGGGAAGTCGGCCAAGTCGATGATGGAGCGCCTGGCGCAGAAACAGGCGGCCGAGGAGCGGCCTCCGCGAGCCTGATCGCCCTATCTGCCGGCCTTCAGGCCGCTGTGAGCGACACATGCTGCGTCGCACTCGAGTGCAGCGCACCCGATGCCGACGCCAGCGGTCCGCTCCACAGGGCGACGGTGGCTGCGATGGCGCACAGGACGCCGGCTGCGATCACCCGGCCCCGATGGTTCCTCATGGGCTCCACTCTGAGCCCCAAATGTGTGCAGAGAATCCGCGGGCCAGTTAAGAGCTCACCGAAAATTCCGCCGCCTTCACCGGTTTCGAGCGCTGGCGATCCGGTCCGCCCCTATCTCTCGGCCTGGGTCCCGACCCTCAGGTCGCGGTACGGCACGTCCGTGTCGCCGCTCGGCTCCCGGGCAGCCCGAGGCCCGCTCGCCGAGCACGTTGAGCTGGATCTCGTCGGTCCCGCCGCCGATCCGGGTGCCCGGGCTGGCCAGGCCGACCGTCTGCAGGTCACCGCCCAAGGGGGACGTCCGGGCCCGTCAAGCAGTCCCGTGCCGCGCCGACGATCCGGTAGGACAGGTCACGCGACTGCTGGCAGATTCGCGAGCCGTCGTGAGCTTGGCGATGGAGCCGTCGGCACCGGTCAGCCTGCCCGCCGGCAGCCGCGATGCGGCGCATGGTCCAACCGTTGATCATGACCTGGGCGACGTAGCGGGCCAGTTCCTGGCGCATCGACCGGGTCGCCGGACACGCCGTACTCCTGCGCCAGCTCGATCATCACCTTCGCCGGGACGGCACCCGCCCGGATCGGGCTGCTTACGGGCCCTGGCCGCTTCGGCGGGCCCGCTCGATCACCTCGCCCACCGTGCGGTCGAGGTCGCCCGCCGAACCCGACCGGGCCGTGACGAGGCCGGGCAGCGCCGCCGCCGGCGACGGAATTGCGCTCGTGGAGCAGCGTCGTCTGCGCCACCCGCCAGCCGCCGTTCGACCTCGCCGATGCACGCGGCCCGGCGGCACTCGGGCCTCGGTCAGGAACACCTCGCAGAATTCGAGCGCGCCGTTCATCTGCCTGAGCGGCCGCGCCTCGATCGCCGGGCTGGTGCATGTCGATGACGAAGTAGGTGAGGCCCGGCGTGCTTGGGCAGGTCGGCGTCGGTCCGGGCCAGCAGCATGCCGAAGTCGGCGAGTGTCCGCGCCGGAGTTCCACACCTTCTGGCCGGTGACCACCCACTCGTCGCCGTCGCGCACCGCGCGGGTGCCGACGCTGGCCAGGTCGGAGCCCGAGCCGGGCTCGCTGAAGAGCTGGCACCAGGCCGCCTCGCCGGTGCGCGATCGGCGCACGAACCTGCGACCTGCTCGGCGTCGCCGTGCTCGAGCAGGGTCGGCGCGGCCAGAGTCGCGGCCACGTGCCCCGACCGGCGGGCCGATGACCCCGTTCTGCGGCCAGCACGCCGGCGATGATCGCGGCGTCGCGTCGTGACGCGCCCGAGCCCCCCGAGGCCCTCGGGCCAGCGTGGGTACGCGTAGCCCGCCTCAGCCAGCCGCCGCCACCACTCGCGGACCGTGATCCAGGTGTCCCAGTTGGCGTCGACCCAGGCCTGGACCTCGGCGGCCAGGCCCGTCTGGCCCGGGTTCACCCCTCGTCCTCGCCCTTCGCTCTTGCGCTCGGCGACGATCTCGTGGTGCCGCTCGAGCATCGCACGGCCTGGGCCTGCAGATCGGCCGGCGGCTCGGGCAGGCGGACCGGGCCGTGCTCGCGGCTCGGGCAGGGCGACGGTGGCCTTGCCCGGGCAGGTCACGGTGTCGCGCTGGTTCGTCCCGCGCATCTCGATGTCGACCACGCAGCGCCCGTCCTCTGACCGCTTGTCGACCACCTCGCCGGTGAAGATGTGGCTGTCGCCGATGTAGTTGAACTTGCGGATCTCGGCTGCTCTGGCGAGACCAGCCAGCCGTCGTCGCCCATCCAGTCGGTCATGTAGTGCGATCAGCCAGCAGTCGCGCATCACCCCGTAGTCGTAGGCCATCGGGTTGCCGATGGCCTGGGCCCAGGCCGAGTCCCAGTGGACCCGCTGCGCGACGTCGGGCACGCCGTACTCGTTCTTGACGTAGAACGGCGCGATGCGCTGGCGGTTCTTGTAGGCGATCCGGTTGGCGCACGGCTCGTAGGGCACGAACCCGTAACCGCCGGCGTGGAAGACGATCATGTCGGTCGTCGTGAGCGGACCCTTGGCCATCGGGTTGCAGCACGTCGCCGACGTGCACGTCCTCCCACCAGCGCGGCTCGGCGCCCTGGACCTGCTCGGCCGCGTAGATGGCGTCGAGCTGCTCGATGTCCTCATCGGTGTAGGTCGCCGGCTCGAGCGCGGAGTACTTCCCCTTCTCGCGCGCGGTCTTGCGCTCGGTGTGGATGGCCAGCGTGCGGGAGATGGCGACGATCTCGGCCCGCTGGTTCATCTTCACGCTGGCGTAGGTGACGAGCACCGAGCGCTCGGCGAACTCCGACTTCTTCTCCACGACCGACTCGGTGCCGCCGAAGCTGTACAGCTGATCGCCCTCCAGCAGCGGCCGGTACCAGCTGCCAGGTGCTGCCGGACACGAACACGTGGATGCCACGGAACGACGGGCGCTTGATCCGTCTCCTCGGGCGGGTCGGCGTACAGCGGGCGGTTCGAGCGCGATGGGGATCATGGGCGGCGCGATCTGGCCGCCCCACCGGGTCGCCGTGCCGTAATCCTCGGAGGTGAACAGCGGGTTGTCGTCGCCGTAGCCGCGGGCGAAGTTCCGCATCGCGTCGGGCGTGGCCGTGGTCAGATGCTCCCGCGCCGCCGAGGGCGCCCACCGGCCGACCAGCGCCTTGGCGCGCTCGATGTCCTCTTCCTTGAACTGGTAGTCGGTTGCCTTCTCGAACTCTGCCGATGTCGTCGTGGTCGCCATGGTCCCCTGGTCCTTCCCGGTCTCGCGACTAAAGAGTATACTAAAAGCGTCGAGTCGTATCCGGAGCACCGGGCGACGGCCAACGCGTTTGCGGCCGGTCAGTCCTCCGGCGGCGCGGGAACGCTGGGGAAGAGCTCCTGGAAGGCGCCGATGCGGATGCGCCGGCTCGACCGCAGGGTCCACTCCGTCGAAGAGCTCGTGCAGCGTCTTCTGCGTGTGGCCGAAGGTGCCCTCGAAGTGCGGGTAGTCGCTGCCCCACATGACGTTCTGCCATCCCATGGCCGAGTTGGCGGCCACGGCGGAGATGTCGTGCTGGAACGACGCGTAGACCTGGTCGTAGAGGAACCGGCTCGGGAGCTTCGGAGAGCGTCGGCCTGACGGCCGCGCCGTGCTGGCGGTAGCCCTCGTCCATGCGGTCGGCGATGAAGGGACCCCAGGTCGCGCCGCCCTCGGACACGAGGACCCTGAGCTCGGGATGGCGGTCGAGCGCGCCGCAGGCGATGAGCTGCGTGACCGCCCGCTGGCCGCCGTAGGTGGTCTCGACGTAGTTGAGGACGGCGCCGCCGCGGCCCCGGTAGTAGACGCCGGTGCGCTCCGTCGGGTCGTGCGGCTCGGTCCCGATGTGGAAGCCGATGACCATGCCCGTCTCGGCGAACGCTTCCCACAGCGGATCCCACTCCTCGTCGTTCCACTCCGGCCGGCCCAAAGGCGGGCGGGTGGGAAGAAATCCGCAGAGGAACCCGCCTTCGTGGGCCCGCTTGACCTCGGCCACGGCGTCGTCGATGTCGAGCAGCGGGACGGAGGCCACGCAGACGAAGCGCGGTGAGTGGTGCTGGAACTCGAGGGCCCAGTCGTTGAGCGCGCGGCAGCCCTCCTTCACGACCCGGGGCGTGCGGACGTTGAACGTCCAGATGCCGAGCGAGGGGTACATGACCTCGCCCCAGACGCCCTCGTTGTCGAGGTCCTTGATCCGCGCCACCGGGTCGTTGCCGCCGATGACGCGGTTGATGAAGTCCTCTTCCTGGGAATCGGTCGGCCGGGCGTTGATGCCGAGACCCTTCTTCGGCTTGTCACTCTTGGGGAGGTCGCGCCGGAACTCCTGGCCGTCGATGTAGATCGTCTCGAAGTCGCCGCTCGGGTCCTTCACGCTGCGAGGAAGGCGTTCCTTGATGTCGTCCGGCAACGAGGCGAACAGGTCCGGTGGCTCCATGAGGTGCGAGTCGCCCGAGTTCGCCCACAGCTTCTTCTCTCCCAGGTCACTCATGTGCCCTCCTGCGTGTCGCAGCGACCGAATATCGCTCAATATGCAAATGATGTTCTCATATCGGTCGCCGTGTCAAGGGCTTGCGGGAAGGCACAGGAAGAACGACGCTGATCAGCGCATGAGGGCGCCGAGCGCCTCGAGGTGCCGGCGCATGCGGTGCCGGGCCATCTCGCGGTCACCGGACTCGATCGCCCGGGCGATGCCCTCATGGGTACGCAGCACTTCGGCCCTGATCTGCTTGCGTGCCTTGGGCGCCAAACGCTCGATCTGGTGCAGACGACTGAGTCGGATCAGCACGAGTGCGACCAGGCTGAGCACCCGGTTCTTGGCGGCGGCGGCCACAGCGGCGTGGAGATCGTGGACCGACTCCGCCCGCTCCGCATCTGTCGCGCGCTTCTTCCCGGAGCAGTGCCTCTTGCAGCCCGATGGCGCCCTCTTCGTCGACACGCTCGGCCGCCAAATCCGCGATGGCCACCTCGACACCCGTCCGCAACTCCGCCAACTCCGCCAACTTCATGCCGCGTCGGGCGAGATAGATGGCGGCCACCTCGGTGACAGCGTTGGCGCTCGGCGCCATGACGAAGAGCCCACCGCCCGGCCCGCGGCGCATGCGGGCGATCTGATGATGCTCGAGCAACCGCACGGCCTCTCGCAACAGCGCGCGACTCACGCCCTCCTGCTCAATCAGCTCCGGTTCGGTCCCGACGAGCTCGCCCGGCTGCATCCCCTCGGCCACGATGGTCTGGGTGATGTTGCGCGCCACCACCTCGGCACCCTTGCCCTGCACCGATTGGGCGAGGACGACCGAATCGGGGAGCAGTTGACGGGTCGAGCGGCGGCGCCTGAAGAACTCTGCTTCCGCCTCGCAGGTGCTTCCGCATGCGGTTGCGCGCCAGCCCGGAGTCGCCCGCCATCAGCGCCTCGGAGATCCTCGTGTGCGCGTGCGTCGTCTCTTTCGCCGACGGCGCCGCCAAGGTTCTGCCAGTCCGGCGAGTACAGCTGCGCCACCCGGTTGAAGACGTCGACGAAGAGCTCCAGACCCGGATTGCGACTGATCACAGCCACCAACGCGTGGAGCTCGCGCGGGTCTCCATCTCGCTCGACGTGGTGCTTCCTCGAGAAAGCGCCGCAGCTCGGCCAGATCGTTCTCATCCGTCCGCTCGGCCGCCAGCTGGCACGCGAGATCCTCCAGGATGATCCGGGCCTCGAAGATCTCGTCGAGACGGGCGTCCACCCGGTGCAGATAGAGCACCACCGCGTCGATGACCGCCCCGACGGTCGGCTCGGTGATGACGAGGCCGCCTCCGGGTCCCCGCCGGGTGCGCGCCACCTGCTGATGCTCCACGAGGCGCACCGCCTCACGGAACACGGCCCGGCTCACCTGGTAGCGCTCGAGCAGATCCGTCTCGGAGCCGAGGACCTCGCCGACCGGCCAGCCCAGAGCCATGACGTCCTCGATGATGAGGTCCGCCACCTTGGCCGCCCGCTTGGCATTGGAGTCGGCGCCCGGCCGCGGCACGTCGCGCGTCGCCGTCCGGGTGGTGGTCATTCCAGCGATTCTACCTGGTCACACAGCACGTTCGGCGCCCTTGACCAGCGCCTTCACCAAAAGAGTGACCGGAAAATGTGCAGCGCCCAAAAGCGTGCTTAGAATGAAAACATGGTTTGCGAAAACGGGGTCCGCCGGTGTCGCAGCTGACCGCGGCCCCTTCGAATCCGGCCGTGGCGCCGCCCGCGCGCCGACCGGGTTCGGTCCGCCGCACGTCGACCGTGCTCATGTCCTGGCCCGACGGCCTCGGCACCGACCTCCACCTCAAGGGACGGGCCCGTGATCTGTTGACCCCGTGCGACGGGGAACCCTCGGTCGTCAGGGCAGCCGACCTCTACGCAGTGACCGGGCCCGAGCGCGACATCCGGCGGATCGAGGCGGATCCGGCACCGGCCGGGCTGCAGCGGCTCGTCGGCTGCCGGGCCGGCGGGAACTTGCGTCAAGGCGATCGCGGCAGAACTGCCCGAGGAAGCAGCGAACGGCACGCCACTGCACCTGTTGCTCGACGACCTGGCCGGTTCCACGCTCATCTCCGGCTTCGTCTTCGTCCGCTGGCTCGACCACCTCCCCGAGATGCAGCGAGCGTCTCACAAAGCGCCGCCCGACCGTCAGATGGTGGACATCTGCTCGGGGTTCCAGCCGGCTCGAGCGCCCTGTCGGCCCGACGGCTCCATCGTCCACAACCAGAACACCGCGTATCCCGGGACCGCTGGCCGACCCGACCGACCCACTGGGCTGGCACGAGCTCGATGAGCCTCCCGTGCCCGCCATGCGGCGGGCGCGCCGCATTGACGTGTGGGACGAAGACGGCACCCTCGGCATCGACGCCATGTTCCGCGACAGCGCCTGGGACCCCGACGGCCGGGAGGTCGTGGTGCACGAGTACCAGCTGCTCGGCCAGGCGGACCGGGCGTCGGGGGTGCTGCTCTCCGTCACCGCCGTGCCGCGGGTGCTGCCCTACGCCGAATGTCCCGGAGCGGCACCGAACGCGTCGTGGATGGCCGGCACCGAGCTGCGGGCGATGCGCACCGAGGTGCTGGCCCGACTGCAGAAGACCGACTGCTGCACCCACCTCAACGACGGGCTGCGCTCGCTGGCCGAGGTGCCGGTGCTGGCCGCCTCGCTGCCCGAGCTGAATCGATCACGCCACAGTTCCCTTGGAAGGAGCGCAGTGCCGGAGACGTTGAAGGACAAGACCGCCATCGTCGGCATCGGGGCGACGCCGTACTACAAGCGGGGCGAGTCGCTCCCCCAGACCGAGCTCGAGTTGGCCTGCAAGGCGATCCTCGGCGCGCTGGACGACGCCGGCCTCACGATCAAGGACCTCGACGGGTTCACCATCTACTCGAGCTCGTGCGACCCGGCCCAGGTCGCCTCGGTCCTCGGCGTGCCCGAGGTGCGGTTCGCCGCCACCCTGACGTCCGGCGGCGGCGGCTCGGCCGGCTCCCTCGGACTGGCCGCGGCCGCCATCGTGTCGGGACAGGCCGAGGTGTGCGTGACCCTGATGACCCTGCAGCAGGCCAAGCGCCGGCTCGGCGGCAGCGCCGTCGGCGGCGGCGGGCGCGGGGCTCGGCGGTGGCGGGAGCCCCTACGGCGGCGGTGGGGTGCCGAACTACGCGGCGTTCATCGCCGGCGCGGGCTGATGGCGCCCGGACACAGCTTCGCCCTGCTGACCCGGCGCCACATGCACCTCTACGGGACCAAGCGGGAGCACCTGGCCGAGGTGTGCATCTCGCAGCGCGAGAACGCCATCCGGCGCCCGACCGCCATCCGCACGGACCCGCTGACGCTGGACGACTACTTCAACGCCCGGATGATCAGCGACCCGCTGTGCCTGTTCGACTACACCATGGAGACCGACGGGGCGGTCGCCGCCGTCGTCACCTCGGCCGAGCGGGCCAAGGATCTGCGCCAGCCGCCCGTGTACATCGGCGGCAGCGCGCACGGCGGGTGCCGGCCGCTGGGGCTCGGCCATCTTCACCTACTTCCAGATGCCCGACGAGTACTTCGCCTCGTCGGGTCACCGGCCGGTCGCCAAGCGGATGTACGAGATGGCCGGGCATGGGACCCGAGGACGTCGACGTGGCCCTGTTCTACGACCACTTCTCGCCGATGGTGATCATGCAGCTCGAGGACTACGGGTTCTGCCCGATCGGCGAAGGCGGCCCCTTCGTGGCCGACGGCAACATCCGCTGGAAGGGCGGTTCCATCCCGGTCAACACCCACGGCGGCCACCTCTCCGAGGCGTACATCATCGGCATGACCCACGTCCGGGAAGCGGTCGAGCAGCTCCGCGGCGTGGCCGTCAACCAGGTCGACGGCGCCGAGATCGCCCTCGTGACCGGCGGCCCGTCCGGCCTTCCCGTCAGCGGCACGCTGCTGCACAACTGACCCGACGACAACGAGACGAAACAGACGATGGCCGATCTCATTCAGGGCACGTTCCCTTCCATGATGCACGACCCCTTCGCGGACGAGTCGACCCAGCCGTTCTGGGACGCGCGCCGGCGAGGGCCGGCTGACCGCGCCGCAGGTGCACCACGTGCGGCACCTTCGTCCTCCCGCCCCAGCCGCTCTGCTTCGTCTGCCAGAGCCAGGCGTTCGAGTGGGTCGAGCTGCCCGGCACCGGGACGATCTACACCTACACCGTGGTGCGCCACCCGCTCGCCCCGCAGCTGGCCGAGGTCGTCCCCTACGTGTCGGGCGTCATCGAGCTCGACGGCACCCAGGGCGCCGGCGCCCGGACTCCTGCTCAACATCACCGACGCCGACCCCGACACCGTCCGCATCGGCGACAAGGTGCAGATCTGGTTCGACCAGGTCAGCGACACCTTCCCCCTGCCCAGGGCCCGGATGGCCTGAGGATGCCCGGGATCCAAGGCGCCGCCCGACGACGCCGCGCCGGGCGCCCGCGGCGCTTCGAGGCGGAGGACGAGCTGCGTCTCCTGCTCGACGCCGCCCTGGCCGTCATGGAGCGCAACGGGTACGTCGACGCCGCGGTCGCCGACATCTTGCGCGAGGCGGACCTTTCGACCCGGTCCTTCTACCGGCACTTCGAGTCGAAGGATCAGCTGCTGTGCGCGCTCTACCGGCGGGAAGCGGAGGCGGCGGCGGTGCGCTTGCAGGCGAAGGTGGAGGCGGCCCCGAACCCACGGGCCGCGCTCGACGCGTGGATCGACGAGATCCTGAGCTTCGGTCACCACCGGGCCAAGGCGGCCCGGGTCGCCGTGCTCGGGTCGCCCGGCGCCATGCGGGCCGAGGGGTACGCGGAGGAGACGCGCCATGCCGCCAAGCTTCTGATGGCGCCCCTCGAGACCCTGCTCGAGCAGGGCGCGGCCGACGGTTCGTTCCCGCTGGCCGACCCGGCGGCGGACGCGCCCCTGGTGCAGTCGGTGGCCTGGGCGGCGGCGGGCCTCAACCCGACGCGGGACAAGCTGCCACGCGCCGAGGCATCACGCCAGGTCCGCTCGTTCTGCGAGAGGGCGCTCGGGATCACGCCGGGGCGTTGACCCCGAGGGCCCGGTCGATCGCGCCCTGACGGCGCTACCTTTCCGGTCATGGATCACACGCGACTTGGCCGAACGGGCCTTCAGGTATCGAAACTGTGTCTGGGGACGATGACCTTCGGATTGCAATGCGATGAGCCGACTTCCGTGTCGATACTCGATCGGGCTGCGGAGGGCGGTATCGATTTCATCGATTCGTCCGACGTCTATCCGCTCGGCGGCGATCTCACCACAGTGGGCCGTACGGAGGAGATTCTGGGTCGATGGCTGCATGGAAAGCGGGACCGGTTTGTCCTCGCCACGAAATGCTTTGGAAGGACCGGACCGTCGCCGATCGATGGCGGCAACTCGAGAAGGCACATCTTTGATGCCATTGAAGCGTCCTTGCGTCGCCTGCAGACCGACTACATCGATCTCTATCAGCTGCACGGGTTCGATGCAGAGACCCCGATTGACGAGACGCTCAGTGCGCTCGACGATCTGGTCCATCAAGGCAAGGTGCGGTACATCGGGTGTTCGAATTTCCTGACCTACCAGCTGGTCCGCGCCGTCGGGCGCAGCGAGACGCTCCGACTCGCTCGGTTCGACTCGGTGCAACCTCGCTACAACCTGCTGTTCCGCCAGATAGAGCGTGAGCTGCTCCCGTTCTGCGGTGAAGAGGGTGTGGGGGTCATCCCCTACAACCCCATCGCCGGTGGTCTCTTGTCCGGAAAACACCGTCGCGAGGATCCGCCGGCGGAAGGAGGTCGTTTCACCCTCGGCAACGCCGGTCGGATGTATCAAGGCCGCTATTGGCATGACCGGGAATTCGACACCGTCGATCAGCTCCTCACCATTGCCAAAGAGGTCGGCGTGAGCCTCGTGACTCTCTCCGTCGCGTGGGTCCTGGCGAACGAGGCGATCACCGCTCCGATTGTTGGGGCGAGCAACCCTGACCAGCTTGTGGCCAGCCTTGGATGCAGCAGAGTTCGTGCTCGAGAGCGATCTGAAATCTCGGCTCGATGAACTGACGAACGAGTATCGGATGGGTGACGCTCCCGAGATAGGGATGCCAGGGCCGTGCCTGTCACCGCGCTCTCGTCTCGTCACGAAATGAGACCGTTGATCCCACCCTGGGTTCCCTGGGTAGTCCGAGGACCCGTTCGGCTGTGATGTTCCGCTGGATCTCATCTGTGCCTCCGGCGATCGACTGAGCGGGAACCGACTCGAAACCTCGGCGATCATGCCACCGAAGGGTGCGTCTGGACCGACGAGCATTCCTGCCGGTCCGGCGAGCTCTGTATGCGTCTGTGCGGCCGCACGGGCAACCTCGCTGAGACCGAGCTTGCCGATGGAGCCCTCCGCACCAGGCGGGCGACCCAACTCACGGTTCAGTCGTGCCCGGTCCGCTGTCCACTGATGGGCCCTGTGCAGTGCCGTCACCTTGGCGATTGCTTGGCGACTGACCGCATGGCCGCTCCGTTTCGTCAGTCGAGCATGCTCGGCAATGAGGTCGACTCTTCCAGCTCGTTGTGGGTACCAGCTATAAGTCGCAAAGTATTCGTCAGCCTCAGCCTTGGCCTCCGCATTGGCCCTTCCCTCGGATTCGAAGGCACTGCGCCGCACCGAGCCGAACCGCGCTCATGAGCGAGCGTCGTGAGCGCGATCCCCCAGCCTTCTCCTAGTCGACCAACCACGTTGTCGACTGGGACCTCTGCACCACTCAAGAAGACTTCGTTGAAAGATGTGTGACCATTCATCTGGCGCAATGGTCGAGCATCGACGCCCGGCTGGTGCATGGGCAGGACCATCCAAGAGATGCCCTTGTGCTTGGGCGCGTCCCAGTTCGTCCGCGCCAGCAACATTCCCAGGTCGGCATGGTGGGCACTCGGTGCTCCAGACCTTCTGTCCGTTGACGACGAAGACCGCACCGTCTTGTACGGCGGTGGTCGTCAATCCTGCGAGGTCCGATCCACTCCCTGGTTCACTGAAGAGCTGGCACCAGGTGTCCTCGCCTGTCACGATCCGCGGGAGAAGCCGATGCTTCAGCGCTGTCGAACCGTGCGCCAGGAGGGTCGGAGCGGCGAGGAGCATTCCCGACCCGAGCGGCGTTCCGACTGCGCCTGCCGCCATGAGTTCCTCTCTGACGACGTCATCGGCCCACGCGGGGAGTCCACGTCCGCTCCACTCCACGGGCCAAGTGGGGCACGCCCACCCTGACGCGTGGAGCTCACGGCGCCAGACCGACAACTCGAGCGTCGGGTTCCAGTGCGATCGGAGCCACCTCCGTGCCTCCTCTCGAACGCTGGCCTCGGACTGCTCATCACTCATCCGGACGGATCTCCGGGGACCAGGCGAACTGGAAAGCCGCCGCGGCTGATGGGGCTCCAACGGTCGATCGTCAGCCGGAGCAGCACCTTTCCCTGATCCGCCATCGCTTGTCGGTACTCGTCCCAGTCGGGGTGTTCCCCGCTGATGGAGCGGTAAGTACTCGACGAGGGCCTCCATAGCCTCGGGCTGCTGGACCACCTCGATCCGACCGTCGAGTTGTACCCACTCCCCGCCGAATTCGTTTGAGAGCACGCACACCGAGGCCTGCGCATTGCGCGCAGCGTTCTCTCGACTTGGCCCGCTCGGGGTAACTCGAAACGACAACTCGGCCGTCCGAGTCCACGCCCATCGTGACCGGTGAAATCTGCGGTCTGCCATCGCGGCGCGTGGTGACGAGAATTCCGTGGTGCCGAGGCCGAATGAAGTTAAGCAGTTCTTCGCGGCTGACGTTCAGATCGCGTGCGGTGATGGTTGCCATAGCTCGATGCTAGCGACGCCTCGTGACTTTCGTCAGAGGGTTGTATCCCCACGTAGCGCAACAACAATCCTCATGGCGCCGAACCCGAGGCGACGCACGGTCCACTCGGCGATGTCCACCGCGCCGACCGTCGTTTCATCC
Source organism: uncultured Acidimicrobiaceae bacterium (assembly GCA_963731065.1). Taxonomy (GTDB): domain Bacteria; phylum Actinomycetota; class Acidimicrobiia; order Acidimicrobiales; family RAAP-2; genus Bog-473. Next base: position 131,166 of record CAVSUH010000003.1, on the reverse strand, counting down.
AATGCTTCTGCTGTGTCCCCCATCGACCCCTTTGGACAAGAAAGAACGTCGAAACGGTCTCGGTCAGCGCTGCGCAGCCAGCGACCACAGTGCCGGCTCGCCTTCCTCGACCTGTACCAGACCATCGATCTCGAGGACACGCAGGTGCGACACGGCCTCGCCCACGGCGGCCCTCCGCATGAACCCCGCGATGTCGTCCCAAGGCCGGGACCACTTCATATGTTGCGCCACGTACCAGGCGGTCCGCGGCCCCTCCCGCAGAATGGCGATGACCTCGCCGAAGCGCTCCCCGTGGTGCTGGCGCAGCTCCTCCAGGCGGGCGTGCAGATCGTCGAAGCGGTACTCGTGGGCGGGCAGCACCTCGCGCACCTTGTAGGGCTCGAGCTTGTCGAGCGAGGAGAGGTAGTCGCCTAACGGGTTCGCCCCCGCCTGGGGGTGGTACGGGATGTTGGGCGTGATACGCGGCAACACGTGGTCACCGGAGAGCATGAGCTCCTGCGTCGCCTCGTAAAAGCACAGGTGCCCGGGCGAGTGGCCCGGCGTCCAAATTGCGGTGAGGTCCCAACCCGGAACCTCCGGTCGCGCCCCGTCCTCGAAGAGGATGTCGGGAACCACGGCGTCGACCAACTGCCGCACGGGCATCGCCGCGTTCTGCAACGGCTCCAACTCCTCGGCGGGCGCGCCCATGCGCCGCAATGCGGCCGCCACCCGGTCCAACAGGTCGTCGGGCTCGTCATAGCGATCGTGAATGAGCTCGGCATCGGCGGGGTGCAGCGAGATCCAGGCTCCCGAGGCCTCCCTGATCCGCCCGGCCAATCCGTAATGGTCGGGGTGGATGTGCGTCACCATGACCCCCTGCACGTCGGCGATATCGGACCCCACCTCCTTCATGCCGGCCGAGAGCGCGCCGAAGGCGTCGTCGGTGTTCCAGCCGGCGTCGATCAGATAGGGCCCCTGGTCCGTCTCGAAGACGTAGACCAGGACGTAACGCAGGGAGTTGTTCGGGAGCGGCACCGGAATGCTCCACAGCCCGTCCCGGACCTTCTCGACTTCGGGAAAGGGGTCGTTCGCCGCGGCGGCGCCCGGGCGCGCTGGGCGTGGGGCAGACCGGGGTGCTGGTGCTTGTGCTCGTGACGCGACGTCTCGGTCACGACTGGAGCTGTCCGCGTGGCTCCCGGGGCAGGCCCAGGCCGCGCTCGGCGATGAGGTTACGCATGATCTCGTTCGATCCTCCTGCGATGGTCCACGCCCGAGCGTAAAGGAAAGCGTCCTGCCAACGCCCATCCTCGAACGACAGCTCGTCACCCTCGCTCGCCATGGAGCGTGCACCCTGCAACGCCAGGGCGGCCTCTGCCATCTCGAGGTTCAACTCGCTGAACCAGATCTTCGACAATGGGGCGTCGGCGGGGGTGATCTCGCCCCTGGCCTGGCCTTGGTGGCCATGCGTTGGCCCAGGTGGCGCTGGATGCGCGCCCTGGCCGCAAAGGAACCCGATCTGCTGACGGACCGCACTGTCGTCGATGGCCGGCCGGCCACCTCGATTGTGCCGACGGGCGACGTCGACGAGCCGGGCCACCGGGTCGACGCCACCACCGCCGCCACCGACACCGGAGCGCTCCTCGGCCAGGCTGGCGCCGGCCACCCGCCAGCCCTCCCCCGGTCCACCGATCATGTTGGCGGCGGGGATCCGCACCTCGTCGAAGAACACTTCGTTGAAGTCGGTCGTCCCCGTCATCTCTCGCAACGGTCGCACGTCCACACCGGGACTGCGCATGTCGAGAATGAAGGCCGAAATCCCAGCGGGACCCTCGACCGGCTCCGTCCGCGCCAGCAGGTAGCCGTAGTCGGACCACTGGGCCCATGTGCTCCAGACCTTCTGACCGACGACGATGTAGTCGTCACCGTCGCGGTGGGCCCGAGTCTGGAGCGAGGTGAGGTCGCTGCCGGCATCGGGCTCGCTGAACAGCTGGGTCCAGATGTGGTCGCCTCGCGCCATCGGCGGCAGGTACTCGGCCCGCTGTTGCTCGGTGCCGAAATGCTTGAGCGCCCCGGCCACGAGGGGGTTGCCGAGCACATACGGAACTCCGACCGCGCCGAGCTCCTCCGCCAGGATGCGTTGCTCGTACGGATCACCCGGCTCAGACGAGAAGCGGGCGATGACGTAGTCGGCGTCATAAATGGCCCTGACATAGTCCCGGAGCAGCTCGACATCGTCGGCGCGGTCAGGCACACGCAAGCCTGTCCGCTGTTTCCACGTGCAGTATCGGCTTGTGGTCGGCGAGGAAGCGCACGAAGCGTGACCCGATAGCCGTCGTAGCTCTTCGGGATCGGCGGGACGGTCACATCCACGGGCTCATGCCTCCACGGTCTGCTGCACTTCGGCCTCGACCAAACGGACCAGACGCTCGCGGTGCCACGCTCCGTCGCCGTACAACACCTGGTTGACCTTGGCGCGCCGTACGAAGAGGTGGACGTCGTGTTCCCACGTGAAGCCGATACCCCCGTGGAGCTGCAGCGCCTCTCCACAGAGACGGGCAAAGGTGTCATCGACGTAGGCCCCGGCGGTGGCCACCGCCTCGGCTGCGTCGGGCAGGTCGTCGGCCAGCGCGAGGGCGGCGTAGTGCGCTGCGGCCCGCATGCCCTCCAGGTCCAGAAGGAGATCAGCCAAACGGTGCTTGATCGCCTGGAAGCTGCCGATGGTCCGGCCGAATTGCACGCGCTTCTTCAGATATTCGACAGTCGAAGTGAACACGAGGTCGGCGGCTCCGACGGACTCCGCCGCCTGGAGCACCGTGGCCAGTGCAAGGCAGCGCTCCACCGCGGCCCACCCGCCCGCCAGCTCGGCCGCGGCGGGCACGGAGACATCGTCGAAGCGCACCTCGGCGAAGCGGCGCGTCAGGTCGAGACCGGCAATCGCACGTTCGGACAGGCCCGCCGCCGGTCGTGGCACCAACAGGTTGACGACGGCGTCGCCCTCCGCGTCCGTCGCCGTGACGAGCAGCAGCGTGGCATCGCCTGCCGCATGCACGTAGCGGGCCACACCGCTGAGACGCCACCCTCCGCCGACACGGGTGGCGCGCACCTCGACCGCGGACTGCTCCGGGGACCCGTCACCGCTCAGGCACCAGGCGCAGGTCGCCTCACCGCGGGCAATGCGCGGCAGGTGTTCCTTTGCTTGGACATCGGTCCCGAAGCGGGTGATGGCATCTGCCACCACATTGGTGGGGAGGAACGGCCCCGGATTCAGCTCGCGTCCGAGCTCCTCGGCCAGCACGGCGAGGTCGACCAGCGGCTGATCGGTGACGCTGCCGCCCTCGTACTCGGTCGGGACGAGCATGGCCGTCCAGCCGAGGTCGGCCCCCTGCCGCCAGATCCTCGCGTCGAAGAGGTCGGGCTCCTCGAGGGAACGCCGGACGTCGGCCAATGACTGGTGCTCGGTGAGGAAGCGGCGCGTCGTCGCGCGCAGCAGCTCCTGGTCTTCGCCGAAGCCGAAATCCATGCCTAGCGCGTGCCTCCTCCGGCCGTGGTGGCCCGCATCACACCTTGCGCTCTGCGTCGGTCCAGTACTCCTCGCGCAGGATGCGCTTGTAGAGCTTGCCACCGTCGGTACGCGGGAGCTCTTCCCGGAAGTCGACGGTCCGGGGACACTTGTAGCGGGCCATTCGATCCTGGCAGTAGACCACCAGCTCCTCGGCCAACTCGTCACTCGGCGCCACCCCGTCCACCAGCTCGACGATGGCCTTGACCTGTTCGCCCCATTCGGGGTCGGGGATGCCGATGACGGCGACGTCGCCCACCGAGGGGTGGCCGGAGAGGACTCCCTCCACCTCCGCCGGGTAGATGTTCACGCCGCCGCTGATGATCATGTCCTTGGCCCGGTCGCGGATGAAGAGATAGCCGTCCTCGTCCATGAGGCCTATGTCGCCGAGGGTGAAGGCCTTCCCCTTGCTGACCGAGGCCGTGAGCTCCGGGTCGTCCTTGTAGGCGAAGGACGTCCCGTGCTCGGGCTCGAGATACACGCCGCCGACCTCGCCCCGTGGGAGCTCGTTCCCCTCCTCGTCGAGGATCTTGACCTGCATGCCCGCGACCGAACGACCGACGGTTCCGGGCTTCTCCAGCCAGCGGTAGGGCTTGGCGATGGTCGCCGCGCCCTCCATGCCGCCGTACGTTTCCCAGATGACGGGGCCCCACCAGTCCATCATCTGTTTTTTGACCTCGAGCGGGCACGGCGCGGCGGAATGGACGACGACCTCCAGGCTCGAGAGGTCGTACTTGTCCTTGACCTCTTGCGGAAGTCGAAGGAAGCGGACGAACTGGGTCGGCACCATGTAGGCCGTCGTGACCCGGTACTGCTCAATGGCCGCCAACGTCTTCTCGGGGTCGAACTTGCCGAGGATCACGAGCGCCTGGCCGACGTTCAGCGCGCCCATATAGAAGCCCTGGCAGCCGCCGTGGTGCATTCCGGCCGAGACCAGGTGGACCCCGGTGAGTGGCTGGAACTGGAACGCGTGGCCAAAGCTCTTGAGCATGTCGGCGGCGACCGAGGGGTCGACCTTGCGCAGCCCCGGCCGGACGACGGCCTTGGGCTGCCCCGTCGTGCCCGAGGAGTAGGAGATCGGGAGTCCCAGCTGGCGGTCCGGCGGCTCCGTCGTCGGCTGGTCCTCGACGAGCGACTCCTGCGAGATGAAGCCCTCCATGTCGCCTCCGACCGAGACCCGGAGTTTGATCGACCCGGTACCCGACATCTGGTCAACGCGGTCGGCGAAGTCGTGGTGCAGGATCATGGCCGCTGCTTCGGAGTGGTCGACGATCCGCTGGATCTCGGCTCCGGAGAGAGCCGGATTCAAGGCGATGGACTGGAAGCCGCCCTCGTTCGCTGCCAGCTGCCAGCACAGCATGTCGACATCGTTGGGCAGGGCGTAGGCGAAGATGTCGCCGGCACCGAGGCCCTGCGCACGGAGTCCGTGGACAAGGCGGTGGGCCCGTCCGGCCAGCTCCGAAAAAGTGAGCGTGACCCCGGAAGGACAGCCGACGACAGCAGACTGATCTGGATACTCTTCCGCCAGCCACCAGAATCCGAGCCGCCGATCCCACGGGTGTTTCATCGGGAATAGAGTATACCAATAATGGCGACGACCTCCCCCCACCAGGGACGACCTACCGGAGGGGAGACCCCTGCCGGCGTCGACTGCTGGGTCTTCGACGTCGATGGCTGTCTGATCGACTCGCTGACGGGGACGTCGCTCCGGCCCGGGGCACGTGAGCTCCTCCATTCCCTGGCCGGCCGCGCCATTGTGCTGCTCTGGAGCGCCGGCGGCGACAGCTACGCCCAGGCTCGGGCCGAGCAGTTTCAGGTGGACCACCTCGTCAACGGCTACTTCTGCAAGGAAGGCCGTGATGCCGAGGGCCGCTACCTCACGACACACCTCCCCCTCGGACCGGGGCGGGTCGTCTTCGTCGATGACCGGCCCGAAGACCTGGCGGAAGGCCTCGACGTATCTTGGCCGTCTCTCCCTATCTCTCCGACGACCCGCACGACCGGGGCCTCCGGGCCGTGGCACGGCAGGCCGGGCTTTCCTCGTCGACTGGCCGATAGAGGGCACTGTTCTGGGGGTGGTCAGGGCACGAGCTGGTCGACCAGACCCCAGCTCTGAGCCGTGGCGGCGTCGATGGTGCAGCCGGAGAAGGCCAGCCACGCCGTACGGAGACGGCCGATACGGCGAGGGAGGCTGACGGTCCCGCCGGCACCGGGAACGAGACCCAGGCCGATCTCGGGCAGGGCGATCTGTGTGTCCTCCGCCGCCACGACCCTGTCGGTGAATGCAGCAAGTTCGATGCCGGACCCCATGCACGTGCCGTGCAGGTAGGTCGTCACCGGCTTCTGGAGGGTATCGAGCACGCGGCCGACGCTCCGCTCCAGGCGAACGACGTGTGCCGTGGCCGGATCCGGCCTGGTGCCGAACTCGTCGAGGTCGCCGCCGGCGCAGAAGGCTCGACCCTCACCGCGCAGCTCGACCCGTGCGATCTCAGCATCAGCAGCGGCAAGCGTGAGCGCTTCGACGAGCCCGTCCCGCATTGGTGCGTCGAGCGCGTTGAGCCGACCTGGTCGTGTGAGGGTGACGGTGAGGCAATCGTCCTCCCGATCCATCCGGACTCGGGGACCGTCGTCCTCGTCCAACCGGGGGAGGTGCGCAGCGCGCCATGCCGCGAACTCCGGCCCGGACTGCAGGACCGAGTAGGCGGAAGACTCGGCCACCAGGCCTTGGCCCACGGAAGGGCGCTGCCCTCGTTGTCCCCGAAGCAGGAGGGCCAGTGTGACAGCGGTGATCGGGTGCGCCGCCACGTTGGCCTCAATCCGTTCGAGTGCATCGTCGCCATCGGCAACGGTCACGTCGCACAGGTCGAGCCAACGGCTGTCGATTGTCCCGCTGGTGACGCCGACCACGACGAACGGCAGGCTGGCCAGGGCGTCCTGCGTCCCATCCCTCGGAGCTGGGATCCCTTCATGGAGGGAGACCTTCACCGCGCCGCTGCGCTCGGGCGTGAGATCGCTCTCCAGCTCGAGGAGCAGACCTTCGGCGCTGAGGGATTCGAGGATCGCGAGACGTTACCCTGCCCGCGTGGAGGACTTCCGGGTCGCGCGCTGGGCAGACAGCGGCGCCATGGCGCTCACCGGGTTCCCTGACGACCCGATGGGCCCACCGGCGGACCTCGTCGACGGCATCGACCGGGTCGCCCGCTCCTTCCCGGGTTTGGACGCGCTGGCGCTCCTCGGCGAGCGTGCTGCACTGATGGGTTTGTGGCGACGCGGCACCACGAGCTGTGGGGGGAGCTGCCGCCTGCTCCGCTCCGGCGACGGTTTCATGGCGGTTTCGCTGCCGCGGGCCGAGGACATGGAGACTGTGCCGGCCTGGCTCGAGCTCGACGATGTGCCCGGGTCTGTCCCGGCCACGTGGTCATCCGTCGCCTCCCACCTGCTGCACGGTGACCCGGACCTGCTCCTGGCGAGGGCCCAACTCCTGGGCTCCCGGCCGCGCGTGTCGGCGAGTCGGCAGGACGTGTCGACGTTGTCCGCTCGCTGCTTGGCGAAGCGCCGCCGCGACCCGACCTGACCGGTCTGATCGTCATCGACCTCTCGGCGCTGTGGGCCGGTCCGCTGTGCGGCGACCTCCTCGCCCGTGTCGGCGCCACGGTCGTCAAGGTCGAGTCGATGCAGCGACCCGATGGCGCGCGCCGCGGCCCAACGGAGTTCTTCGACCTGTTGAATGGCCGCAAACAATCCGTTGCGCTCGATTTTCGGGACCGCGATGGCGTCCGGATCCTGCACGACCTGCTCCGACGTGCCGACGTCGTGATCGAGGCGAGCCGGCCGCGCGCGCTGGCCCAGCTCGGACTGGTCGCGTCCCGACCTGGTACGGGCCGGCGGCCCGCAGGTCTGGGTCTCCATCACCGGTCACGGGCGTGCCGGCGAAGCGGCCAACCGGGTCGCCTTCGGCGACGACGCCGCAGCTGCAGGCGGATTGGTCGTCTGGAGGGACGACGTCCCGCTGTTCTGCGCCGACGCCATCGCCGATCCACTCACCGGCCTGACGGCGGCGGACTCCTGCCAGCGCGCGCTGGCTGAGGGAGGGCGTTGGTTGCTCGATGTCTCCATGTCAGCCGTCAGCTCGGCCTTGTCCGGGCCCGCCCTTCCCGTTCCCTCGGAGCTCGCCGTGGCGCCACCGCGCGCACGCCCGGTCGAGACGGCGGCGTCGCCATTCGGGGCCGACACGGCTCGCGTGCTCGCAGAGTTCGAGATCGACCTCTGACAGCGAGGGAATGGAGACCCTCGACGGCGGTCGGGCCTATGGCACCACGACAGGCAACGATTCCCACCCGCGCACCGTGGACGTGTGGGCCTGCACGGCATTGTCCCAGTCGACCTCCCAAGTCGGGAACCTCGCGAGGACTTCCTCGAGCGCAATGCGACCTTCGAGTCGGGCCAGGTGGCTTCCCAGGCAGAAGTGGATCCCGTAGCCGAAGGCGAGGTGCTGCTGCAGGTTGCGGTGGACGTCGAATCGATCGGGATCATCGAACTTGCGCTCGTCCCGGTTGGCGGCCCCCGTCATCAACAACAGCACGCTGCCTTCCCGAATCTGTTGCCCGTAGTGCTCGACGTCACGGGTGACGTAGCGCGCCTGCACCGGCGAAGGGGACTCGTAGCGCAGCAGTTCTTCGATCGCGTTGGGAACAAGGCCGGGATCCCGCGCCAATTCGGCGCGCTGGTCGGGGTGCTCGGCCAGCACCTTCCCGGCCCAGCCGATCAGGCGCGTCGTCGTCTCGTTGCCGGCAGCGGCAAGGAGGCCGATGTAGTTGAGGATCTCATCTCGGGTGAGTCCCCGGACAGTCCCGCTCACGTCCTCGAACTGAGCGTTGAGCAACTCTGTCATGAGGTCGTCTGACGGATGGTCCGATCTCCAGTCGATGTAGTCGGCGAACCTCCCGCCATCCATCACGCCCAGGCCTTCTGACGCGACGGGGGCCTCGCCCTCGTTGAGCCGCATGCCCCCGTCGATCTGGTCGCGGATCTCCTCCTGGTCCTCTTCGGGAATGCCAAGCAGCATGCCGATGACCCGCATCGGCATCTCCGCCGCCAGGTCGTGAATGAAATCGAATCTCCCCTGATCGACGAGCGGATCGAGAGCCCGGGCGCAGAACGCCCGCGCCTGTGGCTCTATCTCGGCCATCCGCCGCGGCGTGAACACGCGGCTGAGAAGGCTCCGGTGCAGGTCGTGTGCCGGAGGGTCTTCGAACAAAATGACGCCGGGCGGGATCTCCATGCCGCTCTTGATGAGCTCTAGGACAGATCCCTTGCCTGAGATGTACGTGCTCCAGTCGGTACTGCAGCTCTTCACGTCGTCGAAACGGCTGAGCGCGTAGAAGTCGTGGTTCTCGTTGTAATAGAGAGGTGCCTCGTTCCGCAGACGTTTCCACACGGGGTAGGGATCCGCGTCGATCTCGAAGTCGTACGGGTCGTAGTACAGCTCGCGGTCAGTAGCGCTCGTCATGGGGATCCTCCTTGAGGGCGCGCGTCAGCCCGCCGGGCCGTTGGGGAACTTCAGCAGCGACCCCGCGTCGACCCGGATCTGCTGCCCGGTGATGTAGCGGGACTCGTCACTGGCCAAGAAGAGGGCCAGATTGGCGATGTCCTCGGGCTCCACGTACGGGATGGGCATGGCCTGGAAGAAGTTGAACGCCGGCTCGGCGTCTTCCCGCGTCGGCTTCTCGAGGTCGGGGCGGAAGATCTGGTAAAGGCCGTCATTGTGGAGCAGGTGCGTGTTGCAGTTGGTCGGGTGGATGGTGTTGACCCGGATGAACCGGGAGGCCAGGTGCCGGGCCATCTGCTCGCTGTATCCGACAAGTGTCCGCTTCGACCAGCCGTAGCCGTCGCCACCCGGTCCCATGACGGGGTTGTCCGTCGTGCCGGGCATGAGGCCTGCGGTTGATCCGGTGATGATGACCGAAGCCCCGTCGGGGAGATGCGGAAGGGCAACGGCGACGGTGTTCATCACTCCGAGGAGATCGACATCGGTGGCATCGACGAAGTCGGACGCATGGGGGTCACCCAGCGCCATCGGCAAAATTCCGGCATTGGCGACGACGACGTCGAGGCGTCCGAGGTCCGTGAGGCCGGCCTCGAGCGCGTCCCGCAGTTCGGAGCGCTCCCGCACGTCGGCCTGGCGGGCGACGATGCGTCGATCCAGCTCCTTGACCGCTCGCTCGGTCTCGGCCAGGTCCTCGGGCGTGCCAAGGGGATAGTTGTTGGAGTCGATCTGCGCGCAGATGTCGATGGCGATGATGTCCGCCCCCTCCTGCGCCATCCGAATGGCGTGAGCCCGGCCCTGACCGCGGGCCGCACCGGTGATGAAGGCGACCTTGCCCTGCAAACGTCCAGCCATGTGTCCTCCCTGTTCTCCGTGATTCCGCGTGTCGGTTCAAAAGCTGCGGCAGTAGACCGTGTCCATTTTCTGGTTCCGCGGGCGTGTCACCACGAAGACGTGGACATCGCCCACCGACTCGGCGTCCTGCCCTCCGTTGTGCCCGTAGGCCTGGGCGATGAGCCCGGTCTCGGTCCAGAGGTTCATCGCCGCCTCGCCGTGCTCTGGGTCCCATTCCCAATCGGTCGATCCACCGCCGGTCCCGTTGGTCGCGCCCTGGATCACCGTCGTGACACGGATCTCGTCATCGCGGACCTCCTGCGCCAGGACGAGGGCGAACGCCTCCAGGGCCGCCTTGGTGGCCACGTACATGGACAGCATTGGGAACGGGTGCAGCGTCGACTCGCTCGACGTGTTGACGATGTCGCCGCCACCGGCGGCGCGCAACAGGGGGATGGCGGCCCGGCAGGTGTAGACCGGGCCGGCCAGGTTGGTGGCGATCTGTTGTCGGATGTCGAGGTCGCTCAGCAACTCGACCCGGCACGGCCGGTACACCGCCGCGTTGTTGACGAGGACGTCGACCTTGCCGAAGCGGTCGCCGATCTCGGCGAAGGTCCCACCGACGCTGGCAGGGTCCCCGACATCTGTCACGAACGGGACAGCGCCGGGCCCCAGGTCCTTTGCCGTCTGCTCGAGACGCTCGCCGCCCCGGGCCAGGAGCAGGACGGTGGCACCCTCCTCGACGAATCGACGCGCAATCCCGAGACCCGACCCGCTCGACGCGCCGGTGACGACCGCGACCTTCTTCTCCAGCACCCCCACGATCGCCGCTCAGCTCCAGGCCAGGTTCTTGACTTCGGTGAAGTCCTCGAGCCCGTGGCGCCCCCACTCACGGCCGAGTCCCGACTGCTTGTAGCCGCCGAAGGCGCCACTCTGCCCGATGCCCTTGAATTCCGATCCCCATCCTGGGCCTTGGCCGCCGCCCGGGCCGACGTCGGCCAACGGCTCTGTCCCGACCTTTTGCACCGTCACGAGGCCGGCGCGGATCCGGCGGGCGACGTTGAAGCCCCGGGAGTCCGACGTCGAAACCACGCCCCCGCCCAGGCCGTAGATGGAGTCGTTGGCCAGCCGCACGGCGTCCTCGTCCTCGCCCGAGTACGGCACCACGGTGAGTACCGGACCGAAGATCTCCTCCTGGGCGATGCGCAGGTCGTTCGAGCTCACGAACACGGTGGGCTCGTAGTAGTAGCCCTTGTCCATCCCTTCGGGACGCTTGCCACCACAGAGCAGCTCAGCCCCCTGCTCGACTCCCGACGCGACGTAGCCCTCGACGCGCTCGCGCTGCTGCTCACGGATCAACGGGCCCAACACGGTGCTCTCGTTGCGTGGATCACCGATGGTGATCATGGGACGCATCGCGTCGAGTCCCTCCTTGTAGGCGTCGAGAAGGTGCTCGGGGAGCAGGAGGCGGGTGTGCAGCACACAGCCCTGACCGCAATGCATGAGTACCTGCCCGAAGCCCACGGAGCGGGCGTAATCCTCACCGACGTCACCGAGCACCACCGTCGCGCTCTTGCCGCCGAGCTCAAGTTGGACGCGCTTCACGGTCCCCGACGCCGACGCCATGATTCGGCGTCCAGTCGCAGTCGACCCGGTGAAGGTGACCATGTCGACCATCGGGTTGGACGTGAGTTCGTCGCCCACCTCGCCGTGACCCGTGATGACATTGAGCACGCCCGGCGGGATCCCAGCCTCGGCAGCAACTTCCGCGATCAGCATGGCGTCGAGCGGTGTCCAGGGGTGTGGCTTGAGCACGACCGTGCAACCGACGGCCAACGCCGGCGCCACCTTCACGATGTTGAGCATGAAGGGGAAGTTGAACGGGGTGATGGCAGCCACGACGCCGATCGGCTCGCGCACGATGGCATTTCCGCCCAGGCCCGTCTGCCCGCCTGTCGGCGCGCCGTTCTCGACCCAGGGAAACGAATGCTCGACAAGGGAGGCGTTCGAACGGAGCATGCCGATCGACCCCGCGCCCTGGACGGCGTCGGTAAGGAAACCCGTGGATCCGGTCTCGGCGATGATCAGCTCCCGCAGGTCTCCGGCCCGCGCTTCGAGGATCTCGGCCATAGCGATCAACTTGGCGGCCCGCTCCGAAGGCTTCATGTAAGGCCAAGGACCCTCGTCGAAGGCGCGTCGCGCTGCCTCAATGGCGCGCACAGCGGACTTGGTAGAGGCCTCGGGAACCGATCCGATCACCCCTTCAGTGGCGGGATCGATGACGTCGATCGATCCCTCCGCTCCTTCGGAGGTCCATTTCCCGTCAATGAACAGTTCGTAATTCCAGGTCATGTCGTCTCCATCCTTGGCTCCGTAGTCATCAGCTCGTCCTCAGCCGAGTGCGCCGGACTCGCGCAGCCCGGCGATGGCGTCCCAATCGTGCCCCAGTTCGAGCAGAATTTCCTCGGTGTGCTGCCCGAGCTCGGGCGCAGGTCCCGACGGCACCGGTGGGACGCCTCCGAACTGCATCGGTGGGGCGGGAAGCCGAAAGGTGGTGCCGTCGTGTGCGACCACCTCGGGCAGGTACCCGTTGGCGTCGACCTGGACGTGCCCGTGCACCTCGGCCGGGGTGAGAGCCGGGGCCCAGACGCCGGTGAAGTTCGCGAGCTGCTCGCGCCAGTGATCGAGCGATTCGGCCGAGAAGGTCGCCTCGAGCTCGGCGACGCAGGCGTTGGCGTTCTGGGCCCGAACGACCATGTCGGAGAAGCGCTCGTCTGCGATCAGCTCAGGTCGGCCAATGGTCTCGCAGAGCTCGGCCCAGAACCGGTCAGCTTGGAGGCAGACGAGGTAGAGCCAGCGGCCATCCGAGGTCGGGTAGCTGTTCGTGAGTGGGTTCGGGGATTTCGTCCGATCGGGAGCTGGCATGTTGCCCACGTAGGGCCCGGCCATGATGTCGGGGCTGAGCGTCCAGATCCCGACCCCGAGCAACGAGACGTCGACCTCGGTGGGAACGCCGCTCCGCTCGCGCTGGAACAGGGCTGTGCCGATCGCGCCGGCAATCGTGTTCGCCCCCTGCAGGTCGAAGAATGCAGCCGGCTGGAACATCGGCTCTTCCCCCGGCCTCGTCATTTTGGCGGCCATGCCCGCTGATGCCCACCCGGCCGCGAGGTCGAACCCTCCGGTGTCCCGCATAGGACCCCGGGCACCCCACCCGTGGCCGCACACATAGATGATGTTCGCGTTGGCCGCCCGGAGATCCTCGAGCTCGATCCCGAGCTTCTTGCGAACGGCCGGTAGGTAGCTCGTGAGGAAGACGTCGGCCGTGGCGGCCAACTCGAGCAGCAGGTCCCGACCGCCGCCCGTCGCCAGGTCGATGGTCATCCCCCGCTTACCCCGGTTCGGGATCTCGACGAACGGGTTGGGCCCGGGCCGCTCAGCACTGCCCAGCAGGTTCATCAGCCCCCGCTGGGGGTCGCCGTTGGGCGGTTCGACCTTTATGACATCGGCCCCGAGATCGGCCAGGGCCGCACCCGCAGCGGGGACGAACGTCCACGCCGCGACTTCGAGCACGCGGACACCTTCGAGTGGCCCGGTCATGTGCGACTACCTCCGGGGGAAGTTGAAGACACGACGTGCATTGTCTTCGGCGATCTTGCGCGCCTCGTCGTCGGGAACCTCGAACAGGACGTCGGCCAGCTTCTTGCGGGACGCCGGAAAGTTGCTGTCGCTGTGTGGGTAGTCACCCTCGAACATTATGTTGTCGACACCGATCAGTCCTCGCTCCTCGATCCCCGCGTTGTCAGCGATGAAGCAGCCGAAGATGTGGTCGCGGAAGAGGTCGGAGGGCAGCACATCAGGATTCACACCCGTGTACCAACGGTGGCGTTCCCACGTGTAGTCCATCCGCTCGAGCACATAGGGAATCCACCCGATGCCGCCTTCGGAGAGCGCGACGCGCAGGCGCGGGAACTTGTGGAAGACCGGGGAGAGCAACATGTCGACGGTCGTGAACTGCGAGTTCATGCCGAAGAGGGCGATCGCCACGGCAAAGTTGGCGTCGGGGGCCACCGCCGGGCGCCCCACCTGAGCCGAAGTGCAGGCACAAAGGCATGTCGGCGTCCTGGGCGGCGGCGAGGAACGGATCCCAGTGGTCGCTGTGGAACGACGGCAGGCCCAGCCGATGCGGAGCCTCGGTGAAGGTGATCGCCTTGGCACCCTTGGCGGCGGTGCGCTCCACCTCGGCCACGCGAGGCCTGCACGTCCCAGAAGGGGACCATCACCATCGGGATGAATCGATCCGGTGCTGCAGCGGACCACTCGTCGAGGATGAAGTCGTTCCAGGCCTCCACGCAGGCAGCAGCGAGATCCTTGTCCTCTGCCGAGAAGAACGTTCCCCCGGCGAACCCCGGAAAGGACGGAAAGCACATCTGGGCGTGCACTCCGTCAAGGTCCATGTCGGCCAAGCGGGCGCCGACGTCGTAGCAACCCGGAATCATCTCGTCGAAGCGGACGGGGTCGACCCCGAAGTCCTTGGGTTCCTTCCCCGCCACGGCATTGAGCCCGATGGTGGGGATGGTCCTGCCCTCGAAGCTTCCACGCCTGCTTCCCACCTTCGAGCTCCACGATGTGCGGTCCGACCTCGAGGTACTTGGCCGGAAGCCGATCGAGCCATACCCTCTCGTGCTCAATCACGTGGTCGTCGACCGAGATCACCTGAACGTCTTCGTGCAGCATGTGGAGCCCCCCGGAACGAGATCCCACCCCACGGGGAAGAATCGTCATGTTCTGACAATCTAAGCCCGGACCGAGCTCATGGCAAGAGCCGATTTCGTGCGACGAGAGTCAGCGGCGTCTGGCCTCTCCTCTGCTGCGTCAGGTTGGGAACGGCTGCCTCTGCCGCTTCGAAGATCTCTCGAAGCTCCAGCCCTGACCGGCCCCAGAGCTCTATGACCGCCATCTCCGCTCCCACCACGACGCCGGCCAGAACCCGGGGCTCGGGATCCTCAGCAGCGGCATCTCCCTTTGACTTGGCGCAGTAATCGGTGACCGCTTCGGTGAGGGCCTGCATCCGCTCGCCGCGGACGCGGGCATGGATCTCGGGCGCGTCGGCGGCAGCTCGCCGCCACAGAGTGAGCAGCCGGACATCCTGAGGATCCTGCAGCGAATGAGTACGGATCAGCTGCCAGACGCTCCGCACGGGATCTGGGCTTGGCTCGAGTTCCGCGATCAGGTCGACGAGGGTCTGCAGCCCGCGTCGGGTGAACCCGAGGAGGAAGTCTTCCTTGCTGGGGAAGTACCGGAAGAGGGTCCGCGCTGAGACGCCGGCGGCTTCGGCGATCTCCTCTACCGTGACGTCTCTGAATCCCTGTTTGGCAAAAAGATCCCAGGCGATTTGCTCGTACTTGGCTTGCAGCAGGCTTCGGCGCCTCTCCCAGCCAGATTCGTCCGCCGACAATGGTCACGAGAAATCCTCGCGCACTATCGATCCGATCACGTCGTGACGACAGGCGTGATCGGCCCGCACGTGGGATCTGAGCTTTCAGCGAGTCAGCACCATGCAGCCGGCGATGGGACCGCCGCCGTTGGAGACGACGGCCACGTCGCGCTTGCGGACCTGGCGGTGGCCCGGCCTCGCCTCGCAGCTGCAGGCAGGCCTCGTGCAGCACCCAGTTCCCGTGCATGCGACCCGCCGACAGCTGACCCCCGTAGGTGTTGAGGGGGAGCTGACCGTCGAGCGCGATGCGGGCGCCGCCCTCGACGAACGGCCCCGCCTCGCCGTCACCGCAGAACCCGAGCGCCTCGAGCCACGCCAAGGTCAGGAACGTGAACCCGTCGTAGAGCTCGGCGATGTCCACGTCGGCCGGCTTGAGATCGGTGCGGCTCCACATTTCGGCGGCGGCGTCGGTCGATGCCATCTTGGGGTAGTCGGGCCGCTGGTCCCAGCCCCCGAGCCCGAGCGCCCCGCCACAGGCCTCGACCCGAACGGGGTGGTCGCAGTCGGCTGGCGGCATCGGCCGTCGAGACGACGAAGGCGACGGAACCGTCGACGGGCACGTCGCAGTCCAAGAGTCCGAACGGATCCGAGATCATGCGGGCCGAGAGGTAGTCGTCCATGGAGAGCGGGTCCCGGTAGGTCGCCACGCGGATTCAATGCGGCGTTGCTCCGGCTGTTGATGGCCAACCAGCCGAGCTGCTCCTTGGTCGTGCCGTAGAGGTGCATGTGGCGCCGCGCGTGGAGGGCGAGCCAGTTGGCGGCCGAATAGGCGTGGGCGGCGAGGAGCCGTGGCACGTCGGCCATCGGATTTCCCCTCTCCTCCACCGGGGCAGACGGAGCGCGCTCCGAGGACGGCGACGGCGAGGCCGCAGCGTCCCCGGCTGCGGAGGGCGGGGGCATCACAGAGCCCCCCATCATGTTCACCGTCCGGTAGACGAGCACGTGTCGGGCCTGCCCGGTGGCGACGGCATGGAAGGCGTTGACCACGGGGCTGAGGAGCCCCCAGCGGCCGACTGGTGAGCCGGTCCAGGTGTGTTCGATGCCGAGGTGGGACGCTGCCTCGGCGACGGGGGTCTCGCCCATGGTGGCGATGCCGTCGATGTCGTGCGGCGAGAGTCCGGCATCGGCGATCGCCGCCGTCGAGGATTCCACCGTCAGTTCGAGTCCGGGGATGCCCGTCTTGCGCCCGATGCGCGAGATGCCGATCCCCGAGATGATCGCGCCCCGCTCCACGATGTCGCTCACGCGGCGAACCCTACAGTGGACGCATGACCGCGATCGCTCCCCGCATCACACCGGACCTCAACGATCTCAACCGGCCGTTCTGGACGGGCGGCGCGGAAGGGTGTCCTCCGGATCACCCGCTGCCAGTCGTGCCGACGTTGGGTCTTCCCCTTGTCGGCCACGTGTCCGAGTGCGGCGGCGCCACCGTGTACGAGGCCACGAGCGGGAAGGGAACCGTCTTCACGCACACCACGAACGCGCACGCCTACAACCCCGCCGTCCCCGTGCCCTACAACATCTCCATCGTCGAACTGGCCGATCAAGAAGGGCTCCGGTTCACCACCAATGTGGTGGGATGCCCGCCCGAGGATGTCCACATCGGGATGCCCGTGCGCGTGCAATTCGAGCAGCACGGCGAGGTTTTCGTCCCGGTGTTCATCCCCGATGCTCCCGGGAGCGACTGAGAGCGTCACACATCCCAGCTGAGCTCGAGCCGGTCGATGCCGTAGAGGCCGCCACCGTGCTCGGTCACCTCCACTCCCTCGGTGAGCCGGTACTCGGGGATGGCGCGGTGCCATTCCTCGAGCGCCACGCGCAGCTCACGCCGGGCGAGATGCGATCCGAGACAGCGGTGCGGGCCCGCCCCGAATGCGATGTGGTTGTTCGTCGGACGATCGAAGCGCACCGTGGCGCCGTCCTCGAACTGCGCCGGGATCGCGGGTCGCACCGCTCAACGGCAGGAAGACCATGTCGCCCTTCTTGAGCGGACACCCGTGGAAGTCGGTGTCCTGCATCACCTTGCGCGAGGGCGCAACGAAGGCGAACTGGCGCAGGAACTCCTCGACGGCGGCGGGAATCACCGCGGGGTCCTCGACGATCCGCCCGCGGTCGGCCGGATGGGTGGCCAGGTGCCAGAACGCGTAGCCCAGCTGGATCGAGACGGTGTCGAGCCCGGCCATGAACATGAGCAGGCACCAGGAGAGCAGGTCCTCGTGCGGAATCGGCTGCCCGTCAATGCGCCACTCGAGCGCGCTCGAGAGCAGGTCGTCCGTCGGGTCTTGCCGCTTCTCCTCAATGAGCTCGGTGAAGTACCCCATCACGGCCATCATGGCGTCGAATGCGCCGGCCTGCTCCGGGTCGTCGCCGGCCGCGGGGTGCAGGATCTGGTGCTCCCAGGCCAGGAACTGCTCGAGGCCCTCGAGGGGCAGGCCCATCAGCTCCATGAAGATCGTGGTCGGGTAGCGCCAGGCGAAGTCGCGCAGGAAGTCGCAGTGCCCGGTCCCGGCGATCTCGCCGATGAGCTCCACGCAGCGCTCCCGCACCCTGTCCTCGAGCCGCTCCATGGCCCGCGGCGCGAAGTGCGGCGCCAGCAGCTGCCGCCACACGGTGTGCTCGGGCGGATCGAGCATCTCGGGGATCCACTTGTACGGAGGGTCGGGGTCGTGGACGGTCACCACCGTGCTCGAGAAGACGTCGGCATGCTGCAGCGCGTCCCGAATGAGCGGGGCGTCCGTGAACACCCAGAACCCGTTCCCAAAGGTGCTGCGCACGAAGGGATGCTCCGCCCGCAGTGCGTCGATCTCCTCGGCGTGCGACAGGACGGGCCCTGTCGTGGCCTCGTTGAAGTCGCGGACCGGGTAGGGCATTCCCCCGCTTCGGTGGACACGTCGGTCATCTCGGCCTCCCCCATTCAGTACACTCTGTTGTCCTCAGTATGACCGGCCCCCGAACCACGTCCAAGCGGGACCTGGCCCGAGACTGCAGCCGGAGGGTCGGGATGGACTCGGCCCTTCGGCAACGCCCGGCCCGATTACGGTGAATCCCGCTGTACGTTCGGTCCCCCGAGTGCCGCTGTACCGAACTGACCGACCTCACGATTGGAGACGCCATGGCCATCGCCAACGACATCAGCGCACCCCTGCGCCACGCGGATCGGTTCTTCATCGGCGGCGAGTGGGTGAAGCCCTCGTCGGACGCCATGATCGACGTGATCGACTCCACCACCGAGGAGCTCTTCTTCAGCGTCGCCGAGGCGAAGGAAGCCGACATGGCGCGGGCCGTCGCCGCGGCGCGCCAGGCCTTCGACGACGGACCGTGGCCGCGCCTGAGCCACGCGCGAGCGGGCCGAGTACCTGCGCGCCATCGCCACCGAGCTGGAGAAGCGGACCGAGGACCTGGGCCAGATCTGGCCCCGCGAGTCCGGCGTGCTCCACGCCGTCGCCAAGGCGTCCGTCGCCGGCGCGTCGGCGGACCTTCGACTACTACGCCGGGCTGGCCGACACGTTCCCCTTCGAGGAGGAGGCGCGAGCCGCAGCAGGGTGGCAAGTTCGGGCTCCTCGTGCGCGAGCCCGTCGGCGTCGTCGGCGCCATCATCCCCTGGAACGCCCCCCTCGGCCTCATCAGCTACAAGATCGCCCCCGCCCTGCTGGCCGGTTGCACCGTCATCCTCAAGTCCTCGCCCGAGGCGCCGGGCGAGGCCTACGTGATGGCCGAGATCGCCGAGGCGGTCGGCCTGCCGCCGGGCGTGCTCAACGTCGTCACGGCCGACCGGGAGGTGTCCGAGCTGCTGGTCCGCGACCCGCGCGTCGACAAGATCACCTTCACCGGCTCGACCGCCGCCGGCCGGCGGATCGCCTCGCATCTGCGGCGAGCGGATCGCCCGCTGCACCCTCGAGCTCGGCGGCAAGTCCGCCGCCGTCATCCTCGACGACATGGACCTGGCCGCAGCGGCCACCACCCTCGCCCGCGCCGAGTGCTTCCTGGCCGGCCAGGTCTGCTCCTCGCTGACCCGGATCGTCGTCAGCCAGAACCGCCACGACGAGCTCGTCGACGCCCTGGCCGGCATCGTTCTCCCAGGTGCAGGTCGGCGACCCGTTCGACGCCCAGACCCAGATGGGCCCCCTGGTCGCCGAGCGGCAGCGCGACCGGGTCGAGGGCTACATCGCCAAGGGCGTGGCCGAGGGCGCCACGCTGGCCACCGGCGGCGGCCGTCCCAAGCACCTCGACCGGGGCTGGTTCATCGAGCCCACCGTCTTCGGCAACGTCGACAACTCCTCGACCATCGCCCAGGAGGAGATCTTCGGGCCGGTGCTGAGCGTCATCCCGGCCGAGAACGAGCAGCACGCCATCGCCATCGCCAACGACACCATCTACGGGCTCAACGCGTCCGTCTTCACCAACGACGTCGACCGGGCCCGCGACGTCGCCCGCCAGCTGCGCTCCGGCACCGTCGGCCACAACGCGTTCCGCACCGACTTCGGCATCGCGTTCGGCGGCTTCAAGCAGTCCGGGATCGGGCGCGAGGGCGGCACCGAAGGGCTGCTGCCCTTCCTGGAGACCAAGACCGTCATCCTCGAGGGTCGACCCGCCGAGTACGGCACCGCCTGAGCCCGCCTCCCCTGAAGGAGGGCTGACCAGGCCCGGCTGGCGTCCCGCGCGACTCGATCGGGAAAGCTGCGTCGGTCACGTACGCGCAGGGGAGGGATTCACGTTGGCAGACATCATGGAGGGTGTTCGCATCCTCGAGGTGGCCGAGCACACCTTCGTGCCGGCCGCGTCGGCCATCCTGGCCGACTGGGGCGCCGAGGTCATCAAGGTCGAGCACCCCGAGCGCGGCGACGCCATGCGCGGACTGGCCTCCAGCGGCGTCATGCCGTCGATGGGCGCCGTGCACGTGCTGCTCGAGCACTCCAACCGGGGCAAGAAGAGCATCGGCATCGACGTCAGCACGCGAGAAGGGCCTCGACCTGATCTACCGGCTGGCCGCGACGTGCGACGTCTTCCTGACCAACAAGGTGCCCGCCGTCCGGAAGAAGCTGCACATCGAGCTCGAGGACATCAAGGCCCACAACCCGAACATCATCTACGTGGCCGGGACCGGCGGGGGCGAGCGCGGGCCCGAAGCCGACCGCGGCGGCTACGACTTCTTGAGCTACTGGTGCCGGGCCGGCAGCGCCATGGGGACGACGCCCACCGATGTCGACTACCTCGCCGGGCAACCCGGACCGGGCTACGGGGACTCCATCGGCGGGATGACCATCGCCGGCGGGATCCTGGGCGCGCTGTTCCACCGGGAGCGGACGGGCGAGGCCCTGCCGCTCGACGTCTCGTTGCTCGGCGTGGGCATGTGGGCCATGAGCCCGGCCATCGCCCTGTCGCTCCAGCTCGACATGCCCTGGCGTCCCGGCCCCAGCCGCGGGGGCGGCCCCGGCCTCCCCAACCCGCTCGTCGGCACCTACCTGACCCAGGACGGCCGGTTCCTGGCCTTCTCGTGCCTGCAGGGATTCCGCTACTGGCCGAGCGCCTGCCGGGTCATCGGGCGCGAGGAGCTGATCACCGACGAGCGGTTCTCCTCGCACGAGCAGCTGGCGGCCAACGCCGCCGCCGCCCGCGCCATCCTGAAGGAGACCTTCGAGTCGGCGCCCGCTGAGCGAGTGGCGGGACCGCCTCGCCGACTTCGAGGGCCAGTGGGCGGTCGCGCAGGACAGCCTGGAGGTCACGCAAGGACGTGCAGGTCGAGGCGAACGGCCACCTCGGGCAGACGGCGACCGCGGACGGAGTGCCCTTCACCCTGGTCACGACGCCGGTGCAGTTCGCGCGGCGAGCCGTCCGCCGCCCAAGCGGGCACCCGAGTTCAACGAGCACTGCGAGGAGATCCTCGCCGGCATCGACTGCAGCGCCGACGAGATGATGGAGCTCAAGGTGGCCGGGGTCGTGGCGTAGTGCCGTGAACGGGTCCCGGGGCTGATCGTGAGCGAGCCCCGCACCACGGCGTTGCTCTTCGTCGAGTGCCAGCGGGGGGTCGTCGGCGACCTCTCCGTGCTCCCGGCCCTCGCCGAGTCAGCCCGGCCGGCCCTGGCCGCCATGGGCCGCCTGGCCGGCCGGCGCCCGTGGCGCCGGGGTCCAGGTCGTGCACCTGACCTACCTGCCCCTCGCCGGCGGCCGGTCGGCCAGCCAGCGCTCCCCGCTCATGCGGGCGACGTCGGCGACCGCGGCCTGGAGCGAGGGCGACCCGGCCCTCGAGGTCGTCCCCGAGATCGGCGTCGGGCCCGACGACCTCGTGCTGCCGCGGCACCAGGGCATCTCACCGGTGCACCGCACCGAGGTGCTGGCCATCCTGCGCAACATGGGCATGGACGGAGATCGTCGTGGCCGGCGTCTCGACCAACCTGGCCATCCCGGCTCGTCGCCGTCGGCGCGGCCGACGAGGACTTCGCCGTCACGGTCGCGACGGACGCCTGCGTCGGCACGCCGCCCGAGCACCACGCGTCCATGCTCCGGCACAGCCTGGCCTTCGTCGCCCGCCTGGCCACGGCGGACGAGCTGCTGGCCGAGTGGTCCGCCTGACGGCGACGTCCGGACGCTCCAGCCCGCAGCACGACGCGATCAGTCAGGACTGCGGCCAGGCGATGGCCTTGGTCTCGAGGTACTGCTCCAGGCCCTCGATGCCGCACTGGCGCCCGATCCCGCTGGCCTTGTAGCCGCCGTAGGGCGAGTCGGCGCCGTACCAGAGGCCGCCGTTGACGCTCATCGACCCGGTCCGGATCCGCCGCGCCATCGCGGTGGCCCGCTCCTCGGAGGCCGAGACGACGCCGCCCGACAGCCCGTAGTTGCTCTCGTTGGCGATGCGGACCGCGTCGTCGTCGTCCTCGTAGGGGATCACGCGCCAGCACCGGCCCGAAGATCTCCTCCTGGGCGATCGTCATGGAGTTGTCCACGTCGACGAAGAGCGTGGGCTCGACGAACCACCCCTTGGGCAGGTGCGCCGGGCGGCCGCCCCCGACGACGAGCTTGGCCCCCTCCTCCTGGCCCCTGCTCGATGTAGCCGAGCACCCGGTCACGCTGCCGCGCGCTGACGAGCGGGCCCATGACGACGGCGTCGCTCGATCGGGTCGCCGTAGGGCACCACGGCCATGGCGGCGGTGATCAGCTCGACGCCCTCGTCGTAACGGGAGCGGGGCAGGAGCATCCGCGTCTGCATGGCGCAGCCCTGGCCGCCGTGGACGCAGACCATCGACGGCCATGGGGACCGCGGATGGCGAAGTCGGCGTCGTCGCAGCACGATCATGGCCGACTTGCCCCCGAGCTCCAGGAAGACCCGCTTCAGGGTGGCCGCGCCCTTCTCCATGATCCGCTTGCCGGTGAGCGGTCGACCCCGTGAAGGAGATCATGTCCACCAGCGGGCGAGAGCGGTCAGCTCCTCGCCGACGAGGTGGTCGGCCGAGGTGACCACGTTGACGACGCCCGGCGGGATGTCCGTCTTCTCGGCGACCAGGCGGCCCAGCCGGGTGGCGTTCCAGGGCGTGTCGGGCGCCGGCTTGATGATCGTCGTGTTGCCGGTGGCCAGAATCGGGCCCAGCTTGTTCAGCGTGACCTCGAGCGGGTAGTTCCACGGCACGATGGCGCCGATGACGCCGATCGGCTCCTTGATGACGCCGCGCCGGCTCTGCATGCCCATCATCTCCCCGTCGGGCAGCGACCGCTCCCACGCGAACTCGTCGATCATCTTGGCCGGCCAGCCGCAGCGCCTCGTCGAGCGGCCAGTCGAGCTGGGCGGCGAAGGTCATCATGCGCGGCGTGCCCACCTCGGCGATGAGCTCCTCGCGGTACTCCTCGCGCTCGGACTCGAGCGCCGCCTGCAGCTGCTCGAGGCAGCGCTTGCGCAGCGCGTGGTTGGTCGACCAGTCGGACTCGTCGAAGGCACGGCGGGCCGAGGTCGATGGCACGCTGCATGTCCTCGGCCGAGGCGTCGGCCACCTCGCCCAGCACCTCTTCGGTGGCCGGATTGATGTTCTCGAACCGCTTGCCCGACGCGGCCTCGACGAGCTCGCCGTCGATGAGCATGCGCGCCTCGCCGGCACCGACGTGGGTCGGTCATGCTGCGCCCCTTCCTCTGGACTCCAACGGCGACACTACGAAGCCCCGGCTCGACCGGTCAAGGCGGCCGGCTGGGCCGCCCGGGGTACGCCCGGCCAGGCCGTTGGCGGCACCTGCCGCACCGTGCTCCGGAAATTCTCCGTCCGGCGTGTCGATTCTGCGGAATCCCGTTCGACGCTCTGCCAGAGTGAGGCGAGAGACGCCCCACTGAGAGAAGAAGGAGCACCACCATGCGATTCCTCGGTACACCCTCGCCAACGAGGCGGAGACGCCGACCGAGCCGCCCCGACCCGAGCTCTACGAGGAGATGGGCAAGTTCGTGGAGGAGGCGGTCAACGCCGGCGTCATCGTCGCCACCGGCGGCATCGCCCCCACGGCGGAGGGCGCCAAGATCACCCTGAAGGACGGCGAGTTCACCGTCGTCGACGGCCCCTTCGCCGAGGCGAAAGAGCTGGTCGGCGGCTGGGCCCTGATGGAGTGCCGCGACAGGGACGAGGCCATCGAGTGGTCCAAGCGCTTCGTCAGCGTGCTCGGCGAGGGCGAGGTCCGCGTCCGCCCCGTCATGTGACCAGACGACTCCGTCCGGCAGGACCGGTGGTTGAATCGGTGGCGTGCCGGCCACCGATTCGACCACCGCGGTCGAGGCGGTCTTCCGGATGGAGTTCCCGCGGGTCGTCGCCACCCTGGCGGCCTTCGTCGGCGATATCGGACTGGCCGAGGACCTCGCCCAGGACGCGCTCGTCGACGCGCTGCGCCAGTGGCCCCGCGACGGGCACCCCGCGGAACCCCGGCGCCTGGCTCACCACCGTGGCCAAGCGCAAGGCCGTCGACCTCTTCCGCCGCAACCGCACGCTCGAGCGAGAAGTACGCCCAGCTGGGCCGCAGAGCTCGCAGTCGGCGCTGTCCCGGCCTGCTGACGACGACGTCGACTTCGATCCGGAGTCGCAGGAGGAGATCGCCGACGACCGCCTCCGCCTGATCTTCGTGGCGTGCCATCCGGTGCTGTCGCTCCCCGCCCGGACGGCGCTCACGCTGCGCCTGGTCGGTGGCCTCACCGTGCCCGAGATCGCCCGGGCCTACGTGGTGCCCGAGCCGACCATCGCCCAACGCATCGTCCGCGCCAAGAAGACGATCGCCGAGGCCGGCGTCCCCTTCGAGGTCCCGACGGGAGCGGACCGGGCGGCCCGGCTCGGCTCGGTGCTCGAGGTGATCTACCTCATCTACAACGAGGGGTACTCCGCCACCTCCGGGCGACGACTGGCTGCGGCCCGAGCTCTGCGCCGAAGCGCTCCGCGCTCGGCCGCGTGCTCGCCGCCCTCGCGCCGGAGGAGCCCGAGGTCCACGGGCTCGTCGCGCTGATGGAGTTCCAGTCGTCCCGCCTGCGCGCCCGCACCGGCCCGTCGGGCGCGCCCGTCCTGCTGCTCGACCAGGATCGCCGCACGTGGGACCGCCTCCACATCAACCGGGGCGAGGCCGCCCTGGCCCGGGCCGAGCAGCTCGGCGAGCCCCGCGGGCCCGTACACGCTGCAGGCGGCCATCGCCGCCTGCCACGCCCGCGCCTTCCGCGCCGAGGACACCGACTGGGACGAGCGTCGTCGACGCTCTACGGCGAGCTGGCCCGCGCCGCCCCGTCGCCGATCGTCGAGCTCAACCGGGCCGTCGCCGTCTCCATGGCCTCGGGCCCGGGCGCCGCGCTGCATCCTGGTCGACCAGCTGGCGGCGACGGGCACCCTGGAGCGCTACCACCTCCTCTCCAGCGTGCGCGGCGACCTGCTCGACCGGCTCGGGCGCCATGACGAGGCCGCGGCGGAGTTCGACCGCGCCGCCGCATTGGCCACCAACGCGCAGGAACGCGCCCTCTCCGAGGAGCGCGCCCGCGCCAGCCGCGCCCAGGGTGAGGATCAGCGGTCGTCAGGCGTCACGGGGTCCGGCCGCCGGCCTGAGCCTCGACTGTCCGCCGCCCCTGCGCCCACCACGGCCGCAGCTGCAGCCGCGCCGGCGGCAGCGTCCCGTAGACGAGCACGGCGCGGCCCCGGGGCAGGCAGCGGAGCTCCTCGGGCGGCAGCAGCCGGCGCGGGCCGTCGTCGACGTGGTCGAGCGCCGGCCCGTCGGATCACGCGTCACCGAAGGATGGGTGGCCTCCTCGTCCCCGATGAGCCGGCTGGCGTACTCGAGCGTGTCGGGGTCGGCGATGCCGGGCAGGAACAGCTTGGCCCGGTGGTTGTTGAGCACCGTCGGCGCCCGGGCGCCGTACCGGCCCCGGACCTGCGCCAGGTCCTGCCAGACCGTGACGATCTGGATCCCGTGCGACGCGCAGGTGGCGGCCAGCCCGTCGAGCTCGGGCAACGGGGCGATGTGCGCCGCCTCGTCGAGCACGACGAGGAGCGGCGGGTCGAGTGGGCGGCCAGCCTTCGTGGCGGTGGCGAAGGCATGCGCCAGCACGGCCTGGGTCGAGCGCGGTGAAGTACCCGCGCAGCCGGCGCTGGTCGTGGGCCGGGGCGCAGAGGTACAGCGTGTGGGCGCCGCCGAGCAGGTCGCCGGGTTCGAACGTGCCGTCCGCCGGCGGTCCGGGCGGCGGGTGGGCGAAGGGGGCGAGCACCGTCTCGGCCGTGGTGTAGATGGAGCTGCGGGTGCGGTCGTCACGGCACCAGGTCGCCTCGGCTGCATGCAGGACCTCGGGCGAGCCGCCGCGCTCCAGGATGGCGGCCACCTCCCCGACTTCCTGCGTGTCGACCCAGCGCACGACGTCGGCCATGGTGCGACGGTCGAGCGCCGCGGCGACGAAGAGGGGGGCCAGGAGCTTGGCCGCGGTGGCGTACCAGAACTCCCCGTCCGCCGTCGTCCCGTCGCCTTTGGCCGCCTCGCACAGTTCGAGCGGCGGCGCGGCAGGCCTCACGCCACTCGCCGCAGCCGGTCAGCGGCGACCAGGTGCTGGCCCGCGCGCCCGTGCAGCCGGTCGGGTCGATGCACCACACCTGACCCGAGGCGCGCCCGCGTGCCCAGGGTGTGGCGCAGGAGATCGCTCTTGACGCTGGCGGCCAGCACCGGCCCCCGCCACCCGAGAATGGCCGGCACCGCCAAGCTCGTCGTCTTCCCGCTCTGGGTCGGTCCGATGACGACGAGGGACTGGGCCGTCTCGGCCGCCAGGCCCGTCAGTCGCGCCACGCCGGGCAGCACACCGAGGAGGAGGCGCCCCGGCGGAGCACCGTCGGCTGCCACCAGCAGCGGCCGCAGGTCGCGCCGTCGGGCCCAGCGCGCCCCGCGACGCTTCCTTCCCGGGGCCCCGCTCCGGACGCCCTCGCCCCGTCAGCGAGATGCCCGCCACGAGGGCGCCGCCGAGGGCGAGCGGCAGGACGACCTCGGGGAGGCCCGCCATGCGGTTCTATCCCGCCGTCATGGCCGCGTCGGTGTCGACGATGCGCCGTTCCATCGCGCTCAGGCGGTGCTGCACCAGGAAGGATCGCTGCCCCACCTTCCACAGCGCGATGCCCCGCCGGAGCTGCGGGAGGAGATCGGCCTCGGTGGCCGAAAGCGACAGCAGCTCCGCCGCCGCCTCGAGCTCGCCGGGCGACTGCGCGTAGACCACCCGGGTCTCCGAGTCCGACAGGAGCCCCTGCGCCAGCGCCACCTGCTCGGAGTCCGACGCCCCGACGGAGCGCAGGTCCGAGACCCGGTGCAGCACCGCCACGTTGGAGACGCCGAAGGCGCGGGAGAGCTTCCACGACGACTGCAGCCAGCGGGCCACGCCCAGGTTCGAGAGGATCGCCCACGCCTCGTCCACCACGAGGAAGAAGCGACCGCGACCCGACGACGAGCCGCCGGCGCTGACCGCGGTCCGGGCCAGCGCGGCTTGCAGCCAGGCGGTGGCGCACGCCATCAGGACGCCGAGGGCGGCCGACGAGTAGAGCGCGGAGAGATCGAGGACGACGAGCGGCGACGACAGATCGAGGCCGGCCGTGGTCGGGCCGTCGAACATGCCGCGGAGGTCGCCGTGCACCAGCCGGCGCAGCTCCAGTGCGACGTCCCGCCCGTCTTCGAGGAGGTCGTGCTGCTCGGTTCGCAGTGAGCGAGCTGCGTCGACGGTCGGGGTCAGAAGGGCTTCGACCACCACGGGGACGGTGGGCACGGGTGTGGTGCGACTGGTCTCCGCCAGGGCCACGCCCAGCGCAGCACGCTCGCGGGGCACCAGCGCCCGGCCGAGACAGGCGCTGGCCAGCGACGAGAGAAGTTCCATCCTCCGGCGCCCGGTGGCATCGGGCGCGGCCTCACCGTCGGCGTCCGGACCGGGGTCGAGCGGGTTGAGCCGGATCGCACCCCCCGGCCGCAGAGCCACGGGACGAACGCCCCAGGCGTCGGCCAGATCGCCGTACTCCCCCTTGGGATCGACGACCCAGGCCCGGCGGCCGAACACGGCCTGGCGCCACAGGAACGACTTGACGAAGGCGCTCTTGCCCCGCCCGATCTGTCCGAAGACGACCATGTTGGGATTGCTCACCACTCCGGCGGCGTAGAGCTCGAAGGGATCGAAGACGAAGGAACCACCGAGGAGGTCGTCGCCGATCACGACCCCGCGTCGCCCCAGCCCCGCCTCCGCGATGAACGGGTAGGCCGCGCCGAGGTTGCGCGTTGTCACCTGATGGGCCGGGACCCGGGGCATCCGCTCCCTCATGACAGTGAACGGTCGCCGCCCGGAGGGACGTGGCCCGGTCAGTCCTCCGCCGCTACTCGGGTCTGTCGGCTCTGGCCTCGCTCGGCGTCCGCCGTGGATCCGAATGGAGGTGCTCCGAGCAGTCAGGGACGATCCAGCTCGCCCCGCCGACGAAAGACCGACGTCACCAGCGCTTCACGATCCCGTACTTGGTGTACTCGGTCTCCGGCACCACACGGTCGAACATGTAGACGGCACCGCAGGGCCCGCCGCCGCAGGCTTTCGGAAACGACGTTCCGACGGCAGCAGTGGTCAGGTTCATCACAGAGCGCACCGCCTCCGCGCACCGGACCTGCACCTCGGTGTATCTCTTGATGTGCTCGACGACCAGGCCCCCGTTGCAGTGCAGATCCGACGCCCACACATATTCCCCGGACGTCTCGATCGTCCCAGCCGTGCGGAGCCAGCTGGCGCCGGAACCCGTCGGACGACTCTTCAGCAGTCCTTCGAGTTCTGCTTTGGAGGGAACCTTCCAGCTGCTGTCCGACGCCGTCTGCGCGACCGACGCAAGCGATCGGTTCACGGCCGCCTCCAATTCGGCTGTCTTATTCGCCGACGAATCCGCCGACACGGTGGCCGGGGTGGGCAGTTGGCAGTTCGCCCCCAACGAGGGGCACGAAGCGGCAAGCAGGAACCCTCCCGCCCCCGTGCCGCACGTCGGCGGCTGCAGGCTGTTCTTGAGGCACGTATTGTTAGTCGTCCACATGAGTCCGGTCCTCATGTCGATGGCGGTTCCCGCGGGGAGCGGTTGGAACCGGTGCAGCTGCTGACGCACACTGGCGATGAATTCCTTCTTCTTCGTGTTCACGTCCAAGTTGGAGGGATGCGGCGTCGATTGCCAGTAGTTGGTGTACAAGATGATGTAGGCCAACTCGACGCTGATGTAGTAGCTGTAATAGGACTGAACTTGGTCGGAGTCTGCTGACGTGAAGAACTTGTTGGCAGCGGCCCGGTCCGATATCACATCCGGCATCACTTGGAGGAGACCCTGCTCGGCTCCGCGTCCTTGCACGGCCGCCAGGATGTTGCTCGGTGGGATGTTCGCGACCGTGTGCATCTCTTTTCCGAGTCTGGACTCGTAGAATTTCGCGGGCCTCCCGTTCCCCAGCCAGGACTCACACACGGAGTCTTCGGCGTAGGGCTGGGTCTTTCCCTCACAGTCCCGCGCGACACCAGCGAACTGTTGCAGGGTCTGGAAAATGACGCCGCCGTCGAGATCCTTGGTCAGCTGATTGAACTGGATCTGCGAGGTCGCCGTCGCGACCCGCTCGAGTTTCGCCTCCACGTTCTTGAGCTGACTGCTGATCTGGCTGAGCGCCTCCAATATCTGAATCTGCTGCTTCTGTTGGGGCGACGCAAAATAGCGGAAGAGGTCGCCGATACCGCCCATCTTGCAGCCGGCGGTCTCGGGGTTCTGATAGCACTCGTAGGAGTTGGCGGACTCGTAGAGGCTTTCGAGGCCAAGGACGGCAATATCGGTGATGGCGCTCGCCCCGGCGGGGGCTGTCTCTGGGCCGGCCGGGGCGATGGCCATCAACAGGCCGCAGCCGATGGACGCCGAAAGGACGACGGCGAGCCCCCGCCCGAAGAGCCACCCGGTGGCTGAGAATCCCTGGGGCCGAGTTCGTACGGGAGCCCCTCTCGGACGTTTCGCGCCACTTCGTCGCCAAAGCCCACCGCGCGCCGAGCTCACTACCGCCTTTGACATTGTGGATGTATCGGCAGATGGTGCCTCTCCCTATACACATCGGATCGGGCTCAGCGATCGAGCCGGGCCCGGAGACACCATGCATCGCCGGCGTACATGACGAAGCAACCTCCGTAGGAGGGTCACGGGGTTTGCGGGGACACACCGACTTGTTTTTCGAAGGGACGTTCCGTCGGTCGCGCCAAACTGCTGCAGACGAGTGAAGAGACGTCCTGGGGGAGGTCGCCGATCACGACTCCGCGTCGCCCGAGCCCCGCCTCCGCGATGAACGGGTAGGCCGCGCCGAGGCTCCTTGTCGTGACCTGATGGGCCGGCACCCGTGGCAACCGCTCCCTCGCGGCGGGTGAACGGTCGCCCGCGCCGGCGGTCGGCTCCGTTACCTTGACGGAGCCGCGACCGTCGCCGTCGCGGGGAAGGTGGAATGCAGATGAGCGAGCCCGATCGTCCGCCCCCTCCGCTGGTGGTGACCCTGGCCGCCTTGACTGTCGTCAGCGGCTTCGTCGACGCCGTGAGCTTCCTCGGGCTCGGGCACGTCTTCACGGCCAACATGACCGGCAACGTGGTCCTGATCGGGTTCGCCGCGGCCCGGCGCTCCGGGGTTCTCCATGGCGGCCAGCCTGACTGCGCTGGGAGCCTTCCTCGCCGGTGCGGTCGCAGGCGGTCGCCTGGCGCAGCGGGTTCGGCCCGTCCGGAACCTGCTCCTGGTCGCAATGGTGATCGAAGCGGCGTGCACCGCGGCCGCCGCAGTCGTGGCCGGAACGGTGCCCGCCGTCGGTTCCGGGTGGCCTCGCTTCACCATCATCGGCCTCCTGGCCGTCGGGATGGGCCTTCGCAACGTCGCCGTCCGCCGCGTCGGGGTCACCGACATGTCGACGACGGTGTTGACCACGACCTTGACGGGACTGGCTTCGGGCTCGGTGCTCGCGGGAGGAACCAACCCGCACGCACGACTCGGGGCGACGACGGTCCTCTGCATGTTCGGCGGTGCACTGGCCGGCGCCGTCCTGGTGCTGCACGCCGGAGCGGCCTGGTCACTCGGCGTCGCCGCCGGCATCGTCACCGTCGCGGCCGTCTTCCTCTACTGGGAGGTCCCCCTCGAGCTCACCGCCCCCTGACGGTTCTGTTCTTGAAGTCGCTCGCCGGCCGCACCCGTCAGACCGGTCGCCCGTCCTCCAGGTAGACGCAGGCCTCGGCCGCCAGCGCCGCACCGACGCGCCGGCGCAGCGGCCCACTGAGGAGCGCGAGTGCCTCGTCCGGTTCGGCCAGGCGGTACTCGGAGAGCTCCTCAACCTGCAGGGTGATCGTGTCCAGCACCGCGTCGGGCAGCACGCCGCAGTCGAACAGGAAGCGCATCCCGCCCGGCTTGCCCGGCCGGGGCCGCAAGAAGTCGACCGCCACGAGATCCCCGCGCTCCACCCGCAGGCTGACCTCCTCGTGGACCTCGCGTTGACAGGCCTCCCACGGCGTCTCGCCGTCGGCCTCCATGATCCCGCCCGGGATCGTCCAGTGCGCCTTGTACGTCGGGTTGGCGATGAGCAAGCGGCCCCGCTCGTCGAAGATCAGCGCGCCCGAAGACGCCGGGATCCGCGGCAGGACGAACGACCCGGGCTCGCTCCCGATCTCGGCCTCCGTATCGCTCTGGCCCTCGTCACCATGCGTCATGCGATCCGCAACCGCTCGAACTGCTCGCCGGGTGCGTCCACCGAGGCCAAGGCATGGCGCAGCAGTTCCACCACGACGACATTGCGCGGCCCACCGCCCGCCTCCGCATCGGCCGTCGCCGGCGGGCTCGCATCGGGACGGGTGGCCACGGGGTCATGGTACGGCGGTGGCGCGTCAATGGAGCCCGCGGCAGAGCGGCAGCGTGCAGGTGTAGGCCGAGGCCTGGTCGCCGTAGAGGCGGCGCAGCGCCAGCCGGCTCTGGCCCGCCGCGTGCTGCACGACGTCGCAGGCCGCCACCAGCTGCTCCTCGTTCGGGGCGGAGACGGTGACGTAGCCCGAGTAGCGGAACGAGGCGTGCCCGTCGGCGAGCTCGGCCTCGCGCCGCGCCAGGACCTCCGATTCGCGGGCGTGTCGGGCGGTCGAGACGAAGCCACCACGCCGGCGCAGTTCCGTGTCGGCGATGTCGGCTGTCCGCGACGCCTCCACCTTGCGCACCGCGCTGTCGAGGCCGAGCGGTTCCATTACGACGGCCAGTGTCGAGCGGGCCGAGCCGAGGAGGATGGGCGCCAGGAAGTCGCTGCGCACCTCTATGCGGGGCCATTCGGCCACCCAGAACGTGGCGTGCACCATGCCGTCCACCCGGACCTCCGACCAGCTCTCCTCCATGGCCATCGGCCAGTGGTCCTGCATCGGCGCGGCGTTGGGATGCGGTTCGTAGGTGCGGAGGAGTTGTTGGGCCAGATCGTCGGCGGACAGGACGGCCTCGACCTGCACGTCGGCGTCGGCCAGCTGGCGGACGAGCGATCCCATCTCGCGGGCCAGCGTGGCGCACCCCACCTCGACCGAACGGGTGAGCCGCACCTGCACGGCCAGGACGACGTCGTGGGCGCAGGCGTACGAGTCCAGGTCGTTGAGCAGCGCGTCGTAGGAGGCGGTGCAGGCCGAGCCTGCGTCGGACACCCCCTCCGCAGCAAGATACGCGTGCAAGCCCTCCCCGTCGTCGGGGAACGCGGCCGCCACCCACTGCACCCGGTGCACCGGCGATCCCTCGCGGGCCAACGAGGCGAGCACCGACGACCACGCGCCCACCCGGCGGTCCTGCTCGTCGGCCCCCAAGAGCGCGAAACTTCCGCCGCGCAGCGAGAGTGCCGCCGTCAGCGTGCGCCCGGCGCGGTCGTGGACGACGCCCATGTCGTGCCAGTCGGCGCGCAGGAGGCGCAAGCCGCGGAGAGGCCCGATGCGCCGTGCGCCCCGGAGACCCGTCCGGCGGGACCCCCAGCACACGACGACCGGAAGCCACTCGTCGCCCGTGCGGCCGGCCACGGGCACCGTCGCCAGCGCGCCGTACAGGACGAGGATGCCGACGGCTGCGGCCACGCCGACCGCGTTGGGCTCCCAGCGCAGGACGATCACGCCGAAGACGAGCCCGACCGCCACCGTGATGATCTGGCCGGCGCGCCACCCCGCCAGCGCGCCCCCTCGCTCGCGTGGCCCGAACCGGTAGCGCGACCCCCGCTCCCCGCTCACGCGTCGGGGCCTTGGCCCGGCGGCCACGCCCGCGGCAGCTTCTTGAGGGAAGGACCCCCGTCGTCGGCCATGTAGTAGCGCCGCTCCCCGGGTTCGTACCGCCGGACCAGGCTGCCGCCCGGGGGGACGCCCGCCCACATCCAGGCGTCCTCCTTCGTGTCCGGGCCGAGGCGCGCGCCCAACCCCCCGAGCTTCCTCGCGCCCACCCGATCTGCCGGGTCCGGCTCGAACCCCGTGGCGGTGGCCGTTGCTCCCGACGCCGCGCCCGACGCCGCGCCCGCCGCCGCGCCCGCCGCCGCACCAGCGCCGCCGCCATCCGCACCGCCAGCATCCGCGCCTCCCGAGCCCGAAGTCGGCGCCGGCAGAAGGGGCTTGGGTCCCTTGGGCCGCGGCCGGATGCCCGCGGCCACGCCCTCCTCGTAGTCCCGTTGCGAAGACGGATCACCGTCGCCCAGGGTGATGCCCGTGCCCGCGCTCGTCCCGCCGCCGCCGTCCCCGTCCCCGGCCCCATCGCTCTCCCCGGCGCCCGAACCGCCGGCCGCGGCCGTCCCGGCCATCAGCCGTGAGTCCCCCCACATCCCCAGCCCCTCGTGCAAGGCGAAGTTCGCCGCGGTCCGGGGCAGCCGGGTCAGGCCGGCGGTGCCCCGCTGACGCAGCCCGTCGAGATGCGCCACCGCACCCGCCTCGACGGCCGGGATCATGCGCAGGATGGCGAAGGGGACGAAGGTGGCCATGAGGAGGAGCGCGCCGCCGGCCAGGACGGAGGAGAAGCCCGATCCGTGGTTCCCCGTGCCGGCGGTGCCCGACGCGACGGCGCCGACCGCCAGGCTCAACGTCGCCACGATGACGAATTTGGAGATGATCAGGGCGGCCAGCGTCTCGACCAGTCGCCGGCACCAGTGCGACACCGCGGGCCACACCAGCGTCGCCAGCGCCAACGGGAGGAAGAGCACGGCCACGTAGACCGCGGCGGCCCGGATGAGCAGCTCGAGCCATAGGACGAACGCCCCCACGGCGATGAGCAGCGCCACCAGGAGCAGGACGAAGCTGGCGATGCTCGGATCGGCGGCCGAGTCCACCAGCCCAGACGTCACGCTCGTCAGCAGGGAGCTCACGTCAGCACTGGTCCCGCCCGCCACGGCGTCGCTCATGGCGTCGGTGGCCGACAGGCTCAGGATGACGATCTGGACCGCCACCACGGCCAGCAACAGGGCCAGCGGGAGCTGGACCAGGAAGGTCCGGATGAGCTGGCCCGGGTTCTGCCGGATCACCGCCTGCAGGGTCGACGCCAGCAGCATCGGGAGGATGACCACGCCCGCGAGGGCCGTCATCTGGCCGTAGTGGGTCCGGAACCAGCTCGCGCCCAGGTCCACGGTCGTGGTGGCACTCAGG
Organism: uncultured Acidimicrobiaceae bacterium; assembly: GCA_963731065.1. GTDB lineage: Bacteria > Actinomycetota > Acidimicrobiia > Acidimicrobiales > RAAP-2 > Bog-473. Next base: position 96,658 of record CAVSUH010000003.1, on the reverse strand, counting down.
ACCTCGCCGATCTGGTTCAGCAGCCACTCGGCACCGCTCGCCACCCACTGGCTGATCCCGTTGAGGATCGACTCGAAGCCCGAGGACGCAATGGAGCCCCCGATACTGCCGGCCTGGCAGATCGGGTTGAGCGCGTCGAGACCGGTGCAGCCGGCGGCAAGCATGGAAAAGGTGTCCCGTGTCGATCAGTGAGGGTCAGTCAGTGCAGGGCGGTCCCGGTATGGAAGAAGAAATTGATGATCGGCGGCGCGGCGCCGATCAGCAGCGCCGCCAGCCCCGAGACCAGCACGGCGCGCCGCCCGACCATCGACTGCTGGAAATTCTGGGCGTGGACCCCCAATGCCCACGCCGCCGCCCCGATGAGCAGACCGGCCAGGGCCGCGATGAGGCACCAGGCACCCAGGCCGTTCGTCAGGTCCTGCAGGGTCCCGCCGCCCGGCAGCGCGTTCACGCTCGGGTTCAACGAGACGTCGGCCAAATGCCACAGCATGGGTGCCCTCCAAGGTGTGATGAGCGCCGGTGCCGGACCCTCCGGGACGCCGTGCGGGCGGAGAACGGTTCGCCGGGCACACCGTTTGGCCTTTCTTCTGCCGGGTCTTCGCCACTGCCAGGGCGCAGTGCAAAAGAGGGTGCAAAAAGAAGGCGCGGGTCGACGGCGAGCCGTCGGGGGTTGCAGAAGGGCAGCTCAGGGCGCGGGACCCGGCGACAACCACCCGAAGAACGGCACGTCAGGCGGCCACGTGGGCCACGACCGTTCACCGTGGACGCTCCAGCCCTGTCATATTGGGGGGCGTGCCGCTGAACGGGCCTGGGGAAGTCAATTTGAGTATGTCCCAGGAGGTCATCTTCATTGCGGTCGCCGTTGCGGTCTGCGTGCTGGTCGGCTTCATCGCCGCCATGCTCGGGCGGCGCTCGGGTCGCCGGGCCATCTCGCAGCGTCTGGCCTCCCTCGGCACCCGCCTCGGCCTCGATCCGCCCGAGGACGAGTACAACGTCGAGACCTCCCTCGCCTACCTGGAGCAGGTCACCGGCGGCGCCGCCCAGGCCGTGACCGAGTCGAGCTCCGACGCCATCAGGCTCCGCCGGTCCCTCGACACCCTGACCCAGGGCGTCGTGCTCTGCGACGAGAACGGCACGGTGATCTACCGCAACGGGCGCGCCAACGCCCTCATGGTCAGCCGCCACGGCGACGCCCTCGCCGCCCAGGCGGTGACCGACGTCCTCGAGGACGCCTGGCACGAGGGATCGGCCGAGCGCACCCTCGACCTCTACGGCCCGCCCCGGCGCACGCTGCAGGTACGCGCCCGGCAGATCGACGACGGGCGGCGGCCGCTCGGGGTCATCGCCCTCATTGAGGACGTCTCGGAGCGCCGCCGGCTCGAGGAGATCCGGCGTGACTTCGTGGCCAACGTCAGCCACGAGCTCAAGACGCCTATGGGCGCGCTGGGACTCCTGGCCGAGACGCTCGTCTCCGAGCCCGACCCCGACGTGGCGCAGCGCCTGGCCGGCCGCATCCACAACGAGGCCTTCCGGGTGAGCCGCATCATCGATGACCTTCTCGACCTCTCGCGCATTGAGTCCGAGGAGGCCCCGCCGCGCGAGCCGGTGCTGGTCAACCTGGTCATGGCCGATGCCATTGAGCGGGTAAGGGCCACGGCCGACCAGCGCGGCCTGGAGATCGTCCTGCACGAGCCTTCGCCCCCGGTCGCCGTCATGGGCGACCGCCGCCAGCTGGTCTCGGCCATGCACGCCCTGCTCGAGAACGCCATCACCTACTCCTACGACAACTCCAAGGTCGTGGTGACCGGCGTGGTGCAGCACTTCAACCCGAACCTGAGCCACCCCTCCGTCGTCGGCGAGGCCGAGAGCGGCGGCGGCGGACGGGACGAGACGACCGATCCCATCACCGGGGAGTTCCCGGTCGTGGGCGCCACCCCGACCCCCGACGACGCCGGCGACGGCGACGGCGACGGCGCCACCACCACCAGGGGGGCCGCCACCGTGCAGCCGGTCTTCGTCCCCGAGATCCTCGACCAGTACTCCCCGTTGGGCCAGTCCGCCCCCGGCGCCTCGGCCGCCACCGGGACCACCGCGCCGACGATGCCCGGGCCTCCGGTGGTGACCGCCGAGGGTGACGCCGCCGGAACCGGTCCAGCGGACAACGCCGCGGCCATCTCCCCCAATTGGCGCATCGAGGAGCGGGACAACGTCCGTCTGTCCGTGCAGGACCACGGCGTCGGCATCCCGGCCCGGGACCTCGATCGCATCTTCGAGCGCTTCTACCGCGTCGACCACGGGCGCAGCCGGGACACCGGCGGCACCGGGCTCGGCCTCTCCATCGTCCGGCACGTGGCCAACAACCACCAGGGCTGGGTCGACGTCGAGTCACGCGAGGGCGAGGGCTCCACGTTCACCCTGGTCCTGCCCATTCAGGCGGAGCGGCTGGCGTGAGCAAGGCAGGCCCAGGCACGAGCACCGGTGCGGGCACAGGCGCGGGCGCAGCCACGGCCACGGGGCCAGGCACAGGCAAGAGCTCCAAGAAAGCCGGGCGGCCCACGCCGGGCGAGGGCCCAGTAAAGGTCCTGCTGGCCGAGGACGAGGAGTCCTTCATTGAGGCCCTGGTCATCGGCCTGACCAACGAGGGTTTCCGGGTGACCGTGGCCCGGGACGGCAACGAGGCCCTGCAGCTCTTCGACGAGACGGTCCCCGACATCCTCCTGCTGGACCTCATGCTGCCCAAGCTGTCGGGCATCGACGTCTGCCGGGCCATCCGCACCCGCTCGACGGTGCCCATCATCATGGTCACGGCCAAGGGGACCGAGATCGACACCGTGGTGGCGCTCGAGGTGGGGGCCGACGACTACGTGACCAAGCCCTACCGGCTGCGTGAGCTGGTGGCCCGCATGCGGGCGGTGCTCCGGCGGGCCCCGGGAGGCTCGGAGTCCGGTGACCTGGGCGGATCCATTGAGTTCGGGAGCGACGGCATCTGGGAGTCGAACGGGATCAAGGTCGACTTCGATCAGCGCCGGGTGTTCGTGCGCGGCGACGAGGTCCACCTGCGTCGCAAGGAGTTCGAGCTCCTCCGCCTGCTGGTGGAGAACTCTGGCCGGGTGCTGACCAGGGACGTCTTGATCGACCGCGTCTGGGGCACAGACTACATCGGCGACACCAAGACGCTCGATGTGCATATCAAGCGCCTGCGCTCCCGGATAGAGGCTGACCCTTCAACCCCCGTGTTGATCACGACGGTGCGGGGTGTGGGCTACCGCTTCGCGGGCGCGTAAACACCTCGGGTGTTAACGCGTTAACTCCCTCCCACGCTGGCTGGGCGCGCTCGGCACTGCGCTGACCTGGAGCGTCCGGTCGGGGTTGCTCAGGTAGGGGACAACTGGAACACTCGACCGGTCGCCGACGGTTGAGGACGGTTCAATCTTGTCAGTTGTAAGCAAGGCCGCCGCCTGCGTGGCATTCGCAGCAGTGGCGCTACTTCTCCCGGTGGCCCTTCGAGCCGTCGCCCCGGCCCCGGCCGGCGCAGCCATCGTCCCGCCGCAGAACCCGGGCACCAACATCAGCCCGGCGCCGGGGTACACCGGCCCCTGTGGCAGCCTGGCCGTCCCCAACCCCTACTGCCCCAGCGGGTTCACGCTGCTCTACGGCGACCGCCAGGCCGAGGGCCTGAGCCCGATGAGCCTGCCCACCAACTGGAACTCCCTGACGCCGCCCGAGCAGCTCTTCGTCCTGACCGACGAGGAGCGGATCGACCGCGGCCTCCCCCCCATCGCGGGGCTCGCCGCCAACCTGAACGCCTACGCCCAGGCCGGCGCCAACGCCCACACCGACCCGGGCTTCCCGCCCTACGGGACCATCAGGTCGGCCACCTACTCCTCGACCCCGTCGCTGGGGGGCTCCCTGGCCCTGTGGATGTACGACGACGGCCCGGGCGGCACCAACGTGGACTGCCCGGCCTCGGGCGGGGGCGGGTGCTGGGCCCACCGGGACATCATCCTCGGCTCCTACGCCTCGCCCGCCCTCATGGGGGTGGGGTACGGCCGCTCGACGACCCAGCTCTTCGTGGGGGGTGACACCGTGGACACCCCGTACTTCACCTGGGCCCAGGAGGCCCCGTTGCTGCCCGTGGGCGTGTTCCCCTACGGCGTGAACCTATCGGTCCTGCCCGGGACGACCACGACCACCTCCATGCAGCTGTGGGCCTCCGGCGAGAACATGAACATCACGGCGGTCCAGACCGGTGGGCAGGGGGTGTTCTCAATGAACAGCACCAACTGCAACCTGGCCCCAGGCGAGAGCTGCGACGTTGCCGTGACCTTCACGCCCCCCTCCATCGGTGCCTTCACGGCGACAGTGGCGATCACCGGGCCCAACGGCACCCAGAACGTGCGGCTCCGCGGGGTCTCGAGCCACGGCTACCACGTCGTGGGCGCCGACGGCGGCATCTTCAGCTACGGCGACGCCCCCTTCGCGGGCTCGACGGGCGGCCGGCGGCTGAACCAGCCCGTAGTGGGCATGGCGGCCGCCCACGGCGGCCCCGGCTACTGGATGGTGGCCTCGGACGGCGGCATCTTCAACTACGGCGGCGCCGGTTACTACGGCTCCATGGGCGGCAAGTCCCTCAACGCCCCGATCGTGGGCATGGCCGCCACCCCTGACGGCGGCGGGTACTGGGAGGTGGCGTCCGACGGTGGGATCTTCAGCTTCGGCGACGCCCACTTCTATGGCTCCCGGGGCGGACAGCCCGTCGACGGGTCGATCGTGGGCATGGCGGCTGACGCGACGGGTCACGGGTACTGGCTGGTGTCGTCCGACGGGGGGATCTTCAGCTACGGGGATGCCGGCTTCTACGGCTCCGCCGGCAACCTGCACCTCACCGGGCCCGTCGTCGGGATGGCGGCGACGAGCAACGGCGGCGGGTACTGGCTGGTCTCCTCCAACGGCGGGGTCTTCAGCTACGGCGACGCCACCTTCCAGGGCTCCATGGGCGGCCTCGGACTGAACGCGCCGGTGGTGGGCATCGCCGCCACTCCCGACGGCGGGGGGTACTGGCTGATCGCCCGGGACGGCGGGGTCTTCAACTACGGCGACGCGGGCTTCTTCGGGTCCATGGGGGGCCAGCCGCTGGCGGCGCCCGTGGTGGGCGGGGCGGGTTACAGCCCGGCCTGACCTGGGCTTCTCCCATTAGACCATCAGACCATCACACCATCAGCCGCTCGAAGTCGTCGGGGATGGTGACCCCCGTCATGGACGCCGTGTCCACCTGCTCCCCGAGGTGGGTCAGGATCAGCTGCGTGCCGGGGTGGGCGCCCTGCAGGGCCCGGACCGACTCCTCGTCCATGTGCGACGTCGGGACCCCGGGCGGCGTGTGCCGCCCATTGCACTCGACCACCAGGACCTCGGACTCCCGGGCCAGCTCGCTGAGGCCGTCGCACGGCGTGGTGTCCCCCGAATAGCCGATGACCTGGGCCTGACCGCCGGCGCCGCGATCGAACAGGTAGCCGAAGCAGCGCAGGTAGGGCACGTGCACCACCTCGACGGCCCGGAAGCGCAGCGGGCCGGCCTGCTGCCAGCTCCCGTCGACCTCGACGAAGCGCAGGTCCAGGTCGGCGTGCGCCCGCTCCGTCACCGAGCCGACGGCCCCCGCCTCGTTCATCTGGGCCAGGTGAGCCTCGACCCCGGGCGGCCCCACCACATGCAGGGTCCGGCCGCCGCCGCCCTCGGCCGCCGCCTGCAACAGGAAGGGCCATCCGAAGCAGTGGTCGGCGTGGAAGTGCGAGACCACAATGACCTCGACGGCCTCCACGGGGATGCCGCAGCGGCGCAGGTGCGGCAACGCGGTCGGCGAAGGCTCCACCAGGACCGACTCGTCCATGACGAAGCTGTTCCAGTACCGGCCCAGGGGGGCGAGGAAGTTGCCCGTCCCCAGGAAGGCCAGCTCGGTCATCTGATCACCTGGTCCCTGTCACCTGGAGCCTGATCACCTGGTGTCGGCCAGGGAGAGCAGCGCCGCCACCAGGACCGGGTCGCCCTCCACCGCGACGTCGGGGACCGGGAGGCGCCGGTAGAGCATGAGTACCAGGTCAGAGGCCGAGGCCCGCAGCTCGGAGACCCGGGACGACCCCCCGGCACCGGCCCCGGCCACCCGCCAGCTCGCCCCGGTGTCGGTGGCGGTCAGCGTGACGGCGCCGGGCAGGGACGCCAGATCGGCCCCCACCATGATCTCAATGAACTCGGGCACCCCGTCGTCGGCCAGCCCGGGGTGCAGCGGCGCCGACGCACCGCTCACGCCCTCGGCGTCCCAGCGGTGCACGGACACCTCCTGGGCCTGGTGCCGGCCGACGGCGCCCGCGGTGTGCGGCTCGGGCCACCACGCCCAGCACGGTGCGTCGGGGCCGACCTCGCGCAGGGCGCCGACCAGCGAATACGTGCACCAGCCCAGCCAGACCAGCAGGTCGCTGTCCTCGGGAACGGGTGTCAGCTCCGCCCCGGACCGCTCACCGGCGTTCTGCGCCCGCACGTTCTGACCCCAGTACCACTGCTCCACCCCGATGTGGTGGGCCAGGTCCCGCACCGACCACTCGGGCGTGGTCGGCACCCTGGCCTCGAGGTCCAGCCCCTCGACGACCTCGCTCATGCGGCGGCTCTCGGCCGTGATGATCTCGAGGCGGTCGCCGAAGCCGAAGTGCTCCGGTGGCTCGCTCCCCTCGATGTCCGTGACCGTCACCTCACTGTGCCTTCATGTCAGTGCCTTCATGTCAGTGCCTTCATGTCACGGCGCCTTGATCAGCAGTTCCCCGCCGAGATACGGCGCCAGGCACTCCGGCAGCTGCACCGTCCCGTCGGGCTGGCGCCCGTTCTCCACCAGGGCGGCCCAGATCCGCGGCCAGGCCAGCGCCGAGCCGTTGACCGTGTGCACCAGCTGCAGCGCTCCGCCCCCGGCCGGCCGGAAGCGTACGTTGGCCCGGCGGGCCTGGTAGTCCCGGAACCAGCTGACCGAGCTCACCTCGAGCCAGCGGTCGACGCCCGGGGCGTAGGCCTCCAGGTCGAAGGTGCGGGCCGACGAGCCGCCGAGGTCCCCGCAGCACAGGTCGAGCACCCGGTAGGACAGCTCGAGCTCCTGGAGCATCGACTCGGCCCGCTGCAGGATGTCGGCCTGCGCCTCGAGGGCGCCCTCGGGCGTGGTGTAGGCGAAGAGCTCCACCTTGTCGAACTCGTGCACCCGCAACAGGCCCCGGGTGTCGCGTCCCGCCGAGCCGGCCTCACGCCGGTAACAGGCCGTCGCCGCGGTGAAGCGCAGCGGGAGCTGGGACTCCTCCAGAATGTCCCCGCGGTGCATGGAGGTGAGCGGCACCTCGGCCGTCGGGATCAGCCACAGATCGTCGCGCTCCACGTGGTAGGCGTCGTCGGCGAACTTGGGCAGGTGCCCCGTGGAGGTCATGGTCTCGGTCAGCACCACCGTCGGCGGCCGGATCTCCTCGTACGCCGGCGAGTGACGGTCGATGGCGAAGGCGGTCAGCGCCCGCAACAGCCGCGCCCCCGGGCCCCGGTAGAGGGGGAACATCGACCCGGCCAGCCGCGCGCCGCGCTCCATGTCGAGGATCTGCAGCGACTCGCCGATCTCCCAGTGCGGGACCTCCTGGTGTTCCGCCCTTTTGGGCGGCGGCCGCCCGGCGTCCTGCCCCGGCCACCACCGGCGGACTTCCACGTTGTCGTCCTCGCCCAGGCCGTCCGGCGCGTCCTCCGCCGGGATGTTGGGCAGGTAGAGCAGCCCGGTCTGGCGCTGCTCCAACAGCTCGTCGGCCCGGGCGGCCGCGGCGCGCTCGTCCTCGCCCAGCCGCTTGCTGCGCGGCGCTGAGCTCGGCCGCCTGCGCGTCGTCGCCCGCCTTCTTGGCCTGCCCCACCTGGCGCGAGAGGTCCTTGACCTCGGCCCGCATGGCCTCGGCGCTCGAGACCTGCGCGCTCCATGCCGCGTCGGCCTCCAGCACGGCATCGACCTCGGCCGCCTCCACGCCGCGGCGGGCCAGCGCGGCCTTGACCGCGTCGGGATCGTTGCGCAAGGCCCGGATATCGATCACTCCTGCTCAAAGTAGTCTGCGACGCCGTGCCAGCCGTCGAGGTCACCGGCCTCACCGTGCGCTACGGACCCGCCGGCAGCCCCGCCGCGGTCGACGGACTCGACCTGGCGGCCGCCGCGGGCGAGGTGCTCGTCGTCCTGGGGCCGAACGGCGCCGGCAAGACGTCGACGGTGGAGACGCTCGAGGGCTACCGGCGCCCGGCCGCAGGTCGGGTGCGGGTGCTCGGGCTCGACCCGGTGGCCGACCACGCCGCGCTCAGCGGCCGCATCGGGGTCATGCTCCAACGGGGTGGCGTCTACCCCATGCTCGGTCCGCGCCGCGTCCTGGACCTCTTCGCCGGCTACTACCCGGCGCCGGTCCCTGCGGACGAGCTGCTCGACCTCGTCGGGTTGCGTGCGGTCGCCGGCACGCCCTGGCGCCATCTGTCGGGCGGCGAGCAACAGCGGCTCTCACTCGCCCTGGCCCTGGTCGGCCGGCCCGACGTTGCCTTCCTGGACGAGCCGACGGCCGGCGTCGATCCCGAGGGACGCATCGCCGTGCGCGGCGTCGTGGCCGGGTTGAAGGAGGAGGGCGTGTGCGTCGTCCTCACCACGCACGAGCTGGGCGAAGCCGAGAAGATGGCGGACCGCATCGTGATCCTCGCCGCGGGCCGAGTCGTCCTGGAAGGGACGCCCCAGGGCCTCACCGCCGCCGCAGCGCCCGGAGCCGGCTTCCCCAGCGTGGTGACCTTCGGGGCTCCTGCGGCGCTCGACGTCGCGGCGCTCGCTGCCGCCGTCGGGCCCGGGACCACGGCCGTCGAGACCGCGGCGGGCCGCTACCGGGTCGAGGCCTCCGAGGTCGAGATCCCCGCCGTCGCCGCCGCCGTGACGAACTTCCTGGCGGAGCGGGACGCCACCCTGACCGACCTGGCCACGGGCAAGTCCCTGGAGGACGTCTACTTCGAGACCGTGGGCGCGGCCGCCGAGACCGCTCCCCGAGGAGACGTCGGTTCCCGCCGCGGGCCGCGGGCCGCGCGGCCGAAGTCGCAGGCGGGCCCGATGAGCACGACCACCGGCGCCCTCCGGCCACTGCGGGCGCAGACCGGCGCCGAGGTCTTCATGACGCTGCGCCGGGGCGAGACGCTGCTGCTGACCCTCGGCATTCCTATCGTCTTCCTGCTCTTCTTCTCGAAGGTCTCGGTGGTGTCGACCCCGACGGCGACCCCGGCCAACTTCTTCGTGCCCGGGATCCTGTCTCTCGCCGTCATGTCGACCGCCATGGTGTCGCTCGGCATCGCCACCGGCTTCGAACGCGGCTACGGCGTGCTCAAACGCCTCGGCGCCACCCCGCTCGGCCGCCCGCGCCTGCTCGGCGCCAAGATCCTTACCATCATTGCGGTCGAGCTGCTGCAGGCGGCCGTGCTGCTCCCGGTGGGGCTCGCCCTCGGCTGGAGCCCGGGGGGCGGCGGCCCGGCTGCGGTGGTCGGTGCCATCGGCACCGTGCTGCTCGGCTCCACCGCCTTCGCCGGCATCGGCCTCCTCATGGCCGGCACGTTGCGCGCCGAGTTGAACCTGGCGGCGGCCAACGGCCTCTATCTCATCCTCCTGCTGCTGGGCGGCATGATCGTCCCGCTGGCCAAGCTGCCGAGCGGCCTGGCCACCTTCGCCAAGCTGCTCCCGGCGGCGGCGCTCTCCTCCGCGCTGCACGCCACGCTCGGGAGCGGCGGCACCGTGCCGGCCGAGTCCTGGGTGGTGCTGGCCGTCTGGGCCGTCGCGGCGCCGCTGGCGGCGGCGCTCACCTTCCGCTGGGAATGAGCGCCGCGCTCGTCAGCCGTGAAGGACGAGGGCGTGAGCACGGCGCCCTGCACGATCTTGGCGATCGTGCCGTCCCCGTTGACGAACACCGCGTAGGGGTCGCCGTCGGAAGTAGAAGAGGCCGCTGGTGATGCCGGCTCCGGGGTCGGAGGCCACCGGGAACGTGACGCCCTCCGTGTGGATGAAGGACTTGGCGATCGAGGTCTTGTCGAAGCTGTCGACCCCGATGACATGGATCCGCGCCAGCGCCCCGTGTGCCCGGTCCTGCTTCTTCACCGCCGCCGCCAGCGGGGGGAGCTCCGCCTTGCAGCTCGGGCACCAGGCCCCGAAGAAAAGCAGGACCGCCGGCGTGCCGTTGCCACCCCCGTCGGCCGGGACGGAAACCTGGGACGAGCCGGTCGGGCCCACGTTGGCGCGCCGAAAAGGACGGCACGGGGTCACCCGCACTGGGCGCGCTCGCGGTGCTCGAACTGGTGCCGATGCTGGTCAACAAGCCCGATGAGCACGATCACCAGGAGGCCGATGCCCAGGCCGATCAGGATGAACCGCTTGCGGGGCGGCCGGACCGCCGGCGCGGCGTCCGCCTCCGGCGCAGGCGGGGACCCCGTCTCTGGGGGTGGGACGTCGGTCATACCGGCGGGACCCTAGTGAATGTGATTGCGGATGAGTACGTCGCCCGCCATCGCCACGAACAGCACGGTGAGGTAGGTGATGGAGTACCCGAAGACCCGCATGGCCTCGCGCCCGGTCGCTTTGTCGCTCTGGGCCAGGCCCCACAGCCGGGTGACGAGGTAGAGGAACCCGGCGCCGAGCACGGCGGCGCTGACCATGTAGATCCAGCCCAGGTGGGCCACGGGTCCGAACAGGAACGAGACTGCCACGAGCGCCACCGTGTAGTAGACGATCTCGGTCGTGGTGCGCTTCATGGATGCGACGACCGGCAGCATGGGCACGTCCGCCGCCCGGTAGTCCTCCTTGTAGCGGACGGCCAGCGACCAGAAGTGCGGCGGCGTCCAGATGAAGATGATGGCGAAGAGCACCACCGGCGTCCAGCTCAGGCTGTTCGTCACCGCCGCCCACCCGACCAGGACGGGCACCGCGCCCGCCGCGCCGCCGATGACGATGTTCTGGGTCGAGCGGCGCTTCAGCCACAGCGTGTAGACGAAGACGTAGAAGAGCGTCGCCGAGATGGCCAGCACGGCCGAGAGCAGGTTGACCACCAGCCACAGCTCCACGAAGGCCGCCACCTCGAGCGCCAGGGCGAAGACGAGGGCTGCGGTGGGCGTCATGGCGCCGGTCACCAGCGGGCGGTTCTTCGTCCGGTTCATCAGGCGGTCGATGTCGCGGTCCACCACCATGTTGATGGCGTTGGCCCCGCCGGCCGCCAGCGCACCACCGGCCAGGGTGGCGGCCATGAGCCAGATCGGCGGCACGCCGCGCTGCGCCACCACCATGGTGGGCAGCGTCGTGACCAGCAGGAGCTCAATGATCCGTGGCTTGGTCAGAGCGATGTAGGCCCCGACGGTCGACCGCGTCCACTTGGCTCGCCGGCCCGGAAGGGCGGGCGACTCAATTGACATGTGGGTGCAGCCTACGGCCGGGGCACGCCCGGGACCAGGCCACGGGCGCCGGTACGCTTGCCCAGAGTGTCGCGGCGCCGTACACCCACCGTCTCGCCCTCGTTGAGCCACCGGCTCGACGTCCTGGCCCTGGCCCTGACGGCCCTCATCGTGCTGAGCGGGGCGGCGGTCCGCCTGACCGGCTCCGGCCTGGGCTGCGCCGACTGGCCCGAGTGCTCGGTCGGGCACCTGACGCCTGCGCTGCAGTTCCACGGCCTGGTGGAGTTCGGGAACCGCCTGGTCACCGTGGTGCTGACGGTGGCCGTGGCGGCGGCCTTCCTCGGCTCGGTCTTTCGCAGTCCACGCCGGCGCGACCTGATGTGGCTGAGCGGCGGGCTGGTCGGCGGCGTGCTGGCCCAGGCCGTCCTGGGCGGCATCGTCGTCTACACCAAGCTCAACCCCTACGTCGTCATGGTGCACTTCTTCGCCACCATGCTCCTGCTCGTCGACGCGGTCGTGTTGGTCCACCGCTCCACCCGCGACTACGCGCCCGGATCGGGCCGTCTGCTGGTGCCACGGCCGCTGATCCGCCTCTTCTACGGCGCACTGGGTCTCCTGGCGTTGGTCATCGCGGCGGGGACGGCCACCACCGGTGCCGGGCCGCACGCCGGCGACGCCTCGGGTCAGCAGGTGGCGAAGCGGATCCCTATCGCCCTGCGCGACATGGCCGAGCTCCACTCGAGCCTGGCGCTGCTCCTGATCGGCGTCACCATCGGTCTGGTCGTGGGCCTGCACATGGGCGACGTGCCCGAGCGGGTGCGGCGCGCCGCCGCGCATCCTCATGGTGGTGATGGTGGCCCAGGCCGGCGTCGGGTACACCCAGTACTTCACCCACCTCCCGGCGCTCCTCGTCGAGGTGCACATCGTGGGCGCCACCGCGTTGGTGATCGGAGCCACGCAGGCGTTCCTGGCCTGTACGTATCACGCCCCCGAGGTGCTGCCGGCCCCGGTTGTCCTCGACACGCCGGAGCCGAGCGTCCCGATCGGTGCCCATTAGGCTGTGTCGCTCCGTGCTTTCCGCACGATCCTGGCCCCCATCGTCTAGCGGCCTAGGACACCGCCCTTTCACGGCGGCAGCACCGGTTCGAATCCGGTTGGGGGTGCTTGTGTGAGAATTTGGCCATGAGCTACCAGGAGGTAGTCCCATGCCCAAGCGCTACGCGAGGAAGGAACGGGGGCAATGCGATTCAACCATATGGAGTTGACGTTTCCGGTCGGCAGCCTGACCGCCACGCTGCGTGAGGAGATCGATGGCTTCTATAGCTCGATCTTCGGGTGGGCTGCCCTCGACACGGACGTTGTCGGGCAGTCCTGCCATCTCCTGATGCCCGACCCGGATCAGTTCATTCTCCTGGCGGAGAGCGAACGACCGATGAGCTCGCCGGGTTACGACCACCTCGGGCTGTTGCAGGACACGCGCCAGGAAGTCGATGACCTGCTCGACGCGTGCGAACGCTACGCCGAGAAGGATGACCGGGTGTCCATCAAGCGGTACGAGGACCTCGTCTACCCGGGCCTCACAGTGCACGCCTTCTACGTCAAGTACCTCTTGCCGATCTACTTCGACGTGCAGAGCATGGAGCGCTCGTAGCTCCGATGCGATTCGACCACATGGAGCTGACGATTCCGGTCGGCAGCCTGACCACGACGCTGCGGAAGGAGATCGACGACTTCTACGGATCGATCTTCGGGTGGAGCGGTTTCGACATCGACGTCGCGGGCCGACCCTGCCGTCTCCTGCTGTGCGGCACTGATCAGTTCATCCAACTTCTCGAAAGCGACCAGCCCATGCACTCGCCGGGTTCCGACCACCTCGGGTTGCTTCTGGAGTCTCGCCAGGACGTCGATGACGCGCTCGAACGCCTGCGTGCGGTACGCCGAGAAGGATGACCGGGTGTCAATCAGAGCGGCGCCAGGACCTCGCGTATCCCGGTCTGACGGTGCACACCTTCTACGTCAACTACCTCTTACCGATCTCCTTCGATGTGCACAGCCAGGAGCCTTCCTGAGAGCTCGTCCGGTCACGACGACGGGCACGACCCCGCCGTCACGGTGATGTACACCTGCGCCGGATGCCCGACCGTCTGCACGGTGAGGTGGGTCGCACCCGGCTTCGAGGTGATCGCGTCCGCCCTTGACCGCCGAGCACCAGCCGTTGGGGTAGTGCTGCGACGCAGCGATGGCGATCGTCGTGACCCCGTGCGCTGCCTCCGTCGGGGCGTAGACCATGTTGAAGGCACCGGTGAAGGGATTGAAGATGACCGAGTTGGGGTCGCCCGCCACCGCCTGCGGATAGGTGCGCGAGAGCACGGTCACGACCGGTGAATACGACCCGTCGGGCTGCACCAGTCCCTCGGCCGACGAGCCCGTGGGATCGTCGTAGTACTTCCAAGCCCAGTAGATCCAGCTGAGTTGGTCCAAGCCGGCCCATTCCACGTCGAAGCCGGCAAGTGCGACGCTCGTCGTCGCCCCGAACTCGCTCATGAAGACCGGCGGGCCCGCCGACTGATAGGCCGAGCTCATGGAGAGGCGGGTGATCTCCTGTTCGGATGCGGCGGTCTCCTCCGACTGCAGGCACTTGAGGAGATCGGTCGGATTGCCCGGTGACGGGGCTGCGGTCGCCGCAATAGACGTGGAAATTGAACACGATGCGCTTGAAGGGCATCGGGCCCAGTTGTGAAGGGATGTTCCCGCCCGTGACCCAGTAGATGTCCGGCTCGACGAAGGTCAGGTGATGACTGTCGACGGACTGGATCGTCGGAATCACGCCGTTGTCGGGGTCCCCGGGAGGGCACGTCAGCGCCCCGGCGCCGTTGGCCAGGAGGGCCGTGTGGGCCTTGCCGATGTAGAAGCACTCCAGTTGTCCGGTGAACGTCGACTCCGACGCCGTCTGGGTCTCGGTGGAGAAGGGCTCGTTGTAGGGGTCGTACCCGATGACCCAGGGGTCGTTCTTGAAGTACTGCGCCACTGTCTTCCAGACCAGGTCGTAGTTGCCCTGGAGGTTCCCCACCACGTCGTTGCTCCAGAAGTGCCCCACGGCCGTCTGGAGGGTGGGGTTCGAGTAGTTGTTCGACCACCGTCCGCCCTTGGGGACGATCGGCACATTGTTGGTGCACACGGCCCAGTTCGGCGCGCCCTCGCCGCGGAAGTTCTGGTTGTAGACGTCCTGGTGCATGTCGAGGAGGGTGTAGATCCCGTAGCGAGCCAGCAGCTTGACGGTGGCGGCCACGTGGCTCAGGTAGCGCTCGGCGACGGCCCTGTTCCACTCGTGGGCGTTGCCCGGGGCACCCGGAGTGCAGATCTGCGGCTGGTTGGGCCCACCTGATCCCGGTTCGAGCGCCTGCCACTCGATGCCGAGACGCACGACGTTGAAACCGAGTTGCTGCATCTTCGCGGCATCCGTGGCGTCGAAGTTCCACGGCTCACCCGGATCCGGGTAGGCGATGTACGGCGCATGCTTGTACACGACGTTCACCCCGTGCATGAGGACGACACGTCCCTGGCTGTCGTAGAGGTACGGCCCGCCAGGTGAGCTCAAGAAGCTCGGGACGTTCGGAGTCGTCCCGAGTCCGGAGACCCCGCTGCTGGCCTGGTACTGCACGCCCTGCGCCGTGCAACGCCACGATGTGCGGTGACAACGCATCGACGTTGGGTTGATTGCCGACGTGTTGTGGTGCGGCCGTGGTGCTCGTCGTCGTCGAAGGTGCCACCGGTGCGGGTGCGGGTGGCGTCGTCGTCGTCGGTGCCAGGGTGGTCGTCGTGGTCGTCGGTGGTTCGGCGGTCGTAGTGGTCGCGGGCGCCTCGGTTGTCGTCGTTGTCGGCTTCGGGAGGGCCGTGGTCGTGGTCGCAGCACCCGCACCCACCGCGCCGATGACGGCGAGCGACGGTCCGCACGCAATGACGGCGGCCGCGGCGAACACGACCCGTCTTCCATTGGTGACCCTCAGGACCATCGACACCCTCTCTGCGTCCGCTCTCCCGCCGAGCCGCCGACTGTACCGACCAATGGCACGGAATCGCGAACCGCAGCGCTGGTATTTCGTGCAGTTCTCTGCTGGGCACGCGTCCGGACCGACGCGACCTGAGATTCGGCTGAGCGTCTCTAGATGAGCAGCCCGCGGCGCTTGCCCCGAACGAAGAGATCGGCCGACGCCTGGAGGTCCTTCTGCAGCTCGTTCTGATTCTCGAGCAGTTCGTCGGCCCACAACATCTGCTGGGTCGTCTGCACCCGGTCGGACCGCTGCTGGTCCCGCACGTCTTCGAAGGCCTTCCGCAGGACATCGTGCAGGACTTCGCTGTGCGCCGGCAGTTCGGGGAGCACGGCCCGGCGATCGGCCAGAAGGTCGGCGAACTCCTCGTACCAGCGCTGGCTCGACGCGTAGCAGTCCCGCAGCACGGCCTCGGCGACGGCGACGGACTCGACCTCGGGTTGGCCGGCCGCCGGAGGGCGGACGGGCAACGTGGCCAGGGTGAAGGCAGCAAGCCGGAGCCGGTTCGATCCCGTGAAGAGCCGGGAGATGGTTTCCATTGACACGACCTTTGCCCCCCGCTCGGTGAAGAACTGGCGGAATGCGTCGTCGAGCAGCAGGTAGGCGCGGTGCGAGGCCTGCTGGCTGGCGTCGGTGTCCACGTTCTGCCGTGTCGATGTCAGCCGCTCGACGGCGTCGGCCAGGTAGCCGGAGCTGGCCGCGAATGCGGTCGAGAGCGCACGGCCCAGCGCCGCCGTCGCGCCCCGCGGCCAGAACAAGAAGCCCACGACGATGCTGACTCCGCAACCGATGGCCACGTCCTCAATCCGCGTCAGGCCGACTTTCCAACCGGTGGGCGCAATGATGTTGAACAGGATGATCACTACCAGCGTGAAGCCGGCCTGCCCCGCGGCAAAGGAGATCATGGAAGGCGCCATGCCGGAGATCAGCACGACCACGGGGAGCAGCACCCACAGCAGAACCGTATGGTCGCTGATCCCGATCATGATGAGTGAGCCCGCCACGACGCCGACTGCTGTGCCTCCGACGGCGCGCAGTGCCGTGGCGCCGGTCCCGAGAGCGCTGGAACGGAGCACCGACATGGTCCCGAGTACGACCCAGAATCCGTGGGAGACGTTGGTGAGCTCGACCACCGTCACCGCGATGGCGAGACCCACGGCGCCCCGCACGGCATTGCGAAACCAGACGGAGCGAAACGACAAGTGGGACAAGAGGCGATGGGCGAAGACCTGGGAGGCAGACTCGTCCGGCATCCCGAGGCGAAAGCCCGTCACTGCTTCGGCGCCGGCCGCCTCCAGTGCGGCATCGGCCACCATCTCCGTGGCGATGCCGATCGCACGTGCGTGGAAACCGGGATCGAGCGAGTCGGCGAGGTTCTCGACTTCGCCCAGTTGAGCTCGAGGCTCCGGGCCGTGGGGAGGTGCCGTCTCCGATTGGGTCAATGCACTCGCTTCCGCCTCGATCTCCGCATTGACCAGCTGATCGAGCCCCCTGGTGGATTCCCTGACCGCCTCAATGCGCGCCGGATCACGGACCGCGTGACCGTCGCCGTCGCAGATCAGTGCCGCCGTCTGGTGGAGCGTCTCTGCGACCTTCTCCGTCACCTTCATCGCCGACGCTGGCTCCGTCGACCACACCTCGTCGCGGATCATTGCGGAGTTGCCTGCCACCCATTCGACGCGGCCCACCAGCTTGGACAGCGCCACCGCAGCCGACGCGGCGCCCGTAGGGGGATAGGGGGTGCCTGGAGAATTGCGCGCGGAGCCGGGTCAGCTCGGATGCCACCTCCGCCGAGGCCTGCGTGTCATCTTGGCCACTGGCCCGAACGTCGGCCAGGCGAGCGACGGCCGACACGGCCGCCGCCAACCGCCGCCGGAGATTGTCGTGCCACGGAGGTGGCCACACCAGCATGCAGGCCGTGATGCAGAAGGCCCCGGCGAGCGTCCAACCGATGAGGCGAGGACCGATGGCGGACACCGGCTCGGCCACGGCCACGGGCAGGACGAAGGTGAGCAGGGCCGCCGTGGTCGCCGTAGCCGCCTGAGGTGCGACGACCCCGGTGAAGAGCACTGCGAAGCCCACCACCCCCATCGTGACGACGGCCGCCACCTTGTGCGTTGACACGACGGTGCCGAGCACGGTGAAGCAGGCACCGACGAGGTACAGCCCGCCGTAGCCCACGAGCCGGCTGCTTGGCCGCCCCGTGAACTCCACCAGGAGGAGCAGCGCGAAGGAACCGAACGCTCCGAAGAGAGCGACCTGCGGGTTCGAGAACGCCACATGGGCGATGGCGAACACCAGCGGCATGATCACGGCCGCCCTGACCGAACGCTTGAGGACCAGGAGATCGGGGTCCTTCGAACGGAACCAGCGGAGGAAACTCCAGCGCGCCGGCGCGGGTGCCTGGGTTTCGGCCGGAAGCGTCACGGGCCAGCGAGCGTCATGGTGGAGTGAGGATCATCCCTTCCCAGGCACCGAGCGGTCCGGGTCGTAGGCCACGGCACCAGCGTACGCGCCGTCCCTTCAGGCTGCCTCCCGAGATACGGGCTACTCCAATTCGGTGAGGAGCTCCCGGCACCGCTCGGCATCGCTGCGCAACTTCGCGCGAAAGCCGTCCATGCGGGCCAATTTGGCGCCGATCTGCTCCGCCAACGACTCGTTCAGCACCAGGGCTTCTTGGAGTGTCGCCTTCTGCTCGGCCAAGTCCTTCTTGGTCGTAGCTCCCTTCCTGGCGCGGTACGACGCCCGCAGCTCGTCGAGCCTCGTCTCCAAGGCGAGGAATTCACGGATCTCTTCCAGATTCATGCCGAGCACCTCGCGCAGCTCCAGGATCCGCTGCAGGTGCGCCAGGTCTTCGGACGTGTAGCGACGCTCGCCACCCGAGGTGTAGAGCGACGGAGTCAGCAAACCGAGCTCCTCGTAGTACCGCAGGGTCCGCGCCGAGACGCCGACCCGTGTCGCGGCATCGCTGATGCGGATGCCGGCCTCGCCGGCTTCCCCTGCGGCGGGCGTGACGGCCTCATCGCGTCGCATCGAGACAGCCATCTCAGTCCACCAACAAGGACTCGGTCTCGGCCACGGCCTCCTGGGCAGGAACCAGGTCAGCGTGCGAGTCGTCGCCCTCCTCGACGTAGTGGTACTTCCCGCCACGAAGGAGCGACGCCACGGCGCCGAGCAGACACGCACCGGCGGCGAAGGAGAAGGCTTCGGTCAGACCCTTGGAGAAAGCAGGTGAGATCAGATGCGGGAAGAACTGGCGACTGGTGAGGTACTCGGCCGTCGAGTGCGGCAACTTCGCCAATTCGGCATGACCGAGCAGCACCTGCATCGGGTTGTAGCCCAGGAAGGCGGCGAAGAGACTCCCCACCGGCGGCAGATGCGAGGCCCGCGTCGCGACCGAAGGACTCACCCCCTGAGCGATGAGGCCGTGGTAGAGCGAGGACGGCAACGTCGCGGCGAGCCCGA
Organism: uncultured Acidimicrobiaceae bacterium; assembly: GCA_963731065.1. Lineage (GTDB taxonomy): Bacteria > Actinomycetota > Acidimicrobiia > Acidimicrobiales > RAAP-2 > Bog-473. The sequence goes on along the minus strand of CAVSUH010000003.1, from coordinate 77,705 downwards.
GGATCATGAGGCTGAAGAAGATCCCGATCGAGAGGACCTGGGCGGACGAGTTGAAGGTGCCGGCCATGCCGGCGCCGGCACCGCGCTGGTTCGCCGGCAGGCTGTTCATGATGCCGGTCTGGTTCGGAGCGATGAACATACCCATGCCGACCGAGTTCAGGAAAATGAGCGCGGCGAACCCGAAGTAGGAGAAGTTGACGGGGAGCATGGTCAACAAAATGAAGGTGAGCGCCGCCAGCACCAAACCACCCGTCGCGAACGGCCTGGCGCCGTAGCGGTCAGCCAGCACGCCGCTCAGAGGCGCCGCCGCCAACAGCCCGATGGTCAACGGGATCATGTAGATGCCCGCCCACAGCGGCGTCTCGGAGAAGCTGTACCCGTGCAACGGGAGCCAGATCCCCTGCAGCCAGATGATCAGCATGAACATCAAACCGCCACGGCTCAGTGAGGCGAGGAAGCTCGCCGCGTTGCCCGCCGAGAAGGCACGGATGCGGAAGAGAGAGAGGCGGAACATCGGCTGCTTCACCCTGGTCTCCACGATTCCGAAGACGATCAGGATGAGCAGGCCGCCGAAGATCTCCACCAGCACCTTCGGGTTGGTCCAGCCCATGGAGTGCCCGCCGTAGGGCAAGAGCCCATAGGTGATCCCGATCAAGACGAGGATGAGGCCGACGCCGAACGTCACGTTTCCCAGCCAATCGATCTTGGCCGGCGTACGCACGCCTCTTTCCTTGAGCTTCACGTAGGCGAAGACAGTGCCGATGATGCCGAACGGCACCGAGATCAGGAACACGAGATGCCACTGGACAGGGGCCAGCACGCCGCCGAGGACGAGGCCGACGAACGAGCCGGCGATGGCCGCGGTGTTGTTGATGCCAAGTCCCAGGCCGCGCTGATCGGACGGGAACGCGTCGGTGATGATGGCCGAGGAGTTGGCGAAGAGCATGGCCCCGCCGACTCCCTGGCCGACGCGCATCGCAATGAGCCAGATGGCAGCTTCGGTGCCCGTCAGCCACGTCACGGCGAGCAGGAGGGAAAACGCCGTGAAGACGACGAAGCCGAGGTTGAAGATCCGGACCCTGCCAAAGATGTCCCCGACGCGGCCGAGGGTCACCACGAGCACGGCCAGCACCACGCTGAAGCCCATCAGCATCCAGAGCAGGTAGCCGGTGTTCCCCGGGGTGAGCGGATTGAGCTGGATGCCGCGGAAGATGTCCGGCAAGGAGATCAGCACGATGGACTGGTTGATGAAGACCATCAGGGTGCCCAGGGTCACCGTCGCCAGCGCGATCCACCTGTAGTTGGATCTCTCTGGAGCCGCCGTGGCGGGCGCCCAGCCGTGGCCGTTGGTCAGAGCGGCGGTACTCACATCCAGAAGTTTAACGTTAACGTCAGGGTCATAAATCAAGCCCGCCGATTCGCCCCGGGACCTGGGCCGACACCGACCCCGTTGCAGCTATCCGGGCACGTTGGGCGCGCTCAAAGCCGCCTCGAACACCGCCGCCACGTCCTGCGAGTAGGCCACAGCGGCCTGGCTGCCGATTTGGGTGACCGACATCAAGACAGCCAGCATCAGGGCGATGATGCCGTTGCCGACTGCTGTCGGGTCGATGTCGGGTCGCACCGTCCCCACCGCCTGCCCGGTCCGCAGCATCTCCGTACAGGCCTTTCGCAGTTCGTTCAGCGCGGGGATCTCGAGCACGCGCACCGTCACTTCGGGCTCCAGACCGGCGAGGAGCCGGCGCGCCAGAGGATGGTGTTCGACCGCCTCGACCAGCGTGAAGATCAAGGTGTCGTGCCAACGCCGGATATCCGGCACGTCGAGGACCGTGGCGAGTCCCTCCTGGATCACGCCCGCCGCGTCCTCGTCCACCGCGGCCAGGAACAGTGCTTCTTTGTTCGGGAAGTAGGCGTAGGCCACCGTCCCGCCCACCGCGGCGTCCCGGCGATGTCGGCAACGGACGTGGCACGAAACCCATCGCGACCGAATCGGGTGATCGCCGCCTGCAGGATCGCCCGTCGCGTCTGCGCTCCTTTCGTTTCTGGCGTCTGGTCGGCTCCAAGGCTCATTGTCGCTCCAAAAAGAGAGGATTTGAGTAAATCTCTCATTTAGTCTACCATGGACCCAAGCAGCCGAGCGGGAGGCGAGAGCGGAATGCACAACGCGGCGACGGTGACCCAGACCAGCGACCCTGAGCGGAAGGTCCCCACCAGAAGGATGTCCTTCGAGGAGTCCATGCGGGACCTCCCCCGACACTTCGCCGCAGACGGCGATCTCATTTCCGGGCACGTCATCATGGCGCTGTCTTCCGTATTCCCCGACGGCGAGGACTACTTCGTGAGATCGGTCCGCCACTATCGGGACCGGGTCACCGATCCGGCGCTCAAGCGCCAGGTTGCCGGGTTCATTGGGCAGGAGGCGGTACACGGGCGGGAGCACAGGGTCTTCAACGACCGGCTTGCCGCCCTGGGGTATCCGACCAAGAAGTACGAGCGCTTCACGAAGGCCGGCTTGCGCTTCCGGGAGCGCATCCTTCCGCCGATTTCGAACCTGGCAGCGACCGCGGCACTCGAGCATTTCACGGCCACGTTGGCTGAGCTCGTGCTCACCAGCGAAGAGATCCGCCGACTCATGGGAGCCGATGCCGTGCGCGACCTGTTCGTTTGGCACGCGCTCGAGGAGTCCGAGCACAAGGCCGTGGCATTCGACGTGTACAAGGCGGTCGGAGGGGGTGAGCGCCTCCGCACCTGGACGATGACCTTCTTCCGATTCGGGTTCGTCCTCGGCATGGGACTGGCCGTCGCGCTGTCACTGCTGAGCGACCGAGCTACCTACCGCAAAGGCAGTCTGCGGGCCAGCTGGCGACGGCTCAAGGCATCCCCGATCGTGGACCCGGCCATCTGGGCCCAGCTCAAGGACTACAACCGCCCCGACTTTCACCCTGACGACAGCGACACGACCGAGTTGGTGGAAGCCTGGCGGGTGAAGCTGTTCGGCAAGGAGGGCACGTTGAACGACAAGCTGATCGGAGCGGCAGCCTGATGGAGACGACGTCAGCAGAGCGCAGGGCCCACCTCGACGTCGCGATCGTGGGCGCGGGACTCTCCGGCATCGGTGCGGGCCACTATCTCCAGACTGAGTGCCCCTGGGCCGAGTACGAGATTTTCGAAGCGCGCGATGCCATCGGAGGGACCTGGGACCTCTTCCGCTATCCCGGCATCCGATCCGACTCGGATATGCACACCTTGGGCTACTCGTTCCGTCCCTGGGACGGTGAGAAATCAATCGCCGACGGCGATTCGATATTGCAGTACATCAAGGACACCGCCAGGGAATCGGGCGTCGATACCCACATTCGCTTCAACCACCGGATCACTGCCGCCAACTGGTCCACTCCCGATTCGCTCTGGCGCATCACGGCCGAGCGGACGGACACCGAGGAGACCTTCGAGTTCACGGCCTCCTTTCTCTTCTCCTGCAGCGGGTACTACCGCTACGACTACGGGTACCTGCCCGACTTCGAGGGCATGGGCAACTTCGCGGGCACCGTCGTGCATCCCCAGGCTTGGCCGGATGCACTCGACGTCGCGGGAAAGAGGGTCGTGGTCATCGGCAGTGGGGCGACCGCCGTCACTCTGGTCCCGGCGCTCGCCCAGTCCGCCTCGCACGTCACCATGTTGCAGCGATCGCCCACCTACATCGCCTCGTTGCCCGAGAGGAGCCCTGTGGTCGGGGTGTTGCGCAAGGTCCTGCCCGCACAACAGGCCGGGACAGCGGCCAAGTGGTTCCACGCGTTGCTCACGCAAGGCTTCTACGGGGTCAGCCGGAAGTACCCGAACCTGGTTCGGCGGATGTTGTCCAAGGGTCTGCAACGGCAACTTCCACCCGGCTACGACATCGCCACCCATTTCACGCCCCGTTACAACCCATGGGACCAGCGCTTCTGCGCCGTGCCGAACGGCGACCTGTTCAAGGCGCTCTCCAGCGGGGCCGCATCGGTGGTCACCGACCAGATCGAGCGCTTCACCGAAAGCGGACTTCTCCTCTCGTCGGGCAACGAACTCGAGGCGGACATCATCGTGACCGCCACTGGTCTCGAGCTGCTCTTCCTCGGCGGCATCGTGCTCAGTGTGGACGGTGTGCGTGTCGACCCTTCGACCAGGCTCACCTACAAGGGGATGATGATGGAAGGCGTGCCGAACTTGGCGCTGGCCATCGGCTACACGAACGCGTCCTGGACGCTGAAATGCGACCTCACGTGCGACTACGTGTGCCGCCTGTTGAACTACATGCATGATCGCTCGCTAACCGAGTGCGTACCGCGCAACAAGGACGGTGGCTCCACCGCATCCGGTCCACTTCTCGGGCTTACCTCGGGGTACATCCAGCGATCGGCCCATCTCCTGCCGAAGCAGGGGACGAAGCAGCCCTGGAAGGTGCACCAGAGCTATTGGCGGGACTACCGAGCCTTGAAGATGGGTGACATCGACGATTCCATCATGGAGTTCTCGGGTCGGCGGACGCAGGTCAAGGTCCTCGAGCCCGCCGCGCCCTGAGGCCGCGAGGAGCAACCATGAAGGACTTCAGTGGCCGCGTGGCCGCAATTACGGGAGCGGGTTCGGGCATCGGCCGGGCGTTGGCCAACGCCCTGGCCCGACGTGGTGCGCACGTTGCACTGAGCGACATCGACGACACGGGTCTCGCCGAGACCGTGGCGCAGTGCGAGGGCTTCGGCGTCAAGATCACGTCGGAGCACTTGGACGTGGCCGATCGGGACGACGTCTACGCCTGGGCTGACCGCGTCGTCGCCGATCACGGCGGGGTCAACCTGATCATCAACAATGCCGGCGTGGCGCTCGGTGCCACGGTCGAGGCGATGTCCTACGAGGACTTCGAATGGTTGATGAACATCAATTTCTGGGGTGTCGTCTACGGGACGAAGGCCTTCCTGCCGTATTTGAAGCTGGCTGGAGCAGGCCACATTGTGAATCTCTCCAGTGTCTTCGGCCTGATCAGCGTCCCGTCCCAGGCCGCGTACAACGCCGCCAAATTTGCGGTCCGTGGTTTCACCGACACGTTGCGTATGGAACTCGAGATCGAGGGCGCCAATGTGTCGGTGACGACCGTCCACCCGGGTGGAATCAAGACGAACATCGCGCGCGAATGCGCGCATGGACCCGAGTATCCGTGACCTCGCAGGAGACCCGGAGAAGGCTGCCGCGGAATTCGAGCGTGCGTTCATCACCAGCCCGGAGAAGGCGGCGGAGCAGATTCTCGCTGCCGTCCGGCGCGACCGCCGGCGCGCGCTCATCGGTCCTGATGCCAAAGCGATCGATCTCGTCTCTCGGCTCCCGGTCGGGGTCTACCAATCGATCCTCACGCGTGGTGCTGCCTCCCGGCGGCGTAAGCGCCCTTAACGCCACTCGGCTAGGTCGCGCCGCCGAAGCCATTGAGCGCCGTGCCGATAGCCAGCCGCCAACGCCGCTCGATTGATTCCGTCGAGGTTCCGAGGCGGCCGGCAGCTTCGGCGAACGCCATGCCCTGCATCAAGGCAACCAGGACGTGCGCGACATCCGTCTCGTCACCGCGGAGCCGGCCCGCGTCGATACACCGCCGTACCCTACCCACGATCAAGACGCGGACGGAGCTCGTTGCGGCCAACTCGTCCGGCCCGGGCGAGAAATCCGTGAAGGGTCGCGAGAACATGACTTCGGCGAGTTCCCGGTTGCCCCGGATGAACCTGCGGTAGGCGGCGGACAGGGTCCAGAGGTCGGCAATCGGATCCACGCTCTCCCCCAAGGCCGCCAGCTCAGCGAAGAGTTGCCGAAAGCCCTCGAAGTACAGCTCGCGGACGACCCCCGACTTGTCTCCGAACAGCTCGTAAAGGGCCGGCGCCGAGGTCTTTGCCCGAGCGGCCAAGGACCGCGCGGTGAGCCCGGACGCACCCTCCTCGGCCAGCAGATCAACGGCGCTCGCCAACACCCGCTGTCGCAGCTCGGGAGTTCGCTGTTTCGTGCGAGGCATCAAGAAGTCCTTGTAGAGCCGGTCGTTTGACTCCGGACGGGCCGTAATGGACGATTGTTCCGAAACATGATTCCAATATAGCGAACCACATCCCCCATGAGCGGTCATGACACTCCCCCTCAGCTACACCCGCACGGACCTGGTCAGGACCGTCGCCATGGACGACGGCAAGGTCAACGTGTTCTCCATCCCGATGCTGCGGTCCCTCCACGAGGCTTTCGACCAGGCCGAACGGGACGAAACGGCGGTCCTCTTGAAAGGGAGGCCGGGCTGCTTCAGTGCGGGCTTCGACCTGCAGACGCTCAGCGGTCCCCGCCAGGATGTCCTCCCTCTCCTGAACCTCGGTGCGTCCTTGGCGGAGCGCGTCCTGTCCTTCCCTGCACCCCGTGACGATTGCCTGCTCCGGTCACGCCTTCCCGGCCGGCGCGTTTCTCCTGATGGCGGCGGACTCCCGTCTGGGCGTCGACGGGCCATTTCGCCTGGGACTCAACGAGGTCCGGATCGGGCTGACACTCCCATTGTTTGCCATCGTGCTCGCCCGGCACCGTCTCACGCCCGCCCACTTCGATCACGCCGCCGTGACCGGTGAGATGTTCGATCCGCAGACGGCTCGGGCAGCCGGGCTGCTGGACGCCCTGGTCCCGGCGGCTGAGCTCGATGCGTACGCCGCACGCGTCGCCTCTGACATCGCCTCTCTCGACCGTTCGGCGCACGTCGCCACCAAGCTGCGCGTGCGCAAACCTGTCCTCGACGAGCTGCGGGCGGCCATCGGTGCTGAGCTGGTCTGATCCGCAGCCGCGACCACAGAAGGAACTGGACACCCAGCCCCATCCGCCCCATGATCAACGGGTGGACGAGTCTCCGTCTTTGCTCGAAACGCTGATCGGCTTTCCGAGCGCAGTCCTGCGACTTCCTTCGGCGGCGTTGGCCACGCTCGACGCCATCAATGAGGTCACCGAACGGATGGATCGCCTGATGACCTTGCTCGATCAGCTCGACCGGGGTGTCAACAAAGCCGGTTCGGGGATCGATTTCGCCGCCCTCGGGATCTCCGGTGCGGTCTCGGGGCTCGAGCAGGCCGTCGGGATGCTCGATGCGTCGCTCCCTTCGCTGTCGGAGTCGGCTTCAGCTCTGCGCGGTCTCACCGAACGCCTCAGCGGCGTCGCCATCGAGTTGGCGAGCGAACTCCCCAGAGCAACGCGCTCACTCCAGGAGATATCGCCGGAGCTCGCCAGCGTCGTCGGAGTTCTCGACGATCGCTTCGCCCACCTCGACACGGTCGTGACCGACTTGGCGCGACTGATGGAGGCAGTTGTCGGCACCATTCCGGGCATGCGACGCGTCCTCCGCTCTACTCCGTCGCTCCCCTACGAACCGGACTGAACCGAGGAGGTTCCATGGGTGACACCAGGCAGGGCGCCGCGCTCGCGGTGGTGCAGGCAACGTCGGTACCCATCCACGACATAGGCACTGCGGCTTACCTCAGCCCCGACGTCGCCGGCTGGGCCGCAGAGTGGGGTTGGTCCAACCCCTTCGCGTTCTACTTCGCCGGGCGCGGCGGCATGCTCGGAGACGTCGGGGCGGACGTGGTCACGTCCGCCCTCGGCTGGTTCGCGCCGAACGCCGTCCATGCGATGTACTCGGAGGGCGTCGGCGTCGCCGGGGCAACAGGCGCCGCCGCCCGGATGGCCGAGGCGCACGGGAAGTGGGGCGAGAAGCACTACGGCGACGTGGAGGGTCTGGACGAGATCGTTTCCGTCACCGAGGAGTTGGTCGACGGGCTCGAGGGATCCGCGCTCCCCCTCTTCGTCGGGTGGCGGGATGCCGCCAGGGCCGATTCGCCCTCGGGACGAGCGGCGCAGCTGATGCAGATCCTCCGCGAGTGGCGGGGCGGGAACCACCTGGTGGCCACGACCGCCGTCGGGCTCTCCCCCTTGGAGGCCATCCTGACCAATGAGGGCCCAGGCCAGGCGAAATTCTTCGGGTGGCCGGAGCCCTTCCCGGACACCGCCGCCATAAAGGAACGTCACCTCGAGGCGGAGCAGATCACGGACCGGCTGTGTGCATCGGCACTGGCGGGTGCGCTGGACGAAGCAAGGTACCCGGACTTCGAAGCCGGGATCACGGCGCTGCGCGCTGCGGTGCCGTAGGCCCGCTGGGTCCCTTCTCCGGGGAGGGTCGGAATCTGGGACCGGCTACAGTGAGGGCCTGCTCAGCGGCCGGCTTGGTCCGGACCGAGGAGCGTGTCATTACCACGGACCTGTGGTGCAGCTCGGAGTGCACGCCGCCCTGTCAAGGCGGAGGTCGCGGGTTCAAATCCCGTCAGGTCCGCCGCCGAGCTCTGATCCGCCTCCGGGCGGCGGGAGCTCGGTTACCCGGTCGGGTAGCTCAGTTGGTAGAGCGCGCGCCTGAAAAGCGTGAGGTCACCGGATCGACGCCGGTCCCGACCACCGGAAAGTACCCCGACCAGGGCATACGTCACTTGGAACGTGGGGTCCACGCGGAGGTGACCGCACTTCCGTGAAGCGTGAGGTCGTTGAGTCGACACGTCCGGTCACGGACGGAAGCCCTCCTCAGAGCGCCGAACAGCATCTCGACTTAACCCGTTGGCCACGATGTGCCTAAGGGAGACGGGAGCGGGATCTCAGTTCGACGAAGAAGAACTCCAGCGTTGTGCTGGATTGCAGGTCAGACTGCTTCCGCCATGAGCGGTCCAGATACGAAATACGTGGCCGTCGGGGATGCTGACGTTGCCTACCAGGTTCTCGGAGAAGGACCCTCGGACCTCCTCTTCTTCATCGGACTCGGCAGCAACGTCGAAATGGCGTGGGAGGACCCGGAGATTGCCGACTTCCTCAGACGGCTGGCGTCGTTACGCCGCTTGATTCTTCTCGATCGACGAGGCACAGGCGCATCTGACGGTGTGCCGCGTAACGCCATTCCAACATGGGAGGAATGGACAGAAGACATCGAGAGCGTCCTCAACGCAGTCGGATCCGAGCAGACATCCATCCTTGCGACGGTCGACGCTGGCCCGATCGCGATCCTCTACGCCGCCGCACATCCCGAACGGGTCGATTCTCTAGTGCTGTGCAATACCACTGCCCGATACCTCATCGCTGACGACTATCCGATCGGTTTTACACCTGAGGCACTCGATTTCGTTGTCGAGTTCCTCCGGACCAACTGGGGTACGCCGGAGTTCCTCTCGCTTGCTGGTGCAACTGGCTCAGAAGACCCGGTTCGCCGCGATGCCCTTGCTCGGCTCTTCCGGTCGTCGGTCACCCCGAGAACCGCGGCGGCACAGTACGACTACCTGCTCCGCAATCTGGATGTCCGCACGGTGCTCCCGCTCCTCCGGGCGCCAACGCTGGTCCTGAGCGTCGACAATCCAAGCTTTCTTCCCATAGCTCATGGGCGATATGTGGCCGAGCATATTCAGGGATCCAAGTTCGTCGCGCTGCCGGGCAACGATATGTTGATCTTCGGCCAGCGGGACCTGATCTTCGACGAAGTGGCCGAGTTCTTGACCGGTACGAGACCTGTCACCGACATCGAGCGGGTGCTTGTCTCTGTACTCTTCACCGACATCGTCGGATCAACTGAGCGGGCAGCATCGCTAGGTGATCAACGGTGGCGGACTCTGTTGGATCGCCACGATCACATTGTCCGCGAACAACTGCGGATATTCCGAGGTCGGGAGGTCAATACGACGGGAGACGGCTTCGTCGCTTCATTCGATGGTCCGGCTCGAGCTATCCGTTGTGCCCAGGTGATCGTCGAAGCCACCCGAGCTCTCGATATCGAGCTGCGTATGGGTCTCCACACCGGTGAGTGCGAAGTGAGAGGCAGCGATCTCGGCGGCCTCGCCGTCCACATCGCCGCTCGGATCGGTTCCTTGGCATCCCCGAACGAGGTCCTTGTCTCGAGCACCGTCAAGGACCTCGTGGTTGGCTCGGGCATCGAGTTTCAGGATCGCGGAACCTACGAGCTGAAGGGCGTCCCCGGGAGTTGGCACCTGTTCCGCGTCAAGAACTGACTTGATCGCTCACAAATAACAAAACCGTACGGTTCGTTCCACGGATCGGCATGCGCCAGAAACCCTCGGGTACCCCGACCGTCCATCGAAACTCGTTGCATCGTGGTGCTTCCGCAGAAGATGAAGAACCCGTGCTTGTGGTTCCCGAGCCGCTCAGCTAGTGGGACTCTGAGGAAGTGGCGGCTGGCCCAGGTCCCCATGCTGCGACAAGCACCCCGGAAGTCAGGCGGACCGGCTTTGCGGAACTTGTGTCCCAGCGAAAAAGGTAGGTCACTCCTGAAGTACTGACCTGTCCGTATTTCAGTGGGATAGCGCCACTGACGAGCACGTTCGACCCGGAGGGTGCGACGTCCAGGGTATTCGTGAAGTCGGCGTCACAGTCTTCAGGGGCCGATGGAGACGAAGACGTGCAAATCGCCGCAGGCAACTCAAACAGAGTACGCACCACCGCACCAGTTTGCGGATCAATCGATACAACCTCCTGGGAGCTCGCCAGAGGAGGTTCGTCCTGAACGGCGGTCTGCACGCCAATTCCCATTGGCTCTCCCATTGCGCTTCTACCCAAGAAACCGCCCCAAGTAAGCCCCTTCGGATGTAGGGGGATCTCCACGGCTGAAGCCAAAGAGCTCTTGGCATTCGGGTCGCTGAGCAACCACGAACTCGTGACGTCGCTCGACGGATCGAGTTGATCGAACGAGAGCGTCTGAGAGTCCGCGGACCAGGACAAGTTGCTGAATCCGCCGCCGACCATGGTGCCGCTCGGATGAAGGGTTCGAGCCCCGGTGATCACCGATCCGTTCAGGCGAGCGAGTTCGATGCCGCCGTTCGCGAGTTGATACGGCGCTTCGCCAACACCATTTGACGCCACGAAGGCCAGCGTCCGACCGTCGGGGCTAATGGCGGGGTCATAGCCGGGGGACACTTCGCGCACCGGACCACCCACAATAGGAACGGAATAGATCTGGTCACCCTGGGCGTCCGGCGGACTGATTCCGACTGTTGGATCCGAGTCGAAAAAGACCATACCCCCCGGTGATACGGACAGAGTCGGCAGTCCAGGAGCAAACAGGGCCACATCCGTGGCGAGTGTTCGTTCGACGGCGCCCGTCGTCGTCGAGATGACCTCGAGCTCACGGTTACTCGTCCAACCGACAATCTGATTCGGTGTCTTTACCTGGGCGATTCGAGCGGACGGCCGAGTTGGGCTTGGCGTGTTGCGATCGGAAGTCTGGTCGCGGGCAACGGCGACGACCGCGATGAGCAGCACTATGCACAATGCTGCTGCGAGCCATCCCAAGCGCCTCCGCCTGCGACGTCGATGCGCCTCAGGAAAGAGCACCTCGACATCAGGAACGGGATTGTCCACGGTGCGTGGCGGATCCCCGGTGAGCGTCATTTCGTCACTTCCACGTCTTTGGGGTTGATCACGGCAGGCCTGTGATCATCTCGATGACGTCATCTCGGCGATAGCCGTTGCGTCGAGCGAACTCGATGAGCTCGCGCACCTGAGTCAGGACAGCGCCCTTCTGCGGTGTCCCAGAAACCGAGATCCCCCTGCCTCTCGTGAATTCGAGCAGACCTTCATCCCTCAAGATGTGCAGTGCTCGCAGCACGGTGTTCTTGTTGACCCCAAGGACCGCGGCGAGGTCTTTGGCAAGGGGGAGTCGCTCCCCGGGGCCCGCCTCGCCCTCGGCGATGGCTCTGCGAATCTCGGCTGCCACCTGGTCATGGAGCGCCATGGGCTCTTTGCGGTCGATGTTGACAGAGATCATGGTCCTAGCCATAGTAGCTCTATGACCACCACCCGTCTAGGGTTCAACGACCGGATGGCCGGTCAGCCGCCGGAGCGTCCGGGCGAACCTGAAGCGCTCTTCGAGGAGGCTCGTCGGCGGCGGCGGCGGCGTTGGATCGTCTGCGGGGCCACCCTCTGTCTGCTGGTGGGCGCTCTGGCGGCCGGGGTTGGCCTGAGTGGAAGTGGAGGCGGGCGGTCTGCTCTAAAGAGTCGGCACCATACGGCACCCGCAGCACCGTCCCCTGCACCGCCGACCGCCGCACAGCGCCAGCCCGGAGCCGTGCTCCCGTCGTCGGCACTGTTCAACCAGATCTCGTTGACGTCGAATGGTCTTCTGCTGAGCGGAGTGACCAATGCGGCCGGTGAGAATCCCCAAGGTCCTTGCGCAGCAGCGCCGCTCGATTCCGAATCCCTCGCCGTTGGAAAACTCAGCGTCGGGAACTGTGACAACCCGCAGCTCTTTGGCCAAACGGTCGAAGCGGTGACGAGTCAGACTCCGCCTTCGAACAACGTCAACGTCTCGGTCAGTGTGGCGAGTCCGACAACGGGCAAACTGACCAATGGCCCGGTGGTCATGACATACGAGTACTCCTCCGATACGCACCTGGTCACGGCCTACGGGCCTAAGTCGTTGTGGATCTACGACGTGGCGACGACCAACGGTGCTGAGCTGCTTCAGGTCTCCGCCCAATCGGGTGCCGTGGTTGATGTCGTCCCCATGCCCAAGCTCTACCGACCCCTCCTCGCCGCAGACGACGGCGGTGTATGGGTGGCCAACTCCATCGAAGGGTCCCCGGGGCCAGCACTGTCCTACGTTCTCTCCGGGGCTTCTTCTCCGACCACGGTGGTCTCGGATACCGGGTTACCAATGTGCTGGCTAACCGCTGATGGGACCAGTGCGTGGGTCGGGGCGGGCGCAGGTTGGAACTGCGGGAACCAGACGGTCGAAAAGTACGTCGACGGTGCTCGTGCGCCGGTCTATTCCACGCCAGGGGCCGGGTTCACGCCGTTCTGGGTCGTCGGAGACACCACTGACGGCCTTTGGGCGATGCAGTGGTCCCAAGCGGCTTCGCCGGGTGCGAGTACCTCGCAGCAGATCATTTCCATCAATCCCGATACGGGTGCCGAGTCGGTCGTTGCGACGACGCCCCCCATTGTGTATCCGAATGGAGTGCCCACCAACGGCCTGGTGCAGGGACAAGCGGTGTTTTTCCACGGGGCGCTCTATCTACTCGAACCGCCATTCCGCCAGGACGGATACCTGGGGTTCACCTCAATCGTGCGAGTCCCGGTGTCATCTCCCGGCAACTAAGCGTCGGCAGCTTGGATAGCTGGTCTCGCCTGCCATTGGTCCCGGTGTATCGCCCGAGCTGCCCCCTAGCGGCAGGGTCTATCGGGTTCGCAGTCACGACCAAAGAGTTCGACCTGCCATCGCGCCTCGGCACACCGCCGGACTCCACCCGACAACGAGAACGGGGTGATCATCTCCAACGTGGATCCCCGTAGTCATTCCTATTGACCTCGATGGTCTTCTTGACTGACCTTCGGTGCTCTTCTCCTTGAGCTCCACCTCGGTGGCGGCCCCGCTCCGCTTGGCCAAGACTTATGATCCGTCGCGTGGACGCATCTGGCGGGGTCGAACCGGCTGCTGGCGACTTCGGGGACCAACTGAGCCTGGTCTCTAAATTGTTCGAAGCGGTCGTTGAGACCGTCGCCCAGGTCATCCTCGTCGATCGTACGACCGTCGAGCTTGCCGTGGCGGGGGTAATGGCGGAAGGTCATCTACTCATCGAAGACCATCCCGGGCTTGGAAAAACGACCATGGCAAAGTCGCTCGCGGCGGCAGTGGGTCTCGGGTTTCACCGCATCCAGTGCACCGCGGACCTTCTCCCCGCTGACGTGGTCGGGGCACTCGTCCTCGACCCAGTCTCACGAAAGCCCGAGTTCCGTCCCGGCCCCGTTTTCGCCAACGTCGTCCTCGCCGACGAGCTGAACCGGGCTTCGCCTCGGTCACAGTCCGCCTTCCTTGAGGCGATGGGGGAACGGCAGGTCACGGTGGACGGAACGACGTACTCCCTCCCACGACCATTCATCGTGTTCGCGACGCAGAATCCATTCGAGGACCCAGGGACCATGCAGCTCCCCTACGGGCAACGTGACCGGTTCCTGCTTCGACTCTCTATCGGGTACCCGACGCCCGCACGAGAACACGAGCTTCTCGTTCATGGCGATCGCTCCGAACTGATCGACCAAATCGCTCCAATCAGCAAAGGTGACCTCGCTGCGATGCAGTCCGCGGCACGCTCTGTTCACGTCTCACCGGGAATCGCCGACTATGCGCTCACATTGCTCGAGGCGACACGAAGTCACAGAAGTGTGCAAGTTGGTGGTTCTCCTCGAGCTGGCCTCGCATTGATACGGACCGCCGGGGCATTGGCGGTAGGGCGTGGTCGCGACTACATCTCGCCGGACGAGATACAGGCTGTGGCGGGCCCTGTGCTGGGCCATCGCATTCTCCTCACGACCGAAGCGACGCTGCGCGGGGCGGAACCCTATGACGTGGTAGACGAAGTCCTGCGGTCAGTACCGGTCGTCGATAACGCCGAGCCTCGCACTCGCTGAAAGGCGCTGGACATGCCGTCTTCGAGTTCCGTCGACGTGGTTTTCGGTCGGCCAAGTGTGCGGCGGGGTATCGCTCCAACTGACCGTGGGTGGGCCCTCCTGCTGGCTGTTCTTTGCGTGACAGTTGTGGCCGCCACGTGGCCGTCGGCCCCGGCGATTGCACTTGACGCCGGCCTCGCGGTTGCGCTCATTGGATCGTTGGGCATCGTTCTGGCGTGTCGATCACGCTCCGGAGACCTCCATGCCGAGCTTTCTGGACCCTCTTTCGTGTCGAGGGGTGAGTTTGCCCTGCTCGATGTAGCTGTCGTTGGCGACGTGTCGGCGCGGGGATGTTCGATCGGGATCGACCCATCTTCAGCCCATTGGAATCGAGAGAACCGTTCCGAACCGGTCCGTGGCCGAATCCGAACGCATCTCTTGGCTTCCCCGTCTCGCCACAGAGTCGTAGTGAGAGCCAAGAGCCTACGAAGAACTCCTCTCCCCGGACTTCCCATCCCGACTACACGAAGAGGGATTTTTGAGTGCCGCGGGGTGACGCTGTGGTTGAACGATCCTCTCGGGATGTTCGGCGCACGGCTTGCCGTCTTCTCAAACCTCACCATCGTCGTACACCCAGTTGCCATTGCTTGGTCTGCAATAACAACGGATCCAGTCTTTCGCCAGAGGGAAGGTCGTGATGCCGTGGAGCTCACGACCAAAGCGGGCGGAGTCGACGTGGTTGGTGTGCGCCCCTATCAGCAGGGAGACCGGCTCTCGTCAGTTCATTGGCGGTCTCTGGCCGGCACAGGGCCCTTCCTGGTGCGCGAGCTAGGGGATGAGTTGGTGCGACCAGTCCAAGTCGTCATCGACGATCGGGCTTGGGTGCATCGACGATCGTCATTCGAGAGGGCCGTGGACCTCTTGGCAGGTGCGATGGCGAACTGGCCGCAGATGGCACAGCCGATCGACCTGCGGTCTTTGACTTCAGGTCATGTTGTCTCGGTCTCGGGCGGATTGACGCCCACTCTGCTGCGGTGGTTGGCCGTCCTCGAGCCTCGACAGATCGATGGTCCTATTCCAAACGCAGAAAGGTCGGTGCTGGAGGTTGGTTCGGGCGACACAGTCTTCACCACCGCGACGGCGTCCAGGTCTCTTGGATCGCTGCGCGAGCGAGGTGTTCGACTGGTCGTAGCTCCATGAGCTGGCGACTACACCTCCCCTCGGGCCAGCGGGGCTGGACGGACGAAGGGCTTTGCGCCGGACTCAGTTTCCTGGGTTCCATTGCAATGTTCGAGTTGCTCCACAAGCCAGTTGCATCGGCGACCTTTGTTGCGCTCCTCATCACTGCGGCGGTGGGATCTGGCGCTGGGCGATGGATTGTCCGAAGCCCGTATCCCGAGCGCGCTGTCCTCGTGAGCGCGGCGGTGCTGGTGGCCGTGACCATCGAAGCTGCCGTTCCTGCCACCTGGCATCACCTCCTCGTGGATCCCAACACTTGGTATCGGGTGGCCTCGTCTCTGCGCGCTCCCACAGAGCGGACGCTGTTCGCAGCCTGCGTGTTGGTGGGTCTCGCTGGAGCCTCCGATCGAGTGGCTCTCGGAGACCGCGACCGGCCGGGATCCATCGGGCACCCGGCTCTGGCTGTACTCCCCGCTCTCATCCTGGTCACGTGGTCGGCCGCCGCCGCGCCGGGCGTGGTCTCGGGCGCGCTTTGCGGTGGCCTCATCGTCCTCGGGGGTTCGCTCATCTTGTTCGGAGATCCGGTTGTTCAGGACTCCGATGCCGATCCCATTGGAACCACGCACCGTGGTTCTCGACGGAGAGGGATCATGGCTGCCCTTCTGCCGCCGCTGGCCGCATTTCTTGTGGTGGTCTTATCGGTATCTGTCAGCGGTGCGTTGGGTACTGGCGGGGCTGGGTCGGCCCATGCGCCTGGTGCACTGACGACCGAAGCGTTAGTCACGAACGTCGTCGGGTTCGCGGCACAAGATCCCAACGTCGTGCTGTTCCGGGCGCACAGCGGGGCGCCGACATATTGGCAGGTGGCGGTCCTGACGAAAGATAACGGTGGCACATGGGGGGTTTCGCCGGACCTGGGTCGAGTACTGGCAGGAAAGGAATCCACTTCGTCGGCTGGTGACGGATCGGATCCAGGCGTCGGATCCCATTCAAATGTGACAGCCAACGTGACGATCGCCTCGTACCAAGGGCGCGTGCTCCCGGTTCCGCTGGGAACGGCGGCGGTCCAAGGCCCCTGGCCGACTCGGTCGGTAGATGACGCCGTTGTGCAACAGGGACCGACAACGCCAGGCGAGGAATACGTGACAAGAGGTTCGGACTCGGCGGTCGGTCAAGAGGGCGCTGGGCTGGAATCCGCTGATGATCCCAGCAGCCCATTGATTGAGGATCCTGTGCCTGCGTCTTCTCGGTCCATTCCGGCCGAAGTTCAGTTGATGGCCCGACAGGTCGCCGCGGGGTCCTATGACCAGACCGAAATGGTGCAGCGACTTGTGAACTGGTTTCGTTCAGGGCGATTCCAATATTCGACAGCGGCCCAGCCGGTCTCCCCGCGAGGGACGACCCCCGTGGTTGCGTTCTTGACCCGGACAAGGGTCGGCAATTGCCAGACATTCACCGACGCGTTCGCCATGATGGCGCAGTCGCTCGGGATTCCGGTCCGTGTGGCGGTCGGATTCACTTCCGGAGCGCGGGAGCCGGGTGGTGAGACAGTCGTGACTGGAGCGGATGCTCATACCTGGCCAGAGGTCTATGGCGGCCCGGGTTCGGGGTGGAAATCAGTGGAGCCGACGCCGGCATCGAGTGTCACTGCCATTGTCCCTCCGAGTGTCCGCGGCGTTGGGCCGGTGCAGAAGGGCACACCCACCACGCTGCCGGCGCAGACGCCAACCTCAGCGGCCAGTCTGACAAGTCCGACGATTTCGCCCGCACCCACGTCGGTTACTCCGACCGTGCCGATCGTTCCGCCAGAAAGGCAGTCGGTCCAGGGTAACGCTTACCTGGCTCCCATCCTCTGGATTCTCTTCGCCTGCGTCGTTCTGGGAGGAGCTCTTTTCGCCCTGGTCACGTTGGTCCGTCGGCGAAGGATCCGGGGCCACTTGAGACCCGGTGAGGCAGTCCTCGAGGCGTGGTGGGAGTCGGATCGGTCGCTTGCCAGGCTTGGCCTCGGCTGCCCTCGCAGTCGGACCCCACTCGATCACGCCCACATACTCCGCGAGGCGATGTTCGGACTGCCCGACACGGGGTGGAAGTTCGCTGAGTCCGATCGACTCGGCCTCGAACAGCTGGTGAGGGACGTCGAATCGCTGGCCCTCCTCGAACGCGAGGCACGCTATGGAGGTCGTCCGACCGGAGAGGCGGCGGCATTTGCGGCTCGTGCCGCCGCAGGACGGGTCACACGTTCGCTGCGCTATCACCACCTTGGCCGAGCGGTTCGGGGACTGAAGCTAGCCCCTAGAACTCCAGGCCAGGGGCATAGTGGAACCGACCGGGGGGCCTATGCGTCATCAGGACATGGAGCAAACCACCCATAGGAGGGTCTTCGTGGCGCAGACCGATCCGGCGTCCGACGCCACCCACCTGGGTTCTGGTAGCTCCAAGCCGGACTTCACTCAAGGGTTCCCCGAGAGCCACACGATGTCGCAGCCTGATGACGATGTCGAGGATCTGTATCGGAGCCAGCGACTCGCGATGGTGCGATTGGCACGGCTGCTGACCGACTCGTCCGCGGTGGCCGAAGAGATCGTCCAAGACGCGTTCATTCGTTTTGCTCGGTCGCCCGGTCGAAAGAACGAACCGGCCGCCTACCTCCGGGTCATTGTGGTCAACCTGTGTCGTTCCCAACAGCGCCGGACGCTCATCGAACGGCGGCTGGCGCCAAGAGCGCCGCTTCTCTCGGGGATCCCAGAGATTGACGAGACATGGGACCTCGTCCGCAAGCTGCCCTTTCGCCAGCGCGCGGTCCTGATGCTCCGCTACTACGAGGATTTGTCCGAGGCCGACACCGCCCGGGTGCTCAACTGCCGCCCCGGGACTGTCAAGTCAGCGCTTCACCGCGGCATTGCCGCCCTGCGAAAGCAGCTAGGTGAAAGAGACCCTGGTTCAGAGGGAGGGCCGAGCAATGCCTGAGCACGATGACCTTGAGGAGCGGCTCCGGCGGGCCTTCCGCTGGGTTGCCGACGGTCCGCCGAGCGCCAGTGAGGACCTCTCTCACACCGCCAATCCTCGGCGGCTCCCAGGGGGTGACGACGATGGCGCCTTCCTCCATGAGAAAGCCTTGCCGCTCTCGGGTCGACCCAGTCGACGGCCGCTTGTCTTGGTGGCTGCATCTGTGTTGCTACTCGTAGCGGTGGGGGTATCAGTCGGACTCGTGGTCGCGGGGACACGCTCCCCGGGGTCTGGACAGCATCAGTCCTCGAATACGGATGCCGCAGCGGCTCGTGCTCGGGTCATTTCGGCGCTCGGAGCGACGACCGCTGCGGGCAACTGGAATATCACTTACTCGTACACCCAGGTTCCGGGAGGAAACTCCAGCACGACGACCACGGTGCCACCCGCAATGACCTGTCCAACTACGGATCCTCCGTCGACGGGAAGCAGTTGCGCGGTTCTCGTCGTGCCGGGGTCATCGGCGCCTAATGACGAGAACGTGACTGTGACGGGAACCGGTGTCATCGACGTGAATCCCAAGGCCATGGTTACTGACGCGGACCCCAGCGATTTTGGCCCCGTGACTATCCGACTCGATTCGACACAATTGTGGGAGCTCGGGAGCGACGACGGCGGCGGACTGGCGCCAGGACCCAGCGTCGGGTCCACACCGGGCCAAGCCATCTCCGGGTTCGCCGGCCTGGTGGAGTCCACTCTCGGTGCGCGTGAAGGGGCAGTGGCGATGCTTGGAATCGCCAGTCCGACGGGTTACCTGGTGCTCGACGAGCAAGAGATCACGAGCGTCGCTCCGACTGGACAAGACACGATCGATGGGAAGCCTGTCACCGAGTATCGGGTATCGGCTGACGCCAGTCAGCTCGAAAATGACCCGAGCGCCACGGCGGAAGAACTCACCACGATCCGCGCGGCAATAGCCAAGCTCCAGAGCCAAGGACTTTCCGGAACAGGGACGGACGTGGCAGTGGACGCGCAGGGCTTCATTGTTCAGTCCATCACGACGTACCAGTTCTCTGACGGAGGTTCGGTCACCGTAAAGGCTGACTTCAGCAATTTCGGATGTGCCGGAACGGTCCTCATGCCCGGCCAGGTGGGCCCCACGACACCTCCGGCGAATTGCGTCTCGCCCGACACGCCGGTCTCCACGCCTACGTCCACGACTAACGCGACGACCACTTCAAGTTCGCCGAGCACCACGAGCACGACAGTCGCGACTCCGACGACTATTGGCATCGCACCGACTCTCACGACGACGCCAAGTTCGACGGGCTCGTCGACGACCTCCACCTCGATTGCTGGATCCTCGACGACTACGACGACGACTGTCCCCTAAGCGCCGCTCACGGGTTTGGGGCTCAATGGCCACAAGCTCCTCTTCAAGAACCCCGCGAGCGGGAATATTCAACGAGGTTGGAGGCGGGACCATTTCGATGTCGGAGCAGGGAGAGTCGGCCATGTGTAGCCGGGGGAATGGTAATTGATGGGTCGGCGCATTCGTTGGCTCGGCCTCATTCTCCTGCTGGCCTTTGTCCTCGTGATCGCTCAACTGGCGAATATTCAGCTGGTCAAGGCGCCAGGGCTTCAAGCGTCTGCGTTCAATCCCGGCAATCAGGCGAAGAGGCTCGACAACGACCGCGGCAACATCTACGCATCCGACGGAACGCTCCTGGCAGATTCGGTCAAATCAAAGGCAGCAAGCCCCCACGAGTATCTTCGCCAATACCCTCAAGGTTCGCTGTATTCCCAAGTCGTCGGCTATTCCTCTCCGTACTACGGCACGGCGGGCATCGAGAACGAATACAACGATCAGTTGGTTGAGCACACGACGCCCGCTCAGACGCTGTCACAAGTGCTCGGGTTCGATCCCCTGCAGGCTTCGATTGACAACCTGACGCTGACGATCAACCCCACGCTGCAAAAAGCTGCACAGGCAGCGTTGAGTCAGGTGAGCGGAACCAACAAGGATGCAGGAGTGGTAGCGATGGATCCTTCAACCGGTGCGATCCTGGCGGACTACTCCGATCCGACCTTCGACCCGAACGCCCTCGCCAACCCGAACATCACTGCGGAGCGAGAGGTGGGCTATGCCTACTTCGATCAAAGGGATGCCGAAGGCATCTACCCCGGGGTCCCCTTGGCAACCGGCGACACCTTCCCTCCCGGATCGACCTTCAAGGTGGTGACCTCGACGGCGGTGTACAACCTTGATCCAGCGCTGACCAATTTCGACTTTCCCTCCGCCGGCTCCACGAAATTGCCCAATTCGAACCTCCCTCTGACCAACGACGGGGGACAAATGTGTGGCGGAACGATGGTCACGATGCTGCCCGAATCGTGCGACCCAGGTTACGGACTTCTCGGTATTGCACTGGGTGCGCCAATTCTTTCAAAACAGGCGGAGTTGTTCGGTTACAACTCGATACCTCCCGTCGACCTGCCCGAGGATTGGGTGGCGACACCAACGTTCCCCGCCGTGTCCGCCATCTCCCCGCCGAACCAGGCGTACCTCGCTTACTCCGCAATCGGACAGTTCGACGTGAAGGCCAGCGCCCTTTCAAACGTCCTTGTCGCTGCCGGCATCGCAAACCACGGAATCGTGATGAAGCCATACCTTGTTCAACAGGTCACCGACAACGCCGGAGCCACGGTCGCGACGACGAAGCCGGCCGCCTGGATGACGGCGGCGACCCCCCAAGCTGCTGCCAGCGTCACTTCCCTCATGGAGTCGGTCGTCACAAGCGGAACCGCCGATGGTGTTGGATTCCCACCGTCACTCGATGCGGCAGTTAAAACCGGAACCGCACAGACGGGCAACCCTCAAGCCAACACAGACGACTGGATGATCGGCTTCGCACCGGCGAGCGACCCCAAGATCGCCGTGGCCGTGGTGGTCCCCCTGCAGCCGTTCGGTGGAACGGGCGCGGGCATCGCTGGCCCGATCATGAAGGCCATGCTGAATGCGGCTGCGGGGCTCCAGGGCGGCGGCTAGTCACATGGGAGGGGATCCGGACGCCGGACTCCCCTCCTGGCGCCGATGACCGAGGTCCCTGCGTGGACAACCCGAGTGGTGTTGCATCCACTTCGGCCTGCATCTATGTGAGTCTGTACGTGAGCCAAAAGGCAATCGGATGCCGTTTGCGCGAGAGCTACGGGAAGGTGGACGACGAGAATGCGTGGCCTCGCGGTCGGAATGTGCCCGCGCTGTGATGCCGCATCCCTCGTGACGAAGGGTTTGCCTAAGTGCTTTGAAGGGCCACATGTCTGACCGGAGGGCTCAGCTCGCTCTGCTGGCGTCCGGGCTCCGATGGCGCCTCGGGAGCTCTTTGGGCATGCTCGTCATTGCGATCGTGGCGGTCGCCACCGGTGCGTTCGGACCCATCTATCTCCACAGTGCTGACCAGGCGGTGCTCAACGGCACCCTCGGCAGCGCACCTCCTGGCAATGTCGGCCTGACCCTGCAGCCCCGCGTAGGGGACGGCAGTGTCCGTCTGATGGATGCCGCGGACCGTGTCCCTCGTGAAAGCGGTGGTCGCACCTGGTTCGGACGCGAAATATTCACCGATGAGACCGGCGCCACCACGGTCGCAGACGAGGAGAAATACTCCGCAGACCTGATGGCGCGGTCGGGGGTGTGCACGCACCTGGTCATGGTCGCTGGTCGATGTGTCACTCAGACGGGAAGCCTTGTCATGAGCGCTCGGAGCGCGCACGAGCTCGGCCTGGGAGTTGGCCAGAACATCGACCTGTCCGTGATCGGGTCGTCGAGGAGAGCCTCACTGACCATCGCCGGCCTGTACGCACCCAACCCATCGAGTCGGTATTGGTGGGGGGTCAACTACTTCGGGTTTGGTACGGGTGCCCCGGGCAAGCCGATTCTCGACGAGGCCTTCGCCTCGTTTCGCACCATCAGCGCGATCGCTCCTGCCTCCCTGGTTGACAGGATGGTCCAGGTGCCTTTCCAGGCGGGTT
The DNA here is from genome assembly GCA_963731065.1 of uncultured Acidimicrobiaceae bacterium. GTDB lineage: Bacteria > Actinomycetota > Acidimicrobiia > Acidimicrobiales > RAAP-2 > Bog-473. The sequence goes on along the minus strand of CAVSUH010000003.1, from coordinate 55,094 downwards.
CATTGGCAGTGGATGACACCGGCCACCTCGAATCGCTGCTGAGCCAGTACCAAGCGGCTGCTTCGGCCGGCGATGGGGTGGTTGTGGGCACGCAGCTCCCACAAGTCCTGGCGGCCGCAGCGAACGACGAACACACATCGACTTCCATCGTGCTGGTGATTGACTTCGAAATGCTGCTCCTCACCGTCTTCGCGCTCTATTTCGTCGCTTCGCGCACTGCAGCGGAGCGGTTACCCGATGTGCAGCTCGCCGTGCTACGCGGATACCGCCCCGGTGGCACGCTCGTCGTCGCTCTACTCGAGCCCGTTGTCATCGTCCTCACCGCTGTGCCCGTGGGCTTGCTCATAGCCTGGCTCGTCGCCTCGGCGGCGGCCGGGGCGCTCTTCGGACCCGGAGTCGGCGCGTCATTCACGCTGCTCGCGTTTGCCGGTGCACTCCTCGGAGGCGTCATCGGCGTAGGGGCCGTCGCGCTCGGGAGCAGAAGGCTTCTCGGTGCTGCTGAAGCCGCCGTGGCATCGGAGAGTCCGTCGCATCGACCCTCGACGTGGAGGATCGCCGGAGATGTGGCCGTCATCGCCATTGCGGGCGCTGCCTTCTTCGAACTCGCCGTGGTCGGCGTGTCGGGGCAGTCAGGCACCCGTGCCGATCCGTTGTCGGCATTCGCTCCGGGCCTTCTGGCCTTGGCCGCCGGCATCGTGGCTGCTCGCCTCCTTCCCTTCTTACTGCGGACAGCAGTTCGCATCACCACCTACCCACGTAGCGTCGCCTGGGTACTGGCCACCCGGCGCGTTGCCCGGCGACCCGAGTTCGCGTCAGAGATCCTGCTCGTGACGATGTGCAGTGGGCTGGCCGTGTTCGGCATCAGCGGATGGGCGATCAACGCGAGAAACCACACCGTGCAAGGAGCATTTGCCGTCGGTGCCACGAAGGCCCTCACGGTGTCGGTGCACCCCGGCGTCAACTTTCTCCGCGCCGTAAGGTCGGCGGATCGATCCGGGCACTCCGCGATGGCCGTGGTGGTGGAGAACGCGAGTGACGGAACCACGTTGGCGGTCGACACCAGGGAGATGGGCCAGGTGATGTCCTGGCCTCCGGGGTTGGGTGCTGGTGGGGCTACTCGGGTTGCCCAGCAACTCGTTCCCACGGGCCTGGCTCCACCCGTCGACCTCTCGGGGAGCGCACTGCGCGTGTCGCTCAACGCAAGGGTTGCCGCCCAACCGGCACCGCAACTGTCGCTCGATCTCTTCGGCCAAGGGCTCCAGGCTCCCCAACAGGTTGTGCTCGGCGATCTGGTCACGGGTCACAAGAACTACGAGGCATCCATAGCCGGCTTGTGCCCGGAGACGTGCACCCTCACTGATTTGGCGGTGACGTGGGCTCCCCCGTCCAGTGCCGCTTCCCCGATTGGCACGGCACAGGTGAAGATCTCATCGATCTCGGATCTCCATGGCAGTCGCTGGGAATCCGTCTCCGCCGGCTTGGGGCAGGCGCGGCGCTGGACGAGCCCGACAGGTGGCGCGCAACTCGCTGAGTTGTCTGGGCAGCTGTCGGCTCTGTTCACTCTCAATCCCGACGCGGCACCAGTTGCCATCGCCCCGGCAGACGTTCCCACCGCATTGCCGACCGTACTCACGGCAATCGCCGCAGCCGTCGACTCGCCCTCCGGTGGGCCGTCCATGATCGTCGGTCTCGATGGCGCGATCGTGAAGACCCACGCCTTTGCCCAGGTCTCCGCCCTGCCCCGTGTCGGGGATGATGCGGCTCTTGTGGACCTCGGGATGGCTCAACGGGTCCTCTCAGGTCCTTTCGTCGACGATACGACCGAGGTGTGGCTCTCCACGAATGCTCCAGCGGACATCTCCTCCCGGCTGGCGGCCAACGGTGTCTCGGTGGTCGGTATGGACAGTGTCGAGGAGCGTCAAGCGGTATCAGTCCACAGCTCGGTCAATCTCGCCTACACCCTGTTCTTGATTGCGGGACTCGCCGCCGCGGCGCTCGCGATCGGAACAACCGCCTTCGCTCTGGCCGCTGGCGCCCGGCGACGCGGTGCGGAGCTGGCCGCCATGCTGGCTATCGGCATCCCCGGGGTGTCTCTCCGTCGCTCGAGCGAGGCGGAGCAAGCGCTGGCGCTCGGCATCGGGCTACTCTTCGGCGCCGGCGCCGGTCTCGGGGCAGCAGCGGTCGCCCTGAGGTCTGTTCCCGAGTTCGTCGCCCTGGGGCCGGGACCACCCCTCGAAATAGAAATCCCATTTGCACTGCTGGCGGCTCTGCTGCTCTCTATGGCAGCGCTGCTCTGGCTGGTCGTGCGACTCGGATCATCCATGCTCATCAGAGAGGCCACGATCGAGAAGATCGGGAGTGCACAGCCATGATGACGCCGAGAACGTCGAGAGACGAGACCCCCGCCATCGCGGCGGGTGGCGTCGGTGTCCATCTCGTCGGTGTCGTGCACTTGTACCGGCAATCCGGCTCCGACATCGTGGCATTGCGGGGAATCGACATCGATATTGGCTCGGGCGAGATGGTGGCATTGCTCGGTCCCTCGGGAATGGGCAAGACCACCGTCCTCCGACTCATGGCCGGGCTCTTGAAGCCGTCGGCCGGAGTGGTCAAGGTGGGGGCACACGACCTCGGGCGAATGAGTGCGCTTGAGCGCAGGGTGCTTCGAGCCGGCGATATCAGCTTCATGGTGCAGGGAACCGGGGCAAACCTCCTCCCGTTTGCGACGCCTACTCAGAACATCTGGTTCGCTCAGCATGGAGCCAAGGCCAACGGGAAGACGCCACCGTGGCTCCCAGAGCAGCTTCTGGACATGCTGGGCTTGCGCGATGTCGCTTCGACGCCGGTTTCGGACCTTCCGTTGGGATTGAAGCAACAGGTGTCGGTTGCGGCCTGCGTGGCCGCAACGCCTCGGCTCTTACTTGCCGACGAGCCGACGGCTCAGCTCTCCCGCGACGCCAGCGAGAACGTCGTGAGCCTGTTGCAACACGTGAACGCCGTGCTTGGAACGACCATTGTGATCGTGACGCACGATCCTTCTGTCGCCGCCCTGTTCCCGCGCACGGTGACGATCCGCGACGGTCGCGTCGGGTCGGAGGGGCACGGAGGGGAGGAATACGCTGTCGTTGATGGCTCCGGTTCCATCCAGCTGCCACCTGATGTCCTTAAGTCGTTTCCTCCCAACGCCCGGGTTCGCGTCGTTCGTAAACCCGACGGAGTCGAACTGCGCAGGGCGGGCCAGGAAGAGTGAACGTCCTACCCGCCCAAGGCCCCGCCGAGCTCCGTGTCGAGAACGTCGGTCTCGACTTCGCCGATAACCGAGCGCTCATTGCCGTGTCCATGGCGTTCTCTGCCGGCGTGCCCGTCGCGGTGACCGGGCCATCCGGTTCGGGGAAGAGCGCTCTTTGCTTCGTCCTGGCCGGCGCCGTCGAGCCGACGCAGGGCAGCGTCCTCTTCGAAGGCCGCCCGATCTCATCTGACACCCGTGAAGAGATCGGGCTGATCCTTCAGGTCCACGGACTCGTCAGTGGGCTCACCGCAATCGAGAACGTCGCGCTGCCACTGCAGGCCCGACGCGTGCGGCCCCACGACGTCAGGGAGGCGTCCGTTCGAGCGCTCGCTCTGGTCGGGCTTGCCGACGACGGTGAACGGCTCGTCGATGAATTGTCGGGGGGCGAGCGTCAGCGCGTCGGGATCGCTCGTGCCCTTGCGGGCGAACCTCGCATCGTCATAGCCGACGAGCCGACGGCGGAACTCGATCCGGACAACCGGGAGAAAGTGCTGTCCCTGCTCCTGGAGCGGGGATCCCAGCAGAGGATCGTGGTTGTTGCATCCGACGATCCCGCAGTCGTCGCCCGCTTCCCGCGTGTGGTCGAACTCGAAGCGGGCCACATTCGGGCGATTGGTCCGTCACAGGCGTAGCCGGGGTGGCCTGGACTCGCCCACCAGCAGAAGCCGGCGCGTAGAAAGGAGCTGCCACGTGGCTCCTAGCCGACCCGCGACGCTGGAGTGACCCTGTCCGCGGCGATCTATCCACTGTTCACGCTGAAACGTGGTGCGTCAGCCTTCGCTCTTGCGGATCCCCGCATCCAGCTCCTTGCTGTTCAGATCGGCGGTGAGGAACGGCCCGGACGTCGGGAGGCTGAGCCGGAGTTCCGACACCGTCGAGATCTCGACGACGCCTTCGTCGAGCACGAAGTCGAAGGCGTGGCCGCCTCCGGTGTGCTCGTCGTTCAGGAAATGCAGGTGGTAGCCGGCGACGGAGATGCCCTGCTCGTAGTCGGGCGTCCGGAAACCGACGAGGACACCGGCTGTGTCCGTAAAGGTCCGCTCGGCTTCGTTGCGGTCGCTTCCGGGCAGCGGGAGGTAGGGGGCCTCCTGCCGTGTCGCGGTTCGGCTGGCAACCGTCGCGAAATGCCCGGTGACCCTGATCCCATAGAAGAGGTTCTCGCTCGACAGTCGCTCGTCGATCTGCGCGATCAGGTCGGCCTTGGAGGTGGGCGTCTCTCACCTCGAACGTCGCTGTCGGCTTCGAATGTCGTCACCGCCGCGAAGGGGGTCAGATCATCGGGGCTCGCGACGCGAGCTTCCCCGCTCGAGAACAGGTGGAAGCACACGCCCTCGTTGACGATCATTTCGCCGTCGAGGTGATTGAAGGTGCCGACCCCGAAGTCGCCGTGCTCCAACAACTCGGCAATGGTGACGGATCCGTCGTAGATGCCGTCGACGAGGGCCGACATGGTGGACGTCTGGTACAGCGTCCGCGCCCGTGCCGCGTCGTGATGAATGCCGTGATCAGGAGTCCGGTGTGCCAGCATGGTCGCCGCCCACCGCCGGAACCGCTCGTGTGGGTGCTCGGACCCGGTCACCGCGTGCTCCCGGTTGATCGAACAGCTCGCTGGGTCATCGGGGACCGAGCGTACAGGTCGATGTTGTGGCTGGAACTGCACTTCCGCTCCGGGTACTCTGCCGGACATGACCGGCGTCGAGGTGTTCATCGATCCCAGCTGCCCGTGGGCCTGGGTCACTTCCCGTTGGGTGCGGGACGTGGCGCCGCAGCGGGACCTGGTCATCACCTGGCGCTCGTACTGCCTCGAGATTCGAGACGACTACGGCGTGGCGCCGACCGTCCCGGAGGAATACCGGCAGCAGGCTCTCGACGGCCACGCCGTCTCCCACCGCATGCTGCGGATCTTCGAGGCGGCGCGCGCCGAGGATGGGGAGGACGTCGTGGATCGCCTGTATACCGAATGGGGGGCGCGGAATTTCGCCGCGCAACGCCGCCCCGGCCGAGACGCTCTTGGCCGACTGCGTCGCGGCCGCGGGGCTCCATCCCGGACTGACCGCGGCGGCGGACGACGAGAAATGGGATGACCCGATCCGCGACGCCATGGAGGTTGCTTACGCGTTCGGCGGCCCGAAGACCCAGACCCCGACGATCGTTGTCCGCAGTGATCCGCCGCACGGGTTCAAAGGCCCCGTCATGGCCCCCGCTCCCACGGGACCCGACGCCGTCCGGCTCTGGGACGCCATTCAGGTGCTCTCGGAGCACCAGGGATTCTTCGAGATCACACGGCCCCGGACGAACCTGCCGCGACGGCATCTCCCCGGCTGAAAGATCCTCACCCGGCCCGCATTCCTGCGATCACGAAGAAGGGAACAGCAACCATGAAGCACATACGCCTGGGAAACCTGGACGTCGGACGCATCGGGCTCGGCGCCATGGGCATGTCCACCGCCTTCACCGGCGCAGGGAAGGACGACGCCGAATCCATTCGGACGATCCACCGCGCCCTCGATCTCGGCGTGACGCTGCTCGACACGGCCGAGATCTATGGCCCCTTCATCAACGAGGAGCTCGTCGGAGAGGCGATCAAGGACCGCCGCGACCAGGTGGTGCTGGCGACGAAGTTCGGCATGATCTCGCACGCCGGCGAAGGACCGGGCCACCTCGACAGCAGCCCGGCCAACATCCGTGTGGCCTTGGAGGGATCATTGCGGCGACTCCGTACCGATCACGTCGACCTCTACTACCAGCACCGGGTGGATCCGGACACCCCCATTGAGGACACGGTCGGCGCCCTGGCCGAGCTGGTCACTGAAGGCAAGGTCCGCCACATCGGCCTCTCCGAGGCCTGGGTCGGCACCATCCGCCGCGCCCATGCCGTGCATCCCATCACCGCCCTCCAGTCGGAGTACTCGTTGTTCACCCGCGACCAGGAGGAGGAGGTGTTGCCGCTCCTGCGCGAATTGGGCATCGGATTCGTCGCCTACTCGCCACTCGGGAGGGGCATGCTCACCGGGACGGTCCGCTCATTGGACCAGTTGGACGACAGCGACTTCCGCAAGACCAATCCCCGCTTCGTGGGAGAGAACTTCGAGCGCAATCAGCGCCTCGTCGACGAGGTCGAAGCCATCGCCACCGAGCTCGGCGTGACGCCGGGTCAGGTTGCTCTGGCGTGGCTCCTGACGAAGGGCGACGACATTGCTCCGATTCCCGGCACCAAACGCGTGTCCCGGGTCGAGGAGAACGTCGGCGCGGACAGCGTCGAGCTGAGCGCTGAGCAGATCGACAGGCTCGACAAGCTTCCTCCGGCCGCAGGTGAGCACCACAATGAGCAGCAGATGCGGATGATCGAACGGCAATGACCGGAGCGCACGCGTGATCGTCGGGACCGACTGGGCCTCCTGGGGCACGGCGGTCGGTACCTTGGTCCTGGCCGTCGCCACCTTCGCCGCGGTCAGATCCGGCAACCGTGCCGGACGGAACGCCGAACGTGCCTTGCAGGCCGGAATGCGCCCCGTCCTCTTCGCGTCCCGAGCCGAACGAGACGGTGCAGAAGGTCCGGTGGGGAGACGGGCACTGGAAGGCGCTCCCTCCCGGTCGAGCCATCCTCGACGAGGAGGACGGCGTCATCTACATGGCGATGTCGCTGCAGAATGTCGGGACCGGTATCGCGGTCATCCTCGGTTGGAGGGTCGATGCCGGGCAACTCATCAACCCGAACGCGACCGCCGAAGAGATGCTGGCCCAGCCGCAGATGGTCCGTCCCGATCCGGCCAGTTCCGCCCGCAGACCCGCGATCTCTACTCGCCCCCGCACGATCTGAGCTTTGGCAAGCAGCCATACGGACGCCCGACGATCCCGACCGGGCACGGGTCGAAGCTGCGCTCGCTGGCCGTGATGTCCTCCTGATCGATCTGCTCTACGGCGACCAGGACGGTGGCCAGCGAACGATCAGCCGCTTCTCCATCGCGCAGTACCCCGGATCAGACCATCAGATGAATGGTTTCCCGCCGTCGTGAACCACTGGTACCTCGACCGCGACGGTCCCCGGCAGCCGGGATCGATCTGACCTTGATCGGAAGGTCGCGGCGGAGTCGCGGCCTACGGCGCCAGACGGGCCTCGCTCACCCGTGCTCCCTCCACGGCGACCGCGACAACGGGCCCGCCCTCGTCATCTCGCACGCGCACCTCGTAGCTCCCCTCGCTCCAAGGCCGGGAAACAGGGCGGCGTACACCTCTCCTCCGGGAATGCGCCGCGCCCGGACGGCGACGTGGGTTCCGTCCCAACGAGCGCCCTCCCGCCGTATCTCTATTTCCAATCCGGCCAGAGTCGCTGGCGTGTGCACGATGGCGGCACCGAAGTCGCCGCCGATGTCGAGCACGACAGACCCCTCTTCGCTTGTCCCGGTGAGATGCTCCATGACTACGGCGCCACCGAGACCGGCGTTGCGGACGGGTTCCTGTAGCCGCTGTAGGGCGTGCCCAGATAGGGAAAGGACGGAAGGTAGTCCTCGGTGCCCTTGGCCGTGAGGTCAGTGCCTCCGGTGGTCAGCCCGAAGTCGACCAGACCGGCTGCCCCGTCGGCCGTGAACGAGGGAACGACGTAGCCGAGGGTCGCGCCCGCCACCGCACGCAGCGCAATGGTCGCCACGTCGTCGAACACCCGCCGCCCGTTCGGGAACCCGGCCACGTCGAGGCCCAGGAGCCCCAAGCTGTTCGGGCTCGATGCGGGCGGGATCGCCGTGTTGAGCCGCAACATGTCGGCCTTGATGCCCGTGCCGTTGTAGTTGGTGAAGCTCGGTGCCTGGGTGATCACGCCGGCCGGGATCCCGGTGAGGAAGATCGCCTCGATGTCAGGCCGCGTCGTTGGAGGCACCGCCGTTGTACGCCGCCAGGTTCGGGAACACACCCGGATAGAGGCTCGGCAGCAGCTGGGCCAGCAGCGGCTCGGCGAAGTAGTTCAGGAACTCGGTGCCGTCCGCCGTGGGCGGCTGTGTGTTCCACACGTCCTTGGCGCCGATGCCGATGAGGAGTTCGTTGGCCAGCGGGTTGCCGAGGCGTGACACCTGCGTCCACGGACCGCTCCTGAGGTCTCCTCCGTTGAACCAGTTGCCCCAGACCCGCACCCGCTGACGGCTCGCCGTGGTCCAGACGCCGATGACGGCGGCCGGATCGCCCGGGCCTTTTGGCGCGGCACGCGTGAGCTCCGCGACGGGAATCTGCAGGGCCAGCGTGTGGACGTTGACGTCGGCGGTCGAGTTCACGCCGGGCATGCCGTTCATGAGGCCCGCGGCCGGGCCACCGGCGTGGTCACCGGCGAAGCCCCGCAGATCTCCGAGGTCGAAGACCGCGCCCAGGTCGACGTAGAACCCCTCCGCCCGCTGCCCGACGAACACCTCAGCCGAGAAGGGCCCTGCCCCCACGGAGTGCACGGCGGTCGCCGCCAGCGCGGCGTAGTTCGGCGTCGACAGCGGCCCGATGTTGCACGGCGGGCACAGGAGCCCCGAACCCAACACGACCGATGGACGCTCCCCAGCGATTGCGCTGGATTGTTGTCGACGCGGGTCAGCGTGTACGTCTGCTGACGGTTCCAGTTGGATGAAGGCGAGGGCGGTGTCAGCGACGTGATAGGGCCGTCGTTGTAGAGGAAGGACGACGGAATGTTGTTCACCGTCGTGAAGCTGAACTGGTAGCTGATGTCCGGGTGTGCCGTCTCCGGTGTTGTCGATGTGGATCTCGTAGAGCACATCGTCAGCGAACTCGTAGAAGTTCGGGCCGCCGTCGGGAGCCTCCAGTGGGATGTAGTTGGCGATGAGCGTGACCATCCCAGGTTTGTCCGGGCTCATGAAGGCATAGACATCCGTGCTGTCGGCGACGGGATCCTTCGAAATTTCCGGCGCTTCGCGATGTGATGACATGGCCTTTCCTCCTGGTTGACGTGATCCGGCGGTTGACAGTGATCGGGGCTACTGGCGTGCGGCGGACATCAGACTTCGGGCAAGGTCGGGTATGTGGACGACGACCTCTCGCTCCCCTTGGAACAGGCTCATCTCGCCGGTTGTGACGTCCTTGACCTGGGCGATGAGTGGCTCTGAAAGTCCGCCGGCGTCGTCCTCGACGTCGTCCACTCCTGCTTCGACCGTCGGAGCGTTCGCAGTGGTTCCAGCCACGAGCGCTGGACATTCCTGGAACGCTCCCGGCGACAGCAACGGCGGCCGCGGTGAACGTGCCGCGGCGCAGGAAGGTCCGTCGGCTCAGACTCCCCCGCCAGCCCTCGGTTCCGTGTTCTGACACGTCACTCGGATCAGGACTCATGGTCGACCCTCCGTTCGCTCCTCCGGCTTTTGGTACGGAACCGATGGTCGCCTTGGATGATGATTCGGTGGAAGAAAATCTCGTCCGAGATTTCTGATCCTTGACCTGCCTTTTGGAGCCGGTGCGTGTCGTCGCCCCGCGACGAGGCCCGCCTGAAGACGAGGAGCAGCGCTCGACCCTGCCGATGGTGAGTCCGTGCTGCGGACTAGAGGGACAGCACTACGGTCCGATATTCAAGACAGGATCGGCGGAGCGTGCTGTTCGTCCGCCCGAAAGTGCAGGACATGCCGTGCAGCGCGGGCGAATCGCCCTCAACCGATTCGAAGAACCTCTTGGACGAGCCCCTCCCACGGAACGTTGTCCCAACCGGACTTCTCCGCCGCTTTCTGCGCCACGGAGACGGCTTCGCCGACCCACAAGAGCTCGATGTCTTCTCCGGGGCCGATCTTCTGATCACCCTTGATCTCCTGCGAGGGATTCCCCTTTCCGATCTTCACGTCGGAGCCGAACTCGGTGCCGAGCACAATGTCCTGCCAGGCCTTGTAGGTCTCCTTCAGGCGGATGCCCACATCGGAGAGATGCGAGTGCTTCGGCTGCTCCGAGACCTCGATGGCCCAGTGCAGGCAGTGCGCCGCCCTGTGGAGGTCTCCCCGGGGGCTCGAGGCTTCGGCCTGCTCGGTGTAGGTAGCCAGTTTCTCCTGGTCGTCCTTCGGAAGAACCTCGCGCAGGCCATTCATCAGGCCTCTGATGATCGGGGACGATCCCGTGCTTGTCTCGTGAGCCATGCCGACACCCTATCGACGGCCGTCCTCACTCGTGGAGGCTCGTCCCTCCGTTTGCGTAGGCCTGGGCCGCCTGCGCCTCCCACTTGCGCTCGATGTCGCCGAAGTGCCAGATGGCGAGCGCCACGATCCAGGTCGCGACGAAGACGCCGACGATGATGAAGCCGGCCCGGTTGATGTTGAATTTCGCGATCAGGTCCCAGAACCCGCCGCTCTGATTCGTCTCTTGGGCGATCAGACCGAGGATCTCGATGGTGCCGATGAACAGGGCGATGAAGACCGACAGGCTCGTGATCGTGAGGTTGTAATAGATCTTCCGGATGGGCTTCGAGAAGGCCCAGTCGTAGGCGAAGTTCATGAAGCATCCGTCGATGGTGTCGAAGAGGCACATGCCGGCGGCGAAGAGGATCGGGAGCGAGAGCACCGCGTAGAAGGGGAGCCCACCGACGACGGCGGACCCGGCCAGCACCAGCAGCGCCACCTCGGTGGCCGTATCGAACCCGAGCCCGAAGAGCACGCCGACCGGGTACATCTTCCATGGTGAGTCGACCCGCTTGGCGTAGCCACCGAGGAACCGGTTCATCAGCCCTCGCGCATCGAGTTGGCGTTCGAGCTCGGCGTCGTCGTACCTGCCTTGTCGCATCTCCCGGCTCACCTTGATGATGGAGAAGAGGACGACGAGATTCAGCAGGCCGATCAGGTACAGGAACGTCCCCGAGATCGACGTGCCGATGATGCCGGTCCAGTGATGCAGCGCCGACGTGTTGTTCTTCACCGCCCCGTTCAGCGCCCGTATCCCGAAGTTCAAGAGCGACGGCGAGGACGAAGACGATGGTCGAGTGACCCAGTGAGAAGAAGTACCCGACGCTCAGGGGCCGCTCGCCGTCCTGAATCAGCTTCCGCGTCGTGTTGTCGATCGCCGCGATGTGATCGGCGTCGAACGCGTGTCGCATCCCGAGCGTGTAGGCCAGCACTCCCGTCCCGAAGCCGAAGAACTCGGTCTTGTTGACGTGGTAGTGGCCACGCAGCGCCAGGACGCAGCATCCCCCAGCCCACGATGTTGAGGCCGAGGACGGTCGCGGCCATCAGCCCGACCTTGGCCCATTCCCGCGGTGTCAGACCGTGGCGAATCTTGCGGATTCGACCGATCGGGCCCGCCACGTCGTGTTGACCTCGTGAGTGTGCTCGGATGCAGCCATTTCGCTATCGCTACGGTAAGGCAATTGCGAATGATTTGCAAGAAGCGTCTGGGTCCTACACTGTGGGGGTCATGGGCGTTCCCCTCGGCGCAGACGCACCCCGGCACGACGTCAGCACCGTCGACGACGTGCTCGCCCTGGTCCGCGAGAGCGGCGGGCGGGTCACGAACTCCCGGCGCCTGCTCCTCGAGGCCATCTTCGACGACCCCGGCCACCACAGCGCCGAGGATCTCGCCGCCATCGTCCAGGCGAGGGCCCCGGACGTGCACCTGTCGACGATCTATCGCAACCTGGAGGAGCTGGAGCGGCTCGGGGTCGTCGTCCATTCCCATCTCGGGCATGGGCCGGCCACGTACCACCTGGCCGCGAGTGCCCATTGCCACTTCGTGTGCGAACACTGCGGCAACGCGGTCAAGGCACCGGACGAGCTGTTCGTGAGCCTGGCCGACCGCGCCAAGAAGGAGTTCGGCTTCACCATCGACCCGCATCACTTCTCGATCTTCGGTCGTTGCCGTAACTGCCAGTAGGCCGTGCTCCGAGGCGCTACGGCCGTGACTCTCTAAGGTTCGGTGCATGCCCAGCCCGGCCCGTTCCGTCGCGGTGGCGATGGACGCCACGCCCCTGCTCGGGGTGCGCACGGGCGTGGGCGAGTCCGTCGCCGGGTTCATCGTCGCGGTGGCGACGGATCCCGACATTGACGTCGATCGGGTACGGCCTCAGCGCAACGGCCGGGAAGTCCCTCCCCGAACGGCTGCCCGGTTCGGTGCGGCGCGGGCGACGGATCCCGATCCCGGCCGACGCGTTGCTCCGGACGTGGGCCCGCTTCGACCATCCGGCAGTCGAACGGTGGACCGGCCCCGTCGACGTGGTGCACGGCACCAACTTCGTCGTGCCACCTTCCCGCAAGGCGGCGCGGCTCGTGACCGTGCACGACCTGACTCCCGTGCGCTTCCCCGAGTTGTGCAGCCCGACATCGCTGCGGTACCCCGGCCTGATCCGCCGGGCCGTCGAGCAGGGCGCCTCCATCCACACGGTCTCCCAATCGATGGCGGACGACGTCATGGACCACTTCCATGTCGACGGCGATCGGGTGCACGTCATCCACAACGGGCTGACTCCGCTGCCGCCTCCCCGCGCCGCGCGAGGAGTCGGAACCTCCGTACATCCTCGCCATCGGAACCGTCGAGCCGCGCAAGGGCCTCCCCGACCTCGTGGCGGCCTTCGACCGCATCGGCCGACTCGGTCGCCCGACATCCGTCTCAAGATCGCCGGGCCGCCCGGCTGGGGCGAGGACGCGTTGGCTGCCGCTCTCGGAGCCGCCCGGCACAGGTGCCGGATCCATCGCATCGGGTGGAGCGATGACAGGAGCTCCCTCATCGCGGGCGCGCGCCTGCTCGCCTACCCCTCGTTCTACGAGGGGTTCGGCCTGCCACCACTCGAAGCGATGTCCCTCGGTGTTCCCGGTCGTCGCGACCACCGCCGGTGCCATCCCCGAAGTCGTCGGCGATGCCGCCGTGCTCGTCGCGCCGCGTGACGTACCGGCTCTCGCCGAGGCGCTGCTGCTCGTGTCGGAGGACGCGACAACCCGGGAGCGCTTGATCGCTGCAGGCACGGAACGGGTCAAGGTGTTCTCGTGGCAACGAGCCGGACAGCAGCTCGCGCTGCTCTACCGCACACTGGCCGATGCTGGACGCTGAAGGTTCGCGGCGAGGCCGTCGTACGTGCAAACATCCACCCATGCCGTCGGGAGCACTGGACACCGCTGCCACCGATGACGCCGACGACTGACGTTCGATCCCGTCGGCTGATGCTGGGCCTCACTCCGGGTCTGGTCGAGCGCTGGCGCGGCTCGTCGGGGCCTCGTCCTCGAGGCGCTCGGTGTGGCATGGCTGCCGTGGCTCACGGCACGGGTCATCACGCTGCTTCGCGCTCGGTTTGGCGAAGTACGAGGTCTCGCACTTCCACATCACGAACGCCAAAGCGGTGCTCGAGTCGCATGACGGGCTGCTGGGCTCCGACGCCGGCTGGTACCAGACCATCGCCGCGCACGGCTACGGCGGCTCTGCCGCGGTCCGCCACCCGCTTCTTCCCGCTGCTCCCGCTTCTCGACCGTGGGCTGAGCGACATCACCTCGCTGACGGTCGGCATCGCGTCGCTCGTGATCACGAACGCCGCCTCTCTCCTGTTAGGGATCGGCATCTACGTGCTGGTCCGCTCCGAGTTCCAGGACATCGTCGTCGCGCGGCGGGCGGTGTGGCTGATCATGCTGGCCCCTCCCGCCTTTGTCTTCGTGATGGGCTACTCGGAGGCGCTCCTCGTCCTGCTGGCGGTTGCCTTCTTCGTCAACATACGGCGGGGGAACTGGTGGTGGGCCGGCCTCTTCGGCTACCTGGCGGGAACCGCCCGCCCGATCGGCTGCCTGCTGGCCGTCCCGGCGGTCATTGAGGTCGTCCGCTCCTGGCGCGCCGACCGCTGGGGCGGGTGGCCCGGAAAGGTCGCGGCAATCGTGGCCTCCGTCGCCGGCACGGTCACGTACCTCGCTTGGGTCAGCGCCACCTACGGAGGAGGGTTCCTCGAACCACTCAAGATCCAGCAACAACAGGCCCATCACGGTGCGCTCGCCGATCCTCTCTCGACCATCTACCACGCGCTCGCCAACGTGGCGCACGGGCACCACGTCGGCGACGCGCTGCACGTCCCGTGGATCGGGGTCGCCGCCATCCTGCATCGTCGTGGCCTTCTGGCGCTTGCCCGTGTCCTACGGCGCGTTCGCGTTGTGCGTCGTCGTCGTCGCCTTGTCGGGATCCAACCTCGACTCGTTCGAGCGCTACGCGCTCAGCGCGTTCCCCCTCGTGATCGCCGGCGCGACGCTGCTCCGGTCGCCGCGTGTCGCCGCCACCACCTACGTGCTGTGCGGCGCCGCCATGGCGCTCTACGCCGTCCTGGCGTTCCAAGGGGCGTACGTTCCGTAGCGCTGTCGCCGAACCGTGGTCGGGGTGGCGACCACCGAGATTGGCGTCACCCGATGCAGGGCCCGCGGTGGGGGAAGATGGGCTCCATGTCCTCTCCGCCAGGACCGGCCCCCGAACAGCAGAAGGCCCGTCTGGGCGAGCCCCGTTGGCCCATGGCGATCGCCGTGGTCGCCACCGGCCTGCTACGGGCGGCGCTGCCGCACGAGCTGCGCAACGGCGACGCGGCCTGGCTGTTCCTGGTCCTCGTCGTGGTGCTGCTGGCCGTCCTGATCATCGGTGATCCGGGCCGTATCGACCGGGACCGGCCCTGGCTGCACAACCTGACCAGTGTGCTCATCGGGCTGATCACCATCGCCAACGCGGACGCCGCGGTCCGTCTGGTGGTCGGGATCATCGACGTGTCGAGCTTCACCCAGAACGCCAAGGTGCTGCTGGCCAGCGGCGCCGCCATCTGGCTCTCCAACATCATCGCCTTCGCCCTGTGGTACTGGAACCTCGACCGGGGCGGCCCGGCGGCCCGCGCCGCCGGCACCGGCCCCCGCCCGGCCCTGATCTTCCCCGAAATGCTGCACACGCAACACGTCGAGGAGGGCTGGTACCCGACCTTCGTCGACTACTTCCATTTCGCCTTCGCCACCGCCACCGCCTTCAGCCCGACCGACGTGTCGGCCGTCAAGACCTGGACGAAGCTCATGATGATGGCCGAGTCGGCCATCTCCCTCGTGGTCGGCGATCCTCGTCGTCGCCCGCGCCGTCAACATCTTGAAGTGACGGGCGCGGGCCGCGCCGAGGCCGCGCCCGGACGACCCACGAACAATGATGGGGCCGTGCACTCGGGGGTCGAGTCGCCGCTCTGGGCGCCAGCGTCCTCGTGGCGGCATGTTTCCTGACGTCATGCGGTGGGAGCTCCCCCACTGCCGCGCAGAAGAAGGCGGTCCGCGCCATCCTCAGCACGACGACCACCACCGCGGCCTCCCCGACGTCGTCCACCGCAGTGACGGCGCCGACGACGACTCACCCGGCAGATCGCGGTCCCGAACGTGATCGGGCTGAAGATCACCGCCGCCCGCGCTGCGCTCCGCGCGCCGTAGGGTTGCCAGCGTCGGTCTCTCAACACGCCGTGCAACAAGGGCACGCTGGCCAGCCAGAGCGTCGTCTCGTCGCTGGCGATCCCCGGCGCGGCACCGGACCTGCGCGTCGGCGCGGTGCCCTTGAGCCCCGGCGCCGCGGTCGCCACCGGGACGCCGATCGGGGTCACCTGGTCGGGCTGCTTCGGCGACTCCGCCACCGTGCCCGCCGTGACGGGCCTGACGTTCGCGGCCGCCAAGCACGCCCTCCACGCGGTGGGGCTCACCTGGGCCTGCTACTCGGTCGACGTGCCCACGACCACCACCACGACGCGCGCGGCCACCACGACTCGACGACCCGCCATCCACCGGTGACCACCACCACCGTCAAGGCGGCGCAGACCGTGGTGGTCCAGAGCCCCGCCGCCGGCACCGTGCTCCACCCCGGCGCGACCGTCTCCCTCACCATGCATCGCTGCCCGCAATGAGCGGCGGGGCCAGCGCCAACGGCTCGACCCCGACGGGCCCACCCGCGGTGGCCGAGCCCCTTGCCTCTCGAGCGGGCGGGGACGCTGGGTCATCGCGGCCACGGTGCTCGGCTCGGGGATCGCCATGCTCGATGCGACCGTCGTCGGCATCGCGCTCCCCTCCATCAGCCGCGACTTCCACGGCGGCGTCGGCACCCTGCAGTGGGTGGTCACCGGGTACGCGCTGACGCTGGCGGCCTTCCTCCTCCTGGGCGGTTCGCTCGGCGACCGCTACGGGCGCAAGCGGGTCTTCTCCATCGGGGTCGTCTGGTTCGCCGTCGCCTCGGCCCTCTGCGGCCTCGCGCCGAGCGCCGGCGCTGCTCATCGGCGCCCGGGTGCTCCAGGGCATCGGCGGCGCGCTGTTGACGCCGGCCAGCCTGGCCATCCTGCAGGCGTCGTTCCGCCCCGACGACCGGGCCCGCGCCATCGGCGCCTGGTCGGGACTGGGCGGCGTGGCCGGCGCCGCCGGGCCACTGGTGGGCGGCTACCTCCTCGCCGTCGGCTCGTGGCGCTGGGTCTTCTTCATCAACCTCCCCGTCGCCGCCGCCGTGCTCGCTGATCACGGCCCGCCACGTGCCCGAGTCGCGCGACCCGACGAGCACCGGCCGCGTCGACACGGCCGGCGCCGCGCTGGCCGTCGTGTTCCTCGCCGGCCTGACCTACGGGCTCATCGAGGCCCCGACGCGGGGATGGTCCAGCCCGGCCGTGGTGGCCTGCCTCGTGGTCGCCGCCGTGGCCGCGCCCGCCTTCCTCGTTCGTCGAGCACCGCCGCGCCCACCCGATGCTCCCGCTCGGGCTGTTCCGCTCCCGCCAGTTCAGCGGGGCCAACGCCGTCACCTTCGCCGTCTACGGCGCCCTCGGTGGTGCGCTGTTCCTGCTCCCCGTCGAGCTGCAGATCGTCAAGGGCTACACCCCGCTCGAGTCCGGCGTGGCGCTGCTCCCGCTGACGCTCGTCATGCTCGTCTTCTCCGCCCGGTCCGGCGCGCTGTCGGCCCGGATCGGCCCCCGCCTGCAGATGACGGTGGGGCCGCTCATCGTCGGCGCCGGCCTCGTCCTCCTGACCCGCGCCACCGACCCCGGCAGCTACTGGACCCAGGTCTTCCCGGCCGTGCTCCTCTTCGCCATCGGGCTGGCCGTCACGGTCGCCCCGCTGACGTCCACGGCGATGGGCGCGGCGCCGCCCGAGCACTCCGGCGTCGCCTCGGCCGTCAACAACGTCGTCGCCCGGGCCGCCGGCCTCCTCGCCGTGGCCGTGCTGCCGCTCCTGGCCGGCCTGACCGGCGCCGCCGCCCTCGAGCAGCACGGAGCTGGCCACCGGGTTCCGCACCGCCATGCTGATCTCGGGCGTCGTCTGTGCCGCCGGCGGCGTGCTGGCCGCGCTGACCATCCGCAACCCGGCCCGCAGACCCGCCGGCGCCGGGCCGGCCGAGGAGCAGGAGCCCACCTGGAACTGCGGCGTCAGCGGCCCGCCGGCTCGAACCCCTCGCTGGCGGCCACCGGCGAGCCGTCGGGCCTGACGCCGACGTGCGGCCGGCGCGCCCGTCGGCAAAGGTAGGCCCATGCCGCCCACCGCCCGCCGGTGCTGCCGTCCCGGCGGTCTTCGCTCCGGCGCCCCTCGGGCCGCTGACCCTGCGCAACCGCATCATCAAGGCGGCCACCTTCGAGGGCGTCACGCCGGGCGGCAAGGTCAGCGACGAGCTGATCGACTTCCACCGCCGGGTGGCGGCCGGCGGGGCCGCCCTCTCCACGGTGGCCTACCTGGCCGTCTCGCCGGAGGGGCGGACCGACCGCCACTGCCTGCTGCTCAGCGAGGACACGGTGCCGGGACTGCGCCGCCTGACCGACGCCGTGCACGCCGAGGGCGCGGCCGCGGCGGCGCAGATCGGCCACGCCGGGCCGGTGGCCAACGCGCGCTCCAACGGCGCCCCCGCCCTCTCGCCCTCCGGCGGCTTCACGCCCATGGGCTCGCGCCTGCGTGCCGTCGACGTCGCCGGCATCGAGCGCATCACCGAGGACTACCGGCGCGCCGCGGCGCTGGCGGTGGAGGCCGGCTTCGACAGCATCGAGGTGCACGTCGGGCACAACTACCTCCTGAGCGCGTTCTTGAGCCCCAAGCTCAACCGCCGCGACGACCAGTTCGGCGGTTCGGTCGAGAACCGCGCCCGCTTCGCCCGCACCGTCCTGCGCACGGTGCGCGACGCCGCCGGCCCGGACGTGGCGGTGACGGCCAAGCTCAACATGGCCGACGGCGTCGACGGCGGCCTGTGGCTCGACGAGAGCGTCGAGATCGCCCGGCTCTTCGAGGCCGACGGCGCGCTCGATGCGCTGGAGCTCACCGGGGGCAGCTCGCTGGCCAACCCGATGTACCTCTTCCGGGGCGACGCGCCGCTGCAGGAGTTCGGCGCCACCCTGCCCGCACCGGTGCGGCTGGGCTTCCGCTTCATCGGTCACCGCTTCCTGCGTTCCTACCCCTACGAGGAGGCGTTCTTCCTCCCCTACGCCGCGCCAGTTCCAGCGCGCGCTCTCCACGCCCCTGATCCTGCTCGGCGGCATCACGGAACTGGCGACGATGGAGACGGCGCTCGCCGAGGGGTTCGCCTTCGTCGCCATGGCCCGCGCCCTGCTGCGCGAGCCCGACCTGCCCAACCGCATGCGGGCGGGCACGTCGGCCACGTCGCTGTGCATCCACTGCAACAAGTGCATGCCCACGATCTACTCGGGCACGCGCTGTGTCCTGGTGGCCGACCGCCCGGTCCGCCTAGGCCGAGACCGGCGGCCGGCGCTCCGCCCACGGGGCCGCCTGCTCGAGCTGGCCGGCCAGCGACGAGCAGGGTCTCCTCGTCGCCGAAGCGCCCGACGAACTGCACGCCGATGGGCAGCCCGTCCTCGCTCCAGTGCAGCGGCAGCGAGATCCCGGGCTGGCCCGTCACGTTGAACGGCGGCGTGAAGGGCGTGTAGGTCGCGGCGCGGAACAGGCCGGTCAGCGGCTCGCCCGGCGGCGAGTCGAAGGTGCCCAGCGGCGCCGGCGGCTCGGCGAGCGTCGGGGTGAGCAGGACGTCGATCCCCTCGAAGTAGTCGGCGATCTGGCGGCTGATGTACTGCAGCTCCTGCACCGAGACGAGGTACTGACCCCCGTTGACCGAGCGGCCGAGCTCAATGAGGGCCCAGCTCAACGGCTCCAGGTCGCCCTCGGCGACCTGCCGTCCCAGCCGCTTCTCCCAGTCCGCGATGGCCCAGGCGTTGCTGCAGGCCCACTGGTTGACGAAATGGGTGACGAAGGCGTCACCGTCGACGGACAGTGCGGCCTCGCTCCACCTGGTGCCCCAGCGACTCGCACAGCGAGGCCGCCGCCCGGACCGCCGCCACGCAGTCGGGGTGGACCTCGCTGCCGGTGGGCGACGTCCACCATGACCGCCACGCGCAGCCGCGCCGGCGGCGCTCGCCGCGGCGGCCGAGAAGGAGGGCCCGCGCAGCGGGGGCGCCCAGTAGGGATCGCCGGGCACCGGCCCGGCCGTGAGGTCGAGGATGGCGGCCGAGTCGCGCACCGAGCGCGTCACCACGTGCTCGGCCACCAGGCCGCCCATCAGGTCGCCGTACTGCGGCGCCAGCGAGTTGCGCGCCCGCGTCGGCTTCAAGCCGACCAGGCCGCAGCACGAGGCCGGAATGCGGATGGAGCCGCCGCCGTCGTTGGCATGGGCGGCCGGCACCATCCCGGACGCGACGGCCGCAGCCGAGCCGCCCGAGGAGCCCCCGGTCGAGTGGCCGGTGTTCCACGGGTTGCGCGACGGCCCGAAGCGCTGCGGCTCGGTCGTCGGGAGGATCCCGAGCTCGGGCGTGTTCGTCTTGCCACAGATCACGAAGCCCGCGTCGATGTAGCGCTGCGTCAGCGTCTGCGTGACCGTCGAGCGGTAGTCGCCGGAGAACGCCAGCCCCTCGTTGAAGGGCGTGCCGGCGAGCTCCGCCCCGAGATCCTTCAACAGGAAGGGCACGCCGCGGAACGGGCCGTCGGGCAGCTCGCCCGCCGCCTCGCCCCGCGCCCGCTCGAAGAGCTCGTGGATCACCGCGTTCAGCTCGGGGTTGAGCTTCTCGATGCGGGCGATCGCTGCCGCGACCAGTTCGGACGGCGAGACCTCCTTGGTGCGGACCAGCTCCGCCTGTCCCGTCGCGTCCAGCCATGCCGTGTCGTCACTCATGGGCTGCACGGTAGTGATGCGGGCGCCGGCGCTGCCCGGGCCGCTTCAGGCGTCGACGGTCGGCTGCGGGTGCGCGCCGCCGGCGGCGTTGCAGTCCCGGTGTCGGCGGGCGGGCGCCGTGCCCCCGTCCGGACGGCCACGGCCTCGGTCACCGTGACGTCCGCGCCACAGGACAGGCAACGGCGGCGGTCGTCGAGCTCGCCACCACAGCCGCGGTGCTGCAGGATCATCGGCCGCTCGCCCCCCGAGGGCGTGGCGGTCGCCCCACTGGAGCATGGCCACCAGCACCGGCCACAGGTCGGCGCCCTTCTCGGTCAGCCGGTACTCGGAGCGGAGCGGGCGCTCCTGGTAGGGGCGCTTGACCAGGATCCCCTCCTCGACCAGGCGCTCCAGGCGCACCTGCAGGATGTTGCGCGCCACGCCCAGGTCGCGCTGGAGGTCCTCGAAGCGCCGGATGCCCAGGAAGACGTCCCGGACGATGAGCAACGTCCAGCGCTCCCCGATCACCTCCAGCGTCGAGGCCACCGGGCAGTACTGGGTGGGATAGTCCCGCTTCAGCATCGCACCAGCATAACCCACAATTCCCTGCAGTGGGTTGTTTTATGCAACTTTCTCCCCTACAGTTCGTTTCATGACAGAACTCATCGAGAGCACAGACGCCAGCGGTGAAGCGCCCCCGGCCGGTCCTGACCGCCCTGATCGTCCTGACCGGGCGTGTTCCTGTCGTCGCTCGACCTGTTCATCGTCAACATCGCCTTCCCCAGCATCTCGGCCACGTACCACGGCGAGAGCCTGAGCTCGCTGTCGTGGGTGCTCAGCGCCTACACCATCGTCTTCGCCGCCGTCCTGGTGCCGGCCGGCCGTTGGGCCGACCGGGCCGGCCGCAAGCGGGCCTTCCTGCTCGGGCTGGCCATCTTCACCACGGCGTCCGCCCTCTGCGCCGTTTCCCCGTCCCTCGAGTTCCTGGTCGGTGCCCGCGTGCTGCAGGCGGTCGGCGGCGCCCTGATGCTGCCCACCTCGCTCGGCCTGCTGCTGGCGGCGTTCGGTCCCGCCCGCAAGGGTGCGGCGATCGGCCTGTGGTCCGCCGTCGGCGGTGCGGCCGCGGCGCTCGGCCCTCCGATCGGCGGGCTGCTGGTGCAGGCCAGCTGGCGCTGGGTCTTCCTCGTCAACCTGCCGTTCGCCGTGGTGGCGCTCGTGCTCGGCGTGCGCATGCTCCACGAGGTCCGTGACCCCGATGCCCACAAGTCCGACCTCCTCGGGGCGGTCCTGCTGACCGTCGCCGTGGCCAGCCTGGTCGCCGCCATCGTCGAAGGCTCGGACTGGGGCTGGACCAGCGGGCGGATCATCGGCGCCTTCGCGTTGGCCGTCGTCGCCGGCGCCGGGCTCGTCGTGCGCTCCTTCCGGCACCCCAACCCCATCATCGAGCCGGCCGTGATCCGCCACCGCGCCGTGGCGCTGGCCGATCTCAGCTCGCTGGCCTTCTTCGGCGGCTTCGGGGCGCTCGTGCTCGGTGGCGTCCTGCTCCTCACCGGCCTCTGGCACGAGTCCGTGCTGCGGGCCGGGTTCATGATCGCCCCCGGACCGTTGCTGGCCGGGCTCACCGCGTTCCCCGGCGGGCTCCTCGGCGCCCGCTTCGGGCACCGGGCCGTGGGCACCGTGGGCGCGCTGCTCTTCGCCGCGCGGGGGTCTGTCGTGGATCACCCACGTCAGCGCCGTGCCCGGACTGGGCGGGCGACTACCTGCCCGGCAGCCTGCTCAGTGGGATCGGCGTGGGGCTCATGCTGCCCTCGCTCGGCGGTGCCGCCACGGCACCGCTGCCGCCCGAGCGCTTCGCCACCGGCTCCGCGCTCTACGTCATGACCCGCCAGATCGGCATCGCGCTCGGCGTGGCCGGCCTCGTCGCCATCCTCGGCACCGCCACCGGCGCCTCGGCGGTCACCGCGTTCCACCACGCCTGGATCTTCATGGTGGCCTGCAGCCTGGTGGCCGGCCTGCTGCTGCAGGGCATCGGCAGCCGGTGACCGAGGTGGCCGACGCCTCGCTCGCAGGCCGAGCCGCACGAACCGCAGCCGGCGCTGGCGCCAGTGCCGGCACCGGCGCCCGACGCGCGCTACCCGCATCGCCGCCGGCAAGTAGGAGGGATTCGCCACCAGCAACTGGTCGCGGGCCGACGCGGCGAGCACCGGCGCAATCGACTCCCACTCCGCGTCGAGCGCGCCCGACCGCAGCGCGGCCGCCAGGGCGGCATCGTCGGCGAAGCCGAGCCCGGCCAGGCGCGCCGCGTGCGCCGCGGCGAGAGCCGGGCCGAGCCGGAGCTCACGTTCGGCGATCCCCAGCGCGTTGCGCGCCACGCGCGCCTCGAAGCGGGCGCCGCCCTCGCTGCGCTCTCGCATCACCCGTCGAGGTACTCGCCCACCGCCTCGACCAGCTCGGCCGCGGTGGGACGCCCGAAGGGCGCCGTCGGTCCGTCCGCCGCGACGGGCCCGGCGGAGGCGGGCGGCGGCGTGCCCAGCAGGCCGAAGAGGTCCCACTCGCTCTCGCAGACGCGGCGGCCGATGGTGGCCAGCTCGACGGAGCGCGTGGCGCCGCTCAGATGGGCCGACGCCTGCAGCGCGCAGATGGTGGCCCACTTGACCGTGGCGTAGACCTGCCACCAGTGCACGCGCGCCGGCGTCACGGCCTCGCCGCCCGCGGCGGTGTAGGCGCGCCAGCAGTGCGGGGAGCGCGCCGAAGCCGCCGACCTCGCCGCTGCCGCCGAAGCGCCAGGCCGGCGCGCAGAGCCAGCCGATGTCCTCGGCCGGGTCGCCGGTGTGGGCCAGCTCCCAGTCGAGGACGCCGCGCAGCCCGTCCGGCCCGACCAGGAAGTTGCCCAAGCGGTAGTCGCCGTGCACCGTCACCCGCGGTCCGTCGCGGCGGGCGGTGGGCGGCCAGCCAGCGCACGCCCGAGCTCGAGCGCGGGCCGGACCTCGCCGAGCGCATCGAGGAAGGGCAGCGGGTCGCCCAGCGGGTCGGTCGGCGGGAGGCCCTCGATGGTCGCCGGGTCGATGGTGTGGATGGCGGCCAGCGCGCGGCCCGCCTGGGCGGTCAGGGCGCGCGCGGGCGGCGGCCCATTCGTCGTCACGCAGGATCTTGCGCGGGATCGTCTCCCCCTCCAGGCGCTCCACCACCAGCCAGCTCGCCCCGAGCTCGTCGCCCTCGCCCACGGCGACCACGGCGGGCACCGGCACGCCGGCCGCCGCCGCGGCACGCAGCAGGGCCCCCTCCATCCGCACCCGGCCCCGCGGCGCACTGCCGCTGCGGTCCATCTGCAGAATGAGCGGGCGCGCTGGCGCCGTCAGGGGTGTCGAGCTCGAACGCGCTGGTGACGCGCGAGGCGCCACCGGAGAGGCGGCGCAGCCCGCGCACCGTGCCGCCGAGCCGGCGCCCGAGCGCGGCCGCCAGCTCGTCACTGCTGAGCCGTGGCGCCATCCCTACTCGACGGGGACGACAGGCCTCCCGCCGTCGTCGAGCTGGTGCAGGTACTCGCAATGCCGTAGCCGGTCTGCGGCGCGCCGGTCGGGTCCTCGTAGGTCCAGCGCGCCAGCCCCTCGTTGACCATGGTGCCTCCGGCCCGGCCGATGTCGGCCACCCGCAGCACGTCGCCGCGCAGGGGGTAGATCCGGCCCGACTTGTCGACCACGTCGAGGTGCACGACGCGGTGCGTGACACCGTCGTCGGCCAGCTCGGTCCTGACGCGCCACTCGGCGACCGAGGTGGCCCGGTCGCCGTCCCACACCCAGCCGCGGTGCAGGTCGCCGGCGTCGGTGCCGAGGCGGATGCCGCCGAAGTGCATGTCCTCGCCGATGTTGATGGAGAACCAGCGCCACATCTTCGGGCCGCCCCAGCGCCGCGGGCCCCAGGAGCGGTCCCGGTTGCCGTGCGCGCCCTGCCACTCGTGGCGCGTGCCGTCGACGGTGAGCGCGCCCGTCCAGCGGCCCGCCTGCTCCAGGTGCCCCTTGCCCACCGTGCCGGCCGCCGCGGCGGCCTCGGCCGACTTCGGGCCGCCGCTCGGCTGCCCGTCGGTGCCGATGGCGGGGGTGACCGCGTCGAAGCGCACGTCGAGCGCCACCGGGACGCGTGCGCGTCGTCGTGTCGCCCCGCACGCACGGGCGCGCCTGCACCTCGCCGTCCATGGTCAGGCGCCACGACTGCAGCGCCTCGAGCATGTCGTAGCGGACGTCGCCGACCTCCAACACGGAGTCGACCATGTCGCGCTGCTCCTTGACCCAGCGGTACTCGCCGAGCTCGCCGCCGGGCAGCCAGAGCGACATGCCGACGTCCATCGTCCCCTCGTTGGGCCGGATGCCGATGCGGGTGAAGAACCCCGAGTCCGTCCCCGGGTCATAGGCGTTGAAGTAGTACGACTCGCTCCAGGCGGTGTCGCCCTCCACGGGGTGCGCCAGGTCGTGACGGGCATCGAGGATCGGCATGGCTACACCATTGTCTGTCCGGCGCTCACGTTCAACGCCTCGCCCGTGACGCCGCGGGCGGCGTCGGAGAGCAGCCAGCAGATGGCGGCCGCGATCTCCTCGGCGTCCTGCAGGCGGCCGAGCGGGATCTCGCGGGCGACGTAGGCGGCCAGCCCCTCGGGTCCGCCCATCAGGTTCTCGAACATGCCGTCCCTGTTGATGAGGTCGGTGTCCACCGTGCCCGGGCAGACCGCGTTGACCGCGATGCCCGACGGGCCGAGCTCGAGCGCCATGGTCTGGGTGAGCAGGATCACCCCCGCCTTGGCGGCGCAGTAGGGGCCGAGGAACGGGAAGGCCCGCTTGCCGGCCTGGCTCGAGACGTTGCAGATGCGGCCGCCCACGCCGGCGGCCACCATGCGGGTGGCGCAGGCCTTGCGACACCAGCCAGGTGCCGACCACGTTGACGTCGAGCACCCGGCGGAACTCGTCGGCCGGGCACGTTGAGCAGCGGGCCGAGCGCCGAAGCCCGGGTCCGCTGCCCCCGGCCACGTTGGCCACCAGCGTGATCGTCCCCAGCTCCTCGCTGGCCCGGGCCACCGCCGCCTCCACCGCCGCCTCGTCGGAGACGTCGGCCTGCAGCGTGATCGCCCGCACGTCGTGCTCGGCGCAGCTCGGCGGCCAGCGCGTCGAGGTCGTCCGCCGCTGCCGGTGCCGTGGAAGGGCGCGTCGGCGTAGGGCCGGGCGATGTCGAGGCAGGCCACGTCCGCCCCGCCCCTGGCCAGGGCGACGGCGGTGGCCCGCCCGATGCCACGGGGGCGGGCCGCCCCGGTCACCAGCGCGACGTGCCCTTCGAACAGGCGGCCTGCAGGATCGTGTGTGAAACTCACCGGGCAAACGTAGCGACGAATGCGGGCGGCCGCGCCGTCCGTGGGGGTGGCACAGCCATGCGTGCGGCGGTGACGAGGGGTGGACGGCTGGTGGTGGGCGACGTGGCCGACCCGGTGCCCTCCTCGGGCCACGTCGTGGTGCGTTCGCTCTCCGCCGGCATCTGCGGGTCCGACCTGCACGCGCTGGCCGACTTCGGCCACTTCACCGGGCTCATGGACTCCGTCGGCGTGCCCGCGCTGGACCCGGACGGCCGACTGCGTCTTCGGGCACGAGTTCTGCGCGGAAATCGTGGAGCACGGGCCCGACACCGCCGCCACCCTCCCCGTCGGGACGCGGGTCTGCTCGGTGCCCATCATCGTGGGCCCGACCGGCGTGGAGCAGATCGGCTACTCGAACGTCTACCCGGGCGCGCTGGCCGAGCACATGGTGCTGCAGGAGCTGCTGCTGCTCCCGGTGCCCGACGCGCTGGACACCGACCTGGCCGCGCTGACCGAGCCGCTCGCCGTGGGCGAGCACGCCGTGGGGCTGGCCGGCCTCAGCCCGGGGCAGCCCTGCCTCGTCGTCGGCTGCGGCCCGGTCGGGCTCGCCGTCATCGCCGCGCTCAAGGGCCGCGGCCACGGCCCGGTCCTGGCCGCCGACTTCTCACCCACCCGGCGCCGTCTGGCCGAGGCCTTCGGGGCCGACGAGGTCATCGACCCCGCCGAGGGCTCGCCGCACGACCGCTGGTCCGACTTCGGCATCGCCCGCACCGTCATGGAGCGCATCGGGTCCGCCATGCTGGGCGGCACCGTGACGGACCCGGTCATCTTCGAGGCGGTCGGCGTCCCGGGCATGCTCCAGTCCCTCATCGCCGAGGGGCCGCCGCACAGCCGGATCGTGGTGGTCGGCGTGTGCATGCACACCGACACCATCGAGCCCTTCATGGCCGTGACCAAGGAGATGGAGCTGCGCTTCTCCTTCGGCTACACCCCCGCCGAGTTCGCCGCCACGCTGCAGCGCCTGGCCGACGGGGTGCCGGGCGCCGACCTCCTGGTCACCTCCACGGTCGACCTGGCCGGCGCACCCGGTGCCTTCGAGACGCTGCGCACGCCCGGCGAGCACGGCAAGATCCTGGTGAGCGCCCTGACATGCCGCCCTGCCCGCACCACTCGAGTGACCCTGGAGAGCAATGACGACCATTGACGCCGACGGCCGCCTGAAGTTCGGGATCTTCCTGGCCCCGTTCCATCCCGTGGGCCAGAACCCGACGCTGGCGCTCGAGCGCGACCTGCAGCTGATCGAGCACCTCGACGCGCTCGGCTTCGACGAGGCCTGGTTCGGCGAGCACCACTCCGCCGGCTACGAGATCATCGCGTCGCCCGAGGTCTTCATCGCCGCCGCCGCGCAGCGCACCAAGCACATCCGCCTCGGCACCGGCGTCTCGTCGCTGCCCTACCACCACCCGTTCATGCTGGCCGACCGCATGGTGCTGCTCGACCACCTGACCCGCGGCCGCGTCATGTTCGGCGTCGGCCCGGGCGCCCTGCCCTCCGACGCCTTCATGATGGGCATCGACCCCGCCAAGCAGCGCGACATGATGGAGGAGTCGCTCGAGGCGATCCTCCAGCTGCTGGCCGGCGAGACGGTCACCATGGAGACGGACTGGTTCAAGCTGCGTCAAGGCGCGGCTGCAGCTGCGGCCCTACCAGCGCCCCTTCCCCGAGGTGGCCGTGGCGGCGCAGGTCTCGCCGGCCGGGCCGCGGGCCGCCGGCCGCTTCGGCACCAGCCTCCTGTCCATCGGGGCCACCTCGGCCGGCGGGTTCGACGTGCTGGGCATCCACTGGGACGTGATGGAGGAGCGGGCGGCGGAGTTCTCGACCACCGTCGACCGCAACAAGTGGCGCCTGGTCGGGCCGATGCACATCGCCGACACCAAGGAGCAGGCCATCGCCGACGTCGCCTTCGGCCTCGAGGAGTGGGTCGACTACTTCCAGCGGGTGGCCGCCCTGCCGCTGGCGCCCAACACCGAGAACTTCGAGTCGCTGGTCGACGCGCTCAACGCGTCGGGCTTCGCCGTCATCGGCACGGTCGACGACGCCATCGCGCAGGTCGCCCGCCTGCAGGCCCAGTCCAAGGGCTTCGGCACCTTCCTCCTCATGGGCCACGAGTGGGCCGACACCGCCGCCACCCGCCACTCCTACGAGCTGATCGCCCGCTACGTGGCGCCCCACTTCCAGGACTCCTCGGCCTCGCTGACCTCGAGCCGGGACTGGGCCGCGGAGAACCGTCCCGAGTTCATCGGCGCGGCGGGCAACGCCGTCATGTCCGCCATTCAGAAGCACCATGCGGAGAAGGCGGACAAGGCGGCCAAGACAGAGGAGACGGTGACGCCGAATGGCTGAGGTGACCCACGAACAGGTGCCGACGAACGGGATCGAGCTGCACGTGGCGGCGGCCGGGCCGGCCGACGGGCCGCCCGTCGTGCTCTGCCACGGCTTCCCGGAGCTCTGGTACTCGTGGCGCCACCAGCTCGGCGCGCTGGCCGACGCCGGCTACCGCGCCTACGCCCCCGACCTGCGCGGCTACGGCGGGAGCTCGCACCCGACCGAGGTCACCGACTACGGGTCGGACAAGCTCACCGGCGACCTCTGCGGCCTGCTCGATCACTACGGCTACGACACGCGCCGCCTTCGTCGGGCACGACTGGGGGGCCATGGTGGTGTGGGAGATGGGGCGCCTGCACCCGGCACGCGTCTCGTCCCTCTACAACATGAGCGTCCCCTACTCGAACGCGCCGGCGCCGCCCGATGCAGATCTTCGAGGTGCTCTTCGCGGACAAGTTCTTCTACATGCTCTACTTCCAGCCGGTCGGGCCGGCCGAGGCCGAGTTCGAGGCGGACCCCCGGCGCTTCCTGCGCACCATGCTCTACTCGGCCGGCGCCGAGGGCATGGCCAACGCCGGCCCGCTGGTCTCCGACGCGCCGCGGGAGGGGACCCGCTTCCAGGACATCCTCACGCCGGCCCCCGACGTGCTGCCGGCGTGGATCACCGAGGCCGACGTCGACGTCTACGCGCCGCCTTCGAGAAGGGCGGCTTCTTCGGGCCCGTCAGCTTCTACCGGAACATGGACGCCAACTGGGAGCGCTCCAAGGACATCCCGGCCTCCGTCTACACCATGCCCACCGGCTTCCTGACCGGCGTGCTCGACCCCGTGGCGCTGATGATGCCCGACGCGGCCGAGGAGATGGCGGCCGCGCTTGCCCGACTACCGCGGCACCACCGTCGTCGAGGGCGCCGCCCACTGGGTGCAGCAGGAGAAGCCGGCGGAGACCAACGCCGCGCTGCTGTGCCTTCCTCTCCTCGGTGTGAGCGACCTGGTCGCGCTGCCGCCGCAGCCCGCCGGCGTGGAGTGGCCGACCGAGGACTGGCCCGAGGGCGAGCTCCCGCCCGGCGTCGACCTGGCCCCGCTGCTCGACGACGTCTTCGACAACGACGGGCCGATGGCCGAGACCTTCGCCGTCCTCGTCGTGCACCGCGGGCGGCTCGTCGTCGAGCGCTACCAGGGCGCGCTGGAGCACTTCGACCGCCCGCCCACGCGGGTGACCGCCGACACGCCGCTGCTCAGCTGGTCGATCGCCAAGTCGATGCTGCACGCGGTGGTCGGCCTGCTCGTCGGCGACGGGCAGGCTCGACCTCGATGCCCCGGCCGCGGTGCCCGAGTGGGCCGCGCCGCGACGACCCGCGCCACGCCATCACCCTGCGCCAGCTGCTCGCCATGCGCGACGGGCTCGACTTCGTGGAGGACTACGTCGACGACCGGATCTCCGACGTGATGCAGATGCTCTTCGGCGACGGCCAGGCCGACATGGCGCACTTCGCGGCCGACCGCCCGTTGACGGCGCCGCCGGGCGAGCGCTTCAACTACTCGTCGGGGACGTCGAACATCATCTCGGGCGTCGTGGCCCGCACGGTGGGGCCCGGCGAGAGCTACGCCCGCTTCCTGCACAGCCGGCTCTTCGGCCCGCTCGGGATGACGAGCGCCGACCCCGAGTTCGACGAGGCCGGCACCTGGGTGGCCTCGTCCTACCTGCGGGCCAGCGCGCGCGACTACGCCCGCTTCGGGCTGCTCTACCTGCGCGACGGCATGTGGGACGGCGTGCGCCTCCTCCCGGCCGGCTGGGTCGACTACGGGCGCACCATGGTGTCGATCGACGACCCGGAGGACCCCAGCCCCTACGGCGCGCACTGGCTCGGCGTGCGCGGCGAGACGCTCGACACCCTCAACCCCTGGGGCACCTTCCGCGCCTCGGGCTACGAGGGCCAGACGATCACGATCTGCCCCGCCCTCGACCTGATGGTCGTGCGGCTCGGCAAGACCGCCGCACGAGCGCGAGGACTTCCTCGTCCCGTGGCGGGCCGCCATGGTGCAGGCCTTCGCCGGCGCCGGCTGACGCGCTGAGAGACCCGGGGCTCAGCCGCCCTTGGGCGTGGTGACGAAGACGGGGATCTGCCGGTCCGTCTTCTCCTGGTACTCGGCGTAGGGCGGGTAGGCGGCCACGGCGCGCTCCCACCAGGTGGCCTTCTCGTCGCCGCTGACCTCGCGCACCGTGACGGCGAACGGCGCGGGCCCGTCCTGGACGAGCACCTCGTCGGGGTGGGCCTCGAGGTTGTAGAACCACTCGGGGTGCTCGGGCGCGCCGCCCTTGGAGGCGACCAGCGCGTACTCGCCGTCGTGCTCGACCCGCATGACCGGGGTCTTGCGCACCTTGCCGCTCTTGGCGCCGCGGCGTCGTCACGACGACGATGGGCATGCCCGTGTCGAGCAGCGTGTTGGCCCGCTGGCCGCCCGAGGCCTCGTACTCGGCCACCTGGTCGCGCACCCAATCGGAGGGGCTGGGTTCGTAGTCACCTTGGAGTGTCGTCATGGGCCGATCGTAGGGGGTCGGGGCTACTGTCCGACCGTGCCCCGCGACCCCATGGCCACCGCCGACGTCCTGGCCTTCCACCAGACGCTCTCCAACTGGGGGCGCTGGGGCGACGACGACCAGCTGGGCGCGCTGAACCTGATCACCCCCGAGGTCACGGCGGCCGCCGCGGCGACGGTGCGCTCGGGCCGCACCGTGTCGTGCGCCCGCCCCCTCGACACCGTGCCCTCGGCCGACAACCCCTCCCCGGTGGCGCACCACATGACGGGCACGGCGACGGAGGGCATGGGGGCCGACTACTTCGCCATCGCCTCGCACGGCTTCGCCACCAGCCACATCGACGCGCTGTGCCACATCTTCCACGAGGGGAAGCTCTACAACGGCTACCCGGCCGAGGCGGTCACCGCGCACGGCGCCACCAAGCTCGGCATCCACCGCCTGCACGACGGCATCGTCACCCGGGGCGTGCTGCTCGACATCCCGGCGCTGCGCGGCGTCGACGCGCTCGAGCCCGGCGAGCCCGTGTTCCCCGAGGACCTCGAGGCGGCCGAGGAGAAGGCGGGCCTCGAGGTACGGCCGGGCGACGCGCTCCTGGTCCGCACCGGGCGCTGGCGCTGGCGCGCCGCCCACGGCGCCTGGGACGCCGGCCAGCCTGGCCGCCGGCCTCGACGCCTCCTGCCTCCCCTGGCTGCGCGAGCGCGACGTCGCCACGCTGGGCAGCGACGGCGTCTCCGACGTGCTGCCCTCGCGGGTCGACGGCGTCGGCATGCCGATCCACACGGTCGTGATCGTGGCCATGGGCGTCCACCTGCTGGACAACCTCGACCTCGATGCCCTGGCGACCGCCTGCGCTCGAGGAGTCGCGCTGGGAGTTCCTCTTCACGGTGGCGCCGCTGGTGCTCCGGCGCGGCACGGCCTCGCCGGTCAACCCCATCGCCCTCTTCTGAGCGCTCCGCGGCTCAGCTCGGCCGTGCCGCTGACCACCGGTGCGTTCAGGTGGATGGACCCGGCCGAGCCGTAGAACCCGGTGTCGCCGTAGCTGAAGATGCCGCCGTCGGAGGCGGTCAGCCAGTAGCCGGCGCCGTCGAAGGTGCTCATCATGCCCGACGATGGGCTTGTTCAGCACCATGGAGCCGGTCGAGCCGAGGAACGTGGCGTCGCCGTAGCTGAAGATGCCGCCGTCGGAGGCGACGAGCCAGTAGCCCAGCCCCGACGCGCTCGGCCCCATGCCGACGATGGGCTTGTTGAGCGGCTGGCCGCCGCGCGAGCCGTAGAAGACGGCGTCGCCGTAGCTGAAGATGCCGCCGTCGGAGGCGACGAGCCAGTAGCCGTGCCCGTCGGGCGTGGCGGCCATGCCGACGACGGGCTTGTTCAGGTGGAGCGATCCCGGCCGAGCCGTAGAAGGCGCGTCGCCGTAGTTGAAGATGCCGCCGTCGGAGGCCACCAGCCAGTAGCCGCCGCCGTCGGGGTGGCGGCCATGCCCACGATCGGGGCGTTCAGGTGCAGGCTGCCCGTCGAGCCGTGGAACGCGGCGTTGCCGAAGCTGAAGATGCCGCCGTCGGAGGCCACCTCCCAGTAGCCCGCGCCGCCGGGCGTGGCGGCCATGCCCACGATCGGGGCGTTGAGATGCTGGCCGCCCATGGAGCCGTAGAAGGGCGCGCTGGGGCCGTAGGTGAAGATGCCGCCGTCGGAGGCCACCGACCAGTAGCCCTGCGCCGGGACGTACGACTCGACGAGGCCGAACCCGTTGCCCGACGTGTCCGCGTAGTTCCCGACCGGCCTCGCACGCGCCGCGTGCGTGCAGCTCACGGAGGAGAGCGATGGAGCTGGCGCTCGGCGCCGGTCCCGGCGCCGGCCGGCAGGGCGATCGTCGGCGCGCTCCACGTGCCTCCGCTCAGCGATTCAGCGTGAGGGCCGCGTCCATGCCCGAGTTCGTGCTGTTGCGGTAGTAGCCGACGGCGGCGCAGTCCGTGCCGGACAGGCACGACACCGCGTTGAGGGTCCCGGCGCTGCCCGAGCCGGTGGCCGTGTCGGCCGGCTGCGGTCCCTCGGTGGCGGTCACGGTGGCGCCGTGCACGGTGTCGATCAGCGGCAGTCCGCCGTTGACGGGGTTGTTGTAGCTCCCCACCGCGGTGCAGATCCCGTCGAACGTGCACGACACGCGCGTTGAGGCCTGCGCCGCCGGTCCCGGCGTTCGAGGGCACGGGGGCCGCCGACGGCGTCCACGAGCCGTTCGAGAGCTGCTCGAGCAGCCCGACGTCCTGGCCGCTCGCCATCTCCACCTGCCCGACGGCCTCACACACCGCGGCGGCGCACGAGATCGCCCGACGACCTCGTTGAATGCGGTGGCGCCCGTGCCCGATCCCGCCGGCAGCGGCGCGTCCTCGGCTGACCACGAACCGGCCGCCGACTGCTGGAGCAGGAACGGCTCGAGCACGTCGGCGGGATTCCATGCTCCCGGCCTCGTAGCGTGCCCGTGGCCGCGCACGGGCCGAGCGCCGGGCACGCCACGTCGCAGACCGGAGACCTGCTGGTCCGCGTCCGCAGCTGCGGGTTGCGGTGCGGCCTGCGTGCTCCAGGTGCCCGCCGCTCTCGCGTGTCGATGAGCCCGAACTGGCCGCCGCTGCCGCTGGTGCCGTTGTAGTTGCCGACCGCGACTGCAGCTCTGCGCCGTCGTGGCAGACGACCGACTGCAGCAACGCGTCGTAGTTCGGAGCGGCCTGGCCGTCGGACGGGACCGGCGCATCGAGGGCGTCCATGAGCCGCCCGACAGCGTCTCGACCAGGGCGTGCTGCGCGAACCGCCGGTGGTGTCGGCGTAGAAGCCGACGGCCACGCACGACGCCGCACGGCGGCACAGGAGACTGAGGTCAGGCCGCGCCGTCGTGTTGTCCGTGGCGTTCGAGGGCAGCGGCGCCTCCACGGTCGTCCAGGTCCCGTCGATCTCCAGCCCGAGGAGCGGCAGGTCCGAGTCGGTGCCCGAGTAGCTGCCCGGCCCCGGCACAGAACACGGCCGACACGCAGGAGACCGAGGCCCAGGTGGCGTTGGGGTTCGCGCCCGGCGTGTCGGGCCCGGTCGGGACCGGCGTCGAGGCCGTCGTCCAGCCCGGCGTCGGTGCGGCCGCGCCGCCGGCGAGGCGGCCAGGAGGCCTGCCGACGGCGACAGCTCCCGAGCGCCAGCGCGCCGGCACAACGCCGCGACGGCGCCGCCGACGGGCTCGCGAGCCACCCTCGTCGTCTCCGGCGCGTCGACGCGCGGTCCCGCTGGTGCGTGTCGTCCCTCGCCATGACTCGCCTCCCGGTTGAACGGTGCCGATGCAATCTAGGGAGCGGCCCCGGCTCGGAGACGCGGACCCCTCAGGCCCCCTCGTAGGGGAAGCCGAGGTCGGGCGCGGTGAGGATGGCGCGGAAGGGGATGCCCTCCGCCGCCGCCATCGCCTCGACCGTGCCGCCGCGGTCGACCACCGCCACCAGCAGCACCACCTCGGCGCCGGCCTCCTGCACGGCGTGGGCGGCCTCGAGCAACGACGTGCCACGCGTCACGGTGTCCTCGGTGACCACCACCTTGTCGCCGGGGTCGAGCGCGCCGGCGATGCGGCCGCCCCCGCCGTGGTCCTTCGCCTCCTTGCGCACGCTGAAGGCCTTCAGCAGGCGGCCCCGCGTCGCCGCCACGCCGGCGGTCACGAAGGCGACGGGGTCGGCGCCCATGGTGAGGCCGCCGATCGCCGTGGCGTCGTCCGGGACGACCGAGAGCACGGCGTCGGCCACGAGCAGCATGGCCTCGGGCCGGCAGACCGTCTGCTTGGAGTCGATGAACCAGCTGCTCTTGCGCCCCGACTTGAGGGTGAAGTCGCCCGTCTTGACCGAGTGCGCCAGCAGGTGGTCCCGCAGGTCGGCGAACGAATCCCCTTGCCGCTCACTCGAACGCGACCCCGGCGCCCGCCACGACCTCGCCGATGACCGAGGCCGGGCTGCCCCGCCTCGCTCCAGCACGCGCAAGGCCGTCGTCGGCCGCGCCGGCGTCGAGCACCAGCGCCATGCCCACGCCGCGGTTGAAGACCCGGTCCATCTCGTCCTCGGCCACCGAGCCCAGCCGCTGGATCTCCGCGAAGACCCGTGGCTCCTCCCAGGCCGACCGGTCGAGCACCGCGCCCAGGTCGGCGGGCAGCGCCCGCGGCAGGTTGCCCACGATGCCGCCGCCGGTGATGTGGGCACAGGCGTGCAGCGCGTCGCCCAGCGCGGCGCGCAGCGCCAGCACGGCCGGGGTGTAGATCACCGACGGCCGCAGCAGCTCGTCGGCCACGCTGTGGCTCGGCCCCCGCCCAGGCGGGGTCGCCCAGCTCGAGACCGGCCCGCTCCAGCAGCACGTGCCGGGCCAGGGTGTAGCCGTTCGAGCGCAGACCCGGCGAGGGCAGCCCGACGACGGCGTCGCCGGCCCGCACGCGCTCGGGGCCGAGCTGGGTCCCCTGCTCCACCACGCCGACGGCGAAGCCGGCCAGATCGAGCTCGTCGCGCGGCATGACGCCGGCGTGCTCGGCCGTCTCGCCGCCGATCAGCGCGCAGCCCGCCTGGCGGCAGCCCTCGTGCACCCCGGCCACGACGGTGGCCACCTGGTCGGGGTCGACCTTGCCGGTGGCGATGTAGTCGAGCATGAACAGCGGCTCGGCCCCCACGCAGACCAGGTCGTCGACGCACATGGCGACCAGGTCGATGCCGACCGTCTCGTAGCGACCGGTGTCGCGGGCGACGACCATCTTGGTGCCCACGCCGTCGGTCGAGGCCACCAGGACCGGGCGCGCGGAAGCGGCCGAGGTCGAGCGGGAACTGGCCGCCGAACCCGCCGATCCCCGGCACCATGCCGCGCAGGCGCTCGACGGCGGCGTCGCCGGCCGCGATGTCCACGCCGGCGCCGGCGTAGGTGGCGCCGCCCTCTCCCACGATGGTCAGACCCCGGGGAGCGCGCCCTGGTGGGCGGTGACCGCGACCGGCTCGGGCCGCCGGAGCGTGACCGACACGGCGGGACGGGCGTCGGGTAGTTGCCCGTGAAGCAGGCGTCGCAGAAGCCGCCGTCGGCGCCGATGGCCTCCTTGAGGTTCTCGATGCGTGATGTAGGCCAGCGAGTCGGCGCCCAGAATCCGCGCCATGTCCTCGACGGTGTGGTCGGTCGCCAGCAGCTCCTCGTGGGAGGGCGTGTCGATCCCGTAGAAGCAGGGCCAGCGCCAGGGCGGCGACGAGATGCGCAGGTGGACCTCGGCCGCGCCGGCCTCGCGCAGCATGCGGATGACCGACCGCTGCGTCGTGCCGCGCACGATGGAGTCGTCCACCACCACGAGCCGCTTGCCCGCGATGTTCTCGGTGAGGGGGTTCAGCTTGCGCCGGACCGCGTCGGCCCGCTGCTGCTGGCCGGGCGCGATGAAGGAGCGGCCGATGTAGCGGTTCTTGACCAGTCCCTGCCCGTAGGGGATGCCGCTGGCCCGGGCGAAGCCCTCGGCCGCCGGGACGCCCGACTCGGGCACCCCCATCACCATGTCGGCCTCGGCCGGCGCCTGGATCGCCAGCAGCTCGCCCGTGCGGCACCGGACCTCGTGGACCTCCCGGCCGTAGAGCCGGCTGTCCGGCCGCGCGATGTAGGCGAACTCGAAGATGCACAGACGCGGCTCCACGTCGCGCAGCCACGGGATCTCGAGGCTCGTGGGGCCGTCGGCGTCGATCACGACCATTTCGCCCGGGCGCCACCTCGCGCACGAAGGTGGCGCCGATGACGCTCAGGGCGGGCGTCTCGGACGCCAGCACCCACCCCTCGGGCGCGTCGGCCGGGCCGAGCCGTCCCAGGCAGAGCGGGCGGAAGCCGTAGGGGTCGCGCACGCCGAACAGCCGCTCCGAGCTCATGAGGACGAACGAGAACGCGCCCTCGAGAATCGGGAGCACCGCCTGGAGCGCGGTGGACAGGTCCTCGGTCTCGGGAAACGACTGCATCAGCAGCTCGGCCACGACGTCGCTGTCGGTGGCGATGGAGCC
This sequence comes from uncultured Acidimicrobiaceae bacterium, assembly GCA_963731065.1. Classification (GTDB taxonomy): domain Bacteria; phylum Actinomycetota; class Acidimicrobiia; order Acidimicrobiales; family RAAP-2; genus Bog-473. The sequence goes on along the minus strand of CAVSUH010000003.1, from coordinate 18,496 downwards.
CGGCAGCATGCCGGCCTTCTCGGCCAGCGCCGTCGTGTTGGTCAGGTTGCCGTTGTGCCCCAGCGCGAAGCCGGCGCGGCCCGACCGGCCGGTAGACGGGCTGCGCGCCCGCCCAGTCCGAGGAGCCGTGCGTCGAGTAGCGGGTGTGGCCGATGGCGAGATGCCCCTCGAGCCCCGACAGGGTGCGCTCGTCGAAGACGGTGGCGACCAGGCCCATGTCCTTGACGACGGTGACCGTGTCGCCGTCGCTCACCGCCATGCCCGCCGACTCCTGGCCGCGGTGCTGCAGGGCGAAGAGACCGTCGAACGTGAGGTTGGCCACCCTCATTCCGGGCGCGTAGACCCCGAAGACTCCGCAGGCTTCCTTCACGCGTCACCCATTCTCGCACAGGCCCGCGGCATCACGGTTCCCCCAGGGCCAGGGCGAGGTTCCCCTCGTGCGCCTCGCGCAGGGCGTCGACGGGGAGGTCGACCAGGCCGCCCAGGGTGCACCGGGCGCCGCCCGCCGGACCCAGCACGGCGGCCGGGATCCCGCCGGCCGCGGCCCGGCGGCAACAGCTCGTCGGGATCGCCCGTCGCCACCACGAAGCGCGAGGGCAGCTCGGTGAAGAGCTCGGCGGCATCGTCGATGTCCAGCGTGCACCCGGTTCCCGCCGCCGCGGCCATCTCGGCCAGCGCCACGGCCAGTCCCCCGCCCGACACGTCGTGGACGGCGTGCACCAGCGGCTCGCCGTCGCCGCCGGCGACCTGCGCGGCGACCAGCCCGGCCACGAAGGCACAGGTCGCGCCGTGCGCCGCGAAGTCGACGGACGGGATCCGCCCGGTGCGGTGGTCCCGGCGCTCGGTGGCCCAGCGCGTCCCCTCCAGGGGGAAGGAGCCGTCCGCCGCGGCGCGCGGCCCGACCAGGACGACGGTGTCGCCGGCGGACCAGGCCAGCCCGGGCGGCGGCGCGTGGACGGCGTCGACGAGGCCGAGCACCCCGAGCACCGGCGTCGGGTCGATGTCGGACCCGCCGCTCTCGTTGTAGAAGCTGACGTTCCCGCCGATGATCGGGAGCGTCGAGGGCGCGGCAGGACTCGGCCATGCCGTCGATGCACTCGGAGAGCTGCCACATGACCTCGGGGTGCTCGGGGTTCCCGAAGTTCAGGCAGTTCACGACGGCGGCCGGCGTCGCACCGACGCAGGCCAGGTTGGCGACGCCCTCGGCCAGGACGAGCGCGGTGCCGCCCCGCGGGTCGAGCGCGCAGGCCCGCGGGTTGGAGTCCGTCGTCAGCGCCACGCCGCGGTCCGACGGCGGCAGCCCGGGGCCGGCCAGGCGGAGCAGCGCGGCGTCGGCGCCCGGCCCGGCCACGGTGTTGAGGAAGAGCTGGTGGTCGTACTGGCGGTAGACCCAGCCCGGCGAGCGCAGCAGCGCCAGGAGATCGGCGGCGCAGTCGGTGGGCGGGGCCGGCGGCTCGGTCACGCGCGCGCACGGGCGCCTGGCGCGGGCGGTCGTAGAGCGGCGCGTCGTCGGACAGCGACGCGGCCGGGACGTCGGCCAGCACGGGCCCGTCCATGCCGTCGCGGATGCGCAGGCGGCCGCCCCCGCCGGGCTCGGGCTCCATGACCGTGCCGACGACGGTGGCCCGCACCTCCCACTTGGCGCAGATGGCCGCCACCGCCGGCCACGACTCGGGCGTGACGATGGCCAGCATGCGCTCCTGGCTCTCGCTGGTCATCACCTCCCAGGGCTCCATGCCCTCCTCGCGCCGGGGCACCGCGGAGACGTCGACGTCCATGCCGACGCCGCCGCGCCCGGCCGTCTCGCTGGTGGCGCAGGCCAGGCCGGCGCCCCCGAGATCCTGAATGCCGACGACGAGCTTCGTGTCGAGCAACTCCAGGCAGGCCTCAATGAGCCGCTTCTCCTCGAAGGGGTCGCCCACCTGCACGCTGGGGCGCTTGGTGTCGTCGGCGGCTCCGGCGTCGTCGCCGCTGAAGCCGGCCGACGCCAGGACGCTGACGCCGCCGATGCCGTCGCGCCCGGTGCTCGAGCCGAGCAGCACGGCCAGGTTGCCGGGCCCCGACGCGATGCCGAGCACGAGTCGCTCGACGGGCAGCGCGCCCATGCACAGCACGTTGACCAGTGGGTTCTGGGCGTAGCAGGGGTCGAAGGTCAGCTCCCCGCCCACCGTCGGCACCCCGACGGAGTTGCCGTAGCCCGAGATGCCGCTGACCACCCCCTCGACGAGCCAGCGCTGGCGGGCGTCGTCGGGCGAGCCGAAGAAGAGCGGGTCCATCACGGCGAGCGGGCGCGCGCCCATGGTGAAGATGTCGCGCAGGATGCCGCCCACCCCGGTGGCGGCGCCCTGGTAGGGCTCGATGGCCGAGGGGTGGTTGTGGCTCTCGATGCGGATGGCCACGGCGATGCCGTCGCCGGCGTCGATGACCCCCGCGTTCTCGCCGGGACCCACCAGGACCCGCGGCCCCTCGGTGGGGAGGCGGCGCAGGTGCAGCCGGGAGGACTTGTACGAGCAGTGCTCGCTCCACATCACGGCGTACAGGGCCAGCTCGAGGTGGTTGGGGGCGCGGCCCAGGATCTTGCCGACGGCCTCGAACTCGTCGTCGGTCAGCCCGAGCGCCCGGTGCAGCGGCTCCCCGGCGGGGGTCTGGTCGGGCGGCAGCGCCTCGGCCGAAGGAGTCATGACCCCTCCAACTTAGTCGCCCTCCGTTTCTGCCTACCCCCTCCCGGGCGCCGAATGAAGGCGGCGGATCCTTCCCAATGGGGACCAGGGCCGGCCGCCCTACGCCGCGCTGGGGACACCGTGACATGGCTGAGATCGGGTCATGGCGGCAGGTGGAACAGATGACGCGTCAGTCGTCATGCGAGCAGGGCGTCGCGACGAACCCAGGTCCACCGGAGCACGAAAAGCGAGAGGGCCAGCGTCACCACATTGATCACCAGCTCCATCACGCCGTTCGCGCCGTTGCCCCACACGCCGTGTTGCAGGTCGTAGAGCACGTCCATGGCGAAGAGGTAGAGCCCGGCACCGCCCCCGGCCAGAAGCCAGAACAGCGCCGCCCGTCGCGCCGTCCAGAGGCAGTACGAGGCGGCGACCAGGCAGAGGGCCAACCAGGCATCAGCGAGGGGGAATGCGTCCTCGAACTGGGTGTATGCCGCGCCGGTCTCCGAGGCCACGAGTGAGCGATGGAGGAGCCAGGCCAGCCAGTACCCCGCGATCAGCGAGCGCCGCCGCCAGGAGCAAGCCGGCCATGGCCCGCCGGCTGCGCGCCTCCAGCGGGTGGCCCTCGGCCGTCGCCACCTCTGCAGGGTAACGCCGGTCGGGCCGTGAAAGGGGCCGCAGCGGTCGGCCCAATGCACATCGGCCGACCTCTCGGAATCGTTGAACGCACACGTCCAATTGGGCAATCGGGCGCGCCTTCCACGCGAAATAGGGGTCAGCCGAACAAAGAAAGGAAAACTCGGCGAATTGGGCCAGATGTCCGCCCGCCGTACGGCACAATGGACGGATGCCTCCAAAGGGAAAAACTCCGGCTCCTCGCAAGCCCATGAGCAGCGGCCACAAGGCGGCGCTGGCTCGTGGGCGTGCCGAGAGTGCAACCGTCCGCCACTATCTCGAGGCGCTCGAGACGTCCAAGCCCAAGCGGGGCCGCAAGCGCACGCCCGCGTCCATCGACCGCCGGCTGGCCGCCATCGACTCCCAACTCGCCAGCGCTGACGCGCTGACACGGCTCCACCTGTTGCAGGAGCAGAAGGACCTGCTCGACGAGCGCTCGCGGGTGGACGGCGTCAAGGACCTCTCCGCGCTGGAGAAGCAGTTCATCAAGGTGGCCAAGGCCTACGGCGAGCGCAAGGGCATCACCTACGGCACCTGGCGGGCGGCCGGTGTCAGCGCCGCGGTGCTGCAGAAGGCCGAGATCTCACGCGCCCGGGTCTGACCTGACCTGAATCGACCTCACTGACCTGAGTGAGCGGGTGGGCGTCCGGCTCAGGCGGCCCTCCCGCGCTTCTGGGTGTCCTTCTCCGTGTGGTGCTTGCCCGGGTCGCCCTCTTCGGAGTTCTTCCCCGTGGCGGGGGGCGCGAAGTACTGCTCGACCGCCTGGGCCAGGCCGCCCGCGATGACCTGCTGGTCGGAGGAGCTGTCGGCGAGGCTGCCCTCGAAGGGGTCCGTGATGAAGAGCGGCTCAATCAGCGCTCCCGGCATCTCGCTCGGCGTGGTGAACCAGCCCGGGACACCGGGGCCGAGCAGCAGCAGGTGGCTGTAGTTCGCCGCGGCGGTGCTGAGGGCCGGGCCGCCGAGTTCGGTGTCGTTGGTCACCCCGAGACTGGGGATGCCCCAACCCTGGGCATTCATGGCGTTGAGCACATCGTTCTGCACGAGTGTCGCGAACTGGAGGTTCTGCGCGGCGAATGGGCGCGCCGTGTCGTACCCCGTCACGGAACCTGCGTTGGAGGGCGAGCCGCCGGCGTCAAAGTAGATGCCGAGGAGAAGGTTCGCCTTGGCGTCGTTCGCGCACTCGTCGCGGGTCGCCACGTCGTCGTGGTCACCCTGGACCGTCAAGATGCCGTCGGAGACGTCGCCGGACTGTGGCCGCCCCACCAGCTGGTTGTCGGTCCGCGACACCACGACGGTGAAGCCCTTCCCTTCGAGGAGCTTGGCGGTATCGAGCTCCACCGGGAGCGTCTCGTGCTCCTCGTAGATCGTCGCTCCCGACTCTGTCTCGCCGACGCCCCCCGGATCGATGCCGCCGTGGCCGGCGTCGAGAAACACGGTCAGATGGCGGTCGCCCGAGGTCGGGGCGAACTCGACGCACGACCCGGGCTCGAAGTACTTGGGGTCGATGGCCCGGCCCGGCGCGACGCGGCGTGCCGCAGCGGTGCGGGCCAGCGAGCCGGCGGCGAGGGATGCCGGTGCGACGAGCGCGACCGCGGTCGCCGCAGTCGCGAGCACGGTCGCGAGGACCGCACGGTTCCCCCTCCTCAGCGGGCGCACAGTCGGTCTCCTGACTTCGACACGCGCCGCGCTTGCATATGCAGCCACCCTATGGAGCGCGGCGGAACATGTGGTGGCGCCTCGGGCGCGGTGGATGCGCGTTCAGGACGCGCGTTTCAGGACGCGCCTTCAGGCTGCGGTGTTCAGGCGGCGGTGTTCAGGCGGCGGCGCGGGCCGAGGCGGCACCGACGAGTGAACGCAACAACACGAGACCGTCTTCGGAACCGAGCAGCGCGGCGCTGGCCCGCTCGGGGTGTGGCATCAGCCCGACGACATTGCCGGCCTCGTTGGCGATGCCGGCGATGGCGTCGACCGAGCCGTTGGGATTGTCGGCGTAGCGCAGGATGATGCGGTCCTCCGCCTGCAGGCGGCGCAGCGTCTCGTCGTCGCAGGTGTAGTTCCCCGAGAAGTGGTTGATCGGGATCACGAGCTCCTCGCCGACGCGTCGCGCCCGCAGTCAACACGCGACGACGTCGAGGTGACTTCCAGGCGCGCCGGCTGGCAGAGGAAGCGCAGCCGGCCGTTCTTCTGCAACGCGCCTGGCAGCAGGCCGGCCTCGGTCAGGACCTGGAAGCCGTTGCAGATGCCGATGACAGGTCCGCCGGAGCGGGCGAAGGCCTGCACCGCCTCCATGACGGGCGAGAAGCGGGCGAGCGCGCCGGGGCGCAGGTAGTCACCGTGGGCGAAGCCGCCCGGGAGGACCACGGCGTCGACCGCACCGAGCGAGTCGGCACCGTGCCAGAGCAGGACCCCGGTGCCGCCGGCCGCCTCGACGCCCTGCACGACGTCGTGCTCGCAGTTGCTGCCCGGGAAGACGACGACGCCGATGCGCGACGGCACTCAGATCGCCCTGAGCTCGAGCGTGCTGTGCTCAATCACGGGGTTGGCCAGCAGGCGGTCGGCCAGCTCGCTCGCCGTCGTGCGCGCCGCACCCTCGTCGGCGGCGTCGACCTCGAAGCTGAAGGAGCGGCCGGCGCGGACGTGGGCCACGCCCGCGAAGCCGAGTGCAGGGAGCGCCCGTTCGATCGTCGCCCCCTCCGGGTCGGCGATGCCGGGCCGCAATTGCACCTCGACGCGCGCCTGGAACCTCATGGCGTCGCACCGTACCAGTCGTCCAGCGAGCGCCCGGTGACTCGCTCGTAGGCGGCGACGTACCGCGCCGACAGGGCCGAGGTGACCTCGCCGGGCAGCGGGGGCGGCGGTGGGCGGCGGTCCCAGGGCTGCGCGGCCAGCCAGTCGCGCAAGGGCTGCTTGTCGAAGGCGGGTGGCGTCTGGCCGGGCACCACCTGCTCCGCCGGCCACAGCCGCGAGGAGTCGGGCGTGCACACCTCGTCGCACAGGCAGAGCACGCCGTCGACGTAGCCGAGCTCGAACTTGGTGTCGGCCAGCACGAACCCGGCCTCGGCGCAGCGGGTCGCGGCACGCCGGTAGAGCTCGAGGCAGATCTGACGGGCCGCGAGCGCCGCTTCGGCGCCGACCAGGTCGATGGCGCCGGCGAAGTCGATGTTGAGGTCGTGCCCCTCGGCCGCCTTGGTCGAGGGGGTGAAGATGGGCTCGTCCAGCTGGCTGGCCAGCTGCAGGCCGGCCGGCATGGCCGTGCCGTGCACGGTGCCGGACCGCTCGTACTCCTCGTAGGCCGACCCGGCCAGGTAGCCACGCACGATGCACTCGAGGTGGAGCATCTCGGCCGCGCGGACCAGGACGGCCCGGCCGGCCCAGTCGGCCGGCAGCGCGGCACCGCCGAGCGCGTCGGCGATGGCGACCGGGTCCGCGGTGATCTGGCTGCCCGGGACGACGTCGGCCATCTCCTCGCACCAGAAGGTGGTCATGGCCGTCAGCACCCGGCCCTTGTTCGTGATGGGCTCGGCCATCACGACGTCGAACGCGCTGACCCGGTCGGAGGCCACCATCAGCAGGCGCCCGTCGCCGGCCTCGTAGAGCTCGCGCACCTTGCCCGAGTGGACCCGGGGTAGTTCGATCGTCACAGGCAACTCCTCACAGGGGGGCTAGGGCATCGGCGAAGCGATCGACATGGCGCAGGGTCCGTGTCAGGTCGAACGCGGCATCGAGCTGGGCGGCGTCGAGGGTGACCTCGGCGTCGGCCTCGAGGACGGCACGCAGGGGTCGCTGTTCCTCCCAGGCCAGGCGCGCGTCGCGTTGCACGATCCGGTAGGCCTCGTCGCGCGTCAGCCCGTCCGTCACGAGCGCGAGGAGCACGGACTGCGAGAAGACGAGACCGAGCGTGCCCTCGGTGAGGTTCCGCAGCGCCCGCTCCGGGTGCACCACCAGTCCGGCCGCCAAACCCGTCGCTTTGCGCAGCATGTAGCAGGCCAGCAGGGAGGCGTCCGGCAGCGCCACCCGCTCCACGGAGCTGTGCGAGATGTCGCGCTCGTGCCACAGCGCCACGTCCTCGAGGCCGGCACCGAGATAGCCGCGCTGCAGCCGCGCCAACCCGCACAGCCGCTCCGAGAGGATCGGGTTGCGCTTGTGCGGCATGGCCGAGCTGCCCTTCTGCCCGGCGCCGAAGGGCTCCTCCGCCTCCCCGAGCTCGCTCCGGGCGAGGTGCCTGATCTCGGTGCACATCAGTTCGATGGTGGAGCCGATGGCCGCACAGGCGTAGAAGTACTCGGCGTGCCGATCGCGGGAGATCACCTGGGTGGCCGGCACCGGGGTCAGCCCGAGGGAGGCGCAGACACTGGCCTCCACCGCGGGATCGATGTTGGAGTAGGTGCCGACCGCGCCGGAGAGCTTGCCCACGGCGATGCAGTCGCGGGCGGCCTGCATCCGGCGACGGTCGCGGTCGGCCTGCAGCGCCCACAGCGCGAACTTGGCCCCGAAGGTCGTCGGCTCGGCGTGCATGCCGTGCGTGCGGCCGGTCACCGGCACGTGCAGGAGCTCCAGGGCGCGGGCCTTGAGGGCCGCCACGAACGCATCGAGGTCGGCGAGCAGCAGATCGGCGGCCCGGGTGAGGGTGGCGCACAGCGCGGTGTCCACCACGTCGGACGAGGTCAACCCGTAGTGGATGTGCGAGCCGGCAGGAGCGCCGATGCGCTCCTGCACCACATCGACGAAGGCGGCCACGTCGTGGTCCGTGACCTTCTCGCGCTCGAGCACGTCGACCACGAACACCTCGTCGACGGTCGGGGCCTTGGCCCGGCAGGTGGCGGCGTCATCGGCCGGCACCACGCCGAGCGCGGCCTGGGCCTCGGTGGCCAGCAGCTCGACCTCGAGCCAGAGTGAGAACCGGGCCGTGTCGCTGAACAGCGCCGCCATGTCCGCCGGCGCGTAACGCGGGATCATCGTGCCCCCTCGCCCGCCCCGACCGGGGAGCCCGCCACCAGGGCGGCGATGTCATGGCGCATCTGCATGCCCTCCCAGTCAATCGGTGCCGTGGCGGCATAGGCGCGCTCGCGGGCCTGCTCCAGCGTCGGCGCCACCGCCGTCACCGCCAGCACGCGCCCGCCGGCCGTGTAGAACGGCCCGTCGGGGCTGTGGCGCCGGGTCCCGGCGTGGAAGACCGTCACACCGTCGGTGGCGGCCACCGACTGGCCCGCGCCGTTCAAGCCCTCAATGATGTCGCCCGTCCGCGGGTGCTCGGGGTAGCCCTGTGAGGCCAGCACGACGCAGACGGCGGCGTCGTCCGAGAACGCAGGTGGGCGCGCTCCCTCCAGCTCCCCGTTGGCCACGGCGAGGAAGAGCTCGGCGGCGTCGGCATCGAGCAAGGGCAAGACGACCTCGGCCTCTGGGTCCCCGAAGCGCACGTTGTACTCAATGACCTTGGGGCCGTCCGCGGTCAGCATGAGGCCGGCGTAGAGCACGCCGCGGTAGTCGATGCCACGGCGGCGCAGCTCCGCCACCAGCGGACGCACGGCGGTGTCCATGATGACCTCGACCGTGTTGCCGTCCACGTGGGACATCGGGGCATAGGCGCCCATGCCTCCGGTGTTGGGGCCGGTGTCGCCGTTGCCGATGCGCTTGAAGTCCTGCGCGGGCAGCAGCGGCACGACGCGCGTTCCGTCGCAGAGGACGAGCAGCGAGCACTCCTCACCCACCAGGCCCTCTTCGATGACGACGGTGCGCCCGGCGTCGCCGAACGAGTTGCCGGACAGCTTGGCGACGACGTCCAGGCGGGCCTCCCCTAGCGTTTGCGCCACCAGCACGCCCTTCCCGCCGGCCAGGCCGTCCGTCTTGATCACCCAGGGGCCGGGCAGCGTCTCGAGGTAGTCCAGGGCCGCGGCGGACTCGTGCGCGTCGAAGGCGGCGAAGTCGGCCGTCGGCACGCCCGCCTCGCTGAGCACCTCCTTCATGAAGGCCTTGGACCCCTCCAGGAGCGCACCGTCGGCGCCCGGCCCCATGACGGCGCGGCCCTGGGCCCGCAGGGTGTCGGCCAGACCGGCCACCAGCGGAGCTTCGGGGCCGATGACGTACAGGTCGGCGGCGATCTCCTCGACCGATTCGTTGTCGGTCACGGCGATGGGCAGGGCCATGCCGGGGTTCCCCGGCGTCACCACGACGTCTGCCGTGCGCGCCAGCACATGGGCGAGCGCGTGCTCGCGGGCGCCGCTGCCGACGATGCAGACCCTCACGCGGTGGCGAAGGAAACGGTCTGCTCGCGGCCCGGTCCGACCCCGACGAGGCGGACGGGCACGCCGATCTGCTCGGACAGGAACGCGACGTAGTCGCGGGCGGCCGCCGGCATGTCGCCGGGCGCGGTCACCGCGCTCAGGTCGGTGCGCCAACCGGGCAGCTCCTCGTAGATCGGCTTCGCCTTGTGGAAGGTCGACTGGTGGTAGGGCAGGTGGGTGTAGCGGATGCCGTCCGCCTCGTAGGCGACGCACACCTTGACCGACTCGAAGGTGTCGAGGACGTCGAGCTTCGTCAGCGCCACCTCGGTCATGGAGTTGAGCCGCACCGCCTGGCGCAGCATGACGGCGTCGAACCAGCCGCAGCGGCGCCGGCGCCCCGTGTTGGTGCCGAACTCGTGACCCCGCTCCACCAGCAGCTCGCCGATGTCGTTCTCCTGCTCGGTGGGGAAGGGTCCCGCGCCGACCCGCGTCACGTAGGCCTTGGCGATGCCGACCACCCGGTCGATGTCCCGGGGACCGAGACCCGAGCCCGTACAGGCCCCGCCGGCGACGGGATTGGAGGAGGTGACGAAGGGATAGGTCCCGTGGTCGAGGTCGAGGAAGGTCGCCTGGGCCCCTTCGAGCAGGACCTGGCGCCCGGCGTCCATGGCGTCGTGGACCATGCCGACCGTGTCGCCCACCATGGGCTCTATCCGCGGGGCGTACTCACCCAGGTAGTGGTCCGCGATCTCCCCGGCGTCCATCGGCAGCCGGTTGTAGACCTTGGCCAGGACCGCGTTCTTCTCCTTGAGCACCACGTCGAGCTTCTGGCGGAAGATCTTGGGGTCGAAGAGGTCCTGCACCCGCAGGCCGACGCGGGTGGCCTTGTCGGCGTACGCCGGTCCGATGCCGCGCTTGGTCGTCCCGAGGGCGTTCTTGCCCAGGAAGCGCTCGGTCACCCGGTCCAGCTCCTGGTGGTACGGCATGATCAAATGGGCGTTGCCGCTGACGACGAGGCGGCTCGTGTCGACCCCCCTGGCGGCCAGGGTGTCGAGCTCCTCGAGCAGGACCGCCGGGTCGACGACGACCCCGTTGCCGATGATCGGCGTGATGTGGTCGTAGAGGATGCCGCTCGGCACCAGCTGGAGCGCGAAGGCCTCGCCGTTCACGACGATGCGGTGGCCGGCATTGTGGCCGCCTTGGTAGCGGACCACCAGGTCCATTTCACGGGCAAGGAGATCGGTGAACCTGCCCTTCCCCTCGTCGCCCCACTGGGTCCCGACCACAACGGTTGCGGGCACGCGCCTCTCCGTTCGCTCTGTCGCTTCGGATTACGCACCAGTGTACCGCTCCCCGAAATCAGGGGGTCGCAAAAACGCTGCGGGTTTTAGCCCCTGGCCAGACGGGGTATGGGCCAATAGAGCAGGGGAGACGTCCGGATCGCCCGGACGTCCCCGGAGGGTCCAGGAAGGCCGTGACGGTGGGAAAGGAACTGCAGGACGTGCGGGTCGCCTTCGTGGTGGCCAACGAGGGCACCGAGGAAAGCGAGCTCTTGCGGCCCTGGCGGGCGGTGGTGGACGCCGGGGGGACGGCGGAGCTGATCGCCCCCAAGTCGGGGATGGTCGAGACGATGCGCCACCTGGACCGGGCCGACCGCTTCCCGGTCGACCAGCTCACCGACCGGGCCAGCGCCGCGGACTACGACGCCGTCGTCCTGCCGGGCGGCGTGGCCAACCCCGACCGCCTCCGCACCGACGGGGCGGCGGTGGACTTCCTGATGGCGATGTTCGAGGCGGGCAAGCCGGTGGCGGCCATCTGTCACGGGCCGTGGACCCTCATTGAGGGGGATCTTGTGGCGGGTCGTACCCTCACCTCCTGGCCCAGCCTGCAGACCGACCTGCGCAACGCCGGCGCGTACTGGGTGGATCGCGATGTCGTGGTGTGTCGCCTGGGCATCAACACACTGGTGACGGCGCGCGGGCCGAACGATCTCGGCCCCTTCTGCCGCGAACTGATCGCCGCCTTCACGCCATCGGGCGTGCTCGTCTGATTCGTCTCGCTCCGCAAGGACGGCCACCGTCTCAGCGTTCTCTTGGGTAGTGGGGCGGGCGGCCGATGGACGGTCACCGGGAAATCGGAGGCGAGCCATGACGATGCACCTCCGGCGCTGCACCTCGCTTCTGTTGTGCACGGTTTTCTCTTCGGGGCGGTGTCGGTCGTGGCCGCGGTGGACGCCGCGAGCAGCGCCGGCGCGCTCCAGCCGAGACTGACGACGACAACGTCGAGCCTGAGCTTCGGCGAGGCGACCCTCGGGACCTACCTCGGCCCGCAGAACTTCACCCTTATGAACACCACCGGCGCCAACCTCACGGTGACCTTGGCCTTCAGCGGCCCTGCCGCCAACGATTGGGCCTTCTCGTTCGAGAGCAACTGCCCGAACCCTTCCGATGCCAGCGGCGAGGTGATCACGCTGGCCGCGAGCCAGTCGTGCACGGTGGACGTGTACTTCTACCCCGGCGAGCTCGGGGCACGTGACGCCACGCTCAGCCTGACCGACCCCGCGGACGCAGGGGCGTCCATCGCGCTCTCGGGCATCGGGGGGATCGGCTACTACCAGGTGAGCTCCACCGGGACCGTCGCCTTCGCAGGGGACGCCGAATACTACGGCGACGCGTCCAACGTCCATCTCAACCACCCCATCGTCGGGATGGCGCAAACGGGCAACAACGGCGGGTACTGGTTGGTGGCCTCCGACGGGGGCATCTTCAACTACGGCGATGCGCCGTTCTACGGCTCTACCGGGGGCATCGCACTGAACAAGCCCATCGTCGGCATGGCCGGCAGCTTCAACGTCAACGGGCCCAACGGGTACTGGCTAGTGGCGTCCGACGGCGGCATCTTCAGCTACGGCGCCGCCCAGTTCTACGGCTCGACCGGCAGCATCCACCTCAACAAGCCGATCGTGGGCATGGCCGCCACACCCGACGACAACGGCTACTGGTTGGTCGCTTCCGACGGCGGCATCTTCAGTTACGGCGATGCGCAGTTCTACGGCTCGACCGGCAGCATCCACCTCAACAAACCGATCGTGGGCATGGTCCCTACCCCCGACGGCGCCGGGTACTGGCTGGTCGCATCCGACGGCGGGATCTTCGCCTACGGCGATGCGGAGTTCTACGGCTCGACCGGCAGCATCCACCTGGCCCAGCCGATCGTCGGCATGGCCGGCATGCCCGATGGCGGGGGCTACTGGTTCACCGCCGCCGACGGCGGGCTGTTCAATTACGGCAGCGCCCCGTTCTACGGCAGCGGGGCGGGACAGGGCCTCGGCACGGTGGTGGGCATGGCCACCGACGGCGTCCCGACCTTTAACGCCCAGAGCGACATCGCGGCGATCCGCCCGCACCTGGCCCGGCCGGGAAGCACGGCGCCCGGGAGCAGTTCACCCCGAACGCGCTATTTCTCCGACAGCTAGTTCTCGCCCTCTCCCCGCATCGGCCAAAGAGGACCGAGATGCACTCCGCATTGCGCGCCGCATTCTGACTAGCGTGCTCACAGCCGGGGGCAGCGCCCGGGGAAGCGGAGGCGGAGGCTATGGGGTCCCGGGTGCAGCGATGGATGTCGCTCGCGTTGTGCAGTGTCCTTTGCGGCGGGCTCTCCCTGGTCGCCGTGGCAGGAACCTCCGGTACGGCGGGCGCGAGCACGCTGCTGACGGTGGCACCGACGAGCTTGAGCTTCGGTTCGGTAACGCTGGGCGATGGCGCCGGCCCTCAGACCTTCACGCTGACGAACAACGACCCAGCTCCTGATGTCATCAGCACAAACGGCACCACCGTCTCGGGCCCGGGCGCCGACGACTACTTCGCGTTCTCGGACCCGGAAAACTGCCCTTCGCCCAACCCGCAGGGCAACATCACGCTGGCGCCTGGTGGGACGTGCCAATTCGACACGTTCTTCATACCCGGAGCGCTCGGCCCCCGCAGTGCGACGATCAACGTTGCCGACAGTTTGGACTCCGGCGTCACGTTGGCCCTCAACGGAGTCGGCACCATCGGCTACTACCAGGTGAGCTCGAACGGGACGGTCGCCCCCTTCGGTGATGCGACGTTCCAGGGAGACCTCAGCACGACGCCACTCAACAAGCCCATCGTGGGCATGGCCGCCACCGGTGACAACGCGGGGTACTGGCTGGCGGCGTCCGACGGCGGGATCTTCCCCTTTGGCGACGCCGGCTTCTTCGGCTCGGCGGGCGGTCTGCAGCTGAACAAGCCGGTCGTGGGCATGGCCGCGACGCTGGACGATGGCGGCTACTGGATGGTGGCGACCGACGGCGGCATCTTCTCCTACGGCGATGCGCTGTTCTACGGCTCCACCGGGAGCATCCACTTGAACCAGCCGATCGTCGGCATGGCCGCTACGCCCGACGGCGAGGGCTACTGGCTGGTCGCATCCGACGGGGGGATCTTCGCCTACGGCGATGCGCAGTTCTACGGCTCCACCGGCAGCATCCACCTCAACAAGCCGATCGTGGGCATGGTCCCCACCCCCGACGGCGCGGGGTACTGGTTGGTCGCTTCCGACGGGGGAATCTTCGCCTACGGCGATGCCCAGTTCTACGGCTCGACGGGCAGCATCCACCTGGCCCAGCCCATCGTGGGCATGGCGGCCATGCCCGACGGCGGCGGCTACTGGTTCACGGCCGCTGACGGCGGCCTCTTCAACTACGGGACCGCACCCTTCTTGGGGTCCTCGGCCGGAACGGGCATCGGCACCGTCGTGGGCATGGCGACCGACGGGGCCCCGACCCTGCAGGCGGCCCTCGACTTTTCGGGAGAACCGGCCCATGCCGACGGACCGGTGCGGCTGGTACGGCCCCTCCCTGCCAGTGTCAAACACTTCGCTGGAAGCTGAAGCACGGCACCTTCGTCAGGTCAAAACCCCGTCGCGGCGATGATCGCCCCGTTGAGATGGGTGCCCGCCATCCCCCCGTCGTTCGGCGCGTCGCCGAAGGGGTAGACGGAGCCGAGGGCCGACGAGACCCAATAGCCCCCGCCGTCGGACGTGCTGAAGATTGCGGTCGCGGCGTCCAAGCCGCCGAAGCCCCCCGCTGGCGGCGAGCCGTCGCCGGCGGCGTCGCCGAAGGGGAGGACCTGGCCGTCGGCGAGAAGGACCCAGTATCCCAAGCCGTCAGGGGTGGCCACGGCCGAGGTCACAGTGCCCTGGCCCGGGGCGCCGAAATAAGGGGCGTCGCCGAACGTGTAGATGTTGCCCGTCGCGGTCACCAGCCAGTACCCGTTCCCGGTGGCGTCGGGCATGACCGCCACAGCGGCACCGGAGCAGCCGCCGATGCCCGGGCAGGAACCCGCAAAGTGGGCGTCGCCGAAGGCGAAGACTCCCCCGTCGGAGGCCACCATGAAGTAGCCGTTGTCGTCGCGAGACGGCACCATGCCCACGATGGGCGCGTTGAGACTGTTCGGGAGGCCCGAGCCGGCTGGATGCAGCCCGAGCCCGGGTATGGACCCGTAGAACTGGGTGGTCCCGTAGCTGAAGACCCCACCGTCGGAGGCATCGAGCCAGTAGCCGCCGTGGTTCGCGGTCGGCACGATGCCGACCACGGGTCTCTGCAGGTGCAGGCTCCCTGTCGATCCGTAGAACTGGGCCTGACCGAAGCTGAAGATCCCGCCGTCGGAGCCAACCAGCCAGTACCCGCGCGCGCTGGGCACGTAGGTGTCGGTGAACGACGAGCCCACCCCGTTGGACGAGGTCGGTCCTGCCGAAGCGATCACGTTGCCGCTCTCGTCGGTCATGTCGATCGGCGTCAGCGAGGCGGCGCCCGCGTTCGCCGGGTTGTACGTCATGTCGGTGAACGTGACGGACCCGAAGTTGGCCAGGGTGGGCTGTGGAGCCCCGACGACCGTGGGCAGCTCCTCTATCCATTCGGCTGAATCGGCGGGACCTCTGTAGGTCACCGGAATCGCCTCAGAGTTCCCCGTGCTGATATCGGCGATGGAGATGGTCCAGTTGCTCCCACTGTCCTGCGTGATGGATGCAGTCATGGAGTCGCCCGGGGAGACCCCTCCGATCTGGACCGGCGGGGCCGGGTACAGCTCGTACCAAGCGAAGTAGACCGTTGACCCGCCGTCCGTCTCCTGCTGCGTGCCGGTCTGAATGATCGAGTTGGGCGAGCCGGGACCTCCGTCGATGCCGATCCAGGTGCCCGAAATTCCGCCGTACTGCGTCGGCTGGACGGTGGGCACCACCCAGCCCGCATGAATGCCGCTGTAGGTGGTCCCCGTTGAGATCTGGCCCGACCAGTTCGAGGACTCCAGGGCGTACGAGCTCCCGGCGACATGGGGCTCGAGTGCTGTCACGAATCGGCCGGGGTCGGTGTGAAACGGCAAAGGGGCGGCCAGTCCATGGCCCAACTCCTGCCACTGTGCGTGTGCGCCCTGCGCCCCGGCCACCGATGGCCCCATGACGAGACCGACGGCGATCAGCGCCGTTGCGCTCACCCACCGCCACATACGAAAAGACCCTGGCATTCCGTCCGCCTTCCCGGTTCGCGACGTGCGCGGACCCGGCGGGATCCTACTGCGCGGGGCTGCAACGCCAGGGCCCGGCCGAGGTGCTTGCGCGTGAATTGTCCAGGCGCAATCGCCGTGGCAGCTCAGCGCAGCACGATCTGCCCGTCGTCCACCGCGACGGTGACCGTCGCCCCCTCGAGGTAGCGCCCCTCCAGCAGCGCCAGCGCCAGCGGATCCTCAATGGAGCGCTGGAGCACCCGGCGCAGCGGCCGGGCCCCGTAATCGGGGTCGTAGCCGGTGTGGGCCAACCACTGCTCCGCCTCGGGCGTCACCACCAGTGAGAGGCGGCGCTCCGCCAGACGCGACCGCAACCGCTCGAGCTGAATCCCGACGATCACCGCCAGGTCCTCCTCGCTCAACGGCTGGAAGCGCACGATCTCGTCGATGCGGTTGATGAACTCGGGCTTGAAGTAGTCCGCCGGCTCGCCCTTGAGGTTCGACGTCATGATGAGCACGGTGTTCGTGAAGTCGACCCTACGACCCTGGCCATCGGTCAGGCGCCCGTCCTCGAGGACCTGCAGCAGAATGTTGAACACGTCCGGGTGCGCCTTCTCGAGCTCGTCGAGCAACACCACCGAATAGGGCCGCCGCCGCACCGCCTCGGTCAGCTGTCCGCCCTCGTCGTATCCGATGTAGCCCGGGGGCGCGCCCACGAGGCGCGACACGGCGTGCTTCTCCATGTACTCGCTCATGTCGATGCGGATCATGGCCCGCTCGTCGTCGAAGAGGTATTCGGCCAGCGCACGGGCCAGCTCGGTCTTGCCGACGCCGGTGGGCCCCAGGAAGAGGAACGACCCGATGGGCCGGTTGGGGTCGCTCAGCCCGGCCCGGCTGCGCCGGATGGCGTTGGCCACGGCGGAGACCGCCTCGTCCTGCCCCACCACGCGCTCGTGCAGGGTGGACTCGAGGCGCACCAGCTTCTGCACCTCGCCCTCCATGAGGCCGCGACACGGGCACCCCGGTCCAGCGGCTCACCACCTCGGCGATGTCCTCGGCGTCGACCTCCTCCTTCAAGAAGCGCGAGCTGGTCTGCAGCTTGGCCAGATCCTCGACGGCGTCGGCGATGCGGCGCTCGAGGTCCGGCAGCTCGCCGTAGCGGATGGCCGCCGCGCCGGCGAGGTCGGCGTCGCGCTCCAGTCGGGCGGCCTCCTCCTCCTTGGCGGCCTTCTCCTCCTGCAGCCGGCTCACCGCGTCGAGGGAGCTCTTCTCCTGCTGCCAGTGGGCGGCCATGGAGTCGCGCTGCTCGCTCAGCTCGGCCAGCTCGCCCAGCAGGCGCTCCAGGCGCTCCCGGGATGCGTCGTCCGTCTCCTTCTCCAACGCCAGCTTCTCGATCTCGAGCTGGCGGATGCGCCGCGAAATCTGGTCGAGCTCGGTGGGCATGGAGTCGATCTCAATGCGCAGCTTGGAGGACGCCTCGTCGATCAGGTCGATGGCCTTGTCGGGGAGGAAGCGCCCGGTCACGTAGCGGTCCGACAGCACGGCCGCCGCCACCAGCGCGGCGTCCTGAATGCGCACCCTGTGGTGCGCCATGTAGCGCTCCGACAGCCCGCGCAGAATCGCGATGGTGTCCTCGACCGAGGGCTCCCCGACGAACACGGGCTGGAAGCGGCGCTCCAGCGCGGCGTCCTTCTCAATGGAGGTGCGGTACTCGTCGAGCGTGGTGGCGCCGATGAGGCGCAGCTCGCCCCGGGCCAGCATGGGCTTGATCATCTGGCCGGCGTCCATGGCACCCTCGGCCGCGCCCGCCCCGACAATCGTGTGCAGCTCGTCAATGAAGGTGACGATCTCGCCCTCGGCGTCGGTGATCTCCTTGAGCACCGCCTTCAGGCGCTCCTCGAACTCGCCCCGGTACTTCGCCCCGGCCACCATGGAGCCCAGGTCGAGCGCGATCACGCGCTTGCCCTTCAGGCCCTCGGGCACGTCACCCTCAATGATGCGGTTGGCCAGCCCCTCGACGATGGCCGTCTTGCCGACACCGGGCTCGCCGATGAGGACGGGGTTGTTCTTCGTGCGGCGCGACAGCACCTGGATCACCCGGCGGATCTCCTCGTCCCGCCCGATGACCGGGTCGAGCTTGCCCTCGCGGGCTGCCTCGGTGAGGTCGCGCCCGTACTTGGCCAGCGCCTGGTAGGTCTGCTCGGGGTCCGGCGTCGACACGCGGTGGTTCCCGCGTACGGTGCGCAGCGCGCCGAGCAGGGCGTCCCTGGTGACGCCGATCTGATCGGCCAGGGCCAACACCAGGTGCTCCACCGAGACGTAGTCGTCCCCCAGGTCGCGGCGGTTCTGGTCCGCCGCCTCCAGCACGGCCCGGGCATCACGCGAGAGCCCGGGCTCTGCACCACCCTCGGCCCGTGGC
>CAVSUH010000002.1:0-104757 GCA_963731065.1 uncultured Acidimicrobiaceae bacterium | reverse complement strand
GGCTCGAACGGCAGCAACTCCGGCTCGAGCGCCAGCTCCGGTTCCGGCTCCACCAAGAACTGCCCGGACATGGGCAGCGGCTCCGAGTCCGGCGCGCCCCCGTCCGGCTCGGGCGCCCCGCCGACGTCGGGTTCGAGCAGCGGGTCGACGTCCGGCGCCTCGACCTCCGCCGCGTAGCCCCGCCCCCACCACAGAGGAACAGGCGGTGTGGGCCGGATCTCCACCCGGTCCGCACCGCCCCTCTCGGGCAGTCCCGCGCAGAAAGGCTCACTAGGCCGTCGCCCCCTGGGCATCGAGGGCGCAGGCCACCAGCTCTCCGAGGGCATCGTCGATGTGCACCGCCACCTCGTCGAGCTCCGGCAGGAGGCGGCGGCAGGCCAGCATCCCGAAGTAGACCCGCCCGAGATACGAGAAGGCGGTCACGTTGAGGCCGATCCCTTCGGCCATGGGCCCGACCGGGTACGTGCCGGCGACGCGGCTCCCGGCCAGGAAGAGGGGGACGTCGGGGACCCGCACGCTCGAGACGGTCACGTTGAACGGCGGGCGCATCCTGTCGAAGAGACGGGTGCCGGCCACGGCCCGGGCCACCCGCGAGGCCAGCGCCGGCAGGGCGATCTGGGCCAGGTCGCCGAGGAAGCGTCCCCCGTGCAGCTTCTCCTGCTCCTTGGCCACGCGGGCCGATTCGGAGATGGCATCGAGCCGGGCCACCGGGTCGTCGATGTCGCTGGCCAGCGAGACCAGCATCCCCGAGATCTGGTTCCCCAGCTCCTCGGTCTCGCCGTCGGACCGGGTCGAGACCGGCACCATGGCCACGAGCGACCCCTCGGCCCGTTCCCCCGGGCCGTCGAGGAGCCGGCGCAACCCGCCCGAGACGCAGGCCAGGATCACGTCGTTCACCGTCGCCTCGTAGACCCGGCCGACCAGTTTCACGTCCTCGAGCGGGACCGACAGGCCGGCGAAGCGCTTGCGGTTCGAGACGGCGCCGTTGAACGACGTGCGCGGCGCGGCGAAGAACCCCGGCGGCGACTGCTCGCCGCGGCCCGCCAGCTCGCGATTGTGCATGCCGAGGTCCGCCACCGCCTCGACACCGGCCTGCAGGGTGCTCAGCGTCGATCCCGGCTGCCGGGCCAGCGACGATGCGGCGTGGCGCAGCATCTGCGTGTTGGACGGCAACGGTGCCGGGTCCCATTCCGGCGGCAGCTCCACAATGCGGGTGCGCGGCGTCAGGTCCAGGAAGGCCGCCAGCACGGACGCGCCGCTCACCCCGTCGAGGATGGCGTGGTGCACCTTGGCCACCAGTGCCGTGCGCTCACCCTCGAGCCCCTCGACCACGTGCATCTCCCAGAGCGGGCGGTTCGGGTCGAGCTGGCGGCTCATGACCCCGGCCACGAAGGCATCGAGCTCGGACTGTCCTCCGGGTGAGGGCAGGCTGGCCCGGCTCACGTGGTCGTCGAGGTCGAACTCCGGATCGTCGACCCAGACCGGGTGGTGCAGCCCGAAGGGCACCCTGAGCGCGCGCTGGCGCAGCGGGGGGATCAGGTGCAGGCGCTGCTGAATGACCCGGCGGATCTGCGCGTAGCGGGTCGACGGCGAGAACAGCGAGCGCGTGCCCTCGGGCGGGTCGAGCACCAGCGCCACGCCGACGTGCATCGGCGTGGTCGGCGTCTCCAGCGCGAGGAAGGCGGCATCCATGCCGACGAGTGACTGCATGACCGCCCCCTTCTTAGCGTCTCCGCGCTCGGCCGTCATGTACCGGTGTGCCCGAAGCCGCCACTCCCCCGTTGCGACTCCTCCAGGCCCCCCTCCCCGACCAGTGCGAAGGCGGCCTGTTCCACCCTGATGATGACGAGCTGGGCGATCCGGTCGCCCCGGCTGACCGTGTAGTCGTGCTCGGGATCGTGGTTCACGAGGATGACCTGGAGCTCCCCCCGGTACCCCGCGTCAATCAGGCCGGGTGCGTTGAGGCAGGTCAGGCCGTGGCGGGCGGCCAGCCCGCTCCGGGGCAGGACCAGGCCGGCGTACCCGGCCGGGATGGCGACGGCCACCCCCGTGGGGACCACGGCCCGGCCGCCCCGGCGGGCCAGCACGGCGTCGGTGCGGGCGATGCAGGTCGGCGCCGGCGTCGCCCTCACGGGCGTAGGAGGGTGGGGGCAGCTCAGCGTCGAGCTGCTGCAGGGGGACGGGCAGCATCGCCGGACATTACAAGGGCCCGGGCCAACCTTCCGCCCCGGGGCCGACCGGTAGCAGTGCCCGCGTGCTGGCCTGGATCGATCTCGAGATGACGGGGCTCGATCCGGCGCGCCACACCATCGTCGAGATCGCCTGCCTCATCACCGACGACAACCTGCAGCTCATTGAGGAGGGCCCCGACCTGGTGGTGCACGCCACGCCGGAGCAGCTGGCGGACATGGACGACTTCGTGCGCACCATGCACACCCGCTCGGGCCTCCTGGCCGAGATCGAGGCATCGACGCTCAGCCTCGCCGACGCCGGGGCCCAGACCCTGGCCTTCCTGCAGTCGCACATTCCCGAGGCGCGCAAGGTCCCCCTGGCCGGGAACTCCATCGGGACCGACCGGCGCTTCCTGGCGGTGGAGCTCCCCGAGATCGAGGACTTCCTGAACTACCGCTCCGTCGATGTCTCCACCATCAAGGAGCTCTGCCGGCGCTGGCTCCCCGACGTCTACAAGGCGGCCCCCGAGAAGCAGGGCGGCCACCGGGCTCTGCAGGACATCCGCGAGTCCGTGGCGGAGCTGGCCTACTACCGCGGGGCGGTCTTCGACTCCGCTGCAGCGAGCGAAAGCGAGAAGGCCGCGGCAAGCGAAAGCGAGAAGGAGGGCACGTGAGCAGCACCGGCAAGGACACGCCGTCGATGTCGATCGCGGAGGCCAATGCAGCGCTCACCGCCGCCGGGCAGCTCTTCGAGATGGAGGAGCTCGACATCCGCGGGGTGCCGACGCGCGTCTGGAAGAACGCGCCGCCCTCGCTGCGCGCCGTCATCGACATGTCGCTCGGCCACGGCGACAACGTGTTCCTCGTCTACGAGGACGAGCGGACGACCTTCGCCGAGCACTACCGCATCGCCTGCACCCTGGCCCACCGGCTGCGCACCACCTTCGGGATCGAACAGGGCGACCGCGTCGCCATCATCATGCGCAACCTGCCCGAGTGGGTCATGGCCTTCTGGGGCGCCACGCTGGCCGGCGCCATCGTCGTCCCGCTGAACGCCTGGTGGAGCGGCGAGGAGTTGCGCTACGGGCTCGAGGACTCGGGCTCCAAGGTGGCCTTCGTCGACACGGAGCGGGTCGAGCGGATCCGCCCCTTCCTCGGGGGCCTGCCGGACCTCAGCGCCGTGATCGTGGCCGACGAGCATCGCCGCGAGCCCGTCGGCCCCGCTCGCCGTCTCCGAGCCGTCGGAGGCCGCACCGGTCCCCGAATGGCCGTTCGCCCTCGCCCTGGGCACCGTGGACGAGGCCGCCTCGCCGCCCGACCTCACCATCGACCCGGAGGACGACGCCACCATCTTCTACACATCGGGCACCACCGGCCGGCCCAAGGGCGCCGTCGGCACCCACCGGAACATGGGCACCAACCTGATGAGCCTCTTCTTCATCAACACCCGCGGCGCCACCCGCTACGGCAGCCCGGCCCTCGAGACCGTCGGCGAGAAGACGCAGGCGGCCTTCCTCCTGTCGGTGCCGCTGTTCCACGCCACGGGCTGCCATTCCGTCATGGTCTCCAACCTGGCCGCCGGCGGGAAGCTCGTGATGATGCACCACTTCGACCCCGAGCGTGCGCTCCAGCTGATTGAGCGGGAGAGGATCGGCACGTTCGGCGGCGTGCCGGCCATGGTGATGCAGGTGCTCGACTCACCGAACTTCGACAAGTACGACACCTCCTCCATCCGCGGCGTCTCCTACGGCGGCGCGCCGGCGCCGCCCGACCTCGTGCGCCGCATCCGTGCCGCCTGGCCCATCGGGCAACCCTCCAACGGCTACGGCCTGACCGAGACGTCCTCGGTCACCTCCATGAACTCGGGCGGTGACTACATCGCCAAGCCGGACAGCGTCGGGCCGGCCGTCCCCGTCTGCGACGTGGCCGTCATGCCCGAGGACTTCCCCGGCGACGAGCCCGACGACACGGTGCCGCGCGGGCCCGACGTCCGCGGTGAGCTGTGGATCAAGGGGCCGAACGTGGTGCGCGGCTACTGGAACCGGCCCGAGGAGACCGCCAAGACCTTCACCCGGGGCTGGCTGCACACCGGCGACGTCGCCCAACTCGACGACGAGGACTTCATCTACATCGTCGACCGGGCCAAGGACATGATCATCCGGGGCGGCGAGAACGTGTACTCGGTGCAGGTGGAGGCCGCCCTCTTCGAGCACCCCGCCGTGGCCGATTGCGCCGTCATCGGCGTGCCCCATCCCACGCTCGGCGAGGAGGTGGGGGCCGTCATCGTCCTGCGGCCGGGGGCCAAGGTGACGGCGGACGAGCTGCAGGTGCACGTGAAGGCGCGGCTCGCCGGCTTCATGGTGCCGACGCACATCTGGTTCCGTTCCGAGCCGCTGCCGCGCAACCCGCAGGGAAAGGTCCTCAAGCGGGAGCTGCGCGACGAGCTGGTGGCCCGTCCTCGGCCTGAGCCGCCCCCGCCTACGTGAGGTGGGTGCCGAAGAAGGCGAGGGTCCTGGACCAGGCCTCGTCGGCCGCAGCCTCGTCGTACATGGACGGCGCATCCCAATTGCTGAACGCGTGGCCTGCCTCGTAGCGGTGGAATTCCACTCCGGGCCGGCCGGCGACGGCCTGCTCGACCTCCGTGATGTTCTCGGTCGGGATGAACGTGTCGTTGCTGCCGTAGTGGAACATGCAGGGACACTCAAGTGCGTCCACGTGACCGAGCAGCTCGTTGACCCCAGAGCCGTAGTAGCAGACGGCCGCGTCGGGACCGTGGCCGTCGACCCGGCTCAGCGTTGCCGCGGCGAAGGCCAGTCCGCCACCGAGGCAGAACCCGACGGCGCCGACCTTGCCGGAGCACTCCCCCATCGACAGGAGGTGGGCGTGGGTGGACTGGATGTCACCCACGGCGGCCGAGAAGTCGAACTGCTGCACGATCGCGAAGGCGTCGCCCAGGCCCGATTCGTCCTTCCGCTCGAACCGGGGCTCAACGCGCCAGAACATGTCCGGGACGAGCACCACGTAGCCCTGGCGCGCGAGCTTCTCGGCCAGGCCCCGCATGTTGTCGTTGATGCCGAAGATCTCTTGAAAGAGGAGGATCCCGGGGCCCGACCCGCCTTCGGGGACGGCACAGAAGGCATCGAAGCCGGCGCCGTCCGGAGTGACGATGGTCTCGTAGCGGGTGGACACGCTCATGCGCCGAACGGTAGCCCGGACGCGGACCAGCCGGCCCGGGGGGGCCGGCAGGTCACGTGCTCACGCCCGACGGGATCGGGCCTCCAGGCGATTCCTCAGCGGTTGGGCTGGGGCGTCACCCGCAGGTAGGGCTTCAGGGCCTTCCAGCCCTTGGGGAAGCGGTCCTTGGCCTCGTCGTCGCTGAGCGCGGGGACGATGATGACGTCGTCACCCTCGGTCCAGTTGACCGGCGTGGCCACCGTGTAGTCGGCGGTCAGCTGCAGCGAGTCGAGCACGCGGAGGATCTCGTCGACGTTGCGACCCGTCGAGGCCGGGTAGGTCAGCGTCAGCTTGACCTTCTTGTCGGGCCCGATGATGAAGACCGAGCGCACGGTCAGCGTGTCGTTCGGCGTTGGGGTGGATCATGTCGTAGAGGTCCGCCACCTTGCGGTCCTCGTCGCCGATCAGCGGGAAGGCCAGGGCCGAGCCCTGCGTCTCCTCGATGTCGCCGGCCCAGCCCTGTGGGACTCGACCGAGTCGACCGAGAGGCCGATGAGCTTGGCGTTGCGCTTGTCGAACTCGGGCTTGGCCTTGGAGAAGGCGCCCGAGCTCGGTCGTGCAGACCGGCGTGAAGTCCTTGGGGTGGGAGAAGAGGATCCCCCAGCTGTCGCCCAGCCACTCGTGGAAGTTGATCGTGCCTTCGGTGGTGTCCGCCGTGAAGTCGGGGGCGGTGTCCCCGAGTCGTACTGCCATTGTGCTCCTCCTGAAATGGTGAGGGTCCGTAGATGCGGACTGTGACCTTACCGGCTGATCCACCAATTGTCGACACGTTTGGTCATATTTGCCACCGGCCGCGGTCCGGACCGGAAAAGGGCCCTTCACCTGGGGACGAGCGGGAACTCCATGTGCGGACACCCCAGCCGGGCCGTGCGAGAATGCCTCCATGCGTCCGACGCCGGCGGCAGACGAGCCCTCACCCGGGCCCTACCAGCCGTACCGGGCCGACTCCCTGCTGGTCGAGCACGACGGTCCCGTGACCGTGGTCACCATCAACCGGCCCGAGCGCCGCAACGCCGTCGACAGCGTCTGCGCCGATCAGCTCCGGGAGGCCTTCCTGGCCTTCGACGGCGACGACGAGCGCTCGGTGGCCGTGCTGGCCGGAGCGGCCGGGACCTTCTGCGCCGGCGCCGACCTCAAGGCGGTCGCCGAGGGGGACCGCCGGCCCATCCCCGACGACGGCCCGGGGCCGATGGGGCCGACCCGCCTGACCCTGGGCAAGCCGGTGATCGCCGCCGTGGAGGGCTACGCCGTGGCCGGTGGGATCGAGCTCGCGCTCTGGTGCGACCTGCGGGTGGTGGCCGAGGACGCGATCTTCGGGGTCTTCTGCCGGCGCTTCGGCGTGCCGCTGTGCGATCTCGGCACGGTGCGGCTCCCTCGCATCGTCGGGCACGGGCGGGCCATGGACCTGATCCTCACCGGACGTGCCGTGCCGGCCCCCGAGGCGCTCACCATGGGGCTGGCCAACCGGGTCGTCGCTCCGGGCGAGGCGCTGCCGGCGGCCGTGGCCCTGGCCCACCAACTGGCCGCGCTGCCCCAGATCTGCCTGCGCTCCGACCGCATGAGCGCGCTGGAGCAGTGGGGACTGACCGAGGAGGAGGCGGCTCGCAACGAGGCCCGGCGCGGGCGCGACGTCGTGCGCAGCGGGGAGACGCTCGAGGGAGCGGTCCGGTTCGCAGGGGGTGCCGGCCGTCGTGGCGTTGCGCTCGACTGACGACACCACGAACGGGCAGGGTCCGCCGGCCCGCCCGACCGTCGCGGCCTTCGACTTCGACGGCACGCTGACCGACGGCGGCAGCGTGTTCCCCTTCCTCGTCAGCCTGCGCGGCCTTCTGCCCGTGCTCGCGCGCGGCGCTGCGGCTCTCCCCCGCCCTCGTGCGGGCGGCGATCACCGGCGGCACGGCCGCCGACGAGGTCAAGGAGAAGCTGTTCCACCGCCTCCTCGGAGGCCTCTCCGTCGAGGAGGTCGACCGTCGCTCGGCCGTCTTCGCCCACCGCCACCTGCAGCGGCACCTGCGCGCCGACGCCCGGCGCCGGCTCGAGTGGCACCAACGGCAGGGCCACTACACCGTCATCGTCTCGGCCTCACCCGAGTGCTACGTCAGCCCGGCGGGCGAGGAGCTCGGCGTGGACGGCGTCGTCGCCACGCGGCTGGCCGTCGGCGGCGGCGGGCTGCTCACCGGCGGCTACGAGGGGAAGAACTGCCGCGGCGCCGAGAAGTACGCCCGGCTGATCGGCCACCTCAGGTCGCGCGGCCTGCTCTCGAACAACGGCGGCGAGCAGCCGGTGCTGTGGGCCTACGGCAACAGCCGCGGTGATCTGCGCCTGCTCAACGCGGCGGACCACGGCGTGGACGCCGGGCGCCTGGGCCCGCTCGGGCGGCTGCGGCGGTTCCCGCGCCTGGCCGAGGTGGCCGCTGTCAGCGGCGGTGTCAGCCGAGCGTCAGCCGGGCGTGACGGCGATGCCCACGGCATGGCCCGCATACCCCGGCACGGCAGTGGTCACGTCGCCGAAATAGGGCGCGTCACCGAAGGCGAAGGCCTGCCCGCTGGCGTTCACGGCGTCGAAGCCCTGCCCGCTGAAGTCGGGGATCAGGCCCGTCATGGGGCTTTTCAGCGTGCTGAGCGCCGGCGAGACGGGAGAGATCGCGACACTGCGGCGCGTCGCCGAAGTCGTAGACGCTCCCGTTGGCGCCGAGCACCCAGTACCCGCCGCCGTCGGGGGTCGGGGCCACGCCGACCAGCGCGGTGGACGGCGGGGCGCCGCCCAGCGAGCCGAAGAAGCCGGCGTCGCCGAAGGCGAAGACGCCGCCGTCGGATGCGATGAGCCAGTAGCCGCCGCCGTCGTGGGTCGGCACCATGCCGATGATCGGCTTGTTGAGCGCGATGCTGCCCGTGCTGCCGTAGAACTGCGCATTGCCGTAGGCGAAGATGCCGCCGTCGGAGGCCACCAGCCAGTAGCCGCCGCCGTCGGGTGTCACCGCCATGCCCACCATTGGCTTGTTCAAATGGATGCTCCCGGTGCTGCCGTGGAACTGGGCGTCGCCGAAGCTGAAGACGCCGCCGTCGCTCGCCACCTCCCAGTAGCCGTTGGCGTCGTGCGTCGAGGCCATGCCGACGACGGGTTGGTTGAGCACCATGCCTCCGGTGCTCCCGTAGAACTGCGCGTTGCCGAAGCTGAACACGCCGCCGTCGACGGCGTTGATCCAGTACCCGCCGACCCCGCCGCTCGAGCCGTCGACCGAGCTGGCGCCGCCGGGCAGGTTGCCCAGCGTCGCCGGCCCGTAGTAGTGATCCACGATCTGCTGATAGCTCCAGTTCCCGTCGCCGTGGTCCTGCCCGATGGCGTACCCGAGTGCGCCCCACTGACCCATGCCGATGCCGTGACCCCATCCCTGGCCGACGATGGAGAGCGCGCAGCCGTTGGTCCAGGTGACGGCGAAGAAGTCCGACTTCAGACCGAGGTCGACATAGAACTCCGTGCCGGGGATGGTGATCGATCTGCGCGCTTCCCTCGATCGTGATGGTAGTCGACCCGCCCGTAGCCGGCGTCGTACGGGTGTCCCGGATCCGTCGGTCGAGACCGGCACGTTCTCGAACGTCCCGATCTGCGGCCACGCGGTCTGCGATGGCCCGCGTAGCTGACCGAAGTCGACCACTGGTGGTTGGGGTTGCATGCACCGGACACGCACACCGCGTCGCCGTCGTCGGGCACGGCGGTGAAGGGCGACTCCTCGTTGGAGCTCGAGGTGTAGCCACCGGTCGACGCCGAGTACTCGGTCGTGGCGATCTGGCCGTTGGGCATCACCATCACCTGGCCCGCGGTGTCGTTGGCGGCGGCGACGCTCGTCGGCGTCTCGTACTCGGTGCCGCGGTAGGTCTGGCAGGTGAGGTCGCAGGTGTCGGCGTACCCGCCGTAGCCACCCAGGTTGGCCAGGACGTAGGAGCGGACGGCCGACCGCCTGGGCCTCGAGCTCCTGGAAGCCCCAGTCCATACCCTGGGGGCCGGCGCCACCGAGGGTGGCCCAGCTCGACGGCGATTCCCCGGGCACCGTGTCGGCCACGTACTGCTCGAGCGGCAGCGTGTTGACCGACCTGGCCTGACCATTCGAGTTGTAGACCGCCGTCAGCGTGCCGTGCACCGTCGGGCTGTAGCTCGCCACGCACAGCGTCAGGAGCCCGCCAACTGGTGATGCCGTCGGTGTCGCTCTGGTTCGTCAACACCGGGCTCCATGGACCCGCACAACCCGGTCCGGTGTCGACTTCCCACGTCCCCCCGGTCTGGTGGAACCGCACGGCCGCCGCGCTGGGCACGCCCGGCGCCGACACGCTGCCGCCCGAGGCGGCCACGATGACGTCGAGGCCGTCGTTCTCGGTCATGTCGATCCGGACATTGGTCGCGTCGCCCGGCAAGGCGTGCGCCTGTGCGGACGGGACCAGCGCCGGCACGGATGATCGGTCGGGAGCGTTGAGACCGGCCGCCGCCGCCGGGGACGCCGAACCGAGCAGGGCTGCGGGCACCGCCAAGGCGAGCAAGAGCACGAAGGCGACGAGCAGAACGGCGCCAGGCCAGCTGCCGTCGGTGCGCGACGCCGCAGCGCGGAGGTGGTAGTCCGTCCGGCACGATGTGACCAGTATAAGGGTGAGGCCTGGGCGAATTGGGTGCATGGGGAGGGACGATCGGAGTGCGCGCACCATCTGTACACTGCTCCGTCGTGCGGGTCGACCAGGTGTTGCCGTCGCTCGCCAGCCGCGACGCGATCGGCGTGCACACCTTGAACCTACGTGACGCGTTGCGCGCCGCGGGAATCGACTCCGACATCTACTACGGCAGCCACACGCCGGACGTCGAACACGAGGGCCGCCCGGTGATCGAACTCGGGCGGTCCGGACGAGATCGCTGGCTGCTGTACCAGGCCTCCATCGGCAGCCCGGTGTTCGACATCCTCGCCGCACGTTCGGAACCCAAGCTCGTCTACTACCACAACATCACCCCAGCGGAGCTGCTGCGCAACTGGGAGCCAGCCGTGGCCTACGAGACGTCACTCGGCCGCTCGCAGCTGGCCCGGCTGGCCCCGCAGAGCCGCTTCGCCATGGCCGCCTCCGCCTTCAACGAGGCAGAGCTGCGCGGCGCTGGGCTACGGGGGGACCGCCGTCGTCGCCGCTCCTGATCGACATATGGGCGAAGCGCGACACGCCGGATCCCGCGCTGGCAAGGTCGCTGGCACGCCGCAAGGCGCGCGACGGCGGGGCCGACTTGCTCTACGTGGGCAAGATCTCGCCGCACAAGGCCCCGCACGACCTGGTCAAGATGCTCGACGTCTTGCGGCGCACCGATGACCCGCATGCGCGCCTGCACATGGTCGGCTCCCAGCTCAGCGAGAAGTACGAGCGAGCGCTGCGGGCCTTCATCGAGGAGCTCGGCCTCTCCGAGGTCGCCCTGCTGCCCGGCTCGGTGACCGGCGCCGAGCTCGAGGCCTACTACGAGGCGGCCGACGTCTTCGTCATGGCCTCGGACCACGAAGGCTTCTGCGTACCTGTGGCCGAGGCCATGGGCCACAGCGTGCCCATCGTCGCCTACGGCGTCACCGCCATTCCCGAGACGGTGGGCGATGGCGGGTTGCTGCTGCCCGACAAGTCTCCGGCCTTCTTCGCCGCTGCCGTGGCGCGGGTACTCGCAGACCCCAGGCTGCGTCAGGTGCTCACTGCCGCGGGCAGGGCGCAGGCCGCGTCGTACGACCTGACGGCGTCGAAGGAGCGCACGGTGTCGCTCATCAACGCGGCAATCGGCGGGTCTTGAAGCAAGGTTTCCTCTTCGCAGTTACCTGGGCGTAGCGACGGCCCAGACCTCTGTTTTGGCCTCTATCTCGACGTCGAAGCCGGCCGCGGTGACGATCCGCTCGACCTCTTGGGGTGTGTAGACCCGGGCCCGGTTGACCTGGGCCGATGCTCCCGTACGGGCGTCGTGCACGAAACCCTCGAGGTAGATGTCGGAGAGCAGGTTCGGGAACGTCAGCACCGCACGCCCGTCCGGTCGCAAGACCCGGCGTATCTCCTCGAGGAGAAGGAAGGCGTCCCCCCGCTCGACGTGCTGGAGGACCAGAAGGGAGTACACCATGTCGATGCTGTCGGTCGGCACGTCGGGCATCCCGGTGTCCCGGGATTGCACGTAACGGACGTTGTCGTACTCGGCCATTCGCTCTGTCGCGAGTTTCAGCATGGTGCGGGAAATGTCGACCGCCCACAGCTCCTTACACTCCGGCGCTACATACTTGGCGAGTCGGCCGATCCCGCAGCCGAAGTCGAGGACGGTCATCGACTTCGAGATGTACGGCGCGAGCGATTCGAAGTCGAACTTACCGCCGTGCTCGAAAGACTCCATGTTCTTCGTGTTGTAGATCTGATCTATCGCCTCGATCTCTGTCCCGGGGTTCCAAAGCCCGCCGTAGCGTCCCGCGGGTTCTTCCGAGTCGGCCGAGACCGAGGGATCGATGCGCGCTCGCAGGGCGGCGGACATCCTCTCGCCCTTGCTCGCGATCCTAGTGACCAACTTGACCGTCTGGCCCTTCAGAGAGCTGGTAGATACTGGCACGGCTCGAGTCTAGCCCTTGGCGAACCGAGGTTCGAAGTCTGCCTTGCTCGAATCCGGAGGCTTACGGCGAGAACGCTGTGTTCATGAGGAAGAACATGAGCAAGATGCCGAGGATCGTGGCACCGGCACATGCCACGACCGGATACCAACGCTGACCGAGCCGAAGGGCCAACAGGATGAGGACCGGGAAGGCGGACTCGGCAAAACGGAACCATGCACCGGTATTGGAAGTGAACATCCAGGCAAGAAGGATGATCGCGGCATAGATCGTCTCTTCCAAGCGCAGCCGGCGCAATCCATCGATTCCCAACAAGGCAAGGCAGGCCAGGATTGCGACCGTGCCAAGCGCATTCATTGTCTGGTACGGAATGGAGAACGGGTTGTCTGCAAACGCTTGGATCGCACGGAACGGCTCCGCGAAATCGAGGGAATTGTGCCAGCCGACGCGCTCGGCGGTATTGAACGCGAGGTAACTTCCCGTCCTTTGGTGCAAGAACACCATGTAGGCAACCAGGCCGCCCAGACCGATGATCGGTGCCGCAATCGCCGTGACGAGTCGGAACACCGTCGCCCGAGTGCGCACGATCGCTGCATGCTGCGCCGCTACCTCCCTCACGGCACCGACGACGCAGGCTGCAACCAAGGCGACGGCGGTCAGGCGCGTGCCGGTGGCCACCGCGGTGGCCACCCCAGCCACCAGATACCAACGGCGCCGGAGCGCATACAGGACCAGGATGGCGAGTGGGATCTCGAGAGCCTCGCTGTACCCTAGGAGAAACACGTACGCTCCGGGAAAGAACGCAAAGACGACGACGGACCTCCAGGCAACCTCGTCCCCGAACATCCGTGCGACCAGTACTCGTAAAAGGAGGCAGGACACGACCAGACCGACGCCTCCCACGAGAAGAGTCGTTCTCGCCGGCGACCCGCCGACAATGTCGTGCACGACGCGCTCGACGAAGGGCAGGCCCGGAAAGAAGGCGGCCCTGAGCGCGTTGTATTGGTTCGCTGCCGTCGGCAGGGCGTGCACGTAGCCATGCTGGGAGATGAAGTAGTACCAAGTCCCGTCCCACTGCACAGTCGTTTGAGCGACGGAGTGGTGGGACATCCACGCGGCCGCCCATATAGCCACGAGACCGAGGAAGAACGAGCTGGCCGCGACCGCTGTCGTCGAGAGCGTCCAGCGCACCCGTGCCCAAAGTGCTGCCGCATCGAGCAGCTGCCAGAGTCCCGGCGTGGACCGCGACGCAGATCTCGGGGGCGCGGCGACCTCGAGACGCTGCTGCGGCGCGTCCGGTCGCGGGCTCAGCGCGACATCGGTACTTTCAGTGCCGTGTGTCGACGCAAGCGGGACTGTGCCGGGAGCGAGGACGCCTCCCTGCGATGCGGGACGTTGGTCCCCGGTGTCGCCGCTGTCGGCTCCGATCACGGCGACATGATACTTGCGCCCTCCGGGCGCCTCGGGGTTGGTGGCCTGCCGCACCGACCGTGCCGGCCGCTTTTCGTCAGGGGCCCCCCGTGGTCATCTTGCGCACGTCGCTCACCGCTCGTCTCGCTCCTCGCCTCATGAACAGGGCGCTCTTCTTGCACGCCACTTCCATCTGAAGAAGAGAGTCGGAGGACGGTCTGAGCAGGCCGCGTCCACCACCCGTCGCCGGCAAATGGAGCCGGGAGGAAACTCGCTCTCGTGGACCGAGGGGCGTGACCCCGACAACCGGTGTCCCCAAGGGCGGAACGGTCGCCACCCGCAGGGGCACTCCGGGCACGGCGAGCGCGACCGCTGCCACGACCTCCGGTCGGCCCGCCTGGCCTGCTAGCACCACCTCGGCGCCACGGCGCAGCCGCCTCACGACGCGCAGCACCGCGGGCGTGGGCTCGGACACCAGGAGTGACACGTCGGCGAAGCGATGAAGTACCGCGAAGGTCGCCGGCGGAAGCGGCCAGCCTGGTTCGACGGACAGGACGAGCTTCGCCGCAGCGCAACTGCGACGCACCTGCTCGAGCCGCCAGGCACCGAGAGGGCCTGTCAGGCGAAGGACAAGCGACGCGGCAGAGGGGCGGGGGGAAGCCGTCACGACGGTCCGGCCGGATTCGAGCTCGCGCCGCACCGTCGCGACCGTCGCCGCCGCGGCTAGTGAAGGAAGCGGTGGGAAACTGCCCACGATCAGGACCACATCGGCCTCGGCGGATTCCACGGAACGGACAGTACTCGGAGGCCTCCGTGGTCCGGAAGTGGCCGCCCTATACTCTGCCCACATGAAGCGCCATGTCGCGCCATCTCAGGTAGCGACTGGGGCCGCACCCTCATGGGAGGTGGGCTGATGGGGTCTCCGCCCCGGCGGTTGAAGTCACGGGTCGATGCCTGGGCCAACGAGATCGCCGACGAGTCCTCCGAACGTGTGGCCGACCGACTCGAGTCCGCCGTACACAAGGAGATGGAAGAGCTCGCTCGCATGCTGCGTCAACAAGGTGACGCAGCCAACGAGCTGGCTGAGACGTTCGGCCGTAGCCTCATCCGCTTGTCGAAGGCAGTCGAAGACCTCCAGGCCCGGCTGGACCGCCTGGAAACGGAGGAGGGGCGACCCACTCGGTCCTTGTGACACGCACCAGAGTGGCGCCCGCAACAAGCGTCATCATCGTGTCCTATCGGCCTGGGGATTGGCTGCAGCCTTGCATCCGTTCGGTGGTCGATCAGGCGGACGAGGTCATTGTGGTGGACAACGGGTCATCCGGCGCGCTCGCCTCATCCCTGACCGCCGCCACCGGAGCCACGATTGTCCGTTCGCCGCGCAACCTGGGCTTCTCCGGCGGGGTGAACCTCGGTGTCGCCAAGGCGCGTGGCGCCGTGGTCGCCCTCCTCAACGACGACGCGTTGGCTCCACCCGACTGGCTCCATGCCAGCGGCGCCGTCCTCGAAGACCCCACGATCGCGGCCGTCGGGCCCAAGGTCGTCCTGTCCGAACTCTTCCGTGAGGTCGTGCTTCCGGATCCGCCGTGGCAGGCACCGGGCGACGAACGCACCCTCGGCCGTCAGATCCGTTCGGTCCGGGTGAACGGAACCGAGGTGCTCGACCGGCTCGTTGGCGCCGGCGCCCACCGGCTCGAGACCGACGGTGAGGACCGCTGGCGTTGGACCGCGGGCTCGGTGCCGTTCTATGCGCCTGTGGCCGACACGCCCGAGACCGTCCAGGTCGACGGCGACGTGGCCCCGAGCGGGCCCGTCTGCCGTCTGGTCAACAGTGCAGGCATCTATCTGCGCGAGGACGGCTACGCCGGCGACGTTGGTATCGCTACCCCTGACGACGGTCGATTCGACGAGGCGGCCGATCGCTTCGGCGTGTCGTTCACCGCAGTGGTGTTCCGCCGGTCTACCTGGGACCACCTCGGAGCTCTAGCCCGGCCGTACTTCGCCTACTACGAGGACGTCGACTGGTGCTGGCGGGCGCAGTTGGCCGGACTGCGGATCCGCTACGAGCCCCGCCTGAGGGTCGTGCACCGTTGGTCGGCGACCAGCGGCGGAGCCAGTGGACCCGGCGTACGGGTGCTCTCCGAGTCGAATCGGAGCCTGACGATCGCGCGCAACGCTCCCCGTCAGCTGGCCGTCGACCATCTGCGGTGGCGGTGGGACGACGGTCCCGGCGGCGGTGTCAGGGCCAGAGTCCTCCGCCACCTCCCCTGGGCGCTGGCCAGTCGGTACAGCGCCCACCGATGGTGGCGGTCGAATCCTGAGACGGTATGGACCGAGTGGAGCGGCCGCAACGGCGACTGGGATACGTCACCGGCAATCAGCTCCGGCAATCAGCCAGCCTGAGTGAGCTCGGCGACCGCCAGGGTCAGAGCGGCGGCATGCGCGAAGTCGTGCTGGCGGGCATGGGAGATACCCGCATCGGCCATGGCCTGCCGGCGCGATCCGTCGCGGAGCAGCTCGTCCAGGCGGCAAGCGAGCTCCTCCGCAGTGACCTCGAGGCTCACCTTCTCCACGAACTCAGGCAGCTCACGGGCCGCGCCGAGGTTGGTCACAACCAAGGGCACCCCGCCGGCAATGCAATCGTGCATCGCCCCTGACGATTCGCCGTTGGTCCGGGCCCGGAATTGCACGGCCAGGCTCACTCGGCTCAGCACGTTCGCGTAACGAGCGTCGTCGAGGAGCCCGGTGATCTCGATCTCCTTCTCCACACCGGTGCGAGCGGCCTCCGCCACGATCTCACGACGGTCGTGCTCGCTGACGGGGCCGGCGAAGACGAGGCGCACGTGCCGTCCCCGCAGTCGCAGGATCGACAGCGCTTGCACCAACAAGAGCGGCCGTTTGGCCTCGTTCACCAGGCCGAACGACCCAATCAGGTGTTCGTCGCGCTCTGCCTGCACGGAGACGACCTCGGGGTAGGCATGGGGCACCACGTGGATCCGGGCCTCATCGCCAACCCGGGTATCGGTGCGGGCGAGCCGCGCCGCGAACTCCGACGTCACGATGGCCCGCCGACTGCACGCAATGATCTCGCGCGCCATCAAGATGCCATGGCGCTCGGCCACCTCGGGACGGATCCATTCATCGCGGACCAGCCCAGGCGGAAGGGCGCCGTACATCGAAGTGAGCGCGCCCAAGATCCTCTCTGGGACTTCTCCCCGTGCCGCGGCGTGGCAATAGAGCTCAGTCAGGCGAATATCGTGGACAAGGGTCACCGGCTGCAGTCGGCGCTCCCGAATGAGCGAGAGACCGACAGTATGGAATTCGCTGTTGCCGATGCAGACGAGCACTGCGTCGTAGCCGCCACGTGTGGCCTCAATGGCACTGAAGCTGCGAGCTGGGTGCTTGACGATGCGCCCATCGCCTCCGGACGCCTCGGGAAGCTCGTCGCCTTCGACGAACACCTCGACGTCCACGTGACGGGACATCTCCTCCACCAGCCGAGCCGAATAGACGGCAACGCCGGAGGCGGCGGGTGGCCAGGGCGTGACGACGGCGAGTGTTCGCCTCCGACGGCTGCTGTCTCCCCCGCCCGAGAAACCGACAGTCGAGTCGAAGGCAAGCTCGGAATAGGTCTCAACGGCGCGCTCGGCGACGTCCGCCCACGTCATTCGGGGACGGGCAGACCACTCGACCAGCTGGGTGCGGTAATCGTGGTCGACCAGGGGACGAGTCACGGCCGCTGCGATGGCGTCCTCGCTGTACGGGTCGAAGGTGGCGCCGGGGGCAACCAGCTCGGCCAGCGCCGGGTTGTCGGATGCTACGACGGGTGCTCCACAGGCCATCGCCTCGGCGACCGGCAACCCGTAGCCCTCGGCGAACGACGGAAACACCACGAGCTCAGCCGTACGGTAGAGCGCCACCATCGCCTCGTCGGTGATTTCTCCCGTGAGCAGGAGCTGGTCGGCCACACCGTAGACCCCTGCCAGATGCTCGAAGTGACGGCGCTGGAGCGGCTCCAAGCGACACACCAGCACGAGTTGGGCTCCGACCCGTACCGTAGGGGGAATGTGGGCGAACGCAGCCAGCAGCCGCTCCATGTTCTTACGCGGCTCGACCGCTCCGTTGTAGACGATCGTGCGCGCTCCGACTCCGGGAACGAGGGCGCGCACCTGCTTTTCGGCGAGGGCTCGCTCCTTCGTTGGGGTGAACGAGGCGGCGCAGGCAGCGCCAACTACGGAGATCCGCCGACGCGGCACCCCGAGCCGCTCGTGCACGTCGTCGGCGACGGCCCTCGAAAGTGTCATGACGTGGTCAGCTGCCCTGACGATCTCCAGGCGCGCCTTGTAGCGCTGGCGGGTGCCCGGATCCTGCAAGTAGATGTCCGGGAACTGGTCAGGAATGAGGTCGTAGACCGTGACGACGAACTGCCAGCCGCGCGCGAAGGCTGGTCGTGGCCAGACGAGGCCCAGCGGCACGTCCAAGTCGAACGGCGAAAGGGCGTGAAAAATCCCTCCCTCGGTCGCCCACGCGGCGCGGTTCGTCACCAGACCGGCCGCGATGAGGCCCTCGATCCGTCCCACCGGTGGCAAGTCATCGCGGATGAGCAGCTGTTCGACCACGTGGGCCGGATGCCTGGCAACGGCGGTCGCAAAGTCCACGGCATAGCGAGCCACGCCTCGCTCTTTGTACGTCGCGCTCTGCGCGGCCTGCATGTCCAGTGTGACGCGTGGCACGACCGCCGGCCGTGCGTTCACTGCAGCTCCTCTTCAATCCGGTCGAGCACGAGAGCCCAGGTGTAGTGCTCGAGTACGTAGAGCCGGCCGGCCGCGGCAGCCGCGGCGGCCTCCGACGGGGCATCGGCCAACCAGCGCAGGAGGCGAGCCAGCTGGTCGCCGTCTTCGAAGATGCGACCTCCTCCCGACCGCTCGCAGTGCCAGACCACGACTTCACTGTCTGCCCTGGCCAGGACGGGGGTGCCGGCCAGCCACGATTCGAGCACGGTGCGCGAGAAGCTCTCCATGATGCTGGGCTGCACCGAGGCCGATGCCGCCGCAAAAGCGCTGTCGCGCTCCGCGACGTCGAGAAAGCCCAGGTCGATCACACGGTCCTTGAGCGCGACGGGAACGTCCACCTCTCCGGCCCCGATGGTCACCAGGTCGATTCCTGGGTCGTCGGACTCGATGGCGGCGACATAGCAGGACAACAGCCAATCCCATCCCTTGCCGTGCTCTCTCCGACCGGCGTAGAGGACGAAGGGACGAGTAATCCCGTGCCTCGAGCGAAAACCATCGGCATCGTAGGACTCAGGCACGTGCACTCCGGCGCCTGTCACGACGTGATGCGACGCGACGGGGCCCAGGCGGTGGGCGAGTTCGTGTTCTGGCTCGGAAAGGAACCAGACCGATGCAGGATCACGGAGGACGGGCCGAATCACCTCGAGGTGCGCGTACTGCTCGTTGTGCAGGCAGGGCACGACGACTGCATGGTCGGCGACGAGAGGCATACACACTGTGGTGGTCCAGAACAGGTACGGCGAGAAGACAATGTAACCGTAGTCCGCGCCATGGGCGAGCAGGTGCAAGAACAGATCCGGCACGCGAAAGGGATAGCTCAACCACGAGAGTTGTTCGTCGACGGTGGTCGACTCTCCGCGCGATGATGCGCGTCGCCGTGTCGGCACCCGTGCGACTGAGGTTGGGTACGGTCTCGAACCGTCTCACCACGAGGCCGTCCTCGGCCGTGACGCCCGGCCGCAGGACGCTCGTCCAGCTCTGATGATCGATGGCGGTGGTGGTGAGCACCTCGACGCGATGACCGCGGCCGCTCAAGCCCAGAGCAATCTCGCTCATGACCGCCTCTGAACCGCCCACGATTTCGGGACCGAAGCGCGGCGTCACGATGGCCACCGATGCGCTCAATGGCGCGACAACCGGCCACTCCACCGACTGGCGCGAGCCGGCCGGCTTTGCTCCTCCACCCGGGCATCGCCTGGGAGCCGTTCCCTGAGTTCCCGGTCTGCCGCCTTCCACGGCGCGCGGCGATAGTCGAGCAGAGGTTTCGCCGTGCGCTCCCAGCTGTAGCGGGCACCGAAGGCACGCACGGCCGACCGATCCGGTGGTGCAGCAAGGATCCCCTCGATGGCCGTGGCGATCGCAGCAGGATCACCATCGGGAACCGCCGCTCCCACACCTGCCGCAGCGATGTCTTCCGACAACGCGTCGCCCCCGGTGAGGACGCTCGGCAATCCGGCCCAGAGATAGTCGAGCACGCGTGTGCGGAACGAGAAATACGTCTCGACGTGGTTCAGGTGCGTGCTCACGCCCACGTCAGCGTCGAGGAGGTACGCACCTCTCCTGTCGTACGAGACCCAGCCAGGATTGAAGAACACGTGCGTTCCGGTGAGCCCGAGGCGGTCGCTCTCCGCGCGCGCAACCGAGTGGCCACCCGCATCTCGGGAATCTCGGGGTTCGGATGACGCATGCCGAGGAACACAAGCCGAAGCGTCGGCCGACGATCCCGCAACTCGTCGATCGCGTACAGCAGGGATAGAGGATCGAACCAGTTGTACACGCCGCCACCCCAGATCAGCACCGGATCGGCGGGCCCGATCTCGGGAAAGAGATGGCGCAGCGCTCCAGGTTCGGGCTCTGGTGGCTCAGGGTCGATGCCGAACGGAACCACCGCCACGAGGTTGCGCAGCATCGGATCGGCGGCGTAGGTCGAAGGGTTCACACGCCCGAGCGACGCTAGTGAACCCAGCCAGAAGTCGTGCTGCCGTTGGCTCGCACAGAGGAAGAAATCGCCGTGGAGGAGGTCGTCGTTGAGGACCGAGACCTGGTGGGCGACCTCCTTCACATGAGCCTCATCGCCTGCTGCGCCGACCGCCTCGAGGTTCTCGAGGTGGGTCGGGTCGTACATGTCGATGCACAGGGGAAGGCCCGAGGACACGACGATCGGATGCCGCCGGACCACGCTGGAGGGGGCGAAGACGACATCGACCGCAGCGGCAAGCTCGTCCACATCGGGTCCGGTCGCGCTGACCACCGCCATCGCCGGATGGGTCCGGTCGGCGCCCGCCGTGCTGGCCAGCGTCACGTCGTGCTCGGTCGCCAGCTGCGCCGCCAGGTTCCAGGCGCGGATGGCCGGGCCGGGCATCTGTTCTGTCACGGGATCGAAGGACAGCACGAGGACCCTGCTCACGAGCGACCCTTCACGCTACGCTGACCCTCCCGTGTCCCTGCCGGCACTTGCCGCCGTACGGCCACCGAGCACGCCTTCGACAACATGCATGGACCATAGCCTGATGACCCCCGCCGATCCGAAGCATATTCTCATCATCACCGACGACGTGCTCACCGAGCGGATGGCAGGACCGGCCATCCGGGCGTGGGAGATCGCCGGGTCGCTGTCCGAAGACCATGAGGTCATCCTGGCGACGACTTCGCCAGTTTGTCAGTCGCACTCCGAGCTATTCAAGACCGAGGCCGCCGACCCCGCACGCTTCGTCGAACTCGAGGAATGGTGCGACGTGGTCCTGGTGCAGGGCTACGTACTCGAGCGCGTCCCGGCCGTGAGAGAGACGAACAAAGTCATGATCGTCGATCTCTACGACCCCATCTTCTTGGAGGACCTCGAGCTCAATCGGTCCCTGCCGGAACCGGATCGGATCCGTCAGATCACCGACGCGGTCCGGGTGTTCGAGGTGCAGGCGGTGAGAGGCGACTTCTTCTTGTGTGCCAGTGAGAAGCAGCGGGACCTCTGGATGGGGTTCCTCGCCGCGTCCGGCCGGGTCAATCCCGCCAACTACGAGCGCGATCCCTCGCTGCGGACACTCCTCGACGTCGTCACCTTTGGGTTGCCCGATGACCCACCGCACCATGCTGCCCCCGCCCTGCGAGGCGTGGTGAATGGCATCGGGAGCGACGACGAGATCGTGCTGTGGGGTGGCGGTGTCTACGACTGGCTCGATCCCGTCACGGCGATTCGAGCCATCGACCGCGTCCGGAAACACCGGCCGAACGTCCGGCTCTTCTTTCTCGGAGTGAAGCACCCGAGTCCTTTCTCGCAGGAGTCGAGGGCCTTAGTGGCTGCCCGAGCCACCGCGGCAGAACTCGGGCTCACGGGTACGCACGTCTTCTTCAACGACGGGTGGGTTCCCTACGCCAGGCGAGCCGACTATCTCCTGGAGGCGGACATCGGCCTAAGCCTGCACCAGGACCATGTCGAGACGGCCTATTCCTTCCGCACCCGGATCCTCGATTGCATCTGGGCCGGCCTGCCGATCGTCGCCACCGACGGGGACTCCTTCGCCGAGTTGATCGATCGAGAAGGCCTCGGCACGATCGTGCTGGCCGAGGATGTCGACGCGGTCGCGGACGCTGTCGTCGAACTGCTCGCAGACAGTCACAGGCGAGAACAGTGCCGCCAGAGGGCCGCCATCGTGGCCCCACGGTTCGCCTGGTCGGCGGTGCTCGAACCACTCATCCGGTTCTGCGCGACACCCAAGCGTGCGCCCGACAGCCAGGCCGATCCCGCGTCGCAGTCCGGGCCCACCCGTCGAACAGGGGGCGATCACAGCGTCCATCAGGTCGGATCTCCGGGCGGGGTCCGCCCGCTGGCCGACCTGATTCACCGGGCCTGGGTCACCTATCGGACCGAAGGCGTCCGCGCGGTGACGAGCCGGTCGCTCCGCGCGGTGCGACGCCGGATCTGAGCGTCTGTCCACATGCATCGGGTTGTTACTGTTGGCCCATGCTCGCCCGTCACTCCGTAACACGAACGACTTCCGCGACGATCGAGGACGTCGAGGCGTGCTACAAATTGTTGCTCAACAGGCCGCCGGATACGGAAGGCCTGGCCCATTACCGCCAGCGGCTCGACTCCCAACACCTGTCGATCCTCGATGTGGTGGCAGAAATGGTCGGCTCGCCCGAGTATGCGAGCACCCGCCAGGCTGCGGGTAATGAACCGGCGACGGTCACCGTCGACGCCGGGCGCTTCCGCGTGCACGTCTTCGCCGCTGACCGCGCCATCGGCCACGCAATGGCTGCGACCGGCGCCTTCGAACAAGATGTCAGCGACACACTCGACGGCCTGTTGCGTCCCGGGTCCGTCTTCGTCGATGTGGGTGCCAACTACGGCTGGCACAGCCTCCTGGCCGCGTCCGTCGTCGGGACGACGGGTCGGGTGATCGCCATAGAGCCGAACCCTCTCAACACCCGGCTCCTGCGGCGCAGCGCCGAGGAGAACGGTTTCTCCAACATCACCGTGAGAACCATGGCGACGAGCGACCGCGACGGCTTCGGGGCACTGGAGACAGATGGGAGCAACGGCCGCATCATCTCACTCGACGCCAGCATCGAGGAACCCGTCGGGTGCTCCTTCGTCGTGCCCTTAGGGCGCCTCGACGGAATCTTGGAGCGTGCCGGTGACCCGACGGTCGATGTCGTCAAGATCGACGTCGAGGGATTCGAGCTGGCCACACTCCAGGGAGCGACAGAGCTGATCGAGCGGGACCATCCGGTGATTGTCTCAGAGTTCTTCCCGCTGGCTCTATTGTCGACCGGAGGCGTGGAACCCGAGAGCTACCTCAATGCCTTACGGGATCTCGGATACTCCATCTCGGTGATTGGCCGTGAAGGCGCTGCTAGCAATGAGGAGATCCTGGCTGGGTTGGAGGGCGATGCCCACGTCGACATCGTTGCCGTACCCATCTGATTTCCGACATGTCGGCACGGTTGTCGTGGCGCGTCCGAGGTCCCGGACCACCGGTCAGAACAGGCTCGGTGTGCCGGGGCCGTGCTCCGCCACTGAGACGAGGAACTCGTCGTAGCGCGCGATAAGCCCAGGCCATTGGAAGTGGGACTGCACATACCGTCTCCCACGTGACCCGAACTCGGCCCGCAGCGCACCGTCGGCGACCAAGCGGTTGAGAGTCGCATCGAACTCCGGGTAGGAGGTGAACCACAGCCCGCCCCCGGAGCGCTCGCAATGCTCTCGGGTCGGCGCGCACGCGCCGTTGACCAGGACGGGAAGGCCGTCGATCCATGCTTCGAGGACCACCAGCGAGAATGACTCGAGCGCCGAAGGCGACACAGCCACCAGGGCGTCGCGCGCGATGTCCCACTTGTCGGCCTCGTCGACGGCACCCATAACCACGATGTCGGGGTGCGGGGTCAGCTCCACCGAGACCGGACCTACGAAGACCAGAGCGAGCGGTCCCGGGTGGCGATCCTTGAAGGTGGCGAAGAACTCCGCCAGCATCTTCGAACCTTTGTGTTCGTCCACCCGGCCGACGCTGACGATGTACGGCCTGTCCCCCAGCCCCGTCAACTCACTACCGGGACGGCCGGTGCCTACGGACTCCCCGATGCCCAGCCCGAGCACGATCTGGCGTCGCTCAGCCACGGGGTACACCTGCTCGACCAGTTTGCGTTCCGACACCGTGTGATAACAGATACCGTCCGCGTTTCCGAACGTACCGCGGAAAACCGGCAGGTACAGCGCCGGCTCGTCATGCGCCGCTGGGTGCAACACGGTGGGTGCGCTCACCTTACCGATTGCGGCAACCGTCGGGTGGTAGAGGTACGGATAGAAGGCCACCACGTCGGCATCCGATGCGCACACGGCGTCGATGAGCTCGGGCGAGACGGGGCCGTTGTACTCCACCCACCGGCGCCCCTCTTCGAGGGTGGCGTGGTGCGGTCTCAGGTGCACGAGCCCGTCGAGGCCGTAGAAATCGGGAAGCCGGCCGTGGAGGGAGCGGTGCCGGTGCACGGGCACCCCGTTCACCTCGGTCGTACCGGGTTCGAGCTCGTTTTCCCACGTGTGCGGGTTCATGGCGCACGTCGTGTGCACCTCGGTCTCCCAGGTCGTGTGACGGCGCAGGTGCTCGGCCAGATGGCGTGCCGCCGTCTCCGCACCGCCGACCACCTGCGTCCCGTAACGGGGCGTCACAAAGACGACCTTCCCGCTCACTTCCGACCAACCGCTCCGGAGATGGTCTCAACGATCCGACCAGCCGCGGCGTTTCCCGAAAGCTCGGCCGCCCGGCGGCGCCCCGCCGCGGTGAGGGCGGCGCGCAGACGCTCGTCGGTGCCGACGCGCTGGAGCGCGGCGGCGACGTAGGACGGATCGGCCGAGGCCAGCACGAGCGCGGCACCGTCCGTGGGATCGCGGGCTTCTTCTGTGTCCCGCAGCACCACCGGGACGCCGGCCGTCATCGCCTCGATGAGTGGCACGGTCGCACCTTGGTACGCGGACAGCGCGAGGTAGACGTCGGCGGCGGCGTAGAGGGCGGCGAGCGAGGCGTCCGAAACCTCACCGTGCATCCGGACCGCCTTCGCAAGCCCCAGGTCCTGCACGAACCCCAGCAGCGTCCGGGAGTACTCGTAGCTGGAGGTACGGCCGACCAGGTGCAAGCGGGCGCGCCCGTCGTAGAGCCGGCGGAAGGCCCAGAGCGCCTTGACCAGCTCGTGCTGCGCATTCGAGGGCTCGACGGACCCGACAAACAAGATGTCGGCGCCGCCCTCGGCGTGCGCACGTGCCAATTCGGCGGCCACCCGCGGGTCGGGAGTGGAAGCGACCCGCACCACCTCGGTCAGCACTGGGACGACCACAGTGCGCCAGCAATCGGCCCGTTGCAGCGCGCGCGTCCCAGACTCACCTCTGGCCAGGCCGAAGAGGGCCTGCGGCGCCAACTCCGCCAGCTCTTCGGCGGGCCGGGTGGCCCGCTCCACCGAGTCGGACTCCCAGCCGGCATTGTCCTCGGGTCCGGTGTCGATGTGGAGGTCAAGGACGAGCGGAAGACCGCGCTCGGCGAGGTACCGGCCAGCACTGAGGGCGTCGTGACCTGGTAGACGGCCACGTCGCCGGACGTCGAGTGTTCCGGGGACGTCCAGTGCGCAAAAGCTTCGCCGGCAAGGTCGTCGTGGATGGTCTCAGCGAAGATCTCCGAACGACGACCTGCCCTCCGGAGCGCGTCTCGCAGCCGCAAGGTATGGGTGCCAACATCATCGTGCTCGAGGATGGCGATGAACTGGTGGACGGCCACGCGTTTCCCAACCGTCACGGTCATGGATCAGTCGGTGTGCCTGCTGCTCCCGGCGCGCCAAGCGTGTCACGAACGGCCGTCACGAGGTAGTCGGCGGCCCCATCACCCTCTTTGACATCGACCGTTACGTACCCGTGCTGTTCGAGCAGCCGATGCCACGACCTGGGATGGAGAGGACGTCCGGGCGCCAGATCTGCTTCGGGCGGCGCGTCGGCAGCCTCCCAGACCTGTCGGGCGGCCGAATGGATGACGAGGGTGCCGCCCGGGGCAAGGCGAGAGGCGAACGCGGCGAGGAGTCGCGTGCGCTCACCCGCTGCCATCCCGTCGACGATCCCACTGAGCACGACCGCGCCCAAGCCGGCATGGGCGACGGCACGAAGGTGGTCGGCCAGGCTCTCGTATCGCAGGTCCAGTGCGCCGATTGCACCGACCTCGGCGAGGTGCGACCGCGGGTCCACGCCGTATGCGTCACCCCCTGCCTTCTCGATCCGCCGCACCAGCCACCCGTCGCCACAGGCGGCGTGCAGCACCCTCCCTGGCGCGTTGACGGCGACGGCCACCGCTGGCTCCACCCACCACGCCTCCGCATCGTGCTGCCCA
Organism: uncultured Acidimicrobiaceae bacterium; assembly: GCA_963731065.1. Lineage (GTDB taxonomy): Bacteria > Actinomycetota > Acidimicrobiia > Acidimicrobiales > RAAP-2 > Bog-473. The sequence continues at coordinate 78,704 of CAVSUH010000002.1, read as the reverse complement.
GCGAGCTCCACCACTTCCGCCAGCGGGACGCTCTGGGCGTCAACCTGCCGCTGGAGATCGCCGAGTCGCTCGTCGACGACGTGCAGGGCACGGCTCACAGCGGCAACTGACTGGCTCATCTGGTGCGTCACCCATCCGACGTACCAGAGCATCATGGAGCGGACGCCCTTCTTCACCAACGAACCGGCAGCCCGCTCGGACTCCACCGGCACGACCGGATCGATGAAGGTGGCCGCGTCCACCATCCGCAACGTCTGGGCCAGGTCGCCTCCCCGCCCAGCCACGGGCGAATGGGCCAAGAAGAGTTCGTCGAGCTCGCGCTCGAGTCTGGCCGGCATTGCGCCCGAGGCGCGTCGAAGCCTGACCTCCTCCGCGATCTCGTCCATGACTTGCGCCACGTATGCCTGCGGATCGGCAGGCAGTCTAGATTCGGCTTCGCTCACAGAGTGCTCCAGCTCAGATCGACTGTGAGACCGGAGTGCTGCCGACGTCGCTCTCCGACGAGATGAGCGCGGCATGCACCGTCATGAAGACCGAGCCCGTCGTCTTGCCGGGGTTCATCACCTCGAACGACCCGGCCTGCTCCTGCCAGTCGTACAGGATGCCACTACGGCTCTGGATTCCCAGCGAGAACGTGAACGAGCCATCGAGGAGAGGCACATAGGGGATCCCGAAGTGCATCACGCCGATCCCTCGCGGCGCGTCGATGACCACCCCGATGATCGAGGTGTCGGTCCGCACGACCTGGCGGCCCTCCTCGCTCCGCACCTCGAGCGAGAACACGACATCCTTGACGGGGCGCAGCGCCTCGAACGTCACCTCGATGGTGAGGCCGTCGCCGGTGGTCATGTAAGGAACGCTGTTGTCACCAGAAAGGACATTGTGGACGGAGCGAATGCGGAGCGGTCGGTCGTCGACGGGCAATGCTGCAGCGCCGTCCACCGGCGTCGCAGGCACGGCGACAAATTTGGAGTCGGGGATAGCGAGTCCCGCGCTTTCCTCCATGAGTCCCTCGCGAAAGATGCGGGTCGCCTCGCCGGGCTCGCCCTCGCCGACCAGTCGACCGTGGCTGAGCACGACCGCACGGTTGCAGACACTGCGCACGAGATCAGGCGCGTGGGTCACGAGCAGGATGGTGCGTCCCTCTTTCTGGAGTTGAGCGACCCGGCCGATGCACTTGCGCTGAAATCGCTCGTCCCCGACCGCCAACACCTCGTCGACCACGAGGATGTCGGGGTCGACGTTCACGGCGACGGCGAAACCGAGTCGGACGTACATGCCGGAGGAGTAGAACTTAACGGGACCGTCGATGAACTCCTCGAGCTCGGAGAACTCCACGATCTCGTCGAACACCTTGTCGACCTCACGCTTGGACATCCCGAGAAGCGAGCCATTCAGGTAGACGTTCTCCCGGCCGGTCAGGTCGGGATGGAAGCCCGCACCGAGCTCCAACAGTCCGGCGAGCTTGCCCCGGACGACAACCTCACCGGAGCTCGGCTGCAGAATGCCGCAGATGCACTTGAGCAGTGTCGACTTGCCCGAGCCGTTGCGGCCGAGGATCCCTACCGTCTCTCCCTGGCTGACGTTGAGGGAAACCCCGCTCAACGCCCAGAAATCCTCGGTGGACTTGCGCCGACCACCGTGGATGGCGCGCTCCTTCACGGTCTTGTACTCGCCGTGCGAGAGACGGAAGCGCTTCGACACGTCCCGCACGTCAATGGCGAACGGGCCCACGTCAGAGCTCCTCGGCGAAGTTACCCTCGAGTCGGCCGAAGGTGGCGAGGGCAACGAGGAACAGACAGAGGGCGAGGACCAGCACGGCCAGATCGAGGGTCACGTACCATCCCATGCCCTTCGTCGGCAGCACGTTGTACGTCATCTTCACACCGTTGACCACTGCGTACGTAGTCGGATGCGCATAAATGCAGCGCTGGAAGGACAGCACGAGCGGAACCATCGGATTGAGGAAGTAGACCCATGTCAGACCCTTGGGGCCCAACTTTTCCCCGATGTTCGACTGATAGGCGTAGACGATCGGACAGGCCCAGAACCACGCGGTGAGGATGACCTCAATCAGGTGCTGGGTGTCCCGCAGGTAGACGTTGATGCACGACAACAGCACGGCGATCGCCCCTGCGAGAACGACGCCGGTGACCAAGGCCAGGAGCAGGACGGGGAGGTACGACCAGTCCGGGCTCTGGCGGAGAGCGACCATGAAGATGACCATCACGATGGACTGGAAGAAGAAGAAGACACAGGCCGAACCGACAGCCGCAAGCGCCAGGATCTCCCGGGGGAAGGAGACCTTCTTGACGATGCCGGCGTTGTTGACGACCACGCCGGTCCCTGTCAACACTCCCAACGAGAACAGGTTCCACAAGAGGAGGCCGGCGAAAAGGAAGATCACGAAGTTGGGCTGGTGGTTGCCGAGGACTATCTGGAAGACGACGAAGTAGATGACCAGCGTCATCGCGGGCGCGACCATGGACCACACCAGCCCGAGGACCGAGTTCTTGTACTTGACCTTGATCTCGGTCCTGACCAGATAGATCAGCAGCTCCCGCGACAGCCACAGCTCGCGGAGTCGCTTGCGCACGCTGATCGTCGGCGTGACGACGCGGGTGACCGACCGGCTCGCCCGATCACGGACGGCCGGGTCAATTGCCACAGAAGCCATGGGCGACATGTCCGGGACTCTCTCGAGGACCTCGTCGACGGCGCCGCCAGCGTCTGACGCAGAGGCCGGATGATCCAATGCCACGCCTATGGGGTCCCCGCCGCCGTCGTCGCCGGCGACCGATCGATCACCTTGTCGATGAAGCCGTACTCGCAGGCCTCATCAGCCGTGAACCAGCGGTCACGGTCCGAGTCTGCCTCGATCCGCTCGAGTGGCTGCCCGGTGTGGAACGCGATGCGCTCGGCCATCATCCGCTTGAGGTAGATGATCTGCTCGGCTTGGATCGCGATGTCAGCGGCCTGGCCCTGCATCGACCCCGACGGCTGGTGCATGAGGATGCGCGAGTGGGGCAGGGCGAACCGCTTGCCCGGCGCACCGGCACAGAGCAGGAATTGACCCATGCTCGCAGCCAGCCCGACACAGATGGTCGAGACGTCCGGACGGACGTACTGCATGGTGTCGTAGATGGCCAGGCCATCGGTCACCGAGCCGCCCGGCGAGTTGATGTAGAGCGAGATGTCCTTCTCGGGATCCTCCGCCTCGAGGAGAATGAGCTGGGCGCAGACCTGGTTGGCGGTACCCTGGTCGATGGCGCTCCCTACGAAGACAATGCGCTCCTTGAGGAGTTGCTGAAACACCTGGCTGGAGGGGTCGAGGTTCGTCCCGGCTGCCGTGATCCGGGGGGTTTCTACTGCATTTGCCATGCCCCTGACACTAGTAGACATTGAGGGCGCACCAAGACCCGCGGGCATACACTTGCAGGTCACTCGCACTGCGCGACCGCTGCGGGCGTGGCGGAATTGGCAGACGCGCCGGGTTTAGGTCCCGGTCCCCGAAAGGGGGTGGAGGTTCGAGTCCTCTCGCCCGCACACACACTCTCGCCCGTACACTGTCGGTCCCGCACCACTCATACTTTCCAACCACACCCTCCGGTGTCCCAGACTCTCGGAGCGTGGGATTCGGAGGCTTCCGCGGCCAGGCACTCAGGCCTCTGAGCGCGGGCCCCACACTTGCTGGATCAGCTGCTCTACTTCCGTTCGCACCTGCTCCCCCTCACTCCAGTACTGGGTTGGATCGCCGCTGTGTACGAGCTGCCCGCTCGTGACAACCGTCTCTCCATTCCAATACTGCGACTCCACGGCAGGCGCCTCGACGCGGAGAGGCCAGGCTCCCGCCATAAGCCCCCCCCCCCGAGGGTCGTGTCAATTCAGTAGAGCCCGTGTTCGGTGGCCACCACGAGGTCGTTCCTCTGCATATCGCCGGCAACGTCCTGGCGTAGGTGTGCGGGAGGAGCCTGTCGATCCAGCACTCGAAGGGCACCTACACCTACTTCTACTGCCTCAGTCAGAAGGACCGCCGCAAGGTCACCGGCTGCCAGGAGCGCTACGTGGCAGCCGACCAACTCGAAGCCGAGGTCGAGGACCTCTACGGACGCATCGAGGTGCCCGCGCACCAGGCCGACGGCCTCCGTCAAGCCATCGCTTCCGAAGTTGCCACCCACCACGATGACACCACCGCCGAACGAGAGCTGCTCGCCAACCAACGCGAGCGCCTCGAAGGCGAACACTTCAAGCTGATGGATACCTATTACGCCAACGCCATCGACGTCACCATGCTGCGGCGAGAACAAGAGCGCATCGGCACCGAGCTACGCGCCGTCGAGTCCCGCCAGGCCGTCATCGAGTCGAGCCTCGACGACCGGCAGGAAGTCATGAACCTCGCCGTCCGGTTCTCGACCAGCTGTGCTAGGGCCTACCGGCGAGCCGGGGACCGCAACCGGAAGCTGTTCAATACGGCCGTGCTCGACCAGGCTCGCGTGCGCAACGCACACGTGGTCGAGGCAGGCTACAAGGAGCCGTTCGATCTCCTCTTCTCTATGCCGAAGTTCGAATACGACGATGTGGTGGGCCCTAGAGGACTCGAACCGCTGACCGCTTGCCCGTCACGTAAGCCAAATCGAGTCGGCGGCGTCCGCCGTCGTCCAGGATCCGCCGCTGACCTGGGATGACGTGATCACTGTCGTCGAGCCGGCCCGAAAAACTCGGGTCACTGGTACCGTCGCTCCGACCGTGGACCCCTGTTCAAATCCGTCAGCTGGGGACTTGACCCCTCTCTCATCTTGCGCCGATGCCGCGCCGGTGCGCAGATGAGCGGCACGAAAGCGCGGGCATCCCGGGCTGTGCATCCGCGCCAGTGGGGTTGGCGGATCGTCGGTCTGTGCATCGTGGTGTCCGCGCTTGCCGTGGGCGGTGTGGGCATCTTCAGCACGACGTTCTCGTCGGCAACGCTGCATCGGGCCGCGGCCCGGGCGCACCCGCGCCACCGTCACGAGAAGAGGCACGCCAAGCTTGCCGTCAGCACCTTCCTTGGTCCCGACGGCGTCGAGTCGAGCGCCATCGTGGCCGAAAACCAGTTGCTGGGAACCACCGCCTGGCAGATCAGCGGCCAGCCAGCCACCGGGATGATCGAGGGCTTCGCCAACACTACGTACGCGGCGGCGGGGCAGAGCGTGGCGCTCTACGTATCGACCACCGCTCCGACGTTCAGGGTGACCGCCTACCGGATGGGCTACTACCAGGGGTTGGGCGCCCGCCAGATCTGGCAATCAGGCGAGGTGATCGGTGTGGTTCAGCCCGCGTGCCCCCTGACGGCCGGCATCAATATGGTCAGCTGCGACAACTGGACGTCCTCGCTGACGATCCCCATCACGTCTGCTTGGGTCCAGGGCGACTATCTCTTGAAGCTCAGCGGCAGCGACAACGAGCAGAGCTACGTCCTCCTCACCATCTGGGACCCGAGCAGCACCGCGGCCTACGTGCTGATCGCCCGCAGCCTGACCGAGGAGGGATGGAACGCGTTCGGAGGTTTCTCCTATTACACGGGGTCGGGGCCGTGCACGTTGGGCCAGACGACTTCGTACCCCCAGTGCAACCGGGCCCGGGTCGTCTCGTTCGACCGCCCGTACGCGTCGGGGAACGGTGCCTCGGACTTCCTCTCGAACGAATACCCGCTCGTCCGTTTCATGGAGGAGCACGGGCTGGACGATGCCTACCTGACCGATGTGACGGTCGACCAGAACCCGTCCGTTTTGTTGAACCACAAGGCGATCCTGTCGCTCGGCCACGACGAGACGTGGACATTCAGTGAGCGGTTCGCCGCGCAGGCGGCGGTGGCGCGCGGTGTCAATCTGGCCTTCTTCGGCGCCGCCGCCGCCCTGCGCCATTCGAGGTTGCAGGCCTCACCGCTGGGTGCTGGCCGCGAAGAGGTCGACTATCGGGACTCGACCGAGGACCCGCTCAACAATGTTCCCGGCGACGCCGCGGAGGTGACGGGGAACACATTCGGCTCGCCACCGACCGACCTGTCCGAGGTCGGTTTGGTCGGCGAGGTCTATAGCGGCTATCTCTTGCAGGACTCGGCGCCGCTGGTGGTGGAGAACGCCTCTGCTTGGATCTTCAAGGGCACCGGCCTGCAGGACGGCTGGTCCATCCCAGGCGTGATCGAGTCTGACTTCGACCACATCATCCCAGGTGACTCGATGCCCACGAACATCGAGGTGCTCGGACACTCACCGATCCCCCTGACGGAGGCCTTCACCGGCCAAGGTCAGTGGTCCGGCCAGACGTACTCGGACATGACCTACTACACCAACCAGTCCGGCGCGGCTGGCGTGTTCGACAGCGGCACGGTCAACTGGATCAACGCACTCACCCCGTGCGCGACGTCCACCACCCCGTGCCCGGCGTCTGCGGTCCAACAGATCACGGGCAACCTGCTGTGGCTATTCGGCCAGGGTCCGGCCGGCGCGACCGATCCCTCGGTCGCCAACTGGCAATCGGTGATGCCCTCGGGCTCGTAGCGTGGACGGCACGCCGATGGCATTCTCTCGGGTTCAACGCCGTTGACCTGAGGGTTTCACCAGAACGAGGGTGACCCACCCGACGAGGGGCACCGGGCTCGTTAGCGCCGATCTTCCGGACTGGTCACACCTCGGCGATCGATCCAACGTTCGCCTACGGCGGGGCCCTTCCCAACCATCACTTGCAAACTCCGCCACGGTCCAGCACCCTTCGTTCGACAACGTGGCAACGGACTTAGGGATGACTTAGGGGGTCGTGGTCCGCGTCAACTCGACGACGAGCATGAGGAGAACCATGCCTCCGGCAAAGAGGCCCACCACGACGGTGATCGCCAAGGGACGCAACTTCGTGGCCGGCGGAATGAAGAGGGGGAATGCTCCCATTGCAAGCCGCGGCACGCTTCCGCCGAAACCCGAGCCGAGCGCCAATATCACCACCCCTGCCGCAAAGATGGTGAGCACGGGCGGGAGCCGGATAGCCAGCATCCAGATCAGAAGTGCGAGGGCAACCAGCCCGGCCACGGTCGACGCCATCAGGTCGATGCGAACTGTGGGGTGATGGAGTGCGACGAGTGCATCCGACCACCACCTCGCGCCGAAATCGAAGCTCGCGTGCCAACCCTTTCGCTCCGCCGAGAACCAGATCGTGGGGCTGCCTTGTGAGGCCCACAGATAGCTCATGTACACCGCGAAGCCGACGGGTGCGGCGACCGCAGCCAGCCACGGAAGCCAGGACCGGCGAGAGCGGAACGCGACGACAGCCACCCACACGCCACAGAGGCCCAACACGACGGCATCGGGTGAGGAGAGTCCGGCCAGCACGCCCACGACGAAGGCAAGCCACCACTGTTTCCGGTTCAGGGCGAGGAGGTAACCGGCGGCCAGCGCGAGGAACAGGCCGTCTGGATAGACCATGCTGAGGGTGAAGCTCGCAGGCCAGAATGCCAGGAGCGCCACCGCGGCTGTCGCGGTGGGCTGGTTGACCATCTCTTTGACCAGCTTCCAGATCAGACAGAACGCCGCGAGCGTCGAGAGATTCGCGAGTGCGATCCCGGCCGAGGTATAGGAGAGGCCGGTGACGTCGTGGACGACCCGGATCAGTGCGGGAAGGAGTGGAAAGAACGCAATGTGGGCGTCGTATGCCCCATTCGGCTGGTTGAACTTCGGGTACCCGAACTGCGCAATGTACAGATAGTGGGCCGTGTCCCAATCGGGAAAAAGGACGAGCGGACGTATCCTGGTTGCAGCACCGGGGCGACGTAGAGCACGCCGAGTACCAGGATTCGTGATCCAAGGAAACACGCAACTGGCGGCCACAGTTCGAGCAGCCACCGGATAAACGGGGGCGTGACCGCCGACCGGCGCCGACGCGGACGTTGGGCTTTCGGGACGAGTTCGGGTTGGCCAACGTCGCGTTCGTCTATCCGCTCCGGTTGGCCAACGTCGAGTGCGTTGGCGAATTCATCCATGTGCGGAGAACGTACCAGAGGACTTCTTCGCGGCCTTAGACGTTCTCTGACCGCTGAGGAGTCGTCCTGACCTGCTGCGAGCGGTGGTTCCCGCCTAGGGAAGGTAGACGACGGCGTGCCACTGGCCCGTCATGTCGGCGCGGCATAACGCGTCCGCGGCGCGGATGCTCCAGGTGAGCACGTCAACGTCGGACGCGTCGGCCGGCGTGCGCACCAGCAGACCCCGGCGCGCGTGGTCCTGGCGCACCACCCACCCCTCAGGGAGCGTCACCCCGGCTTCGGCCAGGCGGGCGATGGCCTTGGCCCCGGTCGGGTGCATGACGCCGATCGTGACCCCCTCGGTGTCCCGGCGCTCCTTCTTGGCGGGCATGACGGTCGCCATGGACACCGGAGCGGCGCGGTTGCCGAAGAAAGCGAAGAGTCCGGCCGCCGGCTCGGGATCGGCGGCGTCCTCGTGGATGCCGGGGAGGAGGTTGATCCACCCGCTTCCCGCGTCGCGGCAGTTTCGCCAGCGAGTCCGCGACACCGGCCACGTCGGGCGGTCGGAACTCGATCGTCATCGTCTCGCGGCGCCGGCTCAGGAGCGCACCTCCGACGCGAGCCACGCCACGATGTCGGGCGGCGGGACGCGAGGGCGCGGCGTGGAAGCCCGTCCCGGCGTAGAGGCTCATGTGCCCGGCGTCGCCCGCCTGGGCGGCCGCGGCCCGCAACGGCCGGGTCGCGTTGTTGATCTCGGGGTAGGCCGCCGGCGCGCCGGGGTGGTCGCGAGCCATGGCGTTGACGAGCGAGCGGGCCCGGCGGCCGCTGAAGGCACGGGTAATGGTGGTCGCGCCCAGGACGTCGGCCGGCGCCGGGTCGGCCAGCACCTCTTTGTAGCGTGGGTGCGCGCCGCTCTCAAGGCACCGCAGCAACACCGTGCCCGCCTGCACCAAGGTGGCGCCGCGGGTGAGCAGGTCGGCCACGTCGTCGGGCCCGGACACCCTGCGGGCCGCCACCACGGGGACGAGGGTACGCCGCCGTACCGCGGCGAGCAGCGAGCGCAGCGAGCGGTCGTGATCCGGGCCGTCGTCGTTGGCCCCGGTTGGCACAAGACCCCACAGAGGGCGCCTTTTGGTCACTCCGTTCTCGGGTTGCCAAAAGGCCTGAGGGCGGATGGAACCCTCCCCCGCTTCATCCTGCGGGAGCCACGCCGTGTGGCGCTGCCCCCCGATTACGCTCCCGCGCTTGGCGTCGTGACTGGTTGCCCGGGGGCACTCGTGACACGACGTGTCGATCGCTTGCCGTGTGAAAGAGGAGGATGCGCGTGCCCCATCTCGTGGCTGCGCCGGATAAATTCCGAGGGACGGAGTCCGCAGCTGGGGTTGCAGCGGCGATGGCGGGCGCGGCCCGCTCCGCAGGATGGACCGCCGACGAGGTACCCATGTCCGATGGCGGTGAGGGCCTGTTGCTGGCCCTCGGCGGCGTTCGGCACATGGCCGCAGTCACAGGCCCTCTCGGCGCGCAGGTCGAGGCCGAGTGGCGCATGTTGGGTCGGACCGACAGCGACGAGCCGCTGACGGCGGTGCTCGAGATGTCCCGCGCCGCGGGGCGTGCCCTCCTGCCGAGACCCCGGCACGACGACCCCGTACGCGCCACCACCGCCGGTGTGGGCCAGCTCCTCCTGGCTGCCCGCGACGCAGGGGCACGCCGGATCGTGATCGGCTGCGGGGGCTCCTCGACGACCGACGGCGGCCTCGGGGCGTACGAGGCCGTGGGTTCGCCGGCGGCACTGCGAGGGGTGGAGCTCGTCGTGGCGTCCGACGTCACCACCCGCTTCGCCGACGCCGCCGCCGTGTTCGGGCCGCAGAAGGGCGCCACGGCGGCGCAGGTCGAGGAGCTCGGCCGGCGCCTGGTGGCGGTGGCGGCCCGCTACCGGGACGAGACGGGCATCGACGTCACCGGCATCCCGGGCGGGGGTGCGGCCGGCGGCCTCGCAGGCGGGCTCGTCGCCCTCGGCGCCCGGATCGAGCCGGGCTTCGACTTCGTGGCCGGGCTGGTTGGCCTGGCCGGCCGGCTGGAACAGGCGGACCTGGTCGTCACCGGGGAAGGACACCTCGACCCCCCGTCGTTCTTGGGCAAGGTGCCCGGCGGCGTCCTCGAGCTGGCCCGGCGCCGGGGCGCCCGGGGCAATGCCCTCCCGGTCCTGTGCATCGCCGGCGGCGCCGACGCGTCGGTCCTCGCCGCGCCGCCTCCGGGCCTCGAGGTGGTCAGCCTGACCGCCCGCTTCGGCCGCATCCGGGCGCGGGCCGAGACGACAACGCTGATCGGCCTGGTCACCGGCGAGGCGTTGTCCCGGTTTTGCCTCTGAACAAGCCCATCAGTCACACTGCTGGCGCGCCGCGGCGGCCCTCGATTCCGCCCGCCGTGCCCTCCCTTTCGGGACGGCCGGCTTGACGCGCTCGACTGACACAGGGAGGCAACACCATGGGACTGCTCGACGGCAAGGTGGCGGTCGTCACCGGCGCAGGGCGAGGCATCGGACGCGAAGAGGCATTGGTGCTCGCCGGTGAGGGCGCCCAGGTCATCGTCAACGACGTGGGCGCGGGACTGCACGGCGAGAGTTCGCTGGACGCGCACCCCGCCGATGAAGTCGTGGCGTTGATCAAGGAGCGGGGCGGCGAGGCTGCCGTCAACGGCGACGACATCAGCACGTGGGCCGGCGGCAAGAGCGTGGTGGAGCAGGCGATCGACACCTTCGGCTCGCTGGACATCCTGGTGAACAACGCCGGGATCTTGCGCGACAAGATGTCCTTCAATATCGACGAGTCGGACTGGGACGACGTGATCAGGGTCCACCTGAAGGGGCACTTCGCCCCCACCCATCATGCCGCGGTCTACTGGCGCAACCGGGCCAAGTCGGGCGAGGACGTCACCGGCCGCATCATCAACACCACCTCGGAGTCCGGCCTGTTCGGCAGTGCGGGACAGGCGAACTACGCCGCCGCCAAGGCCGGCATCGCCTCACTCACGTGGGTGGAGGCGCGCGAGCTCGGCCGCTACGGCGTCACCGCGAACGCCATTGCGCCGCGTGCCCGCACCCGGATGACCGAGACCATCTTCGGCGACGACGGCATGGGTGCCGGCGAGGGCGCGTTCGACGCCTGGGACCCCACGAACGTCGCCAACGTCGTGGCGTTCCTGGCCGCCCCGGCCTCGGCCGACATCACCGGGCAGATCCTCGTCGTCTTCGGCGGCAACATCTACGCCATGAGCGCGTTCAAGGCGGTAGGCCAGGTCGAGCGTGACGCCGCGTGGTCGCCGGAGGAGTTGGTCGCCGCCAAGGGCGAGCTCTTCAAGGGCATCAGCTCCGGGGTGCCGGACTTCAGTTTCCTGTAGGCGCAGCGTCGAGGAGGCGCAAAGCGATCGGCGCGCCGGGATGGCCCGCTGTCTGGCGCGCCGGACTGCCACCTTGCGCAAGGATGCAGGCGGCTCCCGCCCGGTCGTCTCCCTCCCGCTGTGACTGACAGCTCGAAGGTGCGCCCTGCGCCGGAGACGGCGCCCCAGCGGCAAGCGACACGGGCCGCGGGTCGAAACCCGTCGCGTCGTTGGCTCGTCACAGCGTCCGTCGCTGTCGTCTATCTGGCCCTCTCGATCCTGGCCAACCGGAGCGCCTGGGCCCACGGGATCGCGCATTCCGTCCAGACCTCAGTCGGGAACGACGTGCCCGAGGAGATGTAGTTCCTTGCGCAGACCCCGTGGATTCTCCTGCACGGCCAAAACCCGTTGGTCAACGATTGGCTCAACGCACCCGTCAGGGTGAATCTGATGGACAACACGACCATGCCCCTGCTCGGCATCGTCGGATTCCCGATCACGCTGCTCTTCGGCTCGATCGCGACGCACAACGTACTGATCGACCTCGCCATCTTCGCCTCGACGCTGAGCTTCTTCGCCATGGCACGGCGCTTCGTCACCTGGTGGCCGGCCGCGTTCGTCGGTGGACTGGCCTACGGATTCTCGCCGTTCACCGCGGCCACCGGGAACGCGCACCTCTTCCTGCTGTTCCGCCGCCATGAGAGCAAGCGCCCTGGTCCTGTCCCTCGGCCACCACCTGCACGTGGACGGCCGCCGGACGGACATTCCGCTCCCCTTCATTGTGGTCACCCACGTGCCGCACCTCGACAGCAGTGAGGCCGACGCTGGGAGACCTACTTCTCGCTCTTCGCCGCCCTGCTCCTCACGCTGTTACTCGACGCCTGTGCGGGCCGTCTCGGCGACGCCTCGGGTCGGCCGGCGGACCGGCGCCGCCGTCGGCGGCCTGCTGGCGGTCGGGCTCCTGCTCCCCTCGTCCCGGCGTGGCCCTACTAGGCCAGCGCGGCAGCCGACGTCCCCGCCTGGTTCACCCAGGGCGCGCGGTCCCTTCCGCCGGGGTCGAACCGCATCTACCCGCTGGCCACGACAGCCGACGCCGCGGCGATGTTGTGGCACGGCCATGGCAGACATGGATTTCCGCATGCCAGGAGGGTTCGCAGTCATTCCGCGCCCGACGGGCACCAACACCTTGGCTGGTCAAACTTCCCCGCTCCAGGGTGCGCTGGCGGCCTGCTGGGCCGGCACGAAGGGCGCAGCCCACCTCTCGGTCCGGGAGGTCCGCGCCCAGTTGGCCCGCTGGCGCACACGGACAGTGGCGGTCGTCCCGGCCGCGCCCGGCGCCGCGTGCGCAACGGCGCTCTTCACCGGGGCGCCGGGCCGCCGCGCCCCGAGGGGTGGCGTGCTGATCTGGTCACACGTCACGTCGGCTTCCTGAACCCGCCGATATGCGGCAGCATGGCGGCATGGCACACGACCGCACGTTCCGCTTCGCCGCGCAGCTGAGCAAGGCGCCTGACGGCTCCGCCCTCTCCTGGGCCGCGCAGGCCCGCAAGGCCGAGGACCTCGGCTACAGCGCGCTGCTCATGCCCGACCACTTCGGCGACCAGCTCGCCCCCGTACCCGCCCTGGCCGCCGTGGCGGCAGCCACCACCACGTTGCGCATGGGCTCGCTCGTCTTCGGCAACGACTACCGCCATCCCTTCGTGCTGGCCAAGGAAGCAGCCACCCTCGATGTGCTGAGCGACGGCCGCTTCGAAATGAGCCTGGGCGCCGGCTGGATGCGGACCGACTACGACGAGGCCGGGCTGACCTACGACCACCCGGCCGTGCGCGTGGCGCGCTTCGAGGAGGCGGTGCAGGTGGTGCAGGGACTGCTGCGCACCGACGGGCCGTTCAACTTCCACGGGGAGCACTACGAGGTCCTGGGGCACAAGCTCACGCCCCGCCCGGTGCAGCAACCGGGCCCCCCGCTGATCATCGGAGGCGGCGGCAAGCGGGTGCTGTCCTTCGCCGCCCGCCACGCCGACATCGTCAGCATCAATGTCAACCTGCGGGAGGGCACGGGCGGAGCGGAGACGGCGGCCGACGCCACGCCCGAACGGACCCGCACGAAGATCGGCTGGGTGAAGGAGGCGGCGGGCGAGCGCTTTGCCGAGCTAGAGCTCAACTCCCTCATCGGCTTCGTCCTCGTCACCGACGACGCCCAGGGCCTGGCCGGCCAGATGGCGCCGGCCTTCGGCATCGACACGGCCGACGCACTGCACGTGCCCCTGGCGCTCATAGGGACGCTCGACGAGATGGCCGAGGAGCTCGAGTGGCGCCGGGCCGAGTACGGCATCTCCTACTGGTCCATCGAATCGGACGCCTGGGAGACGCTCGGCCCGGTGGTGGCCAGGTTGGCGGGCACGTGACCATCTCGAGCGCCACGGGATGGGAGGCCATCGGCACACCGCGCGAGCTCTGCGGCGAGCGGGTCTTCACCATTGACGCGCCGCCGATCGGCCCAGAGCGGCACGTGCCCCTGCTCGTACTGCACGGTTTCCCGACCTCGTCCTTCGACTACGCCGCCGTGCTCGACGGCCTGCGCGACGGGCGGCGCGTCCTCCTGCTCGACATGGTCGGGTACGGGCTGTCCGCCAAGCCCGACCGGGCCTATTCCATGGGGCTGCAGGCCGACGTGGCCTCCGCCTTCGTCGCCGCCCTGAGGATCGGGCGCCTGGCTCTCCTCACCCACGACATGGGCGACACCGTCGGCGGCGAGCTCCTGGCCCGCAGGGCCGAGGGCTCCTGGCCCGTCGAGGTGACACAGCGCGTCCTGACGAACGGGAGCATCTACATCGCCCAGGCCCAGCTGACCAACGGCCAGCAGCTCCTGCTCGGGCTGCCCGACGAGCTGCTCCCGCCGGGCGTCCCGATCGACGCCGCCTCCATCGCGCAGAGCCTGCGGGAGACGTTCAGCCCGCTGACCCCTCTTGTCCCCCCCGGGTGGCCCGAGGATCCCGTCCCGGCGGCGGCGGCCCAGGTGGTCCACGAGGACGGCCATCTGCTCCTGCCGAGGCTGATCCGTTACATCGAGGAGCGGCGGGCCAACGAGCGGCGCTTCACCGGCGCGATCGAGGCGGACCCGTCCCCGCTGCACGTCGTGTGGGGGCTGGACGACCCGATCGCCGTCCCCTCCATGGTCGACACGCTGCTGGCGGCCCGGCCGGACGCCACGCCCATCCGGCTGGAGGGCGTGGGCCACTACCCGATGGTCGAGGCACCGCAGCGCTACCTGGACGCGGTGCTCCCTGGGCTGGACTGAGACGCGTCGCTGCGCCGGGACGCCGCACGCGCCATGTGCCAAGTCACACGCGCCTTTCGGGCGCCGAGTCACACGCTCCCGTCGGGCGCCGAGTCACACGCTCCCGTCGGGCGCCGAGTCACAGAGGAATCTCGGGAGCGGTGCCTAACCTGACGGCGTGCCGGGCCGCCGCCGACCCTCGAACCGTTACGAGCTCTTCACCTGCGCCTGGTCCGGCCACGTCCTGGTCGGGACGGACGCCGCGCTCGTCACGCCCGACGATGCGCTGGTGGTGCGCCAGGAAGGCGCGGTGCGCTGGCACCACTGCCTGCGCTGCGACTGCTGGGTGCCGCAGGCGGCGCCGGACCAGCCGGCACGCGAACGGGTCGAGGCGCGGGACGAAATCAGGCTCCCGCTGCGCGGCGCCGCGCTGCGCGACCGCTACATCCTGCGCCTCATTGCGGTGGACCGCGCCATCCACGTCATCGTCCTGACCGCGCTGGCCGTGGCGCTCCTGACCTTCGCCGCGCACGACCAGGCCCTCCATCACGACTACCAGAACATCATGAACGATCTGGCCGGCGGGACGCCCGGCGCCTCCCAGGCGCGCGGCCTCCTCGGCTATTTCGGCCGGGCCTTCAAGTACTCGCCGACGCACCTGCGCGTCCTGGCGCTCGTGCTGCTGGCCTTCGCCGCGCTGGAGGCGGCCGAGATGGTGGGGCTCTGGCTCAACAAGCGCTGGGCCGAGTACCTCACCTTCGTCGCCACGACCGCGCTCGTGCCGTTCGAGGTCTACGAGCTCACGAACAGCGTGAGTGCTTTCAAGCTCGTGGCGCTGATCATCAACCTCGCGGTCGTCATCTACCTGCTCCTCGCCAAGCGGCTCTTCGGGCTGCGCGGCGGTCACGACGCCGAGCGCGCCCGGCGCGAGCGTTCGAGCGGCTGGGGGGCCATTGAGCGGGCGACCCCCGGCGCGCCCGTCTGACGGGCAGACGCGCCGCCGGCTTACTCAGCGCGGAGCATGCGGTGCAGGTCGAGCTCGAGCTCTTCCATCAATGCGCTGAGGAGTCGCAGGCGCTCCGGGGCGCCGTCCGACCCCAGGAGGCGCTGGGCGTCGTAGGCGCTGAGCGGGGCGACCGCACACAGCTGCCAGGCCGCCCGGTCCACATCCCCTCCGCCGTCGAGCGCGAGCTCGGGCGGGAGAGGCGGCGCGCCACCCTGCTCCGCCAGCAGGGCCCGCGCCCGGCGCACCCGCTGCCCGGCTGCGCCCACCAGCGGGGCGGCGGCCGCCGCTCGGGGCCCGGGTGCGGCCTCCCGGACCAGCGCCACCGGATAGGGATCGTCGGGGAGCCACTCCTCCACCTCAATCAGCGCCTCCCCTTCGACCTCCAGGACCCAGCGCCCGTCCGGCAGCTCGGCCGCCTCCGTGATGACGCCCCGTGTGCCGAGCGCGCTGCGCTCGTCGCCGCCACCGACTTCGGAGCCCCGGGCAATGAGCACGATGCCGAACCGGGCGTCGCCCGCCAGGCAGTCCCGCATCAGCTCGCGGTAGCGCGGCTCGAAGACGTGCAGCGGCATGCGGGCGTGCGGGAACAACACGGCCGAGAGGGGGAACATCGGCAGGCGCGTCCCGGGCATGCCCCACCATGGCACGGCCGCACATCGGCCGCACCGCACCGGCTCCGGAGACGCGAGAAGGACCGGCACGCAGGCCGGTCCTCACTCGTTCCTATGTTTCTCCTTGTGCTTCTGTGTTTGCTTGGTTCGTTCTGTACGCAGTCCCTGGCTCTCGCCTGCGGCGCAGTGGGTGCGGGGGCCGCCTTGTCGGCCGGCCGGCACACGCACCGGCGCGAACGCGGCCTCATTCATACGCCGGGCCTCACGCCAAGCGGACTGCTCTGAGGCGCCACCGAAACCGATATCGGTGACGCAACTTCAACCCGGCGGATCGGCCTCCTCGGTCGAGCCTGTCGATGCCATCGGCAGCTCCTTTCCACTCGGGGCAACGGCGGGTGCTCCGTTTGCCGCTCGCTTGAGTCAAGTATCCACCTCACCCCCCACCGTGTGAACCCCACACGAACAGGGCATTCGCGAAGGCCCTGGTGGGGATCGCTTCCGTCACGCGAACTTCACATCGCCGTGATCTGACGACATCCGCGGCCCCGATGATGGCGCTGACGCGGTCACCTACGCTCTCGTCATGGCACTGCCGACACCCAGAGAGAACACGACCGCGATCGTCACCGGCGCATCGTCAGGCATCGGGTCGGAGATCGCTCGGGAGTTGGCAGGGCGCGGCCACGGCCTGACCCTGGTGGCCCGGCGCGAGGACCGCTTGAAGGCACTGGCCGACGAGCTCGCGCAGTTGCACTCCGTCCGCGTCGAGGTCATTGCGGCCGATCTCACCGATGCCGACTCGCGCGGCGAGCTCCCCGCGCTGCTCGAAGCGCGCGGTCTGAGCGCTGACATCCTGGTCAACAACGCGGGCTTCACGACGATGGGCCCCGTGTACCGGGCCGACCGCGCCGCCGAGCTCGCGCTGGTCCGCACCAACGTCGAAGCGGTCGTCGACCTGTGCACCCTGTTCGTGCCCGGCATGGTCACCCGGCACCGCGGCGCGGTGCTGAACACGGCGTCGACCGCCGCCTTTCAGCCGCTGCCCGGACAGGCCGGCTACGGCGCGTCGAAGGCCTTCGTGCTCTCCTACGGGCGCGCCCTCGGCGCCGAGCTGCGTGGCACGGGTGTCAGCGTGACCACGCTGTGCCCGGGGCCGGTCGAGACCGGCTTCGCCGAGGCGGCAGGGATGACCGACGAGGAGGCGGCCGAGTCGCTGCCAAAGATCATGTGGATCCCCGCGGTCGACGTGGCCCGCGCCGCGATCGAGGGACTCGCGGCGGGCCGCAGCGTGGTGATCCCGGGGACGGCGAACCGCGCCGCGGCCGGGTTGGCGCACCTGGCACCCAAGGCGCTCCTCCTCCCCCTCCTCGCCAAGCGGCACCCCGCGCTGGAGCCCGACCGCCCGTCGTAAGGCGACCGCGCGGCCGGCCGCCGCCTCACACGGAGGAGGTGCGTGACCGCCGCCAACGTCAGCGACGCTGCCCGGCCACGCACCTCACGCCGGGAACGGCGACATACCGGGGCCCTTGCGGTGGTCCCTACTCGGTCAAAGACCGCGCTGCCGGCTCCACTAACCTCGTTCTGTCGCCGCACACCTCATCGGGGCGCCTACGCATTGGGGGCTCATGCCACAACTGGTCTCAGACCTGAACCTGCCCTACCTCGACACGGTGGGGCTGGAGCGCCGGGAGGCCATCGACGCCATTACGGCGGCGCGTTCGGTGCACTGGCTGGCCCGCTCCGAATTGGGGTACTCGGTGACCCGGCTGCAGGACGTCACCGCCATTCTGCGCGATCAGCGCTTCCACTCCGCGCTGTCCATGATCGAGCGTGCCCCCGAGTTGCAGGACACGCTCGTGCGCGACCGCCGCGTCGATTCCATCCTCACGATGGAGGGTCCGGCGCACGCCCGCCTGCGGCGGCTGGTGGCGCCAGCCTTCACGCCGGCCTCGGCCAACCGGCTCCGGCCCACCATGCAGCGGGTGGTCGGCGAGCTGGTCGACCGGGTGGTGGCGCGGGGCGAGTGCGAGCTGGTGGCGGACGTCTGCGAGCCCTACCCCATCCCCATCATCTGCGAGCTGCTCGGCGCACCGCCCGAGGACTGGAAGCTGTTCTCGGGCTGGGCCACCGACATCTTCCGCATCTTCAACGGCAATCTGGCCGTGGACCTCCCCTTCATTGCGCGGGCGGGCGAGGAGCTCAACGCCTACGTCAGCGACATGATCACGGCGCGCCGGGCCGACCCCCGCGACGATCTCCTCAGCGACCTCATCGCGGTCGAGGAGGAGGGCGACCGCCTCTCGACCGACGAGATGGCGATGCTGGCGCAAGCGGTGCTCATGGCGGGAACCGACACCACGCGCAATCAGCTGGCGTGTTCGGTCGCGCTGTTCACCGAGTACCCCGACCAGTGGGCCCTGCTGGCGGAACGGCCGGACCTGGCCGGCCGGGCCGTCGAGGAGTCGATGCGCTACCTCGGCGCGGTGCGGGGCACGGCGCGCTTCGCGGCCGAGGACGTCGTCTACCGCGACGTGCTGTTCCCCGAGGGGACCTTGGTGGCCACCTCGCTGGCCGGAGCCAACCGTGATCCGGAGGCCTTCGACGATCCCGACGTCTTCGACATCACCCGGGAGCGCACCACGGCACAGATGACCTTCGGCGCGGGCATCCACTTCTGCATGGGCGCGGCGCTCGCCCGGGCCGAGCTGCAGGAGGCACTGCCGTTGCTGGCGCGGCGCCTGCCCACACTCGCCCGCAACGGCGACGTGGAGTGGAAGCCTTCGACCTTCGGCATCTGGGGCCCGGCGCGGCTCCCGATCACGTTCACGCCGACGCACCGTTGAACCAGCCCGCACTGCTTCGTAAGATCGAGGTGACTCGACAAAGGGGGTAGGCCATGGATTCGGACCTCTTGGGTGGACCGGAGCCGGACGAGCGAGCCACCGACCTGGTGGGTGGACCGGAGCCCGATGAGTCGGCGACCGACGTGCTCGGAGGTGGAGAACCCGATGAGCAAGCCACCGACCTCATGGGTGGAGCGGAGCGGGACGAGAGAGGCACGGATCTCCTCGGGAGCTGACCAGGGTTGACCTGATCAGCCTTCACAGTTTCGCGAGCGGTCTCCCGGGTGCGTCGGCCGAGCCCGCTGGGTCGCGAGGCCGAACCCGCGCCCGCTTGGCCTCGAGGGTGAGGGCGTGCTGTGTCCCCGGGGGCGGGTCGAGGCCCCCGTAGGCGCTCGCCTCCGCGACGGAGGCCAACCGGCTCCAGGTGTCATCCCCGCTCGCGCTGAGGTGGTCGAGCCGCCCGGCGTATTCGGCCAGCGTCTCGGAGGGCAGGCGAGGCCGGCCGGCGCGACGGCCGGCACGCTCCGCGCGCCGCGCCAGGCGCTCGGCCCACGTCGCCGGCCTGGCCCGGCGCCAGCGCACGAGCACGACGACGAGCCCGGCTGCCACGACGACCACGGCCACCGGCACCGGGGGGATGCGGCCCAAGGCTGAGCCCACGTCGCGCAACGCGGTGGCGCCGGGGCTGGGGGGCTCGGCCGGCACGGCCGCCGTCGGGTCGAAGTCCTGCCAGCCGTAGCCGGGGAACCACACCTGCACCCAGGCATGGGCGTCGTTGGCATGGACCTGGTAGAGGTCCGTGATCGGGTCGAAGCTCCCGGGCACGTACCCGACTGCCTCGCGGGCGGGAATGCCGAGCGACCGCAGCATCACGGCCAGCGACGTCGAGATCTGCTCGCAGAAGCCGACCCTGTTGCCGAAGAGGAACTCGTCGACGGTGTCCGCGCCGGGGGGCAGCGGCGGGATGTTCTCCGAGTAGCGCGTGTGGGCGCCGATCCAGTGGATGAGCGACTGCACCTTGTCGTACGTGTCGGTGTCGTGGGCGGTGATCGACCGGGCCAGCGCCAGCACGCGGGGGTACGGGCGCGGCAACTGCTCTTCCTTCCGTTGCGCGGCCGGGGCAAGGGTGAGCGAGCTGTCGTCGGCCCGGAGTTGCGCCGGCGTAGCCGTGCTCACCTGCGAATCGACGGTGTAGATGGAGCCGCTGCCCAGGCCCAGCGGCGAGACGATGGTGCCGTCGCCGGCGACGTAGAGCTTGCCGGAGGGGAACCAGACCTCGTTCGCGCTCTCCGCGTGGAAGACAAGGTTCGCGGTCGCACTCGAGACGTAGAACGTCTGGAGGTCGCTCTGCCCGAACGGCACGTCGCCCAGCGGAATCGGGAGGATGAACGGCGAGCTCTCACGCAAGGGAGCGCGCGGCACCGGCTGCGACTCCGTCCAGCTCTGGCCCTGCCAGGTGTCGAAGGTCTCCCCCACCCAGTACGAGGGCCGCTGCGCCCGGACCTGCATCACCAGGGTGTTGCCCAGGTTCCCCCGCAGCGCGGTGTTCAGGCTGGCGGCGAAGCCGAGATAGCCGCCGACGCGAATCCGGCTGGCCGGACTGCCGGCGCGGGACAGTTGGGCGGCGACGCCGGAGTCGCCGGCGAGGCCCCCGGGGACCCCGACCGAACCGCCGGCGCCGGCGCGGTCGATGAAGGAGACGCGCGACGACACGACCGGCGCGGGGAGGACGAGGAAGACGGCGGCGGCCGCGGTCGAGGTTGCCACCAGCGCCAGCACCAGACCCGTCGCCGAGCTGCGTCCCCCGCCGCTGGCCGAGGTCCACATCTCGAGCAGGCCCCAGAGGCTGCAGCAACCCCAGGCCACGACGAAGAGGCCGAAGCGGAGGTCGATGGCCACCGCACCCCCGACCGCCATCAGGCCGGCCGAGGCGCCGAGGGTGAAGAGCAGGTCGCGACGCGACGGGACGTGGAAGGAGTGCACCACGAGGACGGTCACCAGCAGGACCACCAGGGGGTTGATCACGCGTCGTGATGCCCCCGGCCGGCGTGCTGACCGAACGGAAGAACCAGACGCACGCGGCGATGGCGCCGACGGCCACCATGACCTTCACCCACCCCGGGGGCCGGGCCCGGGTGGCGTGCGAGAAGGCCGTGCCGGCCGACACGAGCACCATCGCACCCACGGCCGTCGTCCAGGCGATCTCCTGGAGGGAGGCGCAGGCGGCGATCGCCACCAGCACGGCGCCCAGGCAGGCGAGCCGCAACCGGATGGAGTTCTCGGGCAGCCCCGGCTGGTTCGCCCGGCGGACCGCCGCGACGATGCTCACGGCTCGGCGACGGCCCGGGCGAGGCGCCGGCCGGCGCCGCGCCGGTCGGCGACGGCACCGAGGACCGGTCCCGCGGCCTCCCTCGTGCCGAGGAGGACGGGCGTCCCGAGCTGGAGGAGGCCCACGACCGAAGCCAGGGCACCTTCCGCCACCCGCTCGGCCGCCTCAGGGTCCGCGGGCAGTTCCACCGTGACCGTCACCGGCTCGGCCGCCGGCTGCTCGAGCTCGCGCACCATCAGGTGGCCGGCATGGGCCGTCGAGCGCCAATGCACCATCCGCCGGGGATCGCCCGGCACGTAGGGGCGGGCGCCCCGGGGCAGACCCATGTCGGAACGGGGCCGATCGAGGACGTCGCCCGTCCCCTCGTCCGGGCGCAGGGGCACGGGCTGTGCCCGGCCGCAGCGGGGCGCCACGTGGAGCGCCGAGGGCAGCGGGAGCCGCACGCGCTTCGTCCACCATTGCAACGCGAACGGTGCGGCCGAGGCGACGTCGAGGACGACCGCTTCGTGCACACCGCGGCGCACTGGCAGCAGCGTGACGACACCGTCGGGCCCGCCCCGCCGGCCGGCCGGCCCGACGAAGGCCTCCGGGCCCGGTGGGTCGACAGGGCGGACGCGCACGCGGCTGCGGGACCGGACCTGCACCTCCAACGCCAGGCCGGCGCTGCCGTCACCCGGCGCGCTCCGCACGCTGACCCGCGCCCGGGACACGACGACGAAGGGCCCGACGATCCCGATGAGGAGGGCACCGAAGACGAGGTCGCCGAGGAGCTGCACCCATCCGGACCCGGCGTTGTGGGCGACCAGCCACCACAGGGCGACGATGAGCACGCCCGCGACCATCGGCGCCCACGGACGGGCCGGTCGCGCCCAGTGGCTCACGGCCTGGGCGCTGGGGTCGTTTCGAGAAGCTCCCGGATCACCGCCGCCGATTGGCCGGCGTCGGCGTCGGCCTCGACGGTGAGGATGCGATGGGCGAGGCAGGCGACGGCGACGGCTTTCACGTCGTCGGGCACCACGTAGCCGCGGGCGTTGAGGACGGCGTGCGCCTGGGCCGCGCGCAGGAGCCAGATGGCGGCGCGCGGGCTCGCGCCGAGGTGCACGCCGGGCGCCGTCCGGCTGGCACGGCAGAGCTCGACCGCGTAGGCCGCCACGGCCTCGTGCACGGGGACGGACTCGGTCGCCTTCTGCGCGGTCAGCCACTCCTGAGGCGTGCAGACCGGACGGAGCTCGGCCAGGGCGTAGGTACCGCCCCCGTGGAGCGCCAGCTGCACCTCCTGCGCTGCGTCGGGATAGCCGATCGGCGTCGCCATGGCGAAACGATCGAGCTGACTCTCGACGAGCGGGAAGGTGCCGCGCTGCGACTGCGGGTTCTGCGTGGCGATCACCAGGTGCGGCTGCGGCAGAGGCCAGGACTGGCCGTCGACGCTGACCTGCCGCTCCTCCATCGTCTCGAGGAGCGCCGACTGTGTGCGCGGCGGGGTGCGGTTCAGCTCGTCCACCAGCACGACGTGCGCGAAGACCGGGCCGGGCCGGAAGTCCCAACTCCCGGTGTCGGGCATGAAGACGGACACGCCCGTGATGTCGGACGGGAGGAGGTCGGGGTGACCCTGGACACGCGACAGCTCGGCGCCGAGCGACGCGGCGAGCGTGCGGGCCAGCACGGTCTTGCCCACGCCGGGCACATCCTCAATGAGGAGATGCCCGCCGGAGAGGGCGGCGACGGCGGCCGCCACCAGCGCGCCCTCGCTGCCGAAGACGACCCGCCGGAGGTTCTGGACGAGTGCCTGGCCGAGGGCGACGGCATCGTCCAGGTCGCGCACGCGCTCGTCGACGACGCTCATCGGATTCCCGCCATCCCGTGGGCCATGGGCGTCAAGACTACGGGGGCACGGTTCCCGCCGGTGCCCGGCCCTTCGTGGCAGCCTCGCCCGGCACCCTGCCGGCCACCGGTGCAGGCGCAATTGTCGCCCTGTTGATCGAAGGCCGGGCACGCGGCGGCCCTCCCCGGAGGGTCGAGGTCGCGTGAGTCAGACGTCCACCGAATACACCAGACCGAGCATGTTCCGGTAGTAGTCGGCCCCGAGCGTTTCCTCGGCGTAGTAGACGAACACCAGCGGCAGGTTGTCGGGGTCCCGTCCGATGATGAAGTCCGAAACGTTGTCGGCGCTGCTCCGGCGGGAGGTGAAGAGATTGCGGCTGCGCAAGAAGGACTCGATCCGATTCAGCTCGCTCACCGATCCGAGATTGAAGATCTCCGAGCGGAGGCCGAGCGACTGCGGGCCCTGGCGGCCCTCGTCGATGTGCTCGGTCGCACGCAGGACCACGGCGATGGAAGTGGGAGAGACGTTGCCGAGCACCGCGACGGCCTGCTCGCGCGATCACGTCGAACGGGCCGAGCTCCTCGTAGAACGCGATCGACCGATTTAGGTCGGAGACGGCGATCAGCGTGGAACGTATCGCCCACTGGTGTGCGACGTGGTCAGCGGGCATGGTGCTTTCCTCCGCGGGTCTTTGCCTTCAGGGTATCCGCCGCGGCCTCCATCGGGTCGGGCGCCGCGGCGGCTCGAGGGCGGCGAGGGCACACGGCAGATGCCGCCCGCCTAGGGCAGGGCGGCCGTGGCCTCGCCGACCAGCTTGTCCTCGCCGTCGCCGTTGGACAGCGTCACGGCCAGGTCCACCAGCTTCTTGCCGTCCTCCTCGCGCTTGGCGGTGACCACGATCTTCGAGGAGAGCACCTCGTCGGGCCACGTCTGGCGAGCGAAGCGAACCTGGTAGCGCGTGAGGTTGCCGACACCCACATAGTCCGTCAACGCGGTGCCCAGCAGGCCCATGGAGAACATGCCGTGCCCGAACACGCTCGGCTGTCCCGCCTTCTGGGCCGCCACCTCGTCGTGGTGCATCGGGTTGAAGTCCCCCGACGCGCCCGCGTACTTCACCAGGTCGGTCCGGGTCAGCGTGTGACGGATCACCGGTGCCTCGTCCCCCACCTGGACGTCCTCGAAGGACAGCTTCTTCTCTCCCATTGTCGCGACCTCCCTAAGCCCGGTGGATCAAGTTGAAGCGGGCCGTCACCACCGGCTCGCCCGTCGTCTCGTCGCGCCAGTTCGTCTCCGTGCAGATGAACGTCATGGTCCGCCCCTTGGACTCCTTCTGGTAGGCGTCGGTGATGGTGCCGTCGCCGATCAGCACATCGCCCACCAGCACGGGCCGGTGGTAGAGGAACTCCTGCTCGCCGTGGAGGATCAGGCCTCCCTTGGCCATCAGCGGGCCCATGGCGGTCAGCATCGGGTTGCCGGTGGGCCCGTCCGTCGACTGCATCTCGGCAAACTTGCCTGAGAACTCCATGGCGAAGGGCCAGGTCGGCGGCGCCGGGATGTTGGCGAAGCCGGCCTGCCTGGCCGCCTCGGGGTCGTGGTAGATCGGGCTCGTGCTGAGGAGGGCGTCGGCGAAGTGCTGCACCGGTCCCCGCTCCACGACCACCTTGGACGTGCCGGTCGGCTGCCCGATGATGCTCTTGAGCACGTCTTCTTGCGATGCGGCACCGTCTGCCACCGTCTGCCTCCTGTCCCCTCGGCCGTCGATCCCCACCAATTCCTCGTGGCGGGCGCCGGCCCGGGGCCAGCGGCGCCAAAGGTAGCGGGGCCGCCTCGGCGGCGCCCAATCCGCGCCATCCGCCACCGGGCCGCCAGCCCGACCCGTCGGTGTCGATACCATCGGCGGCCATGACCCCCTCCGAGGCCCATGCCTGACTTCTTCGAGGTGGTGCACACCCAGCGAGCCGCCCGGTCGTTCCTCCCCGACGACGTCGACGATCTGACGGTCGAGCGGATCCTCACGGCAGCCACCCACGCGCCCAGCGCGGAGAACAGCCAGCCCTTCGTGTTCGTCGTCGTCCGCGACCCGGCCGTGCGCGCCGCCATCGGCGCGCTGACGGCGCGCCTGTGGGAGGGCGCCCGGGCCCTCGAGGAGCAGCGCCTCTCTCCCGCCTTCCTGCGTGACGTCGAGCAGGGGGCCACCGGAGGCATTGCCGGCGCCCCCGTGCTCATTGTGGTGTGCGGCGATACCCGGCTGACCTACGCGCAGGCCATGGACGCCTCGGTCTTCCCGGCAGTGCAGAACCTGTTGCTGGCCGCCCACGCGCTCGGGCTCGGCTCGACGCTGACCACGCTGCCCGTCCTCGGCGGCGAGGAGCTGTCCGGTCTCCTGGGGCTGCCCCCTGAGGTGGTCCCCGTCGCGGTGGTCCCGCTCGGCCACCTGCCCGAACCCCTGGGCCCGCCGCGCCGCCAGGCGCTCCCGGAGAAGGCGCACCTGAACCGCTACGGGACGCCGTTCCCGCCCGACTGACCACCGACGACGTTCACACCCGGACCGCGCACCAGCCTCGGACCTGACACCCGCGTCAGGTCCGAGGATAGGGTGAGCCGGTGCAGGAGCATCACTACTCCGTCGACATCGAGGCCAGCCCCGACGAGCTCTGGCAGCTCTTCTGGGCCCGCATCCCCCACACCGAGACGGGGGACGTGACGATCGACATCCTCCATCCCGGCGACGCCATCGGCGAGGGCCTGGTGCGCCACTGCACGTTCCGCGTGCCCCGCTACCTCTTGACGGGTGGCAAGGGCCAGTCCTGGGAATGGCTGACCGAGGTGACGCCGCAGGTCTCGTGGAAGTACAACGCCGTGGGGCGCCCCCTCTTCTCCGAGGCCGAAGGCCGGACCCGGTTGGAGGACCTCGGGAACGGGACCACCCGGCTCCACTTCTCCGAGACGTACCACGCGTTCAACCCGTTCCTCGCGCGCGCTTCTCGAGAAGCGCGTGCACGCGTTCATCTCCAAGGACAACGACCGGCTCATCAAAGAGTCCCTCACGAAGGGCGTCGGCTATCTGCGCGCCGCCAAGGCGAAGGCAGCGGCGAAGGCAGCAGGCCAGAACCCGACGCCGGCCGCCGGCACAGCCGACCCGGCGTGACGGTCGTCGACCTCTGGGTCAACGCGCTGACCCGCAAGGCCGCCGCGGCCTTTCTGGGGCAGGCCGGGAACGAAGGCATCCCCGAGCTGCTCGGCGGCGACCTCTCCGCCTCATCCACGTTGCAGCACCTGCTCGTCACCATGGACAAGAGCGGCGTCGGCGTCGGGGTCATCGCCGCCGGCATCGCCGCCGAGGAGACGGGCCCGCTGCTGGACGAGGTGGCCGCCCACCCCGACCGCCTGCGCGTTGCGCTCACCTCCGACCGGCCGGACCGGCCGGTGCCACAGGTACGGCGGCTGCGCGCCCTGGCGGAGCACCCGGCCGTCGCGCTGGTGCGGATCACGCCGCTCGTCCACCAGTACCCGCTCAACGACAAGCTCTACTACCCCATCTACACCGCCTGCGCCGAGTTGGGCCTGCCGGTCTCCATCAACGTGGGCATCCCGGGTCCCCGCGTGCGCTCGGCCTGCCAACACCCGACGCTGCTCGAGGACGTGCTGATCGACTTCAAGGGCCTGACCGTGATCGGCGCTCACATGGGCCACCCCTACGAGGCCCTGCTCATGCAGTACATGCTGAAGTGGCCCGACCTCTACCTCTCCACGTCGGCCTACCTGGCCAAGTACATGGATCCCGCGCTGGTCTCCTTCATGGGCTCCTCGCGTGGATGGGACGGGTCCTCTTCGCGTCGGACCATCCCTTCCTCCCGATGGAGCGGGCCGTGGCCGCCGCCCGGGATCTGCCACTCTCCGACGCGGCGGCCGAAGCCTTTCTCGGCGGCACGGCCGCCCGCCTGCTCCACCTCGGTTGACCCTGGGCGCCGGTTCGCCCAGCCGCGCCGAACCGAGTCCCGCCCGGGTACGGTGCCGAGCGTGGACCTCGGGCGCATCGGCGTGTGGTGGAGCGGTTCGTGGCGGGACCCTGACGATCCGGGGCGCAGCGTCGCCCCTGCGCTCGAGTCCCTCGGCTACGGGGCGCTGTGGTCCTCGGGCCGCTTCGACCCCGGCCTCTCGCCGCACTTCGAGAAGCTGCTGGCCGCCACCACGCACGTGCCGGTGGCGAGTGGCATCGTCAGCATCTGGGCCGGGGCACCCGAGGACATCGGGCCGGCCGTCGCCGCATTGGAAGAGCGCTTTGCCGGGCGCTTCCTCCTCGGGATCGGCGCCAGCCACGGTGTCGCCGTCGCCGACTACGCGCGGCCCTATTCGAAGATGGTGGCGTATCTCGACGCCCTCGATGCACTGACCACGCCGGTCCCCGTGGAGCGGCGTGTGCTGGCGGCCCTCGGGCCCCGCATGCTCGAGCTGGCTGCCGCCCGGTCCGCCGGCGCCCATCCGTACTTCGTGCCCGTGGAGCACACGGCCCGGGCCCGGGAGATCCTCGGTCCCGGCCCCCTGCTGGCGCCCGAGGTCGCCGTCGTGCTCGAGACCGACCCGGTGCGGGCGAGAGAGCTGGCCCGCGGGTACGCCAGCACCTACCTCAACCTGCCCAACTACACGCAGAACCTGCGCACGTTCGGCTACGGCGACGAGGACATCGATGAGGGCGGGAGCGACCGGTTGATCGACGCCGTGATCCCCTGGGGCGATGCCGACACCATTGCGGCCGCCGTGCGAGCGCACCACGACGCCGGTGCCGACCACGTCTGCGTGCAGGTCGTGGGAGATCGCCAGTCGTTTCCGCTCGACGACTACCGCCGGCTGGCCACGACGTTCTTCGGCTGAGCGACGGGTCCCGTGCCGTCGCCCTCAGGCGGGGAGCGGTACGGACCCCGCCACCTGGCGCGTCGCCACGTTGATCCGGTTGAAGAAATTGATCAAGCCGATGGCCACGAGCAACGACGCCAGCGCCACCTCGTCGAAATGGCGGGCGGCCTCGTCCCAGACCTCGTCGGGCACCGGGTCCGGTCGGTCGCTCAGGCGGGTCACGGACTCGGCCAGGGCCAGTGCGGCGCGCTCGGCGTCGGTGAAGGAGGCCGTGTCGCGCCAGGCCGCCACGGCGTGCAGTCGCTCGTCCGTCTCGCCGTCGCGCCTGGCGCCCTTGGTGTGCATGTCGACACAGACGCTGCAGCCGTTGATCTGGCTTGCTCGCAGCAGAGCCAGTTCGATCAGGCCATGCGGCAGATCGCCTTTCGACGTGGAGGCCGACAGGGCGAGCGCGGCCTCGAGCGCTTCAGGGAGCAACAGGGCTGGGTTGGTCATACGGGGTGTCATCAGTTCTCCTTGGTCGTTGTTGTGTCTTCTCCATGAAAGACACGGCAGGCCGGGAGAATGTGACAGCACCGTCTGGGGTTAAGCCTCCTCCCGCCGCCGCGCCAGCTCGGCGGCGAGGGCGCGGAAGGCGCGGCCGCGGTGCGACACGGCGTCCTTCTCCTCCGGCCGCATCTCGGCGAAGGTCCGCCCGTCGCCGCCGTCCGGCACGAACACGGGGTCGTAGCCGAAGCCGTTGGTCCCCCGCCCTTCGACTGCGATGGTCCCGGGCAGCACCCCCTCGGCCCACAGCTCCGAGCCGTCGGGGAAGGCGACCAGCGCCACCGTCTTGAAATTGGCGTGCCGCTCGCCGCCGCCGTCCTCGAGGGCCGCCAGCTCGCGCAGCAGCTTCGTGACGTTGTCGCCATAGGTGGCGTCCTCGCCTGCGTAGCGGGCCGAGTAGACCCCGGGCGCCCCACCCAGGGCGCCGACCTCGAGCCCGGTGTCATCGGCCACCGCCGCCGTCCCCGTCGCCGCCACCAACGCGCGTGCCTTCAGGCGGGCGTTACCGACCAATGTGTCTGCATCCTCGACGACATCGGGCACGGCCTCGGGACGCGCCAGCAACTCCACCGGCAGCGAAGCCGAGAGGACGGCGACGATCTCCTTGACCTTGTCCGGGTTGGCCGAGGCCAGCACGAGCCGGAGCGGTGCGGGACCGCCCGACCCCGTCATCGCCGCGGCGGCGCCTCGGCCAGCACGGCCGCCTGTAAGGCGGTCAGCTCCTTGATGCCACCTTCGGCGAGGCCCAGGAGCGTGTCGAGCTCCCCGCGGGTGAAGGCCATGCCCTCGGCCGTCCCCTGCACCTCCACGAATCGGCCGGCCCCGGTCATGACGACGTTCATGTCGACCTCGGCCCGTGAGTCCTCGACGTAGGGCAGGTCGAGCATCGGCACGCCGTCGATGATGCCGACCGAGACAGCGGCCACCGAGTCCGCGAGCGGGTTCGTGCGGATGGTGCCGGCCTGCACCAGGCGGGTACAGGCATCGTGCAGGGCCACATAGGCGCCGCAGATGGATGCGGTGCGGGTCCCGCCGTCAGCCTGCAGCGCGTCGCAGTCCACGGTGATCTGCACCTCGCCCAGCGTCACCAGATCGCAGACGGCACGCAGCGAGCGGGCGATCAGCCTCTGGATCTCCTGGGTCCGCCCGGATTGCTTGCCCTTGGCGGCCTCGCGGGACGCCCGTTCGGGGGTCGAGCCCGGCAGCATGGAGTACTCCGCCGTGACCCAGCCCTTCCCGCTGCCCCGCATCCAGGGCGGCACCCGCTCCTCGACCGAGGCCGTGCACAGCACCTTCGTCTGCCCGAACGTCACGAGCACCGACCCCGGCGCCATGACCGTGTAGTCGCGGTCGAAGCGGACCGGCCGCAATTGGTCGACCGCGCGCCCGTCCTGACGGGCCGTACGGGGATCCCCGTTCACATCGTCTCCTGCCACCGCACTCCTCTCGTCGCCCTCTTCGCCTGGTTGTCCCGCACACCGTAGGCCACGCGGTTGCGGTGGGCGAAGGGCATGCCCAGATGACGTGGACGCCTCCTGGTATGGCCACAAGTTGGACGCTGGCTTCGCGACCTCCCGTCCCTCGAGTGGTTCAACGTTGCCTTGTTGGAAGGTCCAGTAGGGTCGAGACGTGATCGCCCGAGATCAGGCGCCGGCGGCCTTCACGGCATGGGACGAATTGATCGGTGCTGTCGCCTCGACCACGCCGACCGACCTTTCGGAGCGGGCCCGTGCCGTCGCTCGGGCCAGCCTCGACCCGGCTGTTCCCGCCCTGCCGAGATCTGACGCGGTGGCCTTCGCTGCACAGATGGTCGTCGATGTGGCATCCATGACGCCTGAGGTTCGAGCAGCCGGGCTGGCCGAACTCGGTGCCGATGCCCCAGCCTTCGTCCTTGCCGTGTGGACCGAGGACATGATGCTCCGCGCCGGTGCCGCCTGGCGCGAGATGTTCGGCGAAGAATGGCGTCACATCCCGACTTCGGCCGAGATCGATCCCTGGGTAGCCCACGAAAGACTTCTCCTCGAGGTCGCCAAACTGCCAGCCCTCGATCCGGTGACCTCAGAACTGATCAGGCTGCGCGGGGCGAGAGCTCACGATTGCCGGCTCTGCCAGTCCCGCAGGAGCGTGAGTGCCATCGATCTGGCAGGTCGGAGCGATCTGTTCGATGAGAGCGATCCGAGCGGTGTCTCCGACGCCCAGGCCCTGGCCCTCCAAGTCGTCGATGTGTT
The DNA here is from genome assembly GCA_963731065.1 of uncultured Acidimicrobiaceae bacterium. Lineage (GTDB taxonomy): Bacteria > Actinomycetota > Acidimicrobiia > Acidimicrobiales > RAAP-2 > Bog-473. The sequence continues at coordinate 47,826 of CAVSUH010000002.1, read as the reverse complement.
CGTGTGGCAGCCGCTCCAGTGGCCACCGGGGCTCGGCGGGCAGGTCGTGGACGCTCTGGGTCCGGCCGGAGCTACCGAGCTGACCCTCGATATGGTCCGCAATGCCGCTAACAAGATCGCCGTCGCCTTCGACGCGGACGACCCCCAGGTGGAGACGGGCGTCGAGTACTACGACATCGACGTGTCGACCGGGGAACTGCGCTATGACGTCAGGCCCACCGCCTGAACAACCGGGGCAAGAAGGCGTTCAGAGAAGCACAGCCATGCCCCCGGACGGTCAACGGAGGCACCATCGGAGCTCAGCGGACACCTCCCCATCTGACGAAGGCGTAAAGTCGCAGCCATGGTTGTCGAGCAGGAAGATGGTCCGTGAAGAAACTGAAGAGCTTGTCATGGCGGGCTCGGGGTTCTGGAGCTACCTGCACCGCCGAAGTTGACCATCCGATTCGTGGCTACAAAGTCAACCCAAAGTACCGGTCCAGCCCCCCCGCTCTCTCCGGACCCGAGGGGCAAGCCCCCACCGTGTCATGGATCTCTTTTGACGGGGACATCTATTGGGTTCGGCTTTCAGCCGCCAATGGTTGGCCGCGTTCGATTCGCATCACCCAAGCCGATGTCGACGGAGCCAGAGGGTAGAAGCCGCATCGCCAGCGTGCCCCACGGTCCCTGCGTGCGGGCTGGGCCTTCGGATCCTCTCGGCAGTCGAAGAGGGGTCATGGAGCACAATGAGGGACGTGAGGCAGACACGGCCGACGCTCTACGTCATGGTCGGGCTTCCGGCAGCCGGCAAGAGCACTCGGGCCAAGCAGATCGAGGAGGAACACCGGGCCCTGAGGCTGACCCCCGACGAGTGGATGATCCCCCTGTTCGGCCATCACAACGCCGACGGCAAGCGGGACGTTCTCGAGGGGCGCTTCGTCTGGCTGGCACTTCGGACCTTGCGCAAAGGCATCAATGTCGTCTTGGACTTCGGCGTCTGGGGCAAGGACGAACGGACCGCGCTCCGGGCGCTGGCCGCCGCGGAGGGTGCGTCGTGCAAGCTCATCTACCTCGAGATCGACGAAGACGAGCAGCGACGTCGGCGTGATGGTCGAACGTCAAGTAATGGTGAGACGACCTTCGCCATCGACGACGAGGACCTCGCTGCGTACCGGCTCCTCTTCGAGGTGCCAGACGATGCGGAGCTCGGTGGGGCCGACCTCGACCCGCCTCCCGCTGACCACACCAGCTGGAGCTCGTGGGCATCCGAGCGGTGGCCGACTTCGACGCAGTAGGCGTCATGCCGCCCGCCAGGGTTTCACGACCTCGGGGACGTGCTGAAACTCCGGTCGGTGGACTCACCGCGCAGAGAGTCGCGCCACACATCCGCCAGCACGCGCATCTGCCCTCCGTCGGGAGGGCCCCGAATAGGTCTGCTCCCGGTTGGCGTCGTTGTACATCTCGGAGGCGATGCGCTCGGGCCGGAGGGAGGCTCGCGGCAGGAGAGCAGCCGGGCGGGGCTGGACTCTGGATCCCCCGAGTCCAACTCCTCGGTCCTTCGCCACGTTGAGAACGTCGTTGCATGACTACGCTTCGAACCATCCTCGTTGGAGGGCGAGCTATGACCCACCGGAGGCAGATGTTGGCGGTACTGGCGGGCTGCTTGCTCGTTACCGCATGGGCCTCCGGGGCGTCCGCCCATGCGGCGAGCCATGCGGCGCAGCACCAAGTGGTCGTGGACTCGACCACCTATCAATCAGAGCAGCAGCTCCTCGCCAACACTCAGGTCATGGTCGTGGCCAAGGTGGAAGCAGTTGGTATCGACCGGTCGGCTCCGGCATCGCAACCCGCATCCCTCGTGACCCTCAGGGTGCACGACGTCCTCAGAGGGCCGATGGGCCAGCAACTCGTCGTCCTGCAACCCCGCACAACCAGATCTCGAGCTGGTCATGGGGTTCAGGCACAACTGCAAACCGGCAAGACATACCTCCTCTTGCTGGCGCGCGCACCGGGTACGAAATCTTTCTTCTTGGTCGGAGGCAACGCCGGGGAGTTCTCGTACAACGGTAGGACTAAGCGATTCACGAAGATCGACACGTCGGCCCCGTGGGAGGACTCTGGCTTTGCGCTCTCATTGGCGAAGGCCGGTGCAGAGGCCTTCCCGGAGTCGACCCCGCCGAGTTGGCTCACGAGCCCTGGTGCTCCCGGCTCTCAGGCGGTCTCGTGGTCGAGTATGGCGAACGATCTCGGGCTGAACCCCACGGACGTCACGTGTCCCAGCGAGAGCGTCTGTCTCTTCGCGGGCGATGTCTCACCGCAGAATCCCGGCGTGGTTGTTCCAGCTGTGGCCGTGAGCGCTGGACCCTTTTCCCCGCAGGCCAGCGTCGTCGGCACGACGACGACATTTCCCCCAAGTTCGGGCGTCTCGTCGTCCTTCGTTGCGTGTTCGGGTCCGGATCTCTGCGTGCTGTCGTCCCCGGACGGCATCTCTGTCACAACCGACCCCAGCGCCGCGCACTGGACCCTCGAAGTTGCGCCGTCACCCCAGTACGCTTTCGGACAGGTTTCGTGCCCGACGGTCTCGTTTTGTGCCGTCGCCTCGGGCTCGGGCGTGCTGGTCACACGTTCTCCCTCGAGCGGATCCTCGGCGTGGGACTACATCGGTCTGGGTCCGGAAGGATTCCAAGCCGTCTCCTGCCCATCGCCCGAGCTCTGCGTAGCGGGTGGATCTGGCGACGCCACAGTGGGCGGCTGGATCGCAACGTCGACCGACCCTCTCGCTCCCGCGTCTTGGCATGGCGGCCCTACGCCGCATCCTTCGTTTGCGCAGCACAGTAACCAGTACAACGTCAGCGGCATCTCGTGTCCGACCACGGCCTTTTGTGTGGCGGCGGTCGAGGGCGGGGCTCCCCTGACCTCCACGAACCCTGCCGGAGGCGTCAAGACCTGGACCCTGGCCGCCAACGGCAGCATGGACAACCCCGGGTTCGCCACATGCACGACCGGGAGGCAATGCTCGGTGAGCGGCGTCGGATCCTTCGTGGCACAGGCCGAAGCACCAGGCCCTGGGATCACCGGCTACCCGTTGCCAGGGGTGAGCTGCGTTGCGATCAATTTCTGCGTGACTGTCACTGACGGGCAACTCGCAGTTGGGAGGGGCACTGGCTGACGTGCCACAACCTTGCGAGTCCGGCTGTCGCTGCGCTTAGGACGATGTGATAGTGACCTTGAGCATCCGGTGGGTGACGTCGGGAGGACTTCCTGAGGCGCTTCCTTGGGCATTGATCTTTTCGACGACGCTCATCCCCGAGGTGACATGACCGAACAAGGAGTACGAATTCGCGAGCGATTCGCCCTGCGCGCCGGCGATGATGAACCACTGGCTGCCGCCGCTATTCGGTTGGCCGGTGTTGGCCATGGCCACGGATCCGAGCGGGTACTGATCGGCAGGATTCGCTGCCTTCGCGGGCAGCTCGTCGGGGATGGTGTACCCCGGGCCGCCGCTCCCCGTCCCCGTGGGGTCTCCCGTTTGATCCACGAACCCCGGGATGACCCGATGGAAGATCACGCAGTCGAAGAAACTGTGTTGAGCCAGAAAGACGAAGTTGTTGACGGTTTGGGGTGCATCCTTTGCATCGAGCGCAATGACGAATGTGCCCACATCGGTCTTTACCGTGGCGGAATATGTCTTGGCGGGATTGATGATCGTGGGCGGCGCGCTGCTCCACTTCGACTTCTGCAGCGCTGTGGCGGGATTCTTTGGACAGCCTGCAGCAACCGAAACTGCGTTTGCCGTAGCCTGCGCCTTCACGTCGGCGGACGAACCGGTGGTGCCCGAGGAAACCGTCACACTCTTGAATCTCGCGCTCTGCTCTGTCGCTGCTTTCGCCAGTGCCTGCTTGTCGGACGCGCTGAGCGGAACCGGGGTCCCCGTGGTGGTACTCGTCGCCGAACTCGAGGACAGGTCCGTGGACAGGCTCGTGATCTCGAACGCGGCGCCGCGTTGCCACGCGATGAGGTAGTTCGAATCCGACCCCACTCGCTCAATGGCTGTCGATCCCAGGCTCTTCGGAGGGCGCAGACCTGCTTGCGCCTTGGCCTCGGATGCAAGACCCTTCAAGATTTTGTTCGAATCTGACGCTGATGCGCAGTACAGCACCTCAGACTCCAATCCGAGATTGCCCGATGCGCTCGCGAATTCCTCGTGGGCTCCATAGGGGCATCCCGTGACACCGGTGACCGTTGAGGTGGAGGGAGCGGTGAGGACTTTCGTGAATCCCGCCGCAGTGGCTGCAGATACAGGAACGAGCACGCTGATCGATGGCTTCGACGCCGGGGACGTGGCTGCCGCCGCAGGCACCGCGACGATTGACCCTACGACCGCGACAACAGATGCGAGAATGCTTCCCGCGACGACGAGATTCGGAGTCGGCTTGCTCACGCACACACGTCTTTCTAAAGGGGAGTGCTCCCAAGCCCGATCGGCCTGGAGGAGACTCAGTTCGGATGCCGGCTGGCTTCGGCAGGAAGATAGCCGAATCCCAAGGTATTGATACCGCGCCGGAGGCGTTCGTCTGATTGTGCGACGTGGAACCTGGGAGTCTTGTGAGAGGTCCCTCTTCCTGTGATCCTCATGGCTTTGTGAAGAGTGCGACCTGTTTCCCGCTGTCCGACGTGAACGGAGATCGATCCCAGTCTCCCCAGCGGGCCTCAAGGTCCATGCCCGCCAGCTTCGCCATGAGGACCAGCTCCGAGGGCCAGATGTATCGGTACGGCGCAGAATGATGGACGAAGCGACCGTCGATCACCTTCCAGTGGTGGGACCAGGCCACCTGGTTCGCGACATCGTCAAAGGTCTCGATGCCCACGTGGTCGGGATCCATCTTGAAGATCCAGCCGCTCTGGGAGGGCGGCACTCGGCGGAGCTGGGGGACGATGAGTTCGACCACGAAATGGCCACCCGGCGCGAGATGGGCCGCTGCGTTCGCACACACCCCCAACTGCTCCTCTTGGGTCGTGACGTTCATGATCGAGTTGGCCACCACGTAGACCAGTTCGAAACTGCCTGGAAGGCGCTCTTTGGCCATATCGCCGATCACCACCGCGATCGCCTCAGCGCCCGGCTTTCTCTGAAGCTGCTCGACCATGTGCGGAGAGAGCTCGATGCCAGACACCAGTAGACCGCGTGCACTTAGGGGCAGGGCGATGCGCCCAGTACCAACGGCGAATTCAAGAGCGGGGCCGCCGCCCGCGAATTCCGCCAGGAGGTCCACCATCGGGTCCACAACCGATGGAACCGACTCGTAGGCGTACGTCGCGTCGTAGACCTCGGCAGTTTCTCGGTCCCAGACGTTCGAACCCATTCTGCTTCCAGCATGTCATAGGCGATGACGCGCCGCTGATCCGAACTGGGGCAGGGTCGGCGCAGAGCTCTAATGCCCCGCTGACCTGTAGTTCGTCGGCACAGCCGCAGCTGCCGAATCCGTGCAACTCTCGGCGCTTTTGCCACGGCGGCGCATATTCGTCGACGGTGAAGGCGGCACGGTGGCTGTCGACGAGATTACTCAGCAAGATCGACTCGTCCCGTACGAAGAAGTACAGGCGTTGGTCATCGCTGACGTACGGCGCGGTGTTCGCATGAGGGAGGCCCGTAAACGATGACGTCGAAAGAGTCACGGCGTGGTTGTTTCGCAAATACGTGTCTACCTCAGCGTTGAACTCGGTGTTGGTTCGTGTCTCCATGTGCCCCCCTCCACAGTCCTTCGAGGACATAGAAGATGTCGTTCTGCTATTCGTGGAAGTGCAACGGTGGCCCTGTACTTGCCAGAGCCCGGCGTCGTGTTCGTCGTGGGACCCGTCATGCGTCCGCCCCCGCGAGTTTGGTCGCTCTATCGCCAGAGCTGGTGGTCAGTTTCCGTGCGCGAAGGCCTCCGGATACGAGTAGGTCGAGATCTCCAACGCTGCGTCGACGTCGCGGTATGTCTTGAGCTCAATCACATTGCCGCTGGGGTCGACGATCTTGGCCTTGGTCTGCTCGGTGGGTTGCCCCTCGTCGTCCGTCGAGACCGGGACCAGCCATTCGATGCCGTTCGAGTCGAGGCGGGCGACCGTCGCGTCGAACTCGTCGCGACCCAACGTGACGCCGAAGTGACGCGAGCCCGCCGCGTCCATGGGAGCCACCTCGTCCGGACGGTCCTGCAGCGTGACCTGCATGCCGAAGAACCAGACGTCGGTGAACCCGGCGCGGGCGCGTGCCGCTTGGCAGCCGAGCGTGTGCACGTAGAAATCGCGTGCCTCCTCGACGTCGCGTACCGGGATCGACAGATGGAGGATGGGCTGCACGGGCTTAGCCTACGGCCGCGCTGGAGAAGCGCGCGCCCGACAAGAGGCGGCGGTCCGCCACCGCAGAACCTCAGGTGCGCCCGGCCGCGAAGAGGACGCAGTCGGCCATGGAGAGGGGCACGGCTCGCTCGCCGGGCCCGGCCGCGAACCCGCGGCAAAGGGACAGGGAGCTCCCCGTGGCCGGGGTCGTCGTGAGCCCTCCGGGTTGCAGCTTCCACACCCAGGCGCCGTTGACGAAGGCCGGTGCGACACCGAGCGCCATGGTGAAGAATCCCGGAGGCGTAGACCGGGTCACGACTGGCGCCCGTGATCACCACCTCGTCCACCTGCCAGGCGGCCAGCGCGCGTCGCACGGTGGCCAGCTGGGCCGCTGTCCCCGTGGGCAGGGGCGCCCCGGCAACGGTCAGGTTGGTCAGGATGCGACGGGCCGACCCCGGCGGGCCCGACCCGACAGGGCCGCCCAGGGCATCAGGCGTCTTGAGGGCGGCACCGGCCAGCCGGAAGTGCATGTCCTCGGTGGCCTGCCACAACATCGGCTGGGACGAGCCCGAGACGGCGAAGGGGACGGTGAGCAGCACCTGGCTCGGCGGGAGCGTCGCGGCCACCTGGCGCAGGTAGGCCGGCGTGCGCACCTGCACGACGCGGAGCGGCGCATCGAACGTCATGAACACGGGCACCAATGCGACCGTGGCGACCGCGGCAGTGGCGACGCCGGTCAGCGCGGCTCGGTGACTCGTCAGCCACGACGTGGGCCGCCTGTGCGCGACGTACAGCGCATCGAGCCCGACGGCGATCAGGAAGGCCAGGAACAGGGTGAGGAGCGGCACGAACTGATCCGGCAGGATCTCCTTGAGGACCGGCAGTGTCGAGAGCTCCCGCCAGGGCAGCCAGGGATGTCCGAGCCAGCTCGGCCCGCCGAGGAGGTAGGCCCCCAACGACAGCCAGAAGGTCGCCGCCGCCAGGAGAAGGAGCAGCCAGGTGAGCGGGCGGCGGCGGCCGATGATCACGGCTCCCACCGAGGCCAGGGCCACGCCCCAGCCGACGTAGTCGGGTGGCGGCCCGTTGCGGCCCAGGTACCCACCGAAGCGCTGGTATTCGTTCGCCGCTGCTCCGTACGCTCCCGGGGCGAGCAGGCCCGAGAGCGGGACTCCCGAAATCGGCGCCAGCGCGAAGAGCATGCCCGACACCGCCTGCGGTCCGGACAACCCGTACCAGGCGGGGTACGCCAGAAGAACGACGGTGACGCCCGCGGCGATCCCCAGCGCAGGGAGGGCATGACCGGCGCGCGGGCGCAGCTGGCGCCAGCCGACGACCATCACCGCCACGAGCCCGACGGCGCCCAGCAGCAGGCACATCACCAGGATCTCGGGCGAAATGAAGAATTGTGCGACCAGCAGCGCGGCCAGGACGAGGCCGTCTCGTTGGACCGAGTGCTCCTGGCGGATCACGATCTCGTGCAGCGTCGTGAACAAGAAAGGTGGGATCACCAGCATCGTCACCGACACGTGGCCGAAGGTGAGCGACGTGACGACGGCCGCCGAGTAGCCGTACACCAGCGCCGCCGGGATGGCCCCCGCCTTCCAGGTGACAAGGGGGCGGATGGCGGCAAAGCAGGCCCACGCGCTGAGGGCCGGCGCCAGGGTCAGCGCGACATTGGTGGCGGTGACCGGACCGAAGAGCCACGTCACCGGAGCCAGGACGACGCCGACCAGCGGCCCCGAGGTGTTCGAGAGCAGATTGGCGCCGCGCGGCACGTTGACGGCGCCCGAGAAGAACAGGCTGTGGAGGTGGGTGATGGCCCAGGCCGGCCAGGCCATGAACCAGACCTCCTGCGCCGGGTCGCCGCACCCGCAGGTCAGCGCCGAGGAAGGGTGCCCGGACCAGACCTGCCACCACAAGACGATGGCGGGAATCGTGAAACAGGCCAGAGCGAGGAGATGGAAGCCCACCGTCCGCAACGGGCGCACGGCGGCGCCAGGGCCTGCATGCGGGAGGAGGAGCTCCTCGTGCGCGCGCAGCAGTCAGCCCGGCAGCGCCGCTCTGGCCCGGATCGCCAGGGATGATGTCGTCCGCAGGGTGCGTCGACACATCCATCCCACTGGTCACCGCCGCCGAGCGTACTGCCGGGTCCCCGCGATACGAGGTCCGGGCAGGGCGCGTTCGTATGATCGAGGGCGTGCCCGACCACCGCCGTTGCGTCGTGGTCGGCGCGGGACTGCTCGGCCTCTCCGCCGCCTGGGCCCTGACCCGGCGGGGCTGGAACGTACTGGTCCTCGAGGCGGCCGGGGCGCCCGGCCACGAGCGCTCGGGATCCAAGGGCGACGCCCGCATCTTCCGTCTCGGTTACCCCGAGCCGCGCTACGTCGAGATGGCCATGCTGGCCCGTCAAGGCTGGCGCGACCTCGAGGCCGCCACCGGTCGCCAGCTCCTCCACGTCACCGGCCAGGTGACGTTGGGTGACGAGGTGTCGCTGCGTGCCATCGCCGGTGCCCTCGGGGCCGCCGGTGCACCCGTCGAGCAGCTCACGGCCGGCGCGGCGGCGAGGCGCTTTCCCGGCATCGCCGCATCGGGCATGGTGCTGGTCGAACCCGGCTCGGGCGTGCTCGCGGCCGACGAATGCCTGCGCGCGCTGCAGCAGGCGGGTGCCTTCGAGGTCAGCACCGGCCGGCGCGTGACGTCCCTGCGCCAATCGTCGGATTCCGTCACAGTGGGGACCGCCGACGGAGCCGCCCTGCAGGCAGACGTCGTCGTCGACTGCGCCGGGCCGGCCGCGCTCGGGCTCCTCGGCGTCGCCACGACCGCAGGAGCCGCCCCCTCCCTCCCCCAGGTGGCCTATTTCGCGTCACGACGCGGCGTCGACGTCGTCCCTCCGGTCTTCATTGAGTGGGGGGACGACATGCTCTACGGCCTGCCGGTCCCCGGCCTCGGCCTGCACACCGGCACCTACAAGGTGGCTCACCACACGCCGGGTGCGGCCCTCCACGCCTTCGATCCGGCCGACCCGGCGCCGCTGGCGGACGGCGACCCGGCACTGCTCGCATTGTTGACCGACGCGGTGGCGCGCCTCCTCCCCTCGCTCGACCCGCAGCCGGTGGCCATGGAGCGTTGCGTCTACGACAACTCCGCCGACACCGACTTCGTTCTCGACCGCGTCGGCCGCATCGTCGTCGGGTGCGGCACCAGCGGGCACGGCTTCAAGTTCGGCCCGCTGCTCGGCGAGCTCCTGGCCGACCTGGCCGAGGGCGAGACCCCGCCGGTCGACCTGGGCCGCTTCTGCCTGGGGCGGGATGGGACAGCCCCCGACGGGCCGCCGCCAGCGTCCCGGTAGGTTGCGCACGTGCCCCGCTACGTCGCCCTGCTCCGGAGCGTGAACGTCGCCGGTCACGGGCGGCTGGCGATGGACGAGTTGCGGGCTTCCTTCGAGGCCCTGGGCTACACCGATGTCACGACCTACATCCAGACCGGGAACGTCCTCTTCTCGGCGGCGTCCAAGAGCGAGACGGCACTCGCCTCCGCCATTGAGCAACGCCTGGCCGAGGACTTCGGGGACTCGCCGGCCGTGCTCCTGCGGAGCGTCGCTGAGCTCGAGCGCGTCGGCGCTTCGAGCCCCTACGCCAAGGCGGGAGCCGACAAGGCGCGCCATCACGTGACGTTCCTCGCCACGGTCCCCTCGCAGGCGGCGCTGACTGCACTGAAGCTACCGCCGAGCGGCCGCGACGAGCTGGTGGTCGACGGCAAGGAGGTCTACGTCCACACGCCGGACGGCTACGCCAACACCAAGTACACCGGCACCTTCCTGGAGCGCCGCCTCGGCGTGGTCAGCACGACGAGGAACTGGAACACGGTGACCAAGCTCTGCGAGCTGGCGAAGCGCTGAGACGTCGCCGGATCCGGCGAGCGATGGAGCACGACCCGTCGCCGAACTACATGGCGTAGATGCTGCGGATCACCTCGGAGATGGTCGTGGTGTCCTGGACGACCAGATTGATGGCCTCGTCGCGCAGCGAGCGCATGCCCTGCTTCTGCGCCTAGCCGGCGCAGCTCGTCCTGGGTGGCCCAGCCCACAATGAGGCGCTTGATCTCCGGCGTCATCTGGAGCAGCTCGTAGACGCCGATGCGATCGAGGTAGCCGGTGTGCCCGCAGTAGTTGCAGCCCGCGCCGATGGCGAAGTCCGTCTTGGGCGGGCCGCCGCTCTCCTCGTAGAAGGCGAGCTCTTCCTTGGTCGGCGTGTAGCGCGGTCTTGCACGACGGGCAGATGCGCCGCACCAGTCGCTGGCCGACGATCGCGATGACCGACGAGGCGATCAGGAACGACTCGATCCCCATGTCGAGGAAGCGGTGCAGGGCCGAGACCGAGTCGTTCCCGTGCAGGGACGAGAGGACGAAGTGCCCCGTGAGCGCGGACTGCACGGCGATGCGGGCGGTCTCGACGTCACGGATCTCGCCGACGAGGATCACGTCGGGGTCCTGGCGCAGAATCGACTTCAGCCCGGTGGCGAAGGTCAGGCCCGCCTGCTCGTTGATCTGGATCTGGTTGATCTTCGGGAAGATGAACTCGACCGGATCCTCGATCGTCATGACGTTGCGGGAGCGGTCGCTGACCTCCGAGAGGGTGGCGTACAGAGTCGTCGTCTTGCCGCTCCCGGTCGGACCGGCGCACAGCACCATGCCGAAGGGCGCCCGCACGAGCTTGGAGAACGTCTCGTGGGTGTCGACCGGCATGCCGAGGTCGTTGAGGCGGAGCACCGAACGGTTCTTGTCCAGAATTCGCATGACGCACTTCTCGCCCCAGATGGTGGCGACGGTAGCGACGCGGACGTCGGTGTCCTTCCCGTCGATGTTCGTGGTGAACTGGCCGTCCTGCGAGCGGCGCTTCTCCACGATGTTGATCTCCGCCATGATCTTGATGCGGCTGATCAGGCCGACGCCCATGGCGCTCGGGAGCTCGCAGGACGTCCTTGAGGGCACCGTCGATCCGGAAGCGCACGTAGATCACGTCCTGCGACGGCTCGATGTGCACGTCGGAGGCCCGGTCGCGCACCGCCTGGGTCAAAATGTTGTCGACCACCTGCACGACCGGCGCGTCGTCACTGACAAGCGTCGGACCCTGGGCCTCGGCCGCCGGGCGCTTACGGGCTGTCTCCACCGATTCGAAGGCCTGGACGAGCTTGCCCACGCTGTCGATGGCCTGGTAGCTGCGGTCGATGGCCCACCTGATGTCGGTCATCGGCGCGATCGACAGCCGCACCGATTGCCCGCTGATATCGGCGCAGGAGGAAGCGCAGATCGTCGCTCGGCTGGGCCACCGCCACGTGGAGCCCATCGTCGTCGACGTGAAGCGGGATGGCGAGATTGTCGCGGGCAACGTCCGCCGGCACGAGCGCAAGCGCTGCCGGTTCCGGCGTGTCGAGCCGCAGGTCGGTCACCGGCATGCCGAAGAAGTCGGCCAGGGCGTCGGCCAGCCCCCGCTCGTCGAGGGCGCCCGTGTCGACCAGGACCTCGCCGAGTCGCTTGCCAGAGCCGGCCTGGGCCTTGAGCGCCGCCGCAACCTGGGTCTCGGTCACGACGCCGCGCGACACGAGCACGTGTCCCAGGCGCCCCTTGGTCGGCGTGGTGTCCACCGGGGGTGCCTCGAAGACCGGCATCGTCTTGGCGGCCGCGTCGGTCTCCGAGAACGGCCCGAGTTCCGACCCGCCCTCACGCTCGATCGTGAGGGTGTCGCCGGTGGGCTCTGAGGGGTTGTCGTCCTTGCGTCGAATTCTCATAGTGGTTGCGTTGGGGTCGAGGTAGCGGCTCGCATCGCCGGTTCCGCCCACTCTCCTTGTCTCTCCATTGTCGGCGGGAGGCTCCGCACACTTGAGCGCAGGCGCCGGGACCCAGGAGAGGGGCTCTCAGGCAGGCGGGGTGCCTCCTGCACTCCGAGGTTCCGTCGCTTCGTGACCCCGGTGGAGTACCGTCCTCGGCGGCGCACGGGAGCGAGCGAATGAGGGTGATGCCACGGTGATGGAGGGGTCAGGCTCGAACCGGGCGCCGAGCGACAGGGTGCCCGGCTGGGTGCCGGATCGCCTCAATCCCAACCTGCAGCGGTACTGGGACGGCTCGGACTGGACGGCGGCCCGCCGGTGGGTGTCGAACCAGTGGGTAGACGAATCTCTCCTCCCGACCCGCCCGCCATCGATGCTCGAGAACGCAGATCCGGCCGTACGAGCCTCGGCGTCCGGAACCGCCAAGAGGGAGCGTCAGACGGTGACCGTCACCGCCGGTTTCGGGGGATTGTTCATCTGCGGTGTCCTGCTCATACTCGGGTCGGTCACCCCGTGGGTCACTGTCTCGTTGGCCAATCAGTCGATGTCGGTCCAGGGCATCGATATCACCATTTCGCACTCGTTCCTGGTGAACGGCTGGTTCACGCTGCCCATCGGCATCCTTCTTCTCCTGTTGACCTTCCTCGGCGTCACCTCCGGTGAGCCCTTCATTCGCGTGATGTTGGTGTTGCTCTCCCTCGCCGCAGCGGCGGTCGCCGTCTACGCCGTTGTCCGCATTCTGCAAGCGATCGCGCAGTCATCGGCACCGATGGTCAACGGCGTGCCGATCAAGCCGATCAAATTGCCGGTCCAACCGAACGCCAGCGTCGGTTGGGGCCTGATCGTGCTCCTCATCGGGGCGGTCGGCGCCGTGCTCTGTGCCCTCAGCGAGGCCAAAGCGACCTGAGCCGACGCATGCTCAGGAGTTGGTCGACTCCCAGGTCAACGGGGGCGCGGTGTACGCCGGCGACGCTTCGAACGCCACCAGCGGCTTGCGGGTCGCTTCAGCCTGCGAGAACGAGTGCACCTCGGGACCCTCTTCACGCTGCAACGCGAGCACTTCGCCGTTGCGCTCGGCGGGGCTGCTTTCGTCAGATCGTCGTGTCATAGCGGTGTCGCAGGGGTTGTGGCACGCCTCGTGCTGCCGCTCCGTCCCGCGCTCCTTTTGCTGGAGTCATCGGTTCCGATGCTCGTCCACTTGAGTGCGACGCACCAGGGTCGAAGGGCCATTCCCTTCGCCACGAGTCAGAAGTAGATGATTTCCTTGGCCCGCTCGGTGACCTCGTCGAGATCGTCCGTCCAGGCCCCGGTCGAGAGGTACTTCCAGCCGCCGTCGGCCGAGACCACCACAATGGAGGCCGGCTCACCCTCGGGCAGCGACAACGCGGACTTGACGGCGCCGGCCAGGGCCGCCCCCGTCGAGATTCCGGCGAAGATCCCCACGTCGGTCAGGCGCCGCGTCCACTCGATCGACTCCCGCGGCCGCACCACGGTCTTGCGGTCCAGGAGCTCGGCGCCCCCGAGGTTCTCGAAGATGGGTGGGATGTAACCGTCGTCGAGGTTGCGCAGCCCGTCGACCATCTCCCCCGCCGGCGGCTCGACGGCCCAGATCTGCACGGCCTCCCCGAGCTTCTCGCGCAGGAAGCGCCCGACGCCGAGCAGGGTGCCCGAGGTCCCGAGGCCCGCCACGAAGTGCGTGATGCCGGGGCAGTCCCGCAGGATCTCGGGTCCGGTCCCCTCGTAGTGCGCCTTGGGGTTGGCCGGGTTGCCGTACTGGTAGAGGAAGACCCACTCGGGATGCTCCTCGGCCAGGACCCGGGCCATGCGCACCGCGCCGTTCGACCCCTCGCTGCCCGGGGACTCGATGATCTCCGCCCCCCACAGCTCCAGGAGCTGGCGGCGCTCCACCGACACGTTGGTCGGCATGACCACCTTGAGGGTGTAGCCCTTGACCCTGCACACCATGGCCAGGCCGATGCCCGTGTTGCCCGAGGTCGGCTCCATCAGAACCTGATCGGGCTTGCCCGGCACGAGCACGCCGGTCCGCTCGGCGTCCTCAACGAGGGAGAGCGCGACCCGGTCCTTCACCGACCCGCCGGGGTTCTGCCCCTCGAGCTTCATGAAGATGCGCGCCGCGGGGTTGGGACTGAGCGCGCTGATGTCGATCATCGGGGTGTTGCCGATCAGGTCGAGCACCGTGGGGTACAACGCCATGCTGGCGAGCTCCCGGAGCCTCAGCCCCCGGCCACGGCCGGCAGGATCGACACCTCGGCGCCGTCCGTGACGGGCGTGTCCAGGCCCTGCAGGTATCGCACGTCATCGTCGTTGACGTAGATGTTCACGAACTTGTGCAGGGTGCCCTCGTCGGTGAGGACCTGGCCCGCCATGCCCGGGTACTCGGCGACGAGTTTGGAGAGGACCTCGCCGATGGTGGCCCCGTCCACGCTGACGACGGAGGACCCCCCTGCTTGGTTGCGCAGGACGGTCGGTAGGCGGACTTCGACGGCCACGGGGCCTCCTCGCTCGGTGTCGGATGATGCACCGGCCTTCCCCCGAGGGCTGGTGGCTGATTGTTGACTGATTCGGTAACGATTCTACAAGGAGCCAGGCCAGGCCCCTACCCGGGCCCCTCCAGGCCGAGGTTCTCGAGCCCCGGCACCTCGACCGGCTCCTCGGTGATGGTGCCCTCCCGGATCAGGTAGCTCCGCAAGACGGGCTGGGTGTCGCGGCAGCGAGACGAGCACGTAGTGCCAGCCAGGGTCGGTCGCCTGGGCCACGTCCGTCGGCGACGGATAGGCGTCGGTGTGGGTGTGCGAGTGGAACACGCCCATGATGTCGGCGCCGACCTCCTGGGCCGCCCGGTCGACCCGCAGCATCTCCCTGGGGTCGATCTCGTAGACCATGGCCGACGCCGCTGCGTTGGCGGTCGGGAAGAGGTGGGTCGCCTCGTCCCCCCCGTAGGATCCGACCAGGAGGCCGCACGCCTCGTCGGGCAGACCGGCGAGGCAGTGGGCGACCATTTCCAGGTAAAGGGCTCGGGACAGGCGAAGCACCCACGAAGGGTACCCTCGTACCCCTCATGGCCAGGGCGAAGAAGCAGATCGCCAAGCGGGCCGCCGCCCGCGAGGATCGCAGTGGCGACCGCACCGTCGCCACGAACCGGCGCGCCCGGCGCGAGTACGAATTCCTCGAGACGTTCGAGGCCGGCATCGTCCTCCAGGGGTCGGAGGTCAAGTCCCTGCGCGAAGGCAAAGCCCAGCTGAGCGAGGCCTACGCCCGGGTCGACGACGGGGAGCTCTGGCTCTTCCAGCTCCACATCCCGCCCTGGCAGTACGCCACCGGGTTCGGGGCCCACGACCCGGACCGCAAACGGAAGCTGCTGGTCCACCGGTCCCAGATCGACGAGCTGATGGGCAAGACCCAGCAGCAATCCCTGACCCTCATTCCGGCCAAGCTGTACTTCCGCGACGGCAAGGCGAAGGTCGAGCTGGCCCTGGCCAAGGGGCGTCGGCTCTACGACAAGCGCAACGTGATCATGGCCAGGGACGCCGAACGCGAGGCGGCCCGGGCCTCCAAGGAGAGGGGCCGCTGGAACGGCGAGTAGGCCCCACCTACGAGTCGCCGTCGGCCGCAGGGCCGCTGACCCCATACAATGGTGAACCTGATCACAGCGATCAGTGGAGTCCCAGACATGGGGGTGATTGGTTTCGACTTCGGTCGTCAAGGTAGGAGAAGCGAGCCGTGGTCTCCGGAACCACGTTAAAGAGCCGGAACCAAAAACAAACGCCGAGCCTCAGCTCGCGATCGCTGCTTAAGTAGCGACGTCCAGCCGGTCCCCGCCCTACGGATCGGATCTTGGGCGTCATTCAGTAGGGCTTACTCAATGGCTCACATCAACTGATCATTGAGGAAATTTTCGTTGATTACGGGGTGGCACTGCCCGCCGGCAGAAGTGCCACCCCCGACAACCTGATGCCGGCTGCGCTCGGAGAAGGCCTATTGCGGCTCCGTAGGACGGGGGTTCGAGTCCCCCCACCTCCAAGGGCCATCACGCGAGATCGTGAGGGCCGTTGGAGGTGCATCGTCACCCTCGTAGCGATCGATGATCTCGGGCTCCAGGCAATGGCATCACTTGCCCGGTTACCTGAAGGCTGAGGTCGAACCCAGAGTTCGAGATTTTCGGGTCGATTGTCGTCGCGCACACCATTGGGATGGTGCACCGTTTCGCCCTTGACCAGATACCTGCCAAGCAGGTCTTCTGCGACGAGGATGTGTTCGAACACATATCGATTCTTCCCTGCTCGGCGATGGTCGGGAACTCGCACGATCACGTATCCCTTCTTCTCCCGTAATCGGCCGCCCTTCCAATTGCTGTTCAATTCCCAAGACTCGCTTCGGCATTCACTGCATGTTGCCGACTTCAGCTGCTTGGAGCGGCCACACGCGCAGACACTCTTCGATCGACATGCGGGACAGCGGAGGCGGCCACTCGAAGGTCGAAAGACATGCTCACAGTTCAGGCAGCGACGGCACCGCACTGGGCAAAGGTAACGAAGGGTTGTCACAGACGGGCCAGACCCGGGACGTCTCTCAACCGGCCGCACCCCGAGGAGGACGGCGCATCATCAGGAACCTGGAGGTCAGCTACGACGGCACTTCGAAACGGTCGATCGGCGTATTCAGGACGCGAACAGGTCGTCTGCATCACAGTGGGATAATTGTCGTCGCCGACCGGACGACAAGGAGAAGGAGCCCATGGCCGAGCAGAAGAATCAGAACGATGGCCGTTCTCGTCAGATCGATTTCAGCGACCCACGGGTAACGGACGCATGGCTCGTCGAAGTCGATTCCGACCTGGACGAGTCCGACCGGCAGGCACTCGCCGAGGAGATCAGTCGCCAGTTTCGCCAGTCACCTGCGGCGGTGCCCACTTCCGGACTCGAGAGTGAGCTCGTCAGGACTCAAGAAAGATTGGCCTTGGTCCTCCAACAGTTGGAGACACAAGAGTCGCCGGAGGTTCGTTCGCAAGTTGGTGAGCTACGAGAGCGGTTTGCGAAAGACATCGAGACTCTGAAAAGGAGAATGGACGAATTGCAGCTCGATGATCCCGCACCTTGAGTCCCTCCGTGCCGGGTGGCGAATTCCGGAAGGCTAGGTCGGTGCATCTGGATGCTGATCCCGGCGCTGATTTGTTTCGGCACCTTCGGCTCGTGCCTGTGGTTCCGTACCGCCGTTGGAGAGATGCTCGAACCCGAGCATCTCCTCGATCCTCTTCTGGTTTTGATCGGCACCCAATGCCCGATAGAGGTCCCCTCGCTCAAGCCGAGACGTCGTCATGGCAGACACAGCTTCGATTGTGGCCCGGCGGGGAACCTCGTGCAGCATGGCGATCTCGCCGAAGGAGTCACCGGACTCCACTTGCCCGACAACTTCTCCGTCCACAAACACTCTGGCGAGCACCAGACAGTACGACGAACAAGCTCTTGTCTTCGTTGCCTTGCACCGTAAGCGAGTCTCCAGCAGTCCACGTTTCGAAGATGCAGACCTCGGCGATACGTCTCAGCCCGGCTTGATCCATTCGAGAAAAGAGAGAAATCCTGCCTAATGATGAAGCCAGCGCGGAGATCGTCCACCTCTCCACACTCGCGTCCTCCAGCGAGCGTACGTCCGAATTTCGGAGGTCCTCGCTGCCCGTAACCGCAGCCAAGAAGTTGTCTCGATCGAGGGCGAAGAGCTCGAGCTGGGTCGCCGCGACGACCGTGGCCGCCCGCGGATTGTTACGGAGCAATGCCCGCTCCCCAAAGCTCGATCCCGGGCCGAGTTCCCCCACCGGAAACCCATCGATCTCAACGCGGACGTGACCCGAGGCGATCACGTAAAAGGTGTCTCCCTCTTCGCCCAATGTCACGACGGCGGCACCCTTCTGCACGGACAACTGCGAAGTCCGACTCGCCAGGTCCTCCAAGAAGACCATGTCGGGTATATGGAAAAGTGGTACGCCGTACAGCAGCGCAACGATTCGGCTGTGGTCGTCCGCCGCCGAATCGGTCTCGACCAAGCGACGACGCCAAAACACCAACAACACCGGGAGCGCCAGTCCTCCGAGAACTAGAGTTCCGCGCAGCCCGATCAGATAAAAGCCGACGGCGCCGAGCAACGCACCAACTCCCTCGAGAGCGAGCTTGACAGCTTCGAGCATGCTGATCACCGGAACGAGGGTCTTTTGTCGCACCAATCGGTGGAGCAGCGAGAGGGAGGTGCTGTCCGCCAGCGCCATGGCACAGCCCCAACCTGCAACGACAATGCATTCACCGATGCGAAGCGGCGCACTGGCCCCACCGAGGACAGAAATGAGAAGTCCGCACGCGGCAAACGATGCGGCGCAGGGGAACGCCAGCCTGCGACGTCCGATCAGTCTTGCCGTAATCGGCAGTGCCACGACCGCTCCGGCTGCGGCGGCCCCATTGAGAATCCCGACGCCCGATGGACCCAACTCGAGGAGATGAAGGGCGACAGGGACGATCAACGCCGTCCACAGACCTCTCACCAGGCACCGCAGCCCGCTCAGATAGATGATCGGCGCGACGAGTCTGTCTCGTAGGACGGCGCGGGTTTGCACCAACGATTCACGAAGCGACGGCCTCAACACGTCCGCCACGGGGCGAGTCGTGGGTGCGAGACGAAGCGTCGCGAGGGCGGCGAGCCCCATGAGCACTGCCGCACCGGCCACGATGGTGCCTGGGAAGAGGATTTCGGAGAGGATGCCGCCGAGGAACGCTCCGAGACCCTGGCCGAGGGTCTTCACCATGCTGACTCCCGCTGCTGCTTCCGAAACCTCCTGAGGAGTGTCCGCCAAAAACGGGATCAAGCTCGACTGAGTCGGTCTGTATGCGGCAGAGACCGCTGCGTCAAGCGCGATCAGAACGAGGACGACGAAGATCGGCTGACCAGAGGCCAAGGCCACGGCGACGAGGGCAATCAGGACACATCGAGTGGTCGTCACCAGGCTGAGCAGGTTGCTCCCGCGCCACCGCCGCAGCAAGGGAGCAACAGCGACACTTGCGATCGCCGCCGGCACAAGGCGGAAGCCAACCAAGGAAACGGCAAGGACGCCGCTCACCCGATACAAATGAATGGCGACGGCTGTGACCATGCCCCACTCCGCGATGTTGAGCAACGCAAACGCAGAGAGGAGTTGACGAAGTCGACGATTCAGCATCACGCCCGTCATTTCCGCCATCTTGGCGCGTGTGCGCTGCCCACACACACACTCCGGCAGGCGAGACGGACGAGCGGCGACAGCGCGTACTGCTGTGACCAGGAGACATTTGACGGGCTCTCCGAGATCCGAACCCTGTGCCTCAGTCGCGAGTTCACCAAACTGTCACGGTTGGAGACAGAGGCGATTCGTCTGGCCGGTTCAAAATGTGCGAGCGATCATGCCCGGGTGGACCAGCTCGCAAGCTCCCCGGATAGTGATCGCTACCTCAGGTCCCAACTTGGCGACTCAAGGGATCCGTTGTCCGCTGCTGACCCGACGGGGCAGACTCTCGTCGTGCTGACACGTTCATCCGGATATCTGACACTCCGCAGTGGAAAAGTCCCGCCGGCTTCCACCGAGCTCGAAATGGACGGCTACACGGTGCTGAGGGGAGTATTCAAGCCGCCCCAGGTGGAGTCCCTGAGTGCGGATGTCCAAAGGGTCTTTGCGCAGTACCCGCCCGATGTGCGCGATCCCGACGACGACATCGCACAGATGGCACCGTTCCGTTACGAGATGCTCAACCGCAGTGCTCTGGTCCAGCGGGCCGTCGGCAATCCGCGCATCCTCAGGACCATCGAGCCCCTCCTCGGAGAGGACTGCCACGTCATCGCCAATACTGCGTGGTGGCAGCCACCGGGCAACAACAAGCATTTAGGTCGCTTCTGGCACACCGATGGCGGACCGCACATCCCTCGAGACCCGGGCGTCCCCTGGGACCCACGCATCCCGTACCCGATCTTCGCCATCGCTGCCCACATCTTCCTGCGAGACTGCCCGCTGGAAGCAGGTCCGACGGCCGTCATACCCCGAAGCCACACGTCGGGACGACCTCCGCCGATCGACCGGCTGGCCGACGAAAGTCTGGAGTGGGAGGGTCACGTTGCGGTACCGGTCGTGGCGCAGGCAGGAGATGTAGCACTCTTCGTCTCCGACATCTGGCACTCGCGGCTGCCGCCGAGAAAGGACGACCCCGGACGAATGTTCGTCCAATGCCATTACGGGCGTCGTGACATTGCGCAGCGCATCCGACCGACGACATCGGTGAACCATCTCAGCGAGGATGCGCTCGCCCGCGCGAGGACGCCGCGACAGCAGACGCTGATCGGACACCACCCGCCGAGCTTCTACGACGGTTGAACGAACATTCTTCGCTCAGAATTCTCCGGGGAACAGGGCTCGTAAGCGCCCGCAGATTACAGACACCGTGCAACGGCTGGACATTCACAGAGCGCTCAGTCGTCGAGTCGTGGTAGCCGAGTGGCCTTGACGCTCACGGAACCCGTGCTCTAATTGCACGCGGTGAACGAGGATCGAGGTTTGTCGAGACGTCAGGTCCTCCAGGGTGCGCTCGGGGTAGGGGCGGCGGCCATCGGGGTCAGCGCCGGCACGACAGAGGGCGCTTCGGCCAGCACGGACGTGGCTGCTGCGCGCTCCTCGCACCTGCCACCTCGCTCCCAGTGGCGCCGGCCCGGATCCCTGCCCGACCCGAGCCTGCCCGAAGGCACCGACACGCTCCCCCAGATCGACCACATCGTGGTCGTGATGCAGGAGAACCATTCCTTTGACAACTACCTCGGGATGCTCGGCCGAGGCGACGGTTTGACGCTCGACCGTCACGGCCGCCCGACGAACACCAACCCGGACACCACCGGCGGCTACGTTCGCGCCTTCCACGAGACGGATACGTTGCAGGCCGGCCAGGTCACCCAGAGCTGGGACGCCAGCCACTTGCAATATGGCAACGGCCACAACGACGGGTTCATCGGCCCCGAGAGCAGCAGCGACTGGTCGATGGCGTACTACACGGGTGAGGAGATTCCCTTCTATTACTCCCTCGCCCGTACGTTCCCCGTCTGCGACCGCTACTTCTGCTCGGTGCTGGCGCAGACGTATCCGAACCGCCGCTTCCTGCTGGCCGGAACGGCCTTCGGGCTCATCGCCACCGTGGACTCGTCAATCACGGAGATCCCGCCCAACGGGACCATCTTCGACCGCCTGGACGCGCATGGCATCAGCTGGGGGAGCTACGCGACCAACGTCCCCTTCCTCTACGTGATCTCCGACGTGGTGAAGAAGAACCCGAGCCGGATCAAGACGATCGACCAGTTCCACGCCGACGCCAAGGCGGGAACGCTCCCGTCGGTCTCGTACGTCGATCCGAACATTCTGACGGGCACCGAGGAGAACCCGCAGGACATCTCGCTGGGCGAATACTTCGTCTCGACGGTTGTCAGCTCTCTGCTGAACAGCCCGGCGTGGGACCGTACCTTGCTCGTGTGGACCTACGACGAGCATGGCGGCTACTACGACCACGTCCCGCCGCCGCCCGCAATCCCGCCTGACGACATCCCACCGGACATCTCCGCAACCGATCAGCCCGGCGGCTACGACCGCTACGGCTTCCGCGTTCCGACCGTGGTGATGTCTCCCTTCAGCAAGCCGAACTTCGTTTCCCACACGGTCTACGACCACGCATCGGTACTGAAGACGATCGAGCGCAAGTGGAACCTTCCCGCGATGACCTACCGGGACGCCAACGCCAATGACCTGCTCGACTGCCTCGACCTCAAAAAACGCGCCTTTGCTGACCCCCCGACACTGGCGGCGCCGGGCAATCCCACGGGCGTCTCTCGAGCCGTGCCGCCACCCACTGGGGAGCAACCGCCCCTGTCCGCTTTCGTCAAGACCGCTGGCGTATCGGCGTGACGTCCTCCGCGCCCTCAGAAGGCTCCCTGCAGATTCGAGTGGAGTTGCGAGACGTCGAACCGGCCGTGTGGCGCCGCATCGCCGTGCCGGACGGAATCACCATGGCCGATCTGGCTCTGATCCTGTTGACCGCGATGGGTTGGGGAAACGTGCATCTTCACCTCTTCGAGGTGGGAGACGAGATCTACGGCAGCGCAGACGACGAGGCCGAAGACGACGAAATCGACGAGAGCAGCGTCATCGTCTCGGATGCGCTCGGCCGTCACAATCGGTTCGCCTTCGAGTACGACTTCGGGGACGGCTGGGAGCACGACGTGGTGATCGAGGAGCGCTCGCCGTCGGCGGTCGAGTTCGCGTACTGCCTCGGCGGGCAGAATGCCTGTCCCCCCGAGGACGTGGGAGGCCCTGGAGGATACGAGGACTTCCTCGAAGCGATTGCCGATCCCGAGGAAGAAAGTCACGAGCGATATCTCGAATGGGTGGGGGGATCGTTCGATCCATTCCAGTTCGACATCGATGCCGTTAACGCGGAACTTCGTCTCCTGGCATAGCCGGCGGCGCCAGAAAGCCTCTCGGCTCCTGCGCCCTCAGGACGCGCCGGGGCTGCCCGGAGCCGGGGCGAGGAGAGGCGCCGGGACACGCATTGCCGGAGACTCGGTTCCCCCGTCGACATCGAAGACCTTGCCGGTGACCCAGGAAGAGGCATCGGAAACGAGATAGAGCACCGCGCAGGCGATGTCCTCGGGCTCGCCCGGGCGACCCATCGGAGTGCCCTCGAGGAACTGCTGGCGCAGCGCATCGTCAGTGAGCACGATGTCGAGCGAGCGGGTGGCGACGCCACCGACGTCGATGGCGTTGACCCGCACCCGCGGGGCCAGCTCGGGCGCGATGTTACGCGTCATCCGATCGAGCGCGGCCTTCGCCGCGCCGTAGGCAACGAACATGGTCTGGGTCATGCTGGCCGAACGGGACGAGATATTGACCACCGCTCCCCCGCCGACCGTGTCGACCATCTGCCGGGCCGCCAGTTTGGTGAGCGTCAGTGGGGCGGTCACGTTGAACGCGAACGTCCGCGCCATGAAACCCTCGCTCGTCTCCATGGCCGCCCGGGGCATGGCGCCGCCGGCGTTGTTGACCAAGATGTCGAGGCGCCCGTACTCCTCGACCGCCCGCTTGACCAGCTGTTCGCACGCGGTGGCGTCGGTGACGTCGGTTGGCACGACGAGGGCACGTCGGCCGAGAGATCTGATCCGCTCAGCCACCTCCTCGAGGTCTGACTCCGTCCGAGCGGCCAGTGCGACGTCCGCACCGGCCTCGGCCAACCCGATGGCGATCCCCCGTCCGATCCCAAGCCCGGCGCCCGTGACGATCGCCACCTTTCCCGCGACGGAGAAGCGGTCGAGGATCACGCCTGGGCCGGGGACGAGGTCGCCCGCCGGTCGCGGTGCAGGCCCGTAGCGGCCCGGCCGGCCACCAAAGGCATCTCCAGATAGGTCAGCAAACCCGGTTCCGCTCGGCAGACGTACGGGATGGCATTGACACAGTGCATGGCTGTCGCCACGACGCCGGGATTGCGGATAAGGCCTGCCGCCACCGTCTCGGGATGCAGCTTCTTGAAGGTGGTGAGGCAGCTGGGATCGCCCGTTATCTCGACTTCGAAACGTTCTCCTTCGGGCCCGAAGCTCCACGCGGGATCGAGATGCTCCTCGCCCATCAGCCAGTTCACCGTGGCGCTCACCACAGGCGTCCCGTCCACGGTGGCCTCCCAAGTGAACCGTTGCGCCGCCACCGTCCCCGGCTGAATGGGGCCGATGGGTGAGTCGATGGGCGCGGTGGCCACTGCCATCTCGTGAGTGGTCTTCAGCTTGGGCTCGACGTCGAATCCCATCTCGTCGGCGACCATGAAGAGCGACTGGCGGAAGCCGCCACCGAGCGCGTCGATCATGACGCTGGCGCGGGCCTCTTCGGGTGTCTTGCCGAACAGCATCCAGTCGCGGACGACGTCGGGCGGCGCCGTAAGTGCGGATGTCGGAGTACTCCTCCGCCCGCACGTGCGTGACCGAGCCCGACAGAGCGGAGATCATGAGCGGGAAACGCTCGGTGATGCCGCCCGGGTTGATGCCGGTGCCGTGCAGCGTCACGCCCGCCTTCTTGGCGATGGCGTCGAACCTCTGGCGCTCGTCGGGAGGCGGGTAGAACCACCCCAGCGGGCTGACCACGTTCTTGCCCGACGCCAAGATGGCTTCCACCACGTTCGGGTCGGCGAAGATCGGGCTGTACAGGACGCAATCGGCCTCGGTGGCAAGGAGGGCATCGACGTCGTTCGTGGCGGTGACGCCCAGATCCTCACGGCCCAGGAGGGCGCCCAAGTCGGCGCCTTCCTTGTCCGCGCTGTGCACCCAGGCGCCGACCAACTCGAGCTCGGGGTGGGCCAGGACCCCCTCCATCGCGGCGCGGCCCACGCCGCCGGTGGCCCATTGGATCACCCGAAAGCTCACTGGCGTCGTCCTTTGCTCGCTGGATCGGAATCGACGGAATGATGCCACCTCTGCTGCAACGGCACCCCAGCCATCACGGCCCACAGAGCTCGACGGACCCGTTCCTGGCGTGGGTCACTCGAGCGCTTCCCTATAGGCATCAAGGTCGATACCGGGGTAGCGGGCGGCGACGCCTGCGAGCGTCTCGTCGGACCAGTAGGGGTCCCCGGGCCGGGGGAACCCGAAGAGGTCGCGCTCCCGCACGCTGCACTGCGGGATGAACCTGGCCCAGCGCTCGGGCGACTGCTTGGGCCACGCCATCTTGCCGCCCCAGGTCGTTCCGCGGACCTGAAAGTCGGCGAGGATCGAGAAGCGCGATCGGCCGGAGCCCGTCATCTCCGAGCCGCGGTGCAAGATGTCGGTCCGATAGACGAGGAGGCTTCCGGCCGGCCCGGTGCACGCCACCTCCACGTCGGCCAGCGATCCGAACGGCATGTAGAGCGGCGTGTAGGGCACCTCTCTGCCGTCTTCGTACGGCACGATGACCGTAGGCCCGTCCTCCTCCGTGACGTCGGACAGATAGATGAACGTCGTCAGTTGGGTGTAGCGGGACTCGGGCCGCGGCACCACGAGGCTGTGGCTCCCGTAGTCCCGGTGCAACGGTTGGTCGTAGTTCACCGCTCCGGCGTACTTCGCCCAGAGCTCCACTTTGTAAAGGTGGAGCTCTGTCGTCTCCAGGTAACGCTCGGCCGCGTCGACCAGGTCGGGGTGCACCGCCAGCCGGTTGAGATCCCAGGATCGGTACGGAAATTCCTCCACACCGGCGAACTGGCTCGCCGCGTAGCGGGCAAAGGCATCGGGATCTGCGAAGTAGTCCTGCGGGCGGGGGAAATGCAGCCACAGCGCCTCCCGGGCAGCGGCCAGCTCGGCGTCGCTCAGGAACCCCTCCATGAGCGAGAAGCCGCGCGCGCGCACTTCGGCGAGGGTGGCGTCGGAGACCCGCATCAGCACGGACCTTACGTCACCCGCTCCCGGTGAGCCGCCCCTCGCCGCGCCTACGCTCCACCTCATGCGCGCGGTGGTGTTCGACATGGCCGATCCCGAATTCCCTGCCTCCCTGGCCGAGATCCCCGAGCCCGAGCTCCCCGGCGCGTCATGGGCCCGCGTCGAGGTCACCACCGGCGGGATCTGTGGCAGCGACCTCCATCTGTTCGCGCACAACACCGGGCCCTCACCCACCCTGGCCTCCATCGGGACCTTCCCCTTCGTCCTCGGCCACGAGACGGCCGGGCGCGTCGTCGAGGCCGGGGCCGACTGCGCCGTTGCGGTCGGGACGAGAGTGGTCATCGACCCGTGCATCCCGTGCCTCCCCCGGGGAATCGACCCGCCTTGCGCCAACTGTGCGCGCGGGTGGACCTCCTCCTGCCTGAACCTGGACAGCCGCATCGTCAGCTCGGGACGGTCGCTCGGCTACACCATGGACCTCGGCGGCGGGTGGGCCGACAGCGTGCTGGCGCACGACTCCATGCTCCACCCGCTGCCCGACGGCATTGAGGACCGCGGCGCCAGCCTCTACGAACCGGTCTCCATCGCCTGCCACGGCCTCATGCGAGCGATGCCCGTCGATGGCGAACCCGTCCTGATCGTGGGCGCCGGCATCATCGGACTGGCCTCCCTCGCCGCTCTGCGCGGGCTCTTTCCCCGCTGTCCGGTCACGGTCCTGGCCCGCCACCAACACCAGGGCGAGGCGGCCACCGCCTGCGGGGCCGACCACGTCGTGTACACCGACCCCGAGAACGGCCACTGGGAGGAGCTGGCGTCCCTGAGCGGCGCACGCGTCGTCGGCCGCAAGCGCCACCAGATGCTCATGGGCGGGTTCCCCTACGTCATCGAGGCGGTCGGGTCGCCGGGATCCGTCACCGAGGCGCTCCGCGCCGTCGCCCACCGGGGCAGCGTTCTCCTTCTCGGTGCGGCAGGGATCAGCGAGGTCGACCTCACGCCGATCTGGTACAAGGAGGCGGCGTTGATCGGCTCCATCGACCACACCGTCGACGCGCACTCGTCGCCGGGGCTGGCCGGCGCTCCGGACCGGCACTCCGTGGACCGAGCGCTCGACGTGCTGGCCGCAGGCCTGCTGCCGCACGCCGTGGTCGTGACGCACGAGTTCGGGCTCGAGGACTACCGGCAGGCCATCGGGACGGCCATCGACCGCGAACACGTCCCACGCCATCAAGGTCGTCTTCCGACCGTAGAGACCGGTGGGACCACGAGGCTTCTGGTAGAGAAGTGCCGTGCTTCGGGACGCGAAGGCCATTGAGCGCCGGCGTCACCCGGTCGCCCTGGCGGTCGCCATCGCCGCCGTCTCCCTCCTGAGCGCACCCCTCTCTCCCGGGACGTCCGGGGCGGCGTCCGCCGCGTCGACCCCTGCCGCCACTCCGAGCCCCGGCCCGGCGCCGGCCTACCGCTGTGCGTTCAACGTCAACACGGACGCCTTCACCGGTGCCGACGGCACCGCCTCGGCCATCGGCTGGCTCGGGGACCACAACAGCGTCATCACCTGCCTCGGCGGGACGTTCGTGATCCAGGACGGCCCCGACGGGCTCTTCCAGGACGACGGCTTCGGCATCTACGCCGGCCAACGGACCACCTGGACCGATGCCGACGGCTACCTGCCGGCACAGACGACGGCGTTCACCATCGCCGGTGGTGCCACCGTCTCCATCACCGAATTCGCCGATCGCGTCGTCCTCGGCGGCCAACCCTTCGTCGCGGTCTACAGCCGCGTCCGTGTCGTCGAACCCCACGGGCCGCACGATCACGGCCGACCCCGGCGCCTCCGCCGCTCTCGTACCGCTCGACAGCGCACCCGACGCCGTCCTTCCCCACCACGCCGTCGATCACGACTACGTCGTCGTGTCCGACCGTTTCGGCAGCGCTGCTGCGTGGCCGAGCAACGAGGCCCTCCTGGCGGCCGGCGGATTCGACTGCGCACTTCGCACACATGCGCGCGTTCTGGAACGCGCAGCTCGCCGACATCGCCCAGATCAGCGTGCCCGATGCCTCGCTGGTCGACGCGTACAAGAGCGGCTTCATCACCACGCAGATCACACGAAGCGGCAACGACCTCGACACCGGTGTCAATGGCTACGAGAGCGAGTTCAGCCACGACGTGGTGGGCATTCTGACCAACCTGTTCACGCAGGGCTCCTACGACGACGCGCACGCGCTGCTCACCGAGGCCCGCAATGTGGTGGGAGCACCGGGCCAGTACGTGGACGGCCTGTGGACCTACTCCGTCCCCTGGGCCGTGTATCTGCTCAAGACCGGCGACAAGGCGTTCGTCGAGCAGAACTTCGCCACCGGTGGGAGCGGTGCCGCGGAGCCGAGCATCGAAGAGGCCGCGCACAGCATCGCAGCAGACCGCACCGGGCCGATGGGGACGATGGAGGCCACCGACGACATCGACACGCAGGGCTACTGGACCGACGACGACTTCGAGGCCCTGCTCGGCCTGGCCGCCTACCGCTCCATCGCGACGACGCTCGGCGACACGGCGGAGGCCTCGTGGGCGTCGACGCAGTACGCCAGCCTGCTCACGGCGACCGACGCCGATGCTCACGCAGACCATCAGTCAGGACCACCTCGACTACCTGCCCTGCTCCCTCATCCAGCCCAACACCGCCAACCGCTGCGCCAACCCCGAGGACGCCAACTGGACCTCGCCGATCGGCAACTGGGCCTGGGAGGCGCCGCTCCTCGGCGCCCCGGTCAGCGGTCCCGGACTGACGATGATCGACGCGACGTACGCCTATGGATTCGACCGCCTGCGCGGGCTGCTCCCGCCGGACACGACCGGCGGCTTCCCCGGCGACTACTACTCCAGCGCCTACAACGCCGCCCAGGGCGCCGCCGGACTGGCCAGCGCGCACCATCGCGACCAGGGCATCCTGAACTTCGAGTTCATGATCGCCAACAGCCAGAGCGGGCCGCTCTCGTGGTGGGAGAGCTCGAGCGCCCCCGACCCCCGCTCTCCGTGGGTGGGCCGGCACCCGTCGACCGGCCAAGGCTCGTCGCCGCACGCCTGGGGCATCGCCGGAGCGGACAAGGTCCTGCTCGACTCCCTGGTGGCGCAGCAGTCGAACGGGTCGTTGGTGATCGGCCGCGGCGTGCCGCCGGCATGGCTCCACGGCGGCCGCGCCGATATCGGTGACCAACTTCCCAACGACCGCCGGCCGGCGCGCCGGCATCAGGATCGCCTCCTCCGGCCGCTCGGTCTCGCTCAGCTTGAGCGGCGCGGCGCCAACGGGGCCCGTCCTCTTCCAGCTGCCATCGTTTGTCGGCAACATCGCGAGCACCTCGGCCGGGACCGTCAACCAGGCCACCGGGACGGTGACCCTGGCACCGGCTGTCCGCCACGTCACCGTCACCCTGCGCCGAGCTCCCTGACTGGCATCCCTACCGTTTGCGCAGGACGCAAATCTGGTCCTTTTGGCCCATGCGCGATCGGGCCACCATCCCTAGCCTGACAAGGGAAAACCCGCGTACCGCGTGGCGCCGCCGCCGCGCCGTTCGTGTCCTTGGGGGAGGAATCGGATGGAACGTGCGGCTGGCGCCGAGGACGATCGCTCAGCGAGGGCCGCCGCGCGTCGCCGCCGCGGCGCTCAGGGCGAACCGATCCCATTGGCTCGAGCGGTGCGTACCAGCTCGAAGTCGTGGTCCCCGCCTACAACGAGGCGCCCGATCTCGAGGCCGAGCGTCACGCGCCTCCGCCGGTATCTGGACGAGTCCTTCCCGTTCCGCACCCTGGTCACGATCGTCGACAACGGCAGCACCGATGGCACTGCGCTCGATCGCCC
This sequence comes from uncultured Acidimicrobiaceae bacterium, assembly GCA_963731065.1. GTDB lineage: Bacteria > Actinomycetota > Acidimicrobiia > Acidimicrobiales > RAAP-2 > Bog-473. The sequence goes on along the minus strand of CAVSUH010000002.1, from coordinate 18,397 downwards.
AGCGTTTGGCCTCGACGCTCAACGGCGTCCAGGCGCTGATCCTCGCCCGCAAGGGCCGCGGCTACGCGCTCCGCACGGCGTGGTCGGCCAGCGAGGCCGACGTCGTGGCCTACATGGACGTCGATCTCTCCACGTCGCTGTCCGGCCTTCTCCCCCTCGTGGGTTCGGTGCTTTCCGGCCACAGCGACCTGGCGGTCGGGACTCGCCTGGCCCGGGGCTCCCGAGTCGTCCGCGGGCCGAAGCGCGAGCTCATCTCACGTGGCTACAGCCACATGGTGCGGCTGGCGCTGCGCAGCCACGTCTCCGACTTCCAGTGCGGCTTCAAGGCCATCCGACGCGAGCGTGCGTTGCAGATCCTGCCGCTGGTCGACGACGACGAATGGTTCTTCGACACGGAGCTGATCGTGACGGCTGAGCGGCTCGGCCTGCGGATCTCGGAGACCCCGGTCGAGTGGACCGACGACCCCACCTCGTCGGTGGACATCGTCCGCACGGCCCTGGACGACCTCCGCGGGATCTGGCGCATGGCGCGGCGACACGCGGCGCGGAGCCCCATGCACGGGGACGCCGGCGACCGCCGACGGGCCGACGCAGGCCTCTGCCGATCAGCTGCTCTCCTTCGCCGGGGTGGGCGTACTGAGCACCCTGAGCTACCTCCTGCTCTTCGCCGCCGCATGGTCCCCCCTGGGCCCCTGGCTGGCGAACGCCATCGCACTCGCGTTCTGCACCTTGGTGAACACCGCGCTCCACCGATCGCTGGCTCGCCGCTCCGCCGACAGTGAGAGGGCCGGCGTTGCCGGGCGGCCGTCGTTCGTCACCGTCGTCGCCGTGCTCTACGGCGTCAGCCTGGTCGCCACGACGGCGGCCATCGCCGTCGCCAACGTGCTGGCCGGACCGTCCCTGGTCGGCGATGCGGTGGCGGCCTCTCTCGCCTGCTGCGTGGCGGCCCTGGTCCGGTTCTCCCTCCTGCGCGGCTGGGCTTTCCGTCCCGCTCCGGCGCCTGCGTTCCGCTCCGCGAGCAACGCTGCGCCTCGACCGTGACGGGGCTCATCGACGCGCCAGCGTCTCCCCCGTCGGCGAGCAGGCCAGATCTCGCCCCCACACCATCCTCGGCGTCGCTTGTCGGCCCGTCAGAGCCGCGGCCGGATCGATCTCGCGGCCCGCTGCCGGCCGCTCCTCCGCCCGACCGCCTACTTCCTGCTCTCGCGGGCTGCGGTCTTCGCAACGGCGCTCGTCGCCACCTCCTTCATCCCCAAACTGCGCATCGTCCAGACCATGGGCACGGCTTTCGACGGCCGCTGGTACCTGAAGATCGCGCAGTACGGCTACCCCCATCGCCTCTACCAGGAGGGTCAGGGCAGCCGCTGGGCCTTCTTTCCCGGTTTCCCGGCCGCCGTGCGCGCCCTGTCCGAGGTCACCCGGCTCAACCTCCACGACGCGGCCGTCTTGGCGGCGTTCGTCTTCGGGCTGACCTCGGCGCTCGCCATCTGGCTGGCCGTGCGGGAGGTCTTCGGCGCCCGGCTGGCCGACCGTGCCGTTCTGCTCTACGTCTTCTGCCCGACCGCCTACGTCCTGTCCCTCGCCTACACCGAGGGTCTCTTCCTGACCGCAGCTGCCGGCTGTCTCTTCGCCCTGTCGCGGCGCTACTGGATCACGGCGGCGCTCTGTGCCTGCGTCGCCGGGTTGACCCGGAACACCGGCATCGCCGTCATCCTGGCCGTCCTCGTCATGGCGCTGCCGGCTGCCTGGCGCGGACGCGCATGGAGGCCGGCCCTCGCGGCAGTGATCGCCCCTCTCGGGCTCGCTGCCTTCATGGCCTACGGCTGGGCGATGGTGGGCACGCCCGTGGCGTTCCTGTCGGCAGAACGGTTCTGGCAGGGGCAGCATTTCGTCTGGTTCCTCACTCCCTTCGGTGCCCTCTTCGCCGCGCTGCACGAGGGTCCGGGCGGGCCGACCTTCCTGACCGACGCCATGGCCGCCGTGGCGCTCATCCTGGGGTCCGTGGGCCTGTGGCTCCTCGATCGCATGGGCCGGACCGTGCTGACAGCTGGAGGGACGATTGCGTCCATTCCGGCCAGTTGGTGGGTGTACACGGTCGGCGCGCTCCTGATCGCCTACAGCGCCTACTTCACCAACAGCATCCCGCGCTACGCCATGGCCGCCTTCCCGCTCTTCGTGGCCTTCGCCTGGAAAGTGCCCCGCTCCATGGAAGGCGCCTTCGTCGGCGTGCTGGCGTTCCTCCAGGCCGCGTTGCTCGTCGCCGTGTTGAGCTCCGTCATGCACCCGTCTTCCCTGTCGCTCCTGCACTAGCGCTCCGGGCATCGCCGCAGAGCCAAGGCCGGCCCAGGCCAGTAGGGCACTTCGGCTCTGGCACCGACGTGCGCCGCCCTGCAACGATTGTGGGGTTGCGCCTCCCTTCCGAAGGGCACGGCGCAACGAATCGGAGCACGTACGGGCCGTGAGGCGGACGGGAGAAGGACGTGGCGGGGCATCAGGCGGATAAGCGGCAGGGGACGCACAAGCACCGTCGGCTTGCACCACGCGGAGCGCATCGGCGGGGCGGACAATGGGACTTTCGGCCCAGTAAGACACGCAGGGATCGGGCGTTCCACTGATGATGCAACCGAGGAGCGGGTCCAATGTCCCGCAGCACAGAGGAGTCATCGATAGCGCAACGCTCTACCTCTGCCGCCAAGGGCCCCGGTGGGTGGTCATCATCGAGTCTCCCCGAGTGACGGGAGCCGTGCCGCTCCATCACACCGGCCGCGACACCTACGATGCCCAGTTCGAGCTGCTCACCAGTGCCCGGCGTGCCTGCCCGGACGCGGCGATCATGAGCACCGATGGCGCACTGACATCCGCTGACTACGAATGGCGGGTCGAGGTACGCGGCGTCGAGATGCGGCCTGGTGACCTCGGCGTGGCCTTGCACCGCGAGCTCTCCACGGACCCGATGCCGGCCGAGAACATGCCGCGCGCAGACTCTTGGCCGTCGCTGCCACTGGGGTCTCAGCTCTTCCTTCTCGGGCCGGCCCCGAACCTTCTGACCCCTCCCACAAGGTTCGCGAACACAGCGATGCCACGGGCACCTACACCCGCTGGCGGACTCAGACCACTTACCATCGCGCTCATGACCAATGTCGGACCGAGCGCGCGTCAGCCCGACACCCTGGTCGAAGAAAAATCCAGTGCGCTGGAGTCCACGGGTCAGCGCCCGGACCCCCGGGCCCAAGGCCAGCGTTCCTCTTCTTCGGACCGACAAGATCGCCCGGCTTGGTCCGTGCCGGCAAGGGTGGCCATCTTCGGCCTGGCGGCGCTCCTTTACACCTGGGATCTGTCACACGTCGGGATGGGCAACACCTTCTACGCCGCGGCAGTCAAAAGCGGCACGGAGAACTGGAAGGCGTTCTTCTTCGGGTCGCTCGACCCCGGGTCGTTCATCACCGTCGATAAGCCCCCGGTTGCTCTGTGGATCATGGAGCTCTCCGGCCGGGCCTTCGGATTTTCCAGCTGGAGCATGCTGCTTCCCGAGGCCGTGGCCGGTCTCGTCTCGGTCATGGTCCTCTACAACCTCGTGCGCCGCTGGTTCGGTGAGCTCGCCGCGGCCATCTCCGCGTTCGGCCCTCGCACTCACGCCGGTCGCCGTTGTCATCTTTCGTGTGAATGATCCGGACGCCCTCTTGACTCTGCTCCTCGTTCTTGCTGCGTGGGCCTGCTGGCGCGCCATCGAAACGGCCGCGACAACCTGGCTCGTGTTGTCGGGTGCCTTGGTTGGCCTGGCGTTCCTCACGAAGTCGCTCGACGCCTTCATCGTGGTGCCCGCTCTCGCTCTGGCCTATCTGTGGTGTGGTACGCCGCGCTTGGTCCGGCGCATCGGGCAGCTCGGGTGGGCGGCCCTCGCGCTCCTCGTCTCGAGCGCCTGGTGGGTGTTGATCGTCGATCTATGGCCGAAGGATGCTCGTCCGTACGTCGGCGGGAGTACCACCAACTCCGAGCTCAATCTCATCTTCGGCTACAACGGCTTGTCGCGGCTTTCGGGCTCCGGCGGCATTGCCGCGGCAGGGGCCTCGGGTGGCCCGACGGCTTTCGGCGGCGGCCAGGGGATCCTGCGGATGTTCGACTCCGAGTTGGGCGGTCAGATCTCCTGGCTTCTGCCCCTTGCCGTCGTCGGCCTCGTCGGCGGCCTCTGCCTGACACGAGGTCGTGACCGGACCGACCACGAATGGGCTGGGTTCGTGCTGTGGGGAGGCATGCTGCTCATGTACTTCGCCGTGTACAGCGATGCACGCGGCATCTTCCACCCGTACTACACGGCGGTGATGGCACCTGCCGTGGCTGTGCTGGCAGGTGCAGGTGCCGTGGCGCTGTGGCAGTTGGGGCAGAAGTCACGTCTCTGGGCCTGCGTGCTCCCTGCGGTACTCATAGCTACGGCCCTCTGGGCCGACGCCTTGCTCGCCCGAACCAGCGGGTATGACCCCTGGCTCGGACCTACCGTCATCGTCGCTGGTGTGACCTCTGCAACGATCCTGTGGCTCTCCATGACCCGGCTCATTCGAAGCCCCTGGCTCGGCTTGGGGGCCGGGGCACTCGCGGCAGCGTCGGTGCTGGCCGGGCCGGCTGCGTACTCGGTGACGACCTTGGGGAGCGTCACAGGCACCCTCGCGACGGCAGGACCGCTTTCGGGCACTGGTGGCGGGAACGCAAAGGTAAGTCAGAGGCTGGTCGATTATCTCGAGCGTCACCAGGGATCCGCCGCCTACCTGGTCGCCGTCAACGGGTCCATCACCGCGGCGCCCTTTATCCTCCAGAGCGGCAAGCCGGTCATGGCAATGGGTGGCTTCACGGACACAGACCCCGCGCCTACAGTCACGCAATTCGAGCGCCTGGTGGCCACGGGAAGAGTGCACGAGGTCTACATCCCTAAGGGCACAGTTACGTTCAACAGCGGAATGACTTCGACCGAGGCCGTGGACGCGTGGGTCGAAAAACACGGAACGGTGGTGGCCACAGCCGCCTACGGCGGCGAAGGTCATGCCATGACGTTGTACGACGTGAGGAGTTCGTCCGTCACGCGATGAACTGTCGTCGCACAACCTGCTTCGCCACTCGGTCGTATCAGGCCTCTGGAAGGATCCGCAGTCGGGGGGACAAGGGCGCGAGTGCGTTGCTCCGATGCCGAATACAGGTCGATTCTCGGCAATCACTCTCGGAGCCATGACCGCCTCTCAGTGGGGAGACTCGGTTGACACTCAGGCAAGTCGGGAATGTGTCCTGCACCTCAGCGGCGTCCTGGGAGAGTTCCCTCCATAGAGTCCCAGGTCAGGGTTCCTGGTCGCACAGACAACATTTATCCGGGTCATAACTTTCTCTGACCTGGCGTACAGACCTGACGTGTCAAATGGATGCCGTGGAGAGCCCGGGCCGCCCGAGCTCAGACGGAGGACCGCAGACATGACCGAGGACCAGAACGACAACGTGACCGGGGGTCCGGTGGGCGACCCGGACCCGGAGACCGCTCCGACCACAGCGCCAGAGGCGACGAGTGAGGCCGCCATTCCGTTGCCGGCCGCGACCCCCCCGCCGCCGGAGCAGCCCCTTCCGCTCCCCCAGCAACCGGACACCCCCCCGATGGGCGTGGCGCAGGATCCCACGCCGCCGGCAAGCTCCACTCCGCCCCAGGGCACGTACGCCATGGGCGCGCTGGCCGGCAACCCGATGCTCGGTGCCCCACCGGCGCCGGCGTCCGCCTTCGGCAGTCCCCCGCCCACCGATCCCGGGGCCCCCATGTGGTCAGCGCCCCCGGCGCCAGGCGGGGCGACAGGAAGCAGCAATCACCGCGTGCGCAACGGCCTGCTGGCCGGAGCCGCCGCGCTCGCGGTCCTGGGTGCCGGCTTCGGAATCGGCCAGGCAACCACGAACAACGGTGGCAGCACGCAGGCGCTCAGCCCGACGTCGGGCAGCGCGCGCCTGCCATCGGGTTCCGGGTCGGGCGGCTCGAACTCCTCGGGGGGCTCTGGCTTTCCGGGGAGCCGCTTCGGGAACGCTTCCCCCTTCGGCAACGGCGGCGCCTTCGGCAACGGCGGCGCCTCCGGCAACACCGGGAGCTCAGGCAACACCGGCAGCTCGGGGTCATCGAGCTCCTCAGGCCCGAGTGACGTCAACGCCATCGCGTCCAAGGTCGACCCGGGCCTGGTCGACATCAACACGTCGCTCGGCTACCAACAGGAGCAGGCCGCCGGCACGGGCATCGTGCTCTCATCCAACGGCGTGATCCTGACCAACAACCACGTCATCGATGGTGCGACGAGCATCAGCGTGACCGACATCGGCAACCACCAGACCTACACCGCCAGCGTCGTGGGATACGACCGGACCAAGGACATCGCAGTCCTCCAGCTGCACAACGCCTCGGGACTGCAGACAGCGACCCTCGGGAATTCCTCCAACGTCTCCGTCGGAGAGGATGTCGTCGGCATCGGGAACGCCGGCGGGACCGGCGGAACCCCCAGCGCAGCCGGCGGAACCGTCACCGCACTGAACCAGTCGATCACCGCGAGCGACGACGGCGACGGCACCTCGGAGCAACTGAGTGGTCTCATCGAGACCAACGCGAACATTCAGCCCGGAGACTCGGGCGGCTCGCTGGTCAACACCTCCGGCGATGTGCTCGGGTTGGACACCGCGGCCTCGGCCGGGACCTCGTTCCAATTCAACGGCCAGTCCTCCGGGACCCAGGGCTTCGCCATCCCGATCGACACCGCGCTCTCCATCGCCAAGACGATCGAGGCCGGTTCGGGTTCCTCCACGGTCCACATTGGTGAGACGGCCTTCCTCGGCGTCGAGATCAATGCCGAGGGCAGCAACTCCGGCAACAGTGGCAACAGCGGCGGCGGCTTCGGTGGCTTCTTCGGGGGCAACTCCGGCAGCACCGGCAACACGGGCTCCACCGCATCCGGAGCCTCTGTGGCCAGTACGGTCACGAACGGCCCCGCCCAGGAAGCCGGCCTCGCCGGGGGAGACGTCATCACCTCGCTCGGAGGCAAGACGATCAGTTCGGCCAACGACCTCACGAACGCCATCAGCCAGTACCACCCCGGCGACAAGGTGAGCATCGGCTGGACCGACAGTTCGGGCCAGTCGCACACCGCCACGGTTCAGCTCTCCTCCGGGCCACCTCAGTAGCGCTGAACACCAACCGGCAAGGCCGAAGGCCCCTCCCGCCTCAGGAGGGGCCTTCGGCTGTCAGTAGGCGTCTCTCCGAAGCCCGCCCAAGAACAGGAGGTTGCTGCCTCGTCTCAGCGCTGTAGCAACCGCACGATCGCGATCAGGGTGGCCAGCACGGCGGCGCTCAGCACGCAGATCAGGCCCCAACCCACGCTCACGTCGGAACTGACGCTCGCCGGCACCTGCGAGATCTTCTGGACGACCCGGAACATGTCGTAAATGGCGAAGATGGCCGTCACCGAGGCGATGAGAATGGTGAACACCCCCAGCAGCTGCTCCTCCGACGTCATCTCGAAGCAGGCGAAGACCACGAGCAGAATGCCACCGATGAACGTCACCCAGCCGTTGACGCCGATCAGCGTGGAGATCCCGGGGTCGATGCCGTTGTAGGACACGTGGAAGTTGGCGATGCCGAGGCTCCCGTTGATGTGTACCCACTCGCCCACGGATCCGTACATCACTGCGATCCCGCAGACCAGGAGCAAGAAGACGCCCAGATTGAACGTGAACCCGGTCGCCGTGGATCTGGGCGCCGCGGCGACATAGGGATTGGCGGAAAGGCGAGGTCCGGGTGGCGGGTTCGAATCGGACACCGCCTCTTCCGGGGCATCGCCGGCGACGACCCATCCCTTGCCGCTCGTCCAGCGCCTCCGGGCCGTCCAGTTCTCGCCGTCCCAGTACGTCTGATCGTTCGGGGTCGTGCGGCTCGGGTACCACCCCGGCGCCTTGGGGGTCGCTCCGGCCCCGCCCAAAGCCGCCTCCGACACCACCGGCTGGGCGGTCCCCCCGTCTTCCTCAGCCATGCTCTTCACCTCCGAAAGTCCCTGTCGTGCCTGCCCAGGTTCAGGACGGTAGCTTGGTCCCTATGGCGCTCGAGGATGTGGATCCCAGCGAAACACCCACCGACGAGGAGCTGACGGCGCTGGCGCTGGCCGCCGACCCTGATGCGCCGATCGCCGAAGGGGCGTTGCCCATCGGCATCCACCTGATTCAACTCGGGTCGGCCCTGCCGCTCTGGTACATGCCCCCAGCCGCCAGCCGAGGAGGTCGGCGCTGGAAAGCGCCCTTCGTAATTGCCGTCGTCTCAGCTTTCCTGCTGATCGACCTCATGGGGCTCTGCAACACCTACGGGATCCTCAGCTGGGCGTAGCGCAGCGCAGTTATGAGATGCCTTACGTGGCCGAAGGAAGTGTGCCAGGAGAAGCAAACCCTCAACCTCAAGTAGAGATCAACCGGTCAGGGCTTCCCGGCTGCGATCCAGCTCTTCACCCGGGTGTCACTGATCCGTCGAGCCGTGGGCATGTCGGCCCACGTCCGGAACCGCGTCTTTTCGGCGTCGCTCAGCTGGGAGTAGAGCGTGTCCACGGCTTGCGGACCACTGGGCCGTGGCGATCGGGTGCGACTCCCGTTGCCAGCCCTCCCGTTCTCGATGTAGGGCTTGAGCGCGTCGCGAAGCTTGGACGCATTGGCAGCGCTCAGATCCACCTCGTAGGACCTTCCGTCGAGCGCAAACTGGATCGTCTCGTCGGCGTCCCCGCCGTCGATGTCGTCGGTCAGCCTCACTATCACGGTCTTTGCCATGGGCAAATGGTGGCAGAGCCTTAGGCCGGCCACAAAAACCGCCACGAGCGGACTGGCCTGGGCGCAGACCACCGGGAGGGACCCGCTGCAGCGGCGTCCGGGTAAGAAAGCCCAGGCCAGGTGACGATTCGCGCATGGCCACTTCTATGGCTCCGTCGGGTGAAATCGTATGGTCACCAGCAGAGGCCGGGGGTAGCATTCCTGGTGGTCCCGGCGCGCCGGGTTTGACCCCCTTTCCCCCTCTGTCGAATCCAGGGCGCGGTCGGGGCTCCGTTCGCCCCTCATGGCACGAGACGCTGCGCTCCCTTTCCCCGGCCAGCCAGCAGAATGGCCGAATGCCCCGTCGGAACAACGCACGGAAGAGTCAAGGCAGGGAGGCCGAGGGCACTAGCCGAATCGCTGGCCTGGGATCGCATTGGCGGGCCGATGGCCAGCCGAAGACTGGTTATCGGAGCCGAAGCGACGCTCTGACCTCGGCACTCGTGCGCCGCCAGGAGTCCGGAGTGGTGCTGGACGTCTACCGATGCGACGTGTGCTCGGCGTGGCACATGGGCAATCCTCGCGGGACGTCCTAGCAAGGTGGTGGCGTGACGACTGAACGCACCTCCGGGGCGGGATCCCGACCGCGCCTTGAGGAGTAGTGCCTACATCAGCGACCAAAAAAGGGTCAACCCCAGGCCGCAAAAGGCCGAAATCAAGGACTAGCAACCAACAATTCTCCCGATCTCCCCAGTTCAGAGGTCCTGACCTGGGCACGAACGGCCGACAAAAATGAAGACGGCTCATCGAAATCCGGGATGCTGTTCCCTCGTCTGAGGGCACGGAGTAGTGTTTCCCCAGGTGGATGAGGCGGGCAGGCGGTCCGCTCATTGGAGTGATCTTGGCGACTTGGCGATTAAGGCGAAATCGAGATCTTCACTCTCAACGCGTAGACGCGGACGCCCAGGGTCACTCCGATCAGAGGCCATCTTCCTCCTCTATGGGCGTTGCACAAGTCCGAGCCGTCGTGAGGATCCTTCCATGAAGGGCCGGCGGCGCTTCGTCCATCCCGTTACTGCTGCCCGTCAGGCGACTCGCCGACGTGCCGAGGGGAAGGGCGAGGGGGGCTTCACCCTCATCGAGCTGATCATCGTCGTCGCGATACTTCCAATCATCGTCGGCGGCATCGCCGTGGCACTCATCTCGGTCCTCTCACTCAACGGATCCGTCTCGAGCCGGATCACCGAATCCAACGACTCACTCGTGGCGTCGTTGAACTTCAACAAGGACATACAGAGCGCCCAGGAGATGACCACGCAGACCACCTCCGTCGCCTGTGCACCATCACCAGCGCCGACGAATCCAGTGCAGACGCAGCTGCTGGGACTCGAATACGGAGCGAACGCCTCGGCACCCGGGGGCTACAACACCGTCGTCTCGTACGTCAGCGTCCCGGTGGTCAATGCCGCGACGAACAAGACCACCTACTCGATGCTTCGACAGGTCTGCACGTACACCTCGGGCTCATCGTTGAATCTCACGTCGGCGCTCACCCTCGCCCACGACATCGGATCGAGCCCGACCGTGACGATCTACGGGCCGGCCAACGGACCCATCACACCGACGAACAACTTCACGGTCATCACCAACGAATATATGGCGGGTTGGAAGTCGACCATCGGCGTGACCAAGGTCGCCTTCGGCGTCAGCGTGAGTCAGACCGCGAACTCGTACAGTTATTCGCTGGTCGGACTGCCCGGTCAGTCGACCACCCAGGGTTCCACCACCACAACGACCGCACCCGCAGGACCCGACTGCAACTTCGCCACTCCCGGAAGTGGCACCTACGCCAACGACCTCTGCTTCGCCGACTTCACCGGCTTGGACAACCCCCCGATATTGCACTCGAGCGGGCAGTGCCAGACGATGCTCCGCCCTATCGTCAACACCCCATATACGTTGTCCTTTTGCATCAGCGTGAGCTCGAACAACATTGGGCCTACCAGATCCCGACCTACTACGCGGCCTGGGGAGCTCCGGTTACGACAGCGAGGCCTACTTGGGCAATAACGGCTTCTATGTCGGGATCGGCGGGGATCCCGCGCTGTACCAGCACCAGGCGAATGGTGCGCAGTGGAACAACACCCTCGTCTACATCACCAACATTCAGGTGCTCGACGCCGCGAACCAACCTGCCTCGGGCTGGACCCTTGTCACGGGTGACGCCGAGTCAACGGACAGCCAGGAATGGCAGATCTACCAATCCAGCCTGAACTTTTCGGTGCTGGACAACAACGGTCTATCCGACCCCTACGGCAACGCTTGCTACGACAGCACGGATGACTTCGGGGGCAATCAGAACGTCGGCTTCCTCGCGTTCACCGGCAGCACGCTGCCCGTTGCCAGTCAGGCCGAGAGTGCCAACAACACGGCCATTCCCACCAGCCAAAAGGCCGCCCTCCCTGTGAGCCCCGCCACGTTCCCGGCCACGGGCACCAGCTCGGTGCTGTGCGAGTCTGACCAGCAGCTGAACAAGACCGGCACCCTGATGCTCCAAGCGCAAGAGCCCACGAACTCGACCGCGCCGCAGACGCTGACCGTGGACCTCGAGGGACACGGTTACGGGCAGGCCTTCTTCCTGGGAGTCCTGATATGAGGCGCCAGGAGGCCAAGGCATCAATGCGGAGTCGCGACGACGTCCGGGACTCCGAGTCAGGAGACACCCTGATCGAGGTGCTGCTGGCCCTGATGATCCTCGGAATCGCCGGCGTCGCCCTGCTTGTCGGCTTCGCCACCGCCATCACGACCTCCTCGGAGCACCGCCATCTGGCCTCGCTCGACTCGTCCGTCAGAGCTGCCTCAGCCGAGGCCATTGCGCAGGTCCAATCCGCCCAAGACGACGTGTTCGGCTCCTGCACGCCGCCGTCGACCTTCCGACCGACCTTCAATCTCACGAGCCCGTTCACAGTTCCGGCCAGCTCCGTCTCGGTCCAGTACTGGAACGGGACGAACTTTTCCTCGAACCTCACCACGAACCCGTGCACCAAATACGGGCCGCAGCTGTGGACCATGACGGTTACCGACGGCCACTACACCTCGCCGCCCATCACCACCGTCGTCTACGACCCACAGGCTCCGCCCGTGAGCGGCGGAACAACACCCAGTGAGCTGGTCTTTCTCCAACCCTCGGGTACCGGCACAAGTACGGTTAACGCCGACCTGAGCCCGGAGCCCCTGGTCGCGGTCGAGGACCACGGCCTCATCGTCTACAGCGACGCATCCTCGGTGACGCTGTCCATTTACTCTCAGACACCTGGTGGCGGCTCTCTGTCGTCCAGCTGTTCCGGTGTCGAGAACGACGGGGTCGTTTCCTTCGGCGACTGCAGCCTGAGTGCCGTCGGGACCTACCAGTTGATGGCGAAGGACTCCGACGGGCTGTCATCGACGACGTACGCGACCTACACGATATCGACAGCCCCGCCGGCTCAACTGAACTTCATCACCTCGCCGGTCGTTCAGACCGCGTCTACGGCCGCAGGTACGACGGCGATCACGGTCCAAGAACAGAGCGCGTTCAACGTCGCTGACCCCGGCCCCGCGCTCACCGTCGCTCTGACGTCCACTTCCTCGAAGGGCGTCTTCTGGGCCGGCGCCCCATTGGCCCCCGTGACATCCGTCACCATTCCAGCCGGCTCCTCTACGGCCACGTTCTATTACAGCGACACGGTGTCCGGCTCACCGACGATCACGGCAGCGTCAGGCGGCCTCCAGCCAGGCATGCAAGCCGAGACGATCAATGCAGGAGCCGCGTCGCAGGTCGCCATCACCCCGACACCCACTTCTGCAGCCGTCTCGACGACGACCAACGTGAAACTCGGCTTCCAGCTCCAGGACCAATACGGGAACAACGCCACCGCCCCGACCGGTGGCCTCTCCCTCACGGTGAGCACCAACTCGGCCAAGGGCTTCTTCTACGCCAACAACGCGCACTCAGGGACACTCGGTGCCAGCGTGTCGATCCCCTTCGCCAGTGGAGCGGGCACGGCCACGGAGTACTACGGCGACGAAACGGTGGGGACTCCGACGATCACCGCCAAGAGCGGTACTCCTGCCACCACTTGGGGCACGACGCCATTGACAATCACGGCCGGTCCTCCGGCCACCATCGCGGTGTCCTCGGGCTCGGGGCAGTCGGCGCTCGTCAACACCACCTTCACCAACCCGTTGGTGGCGACGGTCACGGACAGCTTCGGCAACCCGGTGTCGGGGGCCTCGGTCACCTTTAGCGGCCCAGCCAGCGGTGCCTCGGAGACCTTCGCGTCGTCGGGCAACTGCACCTCGAACCCGCAGGTCTACTCGTGCGTGGTCACCACCGGGACCAACGGCCAGGCCACCTCTTCAGCCTTCACGGCCAACACCACGTCGGGTGGGTACAACATCTCGGCCGCTGTGACCGGCGCCACCACCGTGAACTTCACCGCCACCAATACGCCTGGCAATCCGGGGCTGGTGAAGATCACCCCGACCCCAGCCTCGGCCGCTGCCTCGGGCACCACCAACATCAAGCTTGGCTTCCAGCTGGTGGACCGGTACGGGAACAACGCCACCGCCGGAGCGGGCGGCATCTCCCTGACGGTAAGCACATCGTCGGCCAAGGGCTTCTTCAACACCGCCAACGGAGCCACCGGAACCTTCGGGGCCAGCACCACTGTGAACTTCGCCAGTGGAGCGGGGACGGCCACGCAGTATTACGGCGACGAAACGGCCTCGCCGTCGACCGCCATCACGGCAGCGAACGGGTCCGCCGCTTGGGGCTCGACGACGGTGGCGATCACGGCCCAGACGACCGGTGACACCCTCAGCCTCGTCTCGGGCACCCCCCAGAGCACGACCGTGGGGAATGCGTTCGGGGCCCCGCTGGTCGTCAAGGACGTCGACCAGTACGGCAACCTGGTCTCGGGCGTCACCGTCACCTTCGACTCCCCCGGGCTCGGGCGCCTCGGGCACCTTCACCACCTCGGCCACCGCGGTCACCAATGCCAGCGGCGTCGCCACCTCGAACACCTACACGGCCAACACCACCGTCGGTGGCCCCTACAACGTCGTGGCCTCGGCGCCGGGAGCCACCCCCACGATCAACTTCGCTATGACCAACGTCGTCGGCGCGCCCCACACGGTCACCGCGACCTCGGGGGCCGGCCAGAGCGCGACGGTGGGCACGGCGTTCACCAACCCGCTGGTGGCCACGGTGACCGACCAGTACGGCAACAAGGTCTCGGGAGTCACGGTGACCTTCACCCCCCCCGCCAGTGGCGCGTCGGGCAGCTTCACCACCTCGGCCACCGCTGTGACCAACGCCGCTGGCGTCGCCACCTCGAACACATACACCGCGAACACGACTTCGGGGACCTACAACGTCGTGGCCTCGGTGACGGGCGCCAGCTCGGCGAACTTCTCGGAAACCAACACGGCCAAGACCACTGGTGACACCCTGAGCCTCGTCTCGGGCAACGGCCAGAGCGCGACCGTCGGCACGGCCTTCGCCAACCCGCTCGTGGTCATGGACGTCGACCAGTACGGCAACCCGGTCTCGGGCGTGACCGTCACCTTCGCTCCCCCGCTCTCGGGCGCCGTCGGGCACCTTCACCACCTCGGCCACAGCGGTGACCGGGACGAACGGTCAGGCCACCTCGAACGCCTACAAGGCCAACACGACAGCGGGCGGGCCCTACAACGTCGTGGCCTCGGCGCCGGGTGCCACCTCGGCGAACTTTGCCGAGACCAACACGGCCAAGACCACCGGTGACACGCTCAGCCTCGTCTCGGGCACCCCCCAGAGCGCGACGGTCAACACCGCCTTCGGAGCACCGCTGGTCGTCAAGGACGTCGACCAGTACGGCAACCTGGTCTCGGGCGTCACTGTCACCTTCGCTCCCCCGGGCTCGGGCGCCTCGGGCACCTTCACCACCTCGGCCACCGCGGTCACCAACCCCGCTGGCGTGGCCACCTCGAACACCTACACGGCCAACACGACGGCGGGGAACTACAACGTCGTCGCCTCGGCGCCGGGTGCGACACCGACGATCAGCTTTGCCATGACCAACAATGCCGGTTCGGCCCACACGGTCACGGCGACCTCGGGGTCCGGCCAGAGCGCGACGGTGGGCACGGCCTTCACCAACCCGCTGGGCGCCACGGTCACCGACCAGTACAACAACCCCGTCTCGGGTGTGACGGTCACGTTCACTCCCCCGACCGGCACGGTCGCCTCGGGCACCTTCACCACCTCGGCCACCGCGGTCACCAATGCCGCTGGCCTGGCCACCTCGAACACCTACACGGCCAACACGACTGCGGGCGGCCCCTACAACGTCGTGGCCTCGGCCACGGGAGCCGCCTCGGCGAACTTCGCCGAGACCAACACGGCCAAGACGACCAATGACACCCTCAGCCTCGTCTCGGGTACCCCCCAGACCGCGACGGTCAACACCGCCTTCGGGGCACCGCTGGTCGTCAAGGACGTCGACCAGTACGGCAACCTGGTCTCGGGCGTCACGGTCACCTTCGCTCCCCCGGGCTCGGGCGCCTCGGGCACCTTCACCAGCTCGGCCACCGCGGTCACCAACCCCGCGGCGTGGCCACCTCGAACACCTACACGGCCAACACGACGGCGGGGAACTACAACGTCGTCGCCTCGGCGCCGGGTGCGACACCGACGATCAGCTTTGCCATGACCAACCTCGCCGGTTCGGCCCACACGGTCACGGCGACCTCGGGGTCGGGCCAGAGCGCGACGGTGGGCACGGCCTTCACCAACCCGCTGGGCGCCACGGTCACCGACCAATACGGCAACCCCGTCTCAGGTGTGACGGTCACCTTCACTCCCCCGGGCTCGGGCGCCTCGGGCACCTTCACCACCTCGGCCACCGCGGTCACCAATGCCGCTGGCCTGGCCACCTCGAACACCTACACGGCCAACACGATCGCCGGCGGCCCCTACAACGTCGTGGCCTCGGCCACGGGTGCCGCCTCGGCGAACTTCGCCGAGACCAACACGGCCAAGACGACCAATGACACCCTCAGCCTCGTCTCGGGTACCCCCCAGAGCGCGACGGTCAACACCGCCTTCGGGGCACCGCTGGTCGTCAAGGACGTCGACCAGTACGGCAACCTGGTCTCGGGCGTGACGGTCACCTTCGCTCCCCCGGGCTCGGGCGCCTCGGGCACCTTCACCACCTCGGCCACCGCGGTCACCAATACCAGCGGCGTCGCCACCTCCCACACCTACACGGCCAACACGACGGCGGGGAGTTACAACGTCGTCGCCTCGGCGCCGGGTGCGACACCGACGATCAGCTTTGCCATGACCAACAATGCCGGTTCGGCCCACACGGTCACCGCGACTTCGGGCACCAACCAGAGCGCGACCGTCAGCACGGCCTTCACCAACCCGCTGGGCGCCACGGTCACCGACCAATACGGCAACCCCGTCTCAGGTGTGACGGTCACCTTCACTCCCCCGACCGGCTCGGTCGCCTCGGGCACCTTCACCACCTCGGCCACCGCGGTCACCAATCCCGCTGGCCTGGCCACCTCGAATACCTACACGGCCAACACGATCGCCGGCGGCCCCTACAACGTCGTGGCCTCAGCGCCGGGAGCCACCGACCTCAGCCTCGTTCCCGGAGACCAACCTCGCCGGTTCGGCCCACACGGTCACGGCGACCTCGGGGTCGGGCCAGAGCGCGACGGTGGGCACGGCCTTCACCAACCCGCTGGGCGCCACGGTCACCGACCAGTACAACAACCCCGTCTCGGGTGTGACGGTCACGTTCACTCCCCCGACCGGCACGGTCGCCTCGGGCACCTTCACCACCTCGGCCACCGTGGTCACCAATGCCGCTGGCCTGGCCACCTCGAACACCTACACGGCCAACACGACCGCCGGCGGCCCCTACAACGTCGTGGCCTCGGCCACGGGAGCCGCCTCGGCGAACTTCGCCGAGACCAACACGGCCAAGACGACCAATGACACCCTCAGCCTCGTCTCGGGTACCCCCCAGAGCGCGACGGTCAACACCGCCTTCGGCACCGCTGGTCGTCAAGGACGTCGACCAGTACGGCAACCTGGTCTCGGGCGTGACGGTCACCTTCACTCCCCCGGGCTCCGGCGCCTCGGGCACCTTCACCAGCTCGGCCACCGCGGTCACCAATGCCGCTGGCGTGGCCACCTCGAACACCTACACGGCCAACACGACGGCGGGGAACTACAACGTCGTCGCCTCGGCGCCGGGTGCGACACCGACGATCAACTTCGCCATGACCAACCTCGCCGGTTCGGCCCACACGGTCACGGCGACCTCGGGGTCGGCCAGAGCGCGACGGTGGGCACGGCCTTCACCAACCCGCTGGGGGCCACGGTCACCGACCAGTACGGCAACCCCGTCTCGGGTGTGACGGTCACCTTCACTCCCCCGCGGCTCGGGCGCCTCGGGCACCTTCACCACCTCGGCCACCGCGGTCACCAATGCCGCTGGCCTGGCCACCTCGAACACCTACACGGCCAACACCATCGCCGGCGGCCCCTACAACGTCGTGGCCTCGGCCACCGGGAGCCGCCTCGGCAACTTCGCCGAGACCAACACGGCCAAGACGACCGGTGACACCCTCAGCCTCGTCTCGGGCACCCCCCAGAACACGACGGTCAACACCGCCTTCGCGCACCCGCTGGTCGTCAAGGACGTCGACCAGTACGGCAACCCGGTCTCGGGCGTGACGGTCACCTTCGCTCCCCCGGGCTCGGGCGCCTCGGGCACCTTCACCACCTCGGCCACCGCGGTCACCAATGCCAGCGGCGTGGCCACCTCGAACACCTACACGGCCAACACGACGGCAGGGCAGCTACAACGTCGTCGCCTCGGCGCCGGGCGCCACACCGACGATCAACTTCGCCATGACCAACACCGCCGGTTCGGCCCACACGGTCACCGCGACTTCGGGCACCAACCAGAGCGCGACCGTCAGCACGGCCTTCACCAACCCGCTGGGCGCCACGGTCACCGACCAGTACGGCAACCCCGTCTCGGGCGTGACGGTCACCTTCACTCCCCCGCCGGCTCGGTCGCCTCGGGCACCTTCACCACCTCGGCCACCGCGGTCACCAACTCCACGGCCTGGCCACCTCGAACACCTACACGGCCAACACCACCGCCGGCGGCCCCTACAACGTCGTGGCCTCGGCCACCGGGAGCCACGCACCTCAGCTTCGTTCCCGGAGACCAACCCCGCCGGTTCGGCCCACACGGTCACGGCGACCTCGGGCTCCGGCCAGAGCGCGACGGTGGGCACGGCCTTCACCAACCCGCTGGTGCGCCACGGTCACCGACCAGTACGACAACCCCGTCTCGGGTGTGACGGTCACCTTCACTCCCCCGGGCACGGTCGCCTCGGGCACCTTCACCACCTCGGCCACCGCGGTCACCGGTCCGCGGCCTGGCCACCTCGAACACCTACACGGCCAACACCACCGCCGGCGGACCCTACAACGTCGTGGCCTCGGCCACCGGGTCGCCACCTCGGCGAACTTCGCCGAGACCAACACGGCCAAGACGAC
>CAVSUH010000001.1:0-190708 GCA_963731065.1 uncultured Acidimicrobiaceae bacterium | reverse complement strand
GCCGTTCACGAAGCCCGAGTACGAGGCCGTGATGGCGGGCGTTGTGCCTCCGTAGGTCATGGAGCCGACGACGCCGTGACGACCACCAGGGCGGCGACCGGTGCACGCTCCCTCCGAGTAGACGAACGTGTAGTTCGGATCACCGCCGCCCGAGCACGAGCTCGGGTAGCTCCCGACCGGGCTCGAGGAGGTGGCGGTCGTGGAGCACGTGGGCGGCGTGGTGAGCGAGCTCGCGTCGTCACCGTTCACGAACCCCGAGTACGACGGCGGTGATGGCCGGCGGGCTCCCCCGTACGCGACGGTGGCCGATGAGGCCGTCATCTTCACGTGGCCGGGTTGACGGTGACGTCTCCGGAGGAGTACGTGATGGTGTAGTTGGCGTCCACGGCGCCGTGCATGCGCTGGCATAGTCGCCGGCTGGGCTCGAGGTGTCGGCGGCGGTGTGCACACGTCATTCGCGTCCCGAGCACCGACGCGTTCTCTCCGTTCTGGAGGCCCGAGACGATGGGCGTGATCACGGGGACGGTTCGCCGTACGTCATGCTGTTCGACGACGCCGTGATCGAGAGCGCCGCGGGCGTGACGTCCACCGTTCCGGTCACGTAGCTGATGGGTAGTTCGGGTCACTTGCCCCCGAGCACGCGCTCGGGTAGCTCCCCACGGCGCTCGACCGGTCGCCATCGTGGCGCAGGTCAGCCCGGCGCCGAGGACCGACACGTTCTCGCCGTTCTGGAGGCCCGAGATGTTGGGGCTGATGACGGGTACCGCGCCGCCGTAGGTCATGGTGCCTGAGGTGGCGGCGATGGTGAGGGGCGCAGGGATGACGGTGGTGGTGCCGCCGACGTAGGTGATGTCGTAGTTGGGGTCGACCGCCCCCGTGCACGCCGTGGCGTAGTTCCCGACCGGCTCGAGCTCGACGGCGTCGGTCGAGCACGTCAAGCCATCCCCCGAGGACCGACACGGTCTCACCGTTCTGGAGGCCCGAGACCCCCGGGGTCACCGTCGGCGGGTTGCCGCCGTAGGCCACCATCCCCGACGATGCCGGTGATCGTGATAGGGGCCGGGGTGACGGCGTCCGAGCCGTCCTGGTAGGTGATGCGTAGTTCGGGTCGACCGCTCCCGAGCACGACGTGTCGTAGTTCCCGACCGGGCTGGTCGGCGAGCGGTGGTCGAGCAGGTCGGCGCCGTGCGTGAGCGAATTGCGTTGTCGCCGTTCACGAAGCCCGAGTACGACGGCGTCACGGCCGGAGGTCCGACTCCCGTAGACCGTCGACCCCGACGAAGCGGTGATCACCAGCGGGGCGGCGCCGACGACCATGGCACCGGTCCGTAGTTGAAGGGTAGTTCGGGTCGGCCGCGCCCCAGCACGAAGTCGATAGTCCCCACCGGGCTCGACGACGTGGCGTCGTCGAACAGGTCGGCGGGCGTCGTCAGTGACGTGGCATCGTCACCGTTGACGAACCCCGATACTTCGGGGTGATGGTCGGGACTGGCGCCGTAGGTCATCGACCCCGACGAGGCGGTCACGCTGAAGGGCGCAGTGCGACCGTCAGGTGCCGTTCTGGTACGTGATGGCGTAGTTCGAAGCGGACGCACCCGAGCACGTGGCGTAGGGACCGACCGGGCTCGCCGACGTGGCCGTGGTCGAACAGGTCGGCGCTGCTCGTGAGAGCGGACGTCGAGTCACCGTTCACGAATCCGCTGTACGAGGCGGTGATGGTCGGTGGTCTGCTGCCGTAGGTAGACGACGCCGACGAGGCCGTGACGACGAGCGGCGCCTGAGTGACGGTGAGGTCGACGGTCGTGGTGCTCGCGAGGCGTACCCGGCGTCACCGGTGTAACTGGCGCTGAAGGTATAGCTGCCCGGCGTGAGCGAAGGATGGAGCACTGCGCCTGATAGCTCGAGCCGACGAGCGTCGGCGTGACCGAACTGCACCCGGGGACGGGGCTGCCCCGTTCAGGAACTCACGGTACCGCCCCCGTCGGTGGGGCTCACGGTTGCCGTGAGGGTGACGGTCTGGCCGTAGGTCACCGAGGACGCTGACGAGCCGAGCGTGGTCGTCGCTCGGGGTCGGCGGAGCGATGGCGAAGCTGCGGTCAGCCGCCGCGCCGGCGAACACCGCGGTGGAGGGTGGGCAGACGGGGAGCGACACTTGCACCGGGGGTGGACGTTCGTGTTCCCCGTTGCCGAGCTCACCAGCCCGCCCACGCCCCAGGCGTAGAGGTTCCCGTCAGAGCCGATGGCGAGGCTGTGGTCCAATCCGCCGGCTATGGCGACGGCAGTGACACCGCCCGGCATGGAGACCAGGACCGGGACCTTCTTGTTGGCTCCGCCGTTGCCGAGCTGGCCGTCGGCACCCTCGCCCCACGAATACGCCACACCGTTCGAACCGATCGCCAAGGCATGCTCCTCGCCGCGCTGATGACGCTGGCGGTGACTCCCGAGGGCAGCTGCACGAGCACGGGCGTCGTCGAGAACGTGACCTTGTGTCCCCCAGCTCGCCCTCGTCGCCGTCACCCCAGCTGTAGAGGTTGCCGTCGGATCCGATGGCCATGCCGAATTTGCCACCCGCCGCAATGGCGCTGGCCGTGACTCCCGACGGCAAGGAGACTCTCGCCGGGGTTCGACTCCTTCATACTGCCGCCCCCGAAGCGCCAAGATTGCCGTCGCCCCACGCGTACACGTTTCCATCGGAGCCGAGCGCCAGGCTGAAGTCCGTTCCGGCGGAGATGGCGGTGGTCGTCACCCCGGCGGGGAAGCTCACCGCAATCGGGGTGAGCTCGTTGGTCTTCGTGCCGTTGCCAAGCTGACCGAACCCGTTGTACCCCCAGGCGTAGAGGGTGCCGTTGGAGCCCAGCGCCAAGCTGTGGTCGTCCCCGGCGGCGACCGCGACCGGGACGACGCCGGCCGGCAGGGAGACCGGGACGGGCGTCAAGGACGTCGTCGTCGTGCCGTTGCCGAGCTGGCCGTCGATGCCGAGACCCCACGCATAGAGCACGCCGTTGGATCCGACGGCGAGACTGTGGTCTCCGCCCGCGGCGCCCATGGTGGGCATCACCCCCCCTGGGAGGGTGATCACGCTCGGGACGGAGGCGTCAGTCTGCGTGCCGTTTCCGAGGGCCCCGTCGGTATTGTCGCCAAAGGCGTAGAGGGCTTCTGTATCCGCCGCGCCGGCCAGGATGCGACCAGCCCGGTCACGGCCAGTGGCGCCGCCGTCATCAACACGGCCAGCGCCGCGCTAAGAAGCGCTGTCTCCGTAGGCCGCCCACTCGCCCTACGGAATCGTGCCCGGTGTTCATCAATGCGTTCGTCATCGCGTCGCTTCCCCTTCGCCACGTGACCGCCACTTCACACTGCAGCTGCAGATTGCCGCCGCACGGTAGGACCCGACCACAACCTTGTCAACTGGGGTTGAAGGAGGAGCCGCCTCGGCGCCTCAGAGCCGACTCCGTGACCGCGCCGCCGGCTCTCCTCGCCGCGCCGCCGCCGCCGAGGTGGCACGAACCTTGGGCCTGGCCTGCCCCGGAGCGATTACAGATACACGCCGGCGCGTCGCAGCGGTGCCCGGCACGGCCGCGGGGCCGGGTCATGGACCCTATATTGGGCCGCCTTGGAGGCTGACCGGGGCAGGGTAGCGGCGTCGGCGCCTGTCTCTCTGCTGGTCGTGGCGGCTGCCATCGGCGGCGCGCTGGCCGGCTGCCACCCCACGGGGACACCGGTGCTCGATCCGATCTACGCCGCCGCGTTCGCCGCCGCCGTCACATGGGCTGCCGCCCGCGCCCCCCGGGGGACGCTGCTGTGGCTGGGCGTGCTCGCCGTGGTCATGAGCCGGGGCTGGCTGGTGCTCCCGGCGCTCGCCGCGCTGTTGCTCGCCTTCGCCGGCGTGTGGCCGCGCCGGCCCAATGCGATCCTCGGCGCGCTCACCGGCGCCCTCGCCGTGCAGGTCGTGTTGCGCTGGCCCCCGATGGGCTTCCACGGGGCCACCGCGCTGGTGGCCGTGGCGGCGACCGCACCGTGCCTGTTGGGAGCCGTGCGCACCCTGTCGGCACCGGCCCGGCGCCGGCTGCGCCGGTGGACCTTCGGCCTGGTCGCGCTGGCGATTGTCGTGTCCATCCCGGTCGCCGTGGCCGCTCTGCTGGCCCATTCCGAACTCAGCCAGGGGATCGCCGAGGCGCAGGGCGCCCTGGGGTCGATCGGCAACGGCACGACCACATCGGGCGCGGCGCAGCTCCAGGCGGCGAGCACCGACTTCGCATCCGCCGCGTCCCGCACGGACAGCTGGTGGACCGCCGGTGCCCGCCTGGTGCCGGTGGTGGCCCAGCAGCGCCAGGCCTTGGGCCAGGCCTCGGCCGTGGCGAGGGACGTGACCGCCACCGCGGCGTACCAGGCGTCGGGGATCAACTACCAGCAGCTCCGCTACTCCGACGGGCAGTTGGACCTCGGCCGGGTCAACGCCCTCGCCGGGCCGATCGACGTCGTCAACGACCAGCTGACGGCCGCCGCGGCGCAGCTCCGGTCCCTGCAGTCGGGATGGCTGGTCCAGCCGGTGGAGTCCCGCCTGGACCAGCTGGACGCCAAGGTCTTCGGGGCCCAGGCCAGCGCCTCGCTGGCCGCGCAGCTGGTGCAGGCCGCGCCCTCCCTTCTCGGGGGAGACGGCGTCCGCCACTACTTCATCGCCTTCATGACGCCCGCCGAGAGCCGCGGCCTGGACGGGTTGATCGCCTCCTACGGCGAGCTCACGGCCGACCAGGGTCGCCTCACGTTGACCCGGTCGGGTGACATCTCCGACCTGAACAAGGCGCTGCCCAAGGGTGGTGGCCACCTGACGGGGCCCGCCGACTACCTGGCCCGCTACGGCGCCTTCCACCCCCAGAAGCTCTTCCAGGACCTGAGCTATGCCCCCGACCTGCCGACGGTGGCCGACGTCATTCAGCAGCTCTACCCACAGGCGGGTGGCGGCCCCATCGACGGCGTCCTCGCCCTCGACCCGTACGGGCTGGCGGACCTGATCGGCCTCACCGGGCCCATTGAGGTACCCGGGCTGGGCAGGTTGACCGCAGCCAATACCGCCAGCGAGCTGCTCCAGGGCCAGTACGCCGCCTTCTCGGCGAGCCAGCAGAAAGTGGCGCACGACTACGACCAAGATGCCCTCAAGATCGAGTTCCACCAGCTGACCACCGGGTCGCTGCCCGGCCCCAGCACGCTGTCCGACGCACTGGAGCCCGACGTTCGTCAGGGCAGCATCGAGTTCTGGAGCTTCGACAAGGCGGATCAGCCCTTGCTCTACCGCCTCGGCCTGGCCGGCGCCTTTCCGGCCGCCGGTGGCCACGATCTGCTGGCCGTGACCACCCAGAACGCAGCCAACAACAAGATCGACGTCTACCTGCAGCGTTCCATCTCCGATGCGGTGACCTACGACCCGGCGAACGGGGCGGTGGCGTCCCGGGTCACGATCACCCTGCACAATGGGGCTCCCGCCCAGGGCCTCCCGAGCGAGGTGATCGGCAGCTATACCGGCAGCGGACTGCCGCCCGGGACCAACGAGACGTGGCTCACCCTCTACAGCCCGCTCGGGCTGCGCGCCGCCACCGTCAACGGCCAGAGTCAAGGAGTGAGCGACGGGGCTGAGCTGGGCGTCCACGCCTACAGCGAGTACGTGGACATCCCTCCCGAGGGCAGCGTCACGCTGACCTTCGACCTCGCCGGGGTCACCACTCCGGGCCCGGCCTACAGGCTCACCCTGTACAACCAGCCCATGGTGCAGCCCGACCTGGACACCGTGAGCGTCGAGCCGACTCCTGGGTGGACGGTCACGGGTCCTGCCACCTGGCCCAGGACGACGTCACCGAGGAGCACACGTTCCTGTTGCGTGGGGACCGCTGAAGGCCCAATTCGTGCTCAGCTCGGCCGACGGCAGCCGGTCCACCTGGTACATCTGGCCGATTTTCGGGTTAGCCTTTCGGCCGGAACAGCAATCAGGAGGGCACCTGATGAGGCACAGGGCGGTTGGTTTGTGGGCGGGTTTTTGATGTTGGGCGCGACGGCGTTGATGGGCGCCGTCCTGCTCGTCTCGGGGCCGGCGGCCGCCCTGGCGCCCCTACGGGCCGCCACCCAACCGACCACGGTCACGCCCACCACGGTCGCGCGGCGTCGACGCCCGGTCGTCGCCCCCTCCTCCGTCACCCCCTCCGTCCGTCCCGCCACCGGCCCCCCCCATCGCCTTCACCGGCGCCGAGCTCGCGCTGATGTTCACGATTGGCGCCATCGCCATCGGGGTGGGCGGCATGCTCGTTCTGGTGAGCCGCCGCCGGCGGTCCCAGCCGGCTTATGGGAGAGTCAGGCGGTAGGCGATGGACACGACCACGATCGCGTGACTCGGCAGCCGTCGATGCGAGCGGACGGCTCCACACGGCGTGACAATCGCTCCGCCGTGGTCGAAGAGGCGTACCGGTGCAGGAGCCGAGAGATATCGTCGATCATGTCCTTGGCCTGTGACCTCGTCATCCTCGGCGCCGGTGGCATGGGGCAAGAGGTGGCCGACATCGTTCGGGCTGCGGCATCCGACGGCACCCGCTACAGGCTGATCGGGTTCATCGACGACGACAGCGCGCTGCACGGCCTCGAGGTGCTCGGGTTGCCCGTGCTCGGTGATCATCGCTGGTTGTCCGGCCACCGGGCCGCCCTGGCCATGGGGGTGGGCGCGCCGGCGGCGCGGCGCCGGGCCTGGGCCGCGGCGCAATCGGTCGGGGCCGTCGAGGCGCCGGCACTCGTCCACCCTGCGGCCTACGTGGGATTGGGGGTCGAGCTGGGCGAGGGAACGGTGGTGGGGGCCCATGCCACCATGACGGCCGACGTGGTGGTCGGTCGTTTCGGCATCGTCAACGTCGGGGCCACCGTGAGCCACAACGCGCGCCTGGGCGACTTCGCCACCGTCGCACCCGGTGCCCATCTGGCGGGCCACGTCCACCTGGGCGAGGGGGCCGACGTCGGCATCGGCGCCTCGGTGACGCAGGGGAACACCATCGGTGCCTGGTCCATCGTCGGCGCCGGGACCGTGGTGATCGGTGACGTGGAGGCGGACACCACGGTCGTCGGCTGCCCGGCTCGGGTCGTGGACAGACGCCCGGCGGGGTGGCAGGAGTGAGCGCCGGGTACACGGAGTGGCGGATCGGCCTCGCCCGCCCCGACGTCGGCGAGGAGGAGATCGAGGCGGTGTCCCGTGTGCTGCGCACCCCGATCCTCACCAACGGGCCCGAGACGGCGGGCTTCGAGCGGGAGTTCGCCGACCTTCACCAGGCGGAGCACGGGGTCGCCTTCGCCAACGGGACCGTCGCCCTGGTGGCGCTCTTCGCCGCCCTCGGCATCGGACCGGGTGACGAGGTCATCGTGCCGTCGCTGACCTTCGTGTCGTCGGCCACGTCCATCGTCTACGCCGGCGCCACACCGGTCTTCGCCGATGTCGACCCCGACACGTTCAACCTGGACCCGGCCGACGTGGCCCGCCGGCTGGGTCCGCGGGTCAAGGGCATCGTGGCCGTGCACTACGGGGGCCAGCCCGCCGACCTGGCCGAGCTCTCGGCCTTGGCCGCCGATGCCGGCGTGGTGCTCCTGGAGGACGCGGCGGAGGCCCACGGCGCCCGCTACCGGGGCCGCCACGTGGGGACGTGGGGCGTGGCGGGCATGTTCAGCTTCACCCCAACGAAGAACATCACGACCGGCGAGGGGGGGATGGTCCTCACCGGCGACGGCGACCTGGCCCGGCGACTGCGCCTGCAGCGCAACCACGGCCAGACATCGCCCTACGAGCACGCGGTCTTGGGCTGTAACTGGCGCTTGTCCGAGATGCAGGCGGCCATGGGCCGGTCCCAGACGGCCAAGCTCGACGCCATCCTCGCCCGCAAGCGCACGTTGGCGGCCGAGCTCGATCGGCACCTCGATCCGCTGGCCGGCGTGCAGGCGCCGGTGGTGCGAGGCGACCGGGACCACGTGCACATGCTCTACACGGTGACACTGGACGACCGCCGACGCGGCGCCGGCGGGATGCCGTGATCGACGACCTGGCGCAGCAGGGGATCGAATCCCGCGTGTATTTCCCCCCGGCGCATCGACAGCCCGTCTTCGGGGGCCAACCGCCGGATCTGCCGGTGACCGATGACCTGGCGGGGCGAATTCTCTCCCTGCCCATGCACTCGCGCCTCACCCCCGACGAGGTGGCCGACGTCGCGGCGGGCCTGGCGGCCGCCCTGGGCCGCACGCACCCCGCGCCGGCATGGTGAACCGTATTGTCGGCGGCGGCCTGGCCATCGTGCTGGCCCCGGTGCTGGCCGTGGTCGCCGTCCTGGTGCGGATCGCCGATGGCCGGCCCCTCCTCTTCGTCCACCAGCGCGCCGGACTGGACGGGCGGCCGTTCGGTCTCCTGAAGTTCCGCACCATGCGCCCGCCTGCCTTTCCGGAGGAGCCCGACGCCGCGCGCATCACCCGGGTCGGTCACCTGCTCCGTCGCTCCAGCCTCGACGAGCTGCCAGAGCTGTGGAACGTGGTCCGGGGCGAGATGAACCTCGTCGGCCCCCGTCCCCTGCCCGTGGCGTACACGGCCCAGTATTCGCCGGCGCAAGCCAGGCGCCTGCAGGTCAAGCCGGGCCTGACGGGCCTGGTCCAGGTGCGGGGTCGCAACGCCCTCACCTGGGATGAGAAATTCGCACTCGACACCTGGTACGTCGAACACCGCAGCTGGGGCCTCGACGCTGCGCATTCTGCTGCAGACACCGCTGGTCGTCCTGCACGGGCGCGGGATCTCCCACGACGAGCACGCCACCATGCCCGAGTTCAAAGGGCAGACAGGGTAGAGCGCAGCGGTGTCTACCTCTGCGTCCTGCCTCGGTGCGCCTTGCGCTCGAGCAACTCTTCATACACGGCGAGCGTCGTCGCAATGACCTGGCGCTGGTCGAAATCCCGCTTCGCCTTGGAGACGGCCGCGCTTCCCATGGCGGCGCGGAGACCGGGGTCGCCGGCCAGCCGGGCCACGGCGTCGGTGAGGGCCGCCGCATCGCGCGGGGGCACCAGCAGGCCGGTCGACCCCGTGCTCGACCACCTGCCGGCAGCCGCGGATGTCGGTGGCGACGACGGGCAGCCCCATGGCCGCGGCTTCCATGGCCGAGCGGGGGAAGCCCTCCCGGTACGACGCCAGCACGTACATGTCGCATGCGGCGTAGAGGTCTTCGACGTCGCTGCGGTGCCCCAGGAAACGGACGCCGGACGATTCCGCGGCGGCCAGCGCCGCCGGCCCGATGCCGTCCGCTTTCTCCGGCTCGCTCGGTCCTGCGACGACGACGGTCACCTCGGGGCAGCGCCGGCGCAGCTGCCCGGCCGCCGCGAAGAGCTCGCCGTAGCCCTTCTCCCAGACCAGGCGCCCGACCGCACCCACGACGACGGTGGCGTCGTCCACGCCCAGTTCGGCCCGGATGCGCCGGCGGGCCGCCTGAGCCTTCGGACCGGGCGCGAAGCGCTCCAGGTCGATGCCGTTGCCGAGCAGGTGGAGTCGGTCCGCCGGCACTCGCAACTTGGCCAGAGTGGACAGGTCCTCCTCGTTCTGGACCAGCTCGGCGTCCGAGCACGTGGCGGCCAGGCGCTCCAGCCCGTAGACGGCGGCCCGCCGGGCCAGGGAGTCCTCGGCGGTGGCGTAGAGGCCGTGGACGGTGTTGACCACCACCGGCACCCGGGCCGCCCGGCCCCCCAGCCGCCCGTAGATGCCGGGCTTGGGAGTGTGGGTGTGCACGATGTCGGGGCGCAGTCGGCGCAGCAGCCGGTACAGCTCAGCCGCCGCCCGGACGTCGTCCAGGACCGACACGCTCCTGGTGGCGTGGCGCAGCGCGATATGGCGGATGCCGGCGCGCTCCAGGTCGGCCACGAAGGAGCCGGCTGCGGAGACGCCGACCACGTCGTAGCCGGCGGCGGCGAAGGCGGAGAGCTGGGGCCCGAGCAGCAGGGCCAGGCTCATGTCCGTCGTGGTGACGTGGACGAGCAGGGGCTGCCCTCAAGTGGTGGCGCCCGCCAAACGGCGACGGTTGACCAGGCGCCGCAGGTCGTCCTCCATGCGCATCCCCCCGACCACCTTGCGGTCGAAGAAGGCCAGCCCGTCGTCCACCTGCACCGGCGAGCGGGCCAGTCGATACGGGTCGGTCCCTCCGTAGGGGTTGGCCCGGGTGCCCGCGAGAGCGGCGGAGGCGAAGCGCGCGCGCACGGCTCGGTCGGCCGCCGGCGATCCGGCCAGCGCCTTGGGGTAGGCGAAGTGTCGGGCCTCGACACCCAGCCGCTCGCCGATCAGGGTGATGGAGCGGTCGAGCTCCCCGTCCACCGCGGCGGCGGGCAGGCGATCGAGCAGGGCGTGGGTGTCGGTGTGGGAGCCGACCGTGACGAGTCCCGTCGAGACGGCGTCCGCCAGGGCGGACCAGCTGAGCGGGGTGCCGCACCCGGGGAACGGTCGGCCGCGTTCGACGAAGTCGGTCGCCACGTACAGGGTGGCGGGCACCCGGTGCCGGACCAAAATGGGAAGCGCCTCCTCGACGAAGTCGGCCGTGCCGTCGTCGAAGGTGATGACCACCGCACCGGGCTCCGATGGGGGCGGCCCGGCCAGTGCGGTCAGCGCGCCGTCGAGGTCGACCACGCCTGGGCCCGCCGCCAACCGGGCCACCTGCTCTTCGAAGAGCGAGCTGGGCAGGTCGACCCGTGATGTCGTGCGGCGTCCGACCCGGTGATAGCAGAGGACGACGAGTCCGCGCTGGGGCCGGCGCACCAGGTCGTGCGCCGCCGCCGCCCGCTTGAGGGCGCCGCGCCCGACTCGCTTCGCCGCGGACGATCTCCCCACGTCGGCCATCATGCCAGGCGGCCCAACCAGCCCCTGACCTGGCCGGCGATAGTCTCAGCCGGACTGGCTACCATCTGCCCGAGGTTGGTCACCACGTGGAAGGAGTCACCCGTGCCGTTAGTGGTGGTCGTCGGTCAGGGCTATGTCGGACTGCCGCTCGCCATGCGGGCGGTGGAGGTGGGCCATCGAGTGGTGGGCTTCGACACCGATGAGGCGCGCACGGCGAGGCTGGCGGCGGGGGACTCCTACATCGACGACGTGCCCTCGGCGCAGCTCAAGGCTGCGCTGGCCACCGGTCGCTACATGGCGACGCGGGATGAAAAGGCGTGCGAGGGATTCGACGTGGCCCTCATCACGGTGCCGACCCCGTTGAAGGAGGGCGTGCCGGACCTGTCGTTCATTGAGGATGCCGGAGCCATGCTGGCCCGCCATCTGCACTCCGGGGCGACCGTGGTCCTCGAATCCACCACCTACCCGGGAACCACCGTCGAGCTGCTGGTCCCGATCCTCGAATCGGGCTCCGGGTTGGTGGCTGGAGATGCCTTTCACGTGGGCTACAGCCCCGAGCGGATCGATCCGGGCAACCCGACCTGGACGCTGCTCAACACACCGAAAGTGGTATCGGGCATTGACGCCGCATCGCTGGCCTCGGTGCAGGCCTTCTATGACGGGCTGGTCGAGACCACGGTGGCCGTCGGCCGGACCCAGGAAGCCGAGCTCGTGAAGTTGATTGAGAACACGTACCGCCATGTGAACGTCGCGCTGGTCAACGAGCTGGCCATGTTCGCGTCGGACCTCGGCATTGACATCTGGGAATCCCTGAACGCCGCCGGGACGAAGCCGTTCGGATTCACCCGCTTCAACCCGGGGCCGGGTGTCGGCGGGCACTGCCTTCCGGTTGATCCGAGCTATCTGTCATGGCAAGTGAAGCGGCGCGCCGGCCAAGCTTTCCGCTTCGTCGAGCTGGCGAACGACATCAACGACCACATGCCGGACTACGTGGCACGCCGCCTCATGATGGCGTTCAACCGGAGAAAGCAGACTATGAACGGGAGCCGCGTCCTCCTGCTCGGACTGGCCTACAAACCCAACACGGGAGACTTCCGGGAGTCGCCCGCCCTTGTTGTGGCGGACCGACTGATCGCCTTGGGCGCCGAGGTCGGCGCCGTCGATCCGCACATTGAGCGAAGCCGGATGGATGCACGTATCCGGATGTGCGATCTCACCGCCGCGGAACTGAGCGCAGCGGACGCGGTCGTGGTGCTCACCGACCACGACGTCTTCGATTGGGATCTCGTCCGCCAGCACTCCCAGTTCATCTTCGACACCCGGCATCGGCTGACCGGGACCGACGTGGAGCAGCTCTGATCGTCAGTGGACCTCGTACGTTTCGAGGAACCAACTTTCAGAGCTGGAGTTCGCAACCGACTTCGTCCCGCTCGACGGTCGCCGAATGAAGTCATAGCGAATCTGCCAAGCTAGGACGCCATGGGCGGGAGGGAGGCGGCAGCGAGTATGGACGTGCCCTGGACCTCGCCTTCTCCGGAATCCCGCACCTCGCTCCGATGACCTCCACAACGACATCTGAAGCCACTCATCTGGTTCAGAGCTCACGATCAACTCCGATCGCGCACGAGCTCATCGGGGTCCTCAGCGTGCTGGCAGGAGCCGCCGCGGTCTTGGCGTTTGCATTGGCTCATGGTTCATACTCTCGGGCCCTACGACCTGCTTTCACGATCTGGACTCACGTAACAATCAGGGGTGTTGGTACACAATACGAATCTCGGTGACCAGATCGACTACGTCATCCCCTGGACGAATCTGGCCTCGCACCGAGTTCATAGCGGACATCTCCCGCTCAGGATCCGTACGGCGGGCTCGGCATGCCGCTCGCATTCAACTGGCAGTCCGCCCCATTCAGCGTTCCCTCACTCTTGGGCTACGTGTTCCCACTTCGCCTGGCGTACACCGTGCAGTTGGTCAGCACGTTGGCCATCGCCGGCTCAGGTGCCGACGTCTTCGCTCGACGCTCCGGCTCACCGTATTCGGCGCTGGTGACCGCAGGTCTGTTGTTCGAGTTGAGCGGTCCACTGGTCGGATGGCTCGGATGGCCGATCACATAGCGGCCGCGTGGGCGGGCTGGCTGTTCGCTGCTGGGATCTTCGTCATTCGCGGAAGGCACCGGGCACGTTCGGTTGGTCTTATGGCCGTCGTGTTGGCGGCCGTTTTCTACGCGGGATCTCCCGAGGTTGTGGTCCTCCTCGGAGCGCCTTCATCCTTTTTGTCGTGGTGATTCTGGTGGCGCGTGTCCCACCATTCGGGGGGTCGGGACCGATCAGTCGCCCTGCGCTCGATCTCGTACTGGCGGGGGCGGCGGGATTCTGCCTTGGTGCACCGGTTGTCTTCCCAAGCGCCCAGCTCGCCGCCAATGCGCGACGTTCACAAGTGAGCGGATTGGACACACTCTCTGTACACGATCTCGTTCACCTTCTCTTCCAGGGGGTTTGATGGGCTCCCGATCGCCGGGAGTCGCTGGTTCTCGCCATTCGCCGCCTACCCGCCTAGTGCTGCCTACGTCGGCGTCATTGGGCTGGTAAGAATTCGCGGTGACGGCTGTGGCGTTGCGCCGCAAGGACCCCGAGATTCTTGGTCTCGGCCTCGTCGCGGTCCTGATGGCTGCATTTGCCTTTGCCCGACCGGTTGCGTTTCTCGGATCGCTCTTGCCCGCAGTGGGAACTGTCCACTGGAACCGAGGGCTCTTGCCCATGGCATTTGCGCTGGCCGTGTTGGCAGGGGCGGGGATGGATCTCCTGGTGTGTGCCCCAGCGAGGCGAATCGTCTGTTACTTCGTCGCCGGTGGGTTTGTCGCGGCCGGGGTGGTAGTGACAGCTCTGTGGGCCTTCGGTCGGGGCAACCTCCCGCCCGCGGAGGCGACGGTGCGAGTCAACAGCTTCGTGTGGCCCTCGATTCAGATCGGGATCGGGCTCCTTGCGGTTGGTGCCGTCGCGTGGTGGTCATGGGGTCGATCTGCTCAAGTTTCGAATGGGATAGTCCGGAGACACGTGGGGCTCATGGCCGGCGTGGCCCTCCTTTTGTGCGAGGCGTTGTTCTTGATCGCTGTCCGGTGCTCCGCTGGAGTCGTCCAGCCCCAAGGACGTGACGCCCAACCCCCAGCGGTGGTGGCACTCCAGCGCGCCCGTAGGCAACTCCACGGTCGGCTTCGGACTGCCGGCGACGCCTCTGGGGGGATTTCCTTCTTTAGGCATTTTGCCCAATGCCAACGCTGCATTCGGAATTCATGAACTCGACGAGACCGATCCGATGACACCACGTGACTTGTTCTCCGGCCCACCCGCCTTCAAGAACGCGTCGGCCTATCTCTTCGGCCCGGCAATCTCGAGTCTCGGCCGAAGCTCGCCGTTACGGGGTGGGGTTCGTACTGGAACCGGTCGGCCGTCCGGGCCCTGTCGGGTCCATTTTTGACAAAAGGGTCGGCCCACCGCAGGTGTGGTCGGCCGCACCCTCCGGGCACACCCGGTCCGAGCCCTTCGGTCAGCCGCAGGACCCGCTGCGCACCTCGACCCACGACCCGGCAGTACGCTGCGCCCAGCAGCTCGCCTCGCGACGCACGCGGGCGGGCATGGGATTGGCCACGGGGGCAGACAATGTGCGGCATCGCCGGATTGCTGGACCCGGGCTGGTCGGGGACGGCCGAGGAGCTTGCCCGACTCGCTCGCGCCATGGCCCGGCCCCTGGCCCATCGGGGGCCCGACGACGAGGGCACCTGGTGCGACGGCGAGGCCGGGCTGGGCTTCGGTCACCGCCGCCTGGCCATCATCGACCTCTCGCCGGCCGGCCACCAGCCCATGGTCTCGGCCGATGGCCGCTGGGTCGCCACCTACAACGGAGAGTGTTACAACGCGGCCGAGCTGCGGGCCGCCCTGCCGGATGGAGGCCGAGGCCTCAGGGGCCACTGCGACACCGAGGTGGTGGTGGAGGCGGTGGCCGCCTGGGGCCTGCGCCCGACTCTGGAGCGGCTCGATGCCATGTTCGCCCTGGCCCTGTGGGACCGCCGGGACCGCGTCCTGCACCTGACCCGGGACCGCCTGGGCGAGAAGCCGCTGTACTACTCAATTGTGGGCGGCGTCGTCCTCTTCGGCTCGGAGCTGCGCGCACTCCTCGCCCACCCCCGTTTCAGCCGGGAGATCGACCGGCGGGCGCTGGCCCTCCTTCTGCGTCTCAACTACATCCCGGCCCCCCTGACCATCTTCACCGGGGCGCGGAAGCTGGCCGCCGGCCACGCTGGTGAGCCTGCGCCCGGGCCAGCGCGGCTGGCCCGAGCCCGAGGTCTGGTGGGACTTTCCCGCCGCGGCCCGGACCGCCATGGCGGCACGACCGCCCGCGGGCGATGACCAGGGCGCCCTCGACCAGCTCGAGGCGGTGCTGGCCGAGGCCGTGTCCCGCCGCATGGTCGCCGATGTCCCCATCGGCTCCTTCCTGTCAGGTGGCATCGACTCCAGCCTGGTCACCGCCCTGGCCCAGGCCGGGTCCACGGACCGGTGCGCACCTTCACGGTGGGTTTCGCCGGCCAGGGGCTCGACGAGGCGGACCACGCAGAAGCGGTGGCCCGGCACCTCGGCACCGCCCACACCCGGATGGAGCTGACGGCGGACGATGCCCTGAACCTGGTGCCCCACCTCGGCCGCTACTACGACGAGCCCTTTGCCGACCCGTCCCAGCTGCCCACCCTCCTCATGTGCCGCGAGGCCAGCCGCCACGTCACCGTGGCCCTGTCGGGGGACGGCGGTGACGAGGCATTCGGCGGGTACCGCCGCTACACGGCGGGGGCAGCCCTCAGCCGGCGGGTGCTGCCCCTCCCCCGGCGCCTGCGCGGGGCCGCCGCCGGCGCGCTGGACGCGGTGCCCGGGGCGGTGTGGGACGGCATCGGACGCGGCGCCCAGCGCCTCCGGCCCGGCCGCGGTCGGGCCAGACGTCGGCACCCGCGCCCACAAACTGGCCCGCCTGCTGGCGGCCGGGTCGTCTCGCCAGGTCTACATGAGCCTGGTCTCGGCCTGGGACGACGCCGAAACGGTTGTCCTGGGGGCTCCCGACTCGCCCTGGAGCGGGCCGCCGCCCCTCTGTGGCCTGGTGGGAACGCCGGCCGAGGAGATGATGGCCTGGGACACGCTCTCGACGCTGCCCGACGAGATGCTGGTCAAGGTCGACCGGGCCAGCATGGCCTTCGGCCTCGAGGTGCGGCCGCCCCTGGTCGACCCCAAGGTCGTGGAGGCGGCCTGGAATCTGCCGCCGTCACTGCGGATCCGTGGAGGAGTGGGCAAGCGGGCCCTGCGCCTCCTCCTGGAGCGGCACGTGCCCCGCCACCTGTTCGATCGGCCCAAGACGGGCTTCGATCCCCCTCTGGGCGCGTGGCTGCGCGGGCCGCTGCGGGGCTGGGCCGAGGACCTCCTCGCTGAGTCCCGCCTGCGGGATCAGGGCTTCTTCGACCCGGTGGCGGTGCGAGCCTGCTGGGACGCGCACCAGGCCGGGCGGCCCGGCCTGGAATACCCGCTCTGGGCCGTCCTGGCCTTCGAGGCCTGGCTCGACGAAACGGCCGCAGCGGGCTGAGTCCCAGCGATCGGGATCGAGCCGGACCGCGCTTCAGTCAGCCCCTGAAGGGAGTCCGGCCTCTGCCTCGCTATTTGGTCTCACGAGGCTCGCGCATCGGCGCCTGTGCCGATGCGGGCTCCACGTGCTGGAGGGCAACCCGAACCAGCCGACCGACGACGCCGCCTCCAAGAGCGCATGTCCCACGTGCTCGAGAGACGGCCCATCCACATCGAAAATCACCTGCTTCGCCACGAGCGCCTCGTCCCGTCGCGGCCTGGGTCCACCAAACCGACGATCTTCGTGCCGCGCCAGCACCGGCATGGCGAAGTAGCCGTACTTGCGCTGCGCCTTCGGGGTATACGCCTCGAGACGGTGGCGCAGCCCGAACAGGCGCTCGACACGGCCGCGGTACCAGATCAACGAGTCGAACGGCGAGAGCAGGACGCTCCGTGTGGCGCCGCGGCGGCTCGAGGCGCTCCAGCGCTTCCGGGTCGGCGTAGGCGGGTGCCTTCCATCCCTCCACCCTGACCCGGCGAGCTCGGCGGACGCCGAGCGCGTCGCGCACCTGCGCCTGCAGCATGCCGTGGTACGCGGCCAGGTCGGCCACCGTCGCCACGCCGAGCGAACGGGCGGCGGCGGCCACGAGATGGGCGGTGCATTCCTCGTCCGACCACTCCTGGTCCAGCAGGTCGGTCGGGATGGCACGCTCGGCCAGGTCGTAGACGCGCTGGAAGCCTCGGCGACGCCGGCAGACGAGCTCGCCGATGTCGAGCAGCCATTCGGCGGCGATCTTGGTCTCCGACCAGTCCCACCATGTGCCGCCCTTCTTGGCGCCGCCGAGCTCATTGGCCGTCAGCGGGCCCTCGGCGCGGAGCCGGGCCACCACCTCGGCGCAGCTCTTGTCCTGCTCCTCGAGCCGTGCCAGCGCGTGCCCTTGGCGAGGCGGGCCCGCCGCTTGAACGCGTACGCCGGCCAGTCCTCGAGCGGCAGGACGCAGGCGGCGTGCGACCAGTACTCGAAGGTCGAGCTCTTCGGACCCCAGAACGCCTGCTCGATCCGCGTCGCGCCCGATCGGTACCGAGCCGGGCGTAGGCCACGAGCTCGTGCGAGCGGGCCAGGACCGAGATGGTGTCGAGCTGCACGGCGCCCAGGCGGCGCAGCATGCCTGCGATACCGCCCCCGCACCGGCCGCCCCGCAGGCCCTGGGCGGACAGGGCGATGCGGCGCGCCTGCTCGAGGCTCAGATCAGTCCGGACGCCGGCCCATCGGAGCCGCAACGTAGTGGAGCGGTGGATCCGCCGCGGCGACGGCCGGCCGACCGCTCAATCGAGCAGGGCGCCCGCCACCGCGTCTCGAGGGCCCGATCGTCGGCCCACATCAGCTGCTGCTGCTTGGCCCGGCGGAAGTACAGCTGGATGTCGAAGTCGAGGGTGAATCCGATCCCACCGAAGAGCTGCTGCGCCATGGCCGTGATGTCGCGGAAGGTCGAGCAGGCGAAGAGCTTGGCCATGGGGGCCAGCGAGGTCAGCGGCCGCCCGTTGGCGCCCGCCCATGCGGCCTCGTGCACCAGCTGCTCCGCCCCGTCGAGGTTGGTGACGGCGTCGGCCAGGTTGTGGGCCAGCGCCTGGAACGCGCCCAACGGCTTGTCGAACTGCTTGCGGTCGAGCGCGTACTGCGTCGTGATCTCCAGCGCATAACGGGCGCCGCCCACCGCCTGGGCCGCCAGGAGGACCAGCGCCGGCTCGAGCACCTGCTGCCACGTGGCCCACCCGCTGCCCGCAGGCCCGATCCGGTTCTCGTCGCTCACGACGACGTCGGTGAACGTGACCTCGTACTGGGTGTCCGAGGAGACGGAGAACTGCTGGCGGAGCGCCACACCGGGCGAGGCCGGGTCGACGAGGAACAGGTCGATGTCCTCGGCTGCGTCACCCGTGCGGGCCAACACCACCAGCTGCTGGGTCGCCGCGGCGAAGGCGACATGGCGCTTCACGCCGCTCAGCCGGAAGGCGGACCTTTCGGGCGTGGCCCGCAGCTCGACGCCACGGGCGGCATAGCCGTTGTCGGGCTCGAGCCAGGCTGCGCGTCAGGATGGCCACGCCCGAGGTGACAGGGCGGAGCCACCGCTCTTTTTGCGCCGGACTCCCCGCGGCGGCCAACACCCCGCCGCCAAGGACCGCGCTCACGAAGTGTGGTGTCGGCGCCAGGGACCGACCCAGCTCCTCGTACAGCGCCACCCCCTCAATCAGGGTCATGGCCGAGCCGCCGTACTCTTCGGGCAGCAGCAGGCCGATGAGGTCGAGCTCGCCCAGCTGCGCCCACAGGGTGGCGGGATACCCGACGGGGTCGTCCTCCATGGCCCGCACGACGTCGAGCGAGCAGTGCTTGGCCAGCACGTCGCGCACCGTCTGCCGCAGCAGTTCCTGCTCCTGGTCGAATTCGAGATCCAGCACTCAGAGCCTCCTTGGCAGTGATCCGGGGAAGAGAACGATGTTCATGGGTGAACCGGCGAGGGGTGCCACTGCTCGCCCGTTCGGGCCCACGGGTTGTCGTTGGGTGTGCGCGGCAGGGCGATGCGGGCCGCGCACGTCGTCTTGGTGGCGCCGGCCACGGACAGCGTGACGGCCACATTGGCGAAGCCGCAGCCCACCTCGTCCACCTCCGTCGACTCGACCACCCCCCGCAGGGACATGGTGTCACCCGGGGAAGACCGATCCCTTCATGCGGAAGGTGACGCGGCCGAGGCGACCGTGCGGCCCTGTCCAATCGGTCAGGTAGCGCTCGAACCAGGCCGCCTGGTTCGGGGTGTTCAAGAAGATGTCCTGAGTGCCGTTGCGGTACACCGCGAAGTCCTTGTCGTGGTGCATCGGCCGCCAGTCGCGCGTGGCGAGGGCGCCGAGCACGACCGTGGTGGCGCTGACGTCGTAGTCGAGCACGGGGAGCTCGTCGCCAGCGGTCACGTCGTCCAGGAGGAGGCGCGGGGGCGTCGAGACGGTCATGCCTCGGCCCGCCGGTACCCGAAGCCGGTGTACGACTCGACCGCGACGAGGTCGCCGTCCTGATTGGCGTACACGACGTCAATCACCCAGAACCGCCCCGTGCCGAGCTTGGTCGTCTTCTCCTCGCTCACCGAGCGCAGCACCTGGTGCGTCTGCAGCACGTCTCCCAGGCGTACCGGTGTGTGGAACTCAATGGTGTCGTCGGTCATGACGGCCTCGGGCAGCCCGAGCTGCTCCTTGAGGTCGAAGTGCACCTGCAGTGGGAGCGCTTCCTCTGTCCGACCGGGCGCCCAGTGATGCGGGCGGAACCAGACCGAGACCATGGACGGCGGGGCAACGGGCCCGCCGGTGAGCTCGTCGGCCACCTCGGGGTCCCAGAACAGCGGGTTGCCGTTCTCGACGGAGGCGCACGACGTCCAGATGTAGCCCTGCTCCACCGGGAACTCGCCCACCTCGTGGTATTGCTTCTGGCCGATGAGGTCGACGGCAGCCGGGCCTTGCGGGGGCGTCTCCGTCACGCCACGACCCCCCGGTCCATCCAGCGCGCCACGGTCTCGCCCTCGACACCCGCCTCCTTCAGCAGGTGTTCGGTGTCGGTG
This sequence comes from uncultured Acidimicrobiaceae bacterium, assembly GCA_963731065.1. Taxonomy (GTDB): domain Bacteria; phylum Actinomycetota; class Acidimicrobiia; order Acidimicrobiales; family RAAP-2; genus Bog-473. The sequence goes on along the minus strand of CAVSUH010000001.1, from coordinate 170,642 downwards.
GCGCCGGCCCCCAGGTCGAGCAACGCCGCCCGCTCCAGCGCGCTCCATCCCGGCCAGGAGCGGGGCCAGCTGCTGAAACGAACCCTCGGTCGGATGAGTCGCCGTTGTGACGGTGCCGCGAGCGGCGAATTGAGGGTAGGCGGCCACCTCGTGAATCTCGAGGACGGGCGCCACGCAGGTGTCGGCCCCCGAAAGGAGGTCGACCCACTCGTCTCGCGTCCGCCGGGCGAAGGCCGCCGCGAAGGCGGTCCGCAGGCGTGGCTGCGCCTCGTCGTCCAGTTGTGAGGCCGCCAGTTCGGTGCACTGCAGGGCCGCACAGAGGTTGGCAAAGAATTTCGGCTCAATGGCAGCGACCGCGACCCATTTGTCGTCGGCGGTGCGATACGGGGCATAGCAGGCATAACGGCCCGAGAGGATGTCGTGGCCCGGATGGATCTCTCCGCCCCGAGCCAGCTGCTCGTCGATGGCCAGCGACATCAACCACAACACGCCGTCGGCCACCGAGACGTCGAGATACGCTCCCACCCCGCTGTGCGCCCGACCGGCCAACGCCGCCGTGATGGCCAACGCGGCCTGCATGCCCCCGGCGGCAGCGTCGGCGATGGTGGCGCCAGGCAGCGGTGGCGCCCCGTCGGCGCCGGGCGTGGACATTGCCAGGAAGCCACCGACGGCGAGGTAGTCGAGGTCGTGGCCGGCCCACTGGGCGTGCGGGCCGTGCTGGCCGTAGCCACTCGTGGAGCAGTAGACGATGCCCGGGTTGCGGTCGGCTACGGCGGCGTAGCCGATGCCCAGGCGGACAACCACGCCGGGACGGAAGCTCTCGACGACCACGTCGGCCGCCGCCGCCAGGGCGAGGAAGGCCGCACGACCGTCGTCGTCCTTTAGATCGAGCAGCGCGCGCCGCATGCCGCGATGGCCGCTGTAGGCGAAGAACTGAGGCTCAAGGGGCGCGGCATCGGCCGAGGGAACGGGACCGACCTTCACGACGCGGGCCCCGTAGTCGGCCAACAAGCGGGTGCAGCGCGCCGCCGGCCCGACCGTCGAGAGGTCGAGCACGGTGACCCCGTTCAGGGGCCCGTCTGCAGGAGAGACCGGCTCCATGCTCAGAAGTTCTTCGGCAGTCCGAGCTTGCGGCGGGCGATGATGTTCTTCTGGATCTCCGATGCCCCGCCCCCGATGGTGTCGATCACGGTGTAGCGGTAGGTCGACTCGGAGCGGCCGGCCATCGGCGCCTCCTCGGTCTTGACCCGCAGCTGGCTCCCGGGGCCCGCGATGTCCATGGCGGCGTTCGCCAGGCGCTTAGAGAACTCGGTGGCGAAGAGCTTGTACTCCGACGCCTCCGCAGTCGGCGCAGCGCCCCCCTTGGCAGACTCGAAGACGAACTTGAGCCCCATCACCCGAGCCACCTCGAGCTGGGTGGCCAGCTGGGCCAGGCGCTGACGGATCACCGGGTCGTTCTTCAGCGGCACACCGTCGCGCGAGGTGGTCTTCACGTACTCGACGAGCAGTTCGAAGCGTTGCTGCATAGGCGAGAGCGTGAACATTGTGAAGCGCTCGAGATCGAGCGCCTCCGAGATGTACTGGAACCCGCGCCCCACCTCCCCCACCACATAGTCGTCCGGGACGAAGACGTCGTTGAGGAACACCTCGTTGGTGCGCTCGTCGCCCATGGTCCAGATGGCGTTGACCGTGATGCCCGGCTGGTCGATCGGGACGAGGAAGAGCGTGATGCCGGCGTGCTTGGAATCGGGGTCGGTGCGCCCGCCCACCCAGTACCACTCGGCGAAGTGGGCGGAAGTGGTCCACGTCTTCTGGCCGTTGAGGATCCAGCCGCCATCGTCCCGCGTCGCCTTGAGCTGCATGGAGGCGGCGTCGGAGCCGGCGTTAGGTTCGGAGTAGCCGACGGCGAACTCGACCTCGTTGCGCAGGATCTTGGGAAGGAACTCGGCCTTCATCCGCTCGTTGCCGTGCCGGATGATCGTCTTGCCGACGATGCCGACGCCCTTGCCGATCTGAGGGCCGCCGCGCCCGGCCAGCTGCTCGTTGAGGAGGTACTCGTAGATGCCCTCCCCCTCGGTGCCGCCGTACTCCTTGGGCCAGGTCATGCCGAGCCAGCCTCGCTGGCCCATGGAAGCCATGAAGGCCCGCCGCTTCGGCGTGTCGACGATCTGGGCCATGTTCTCCCTGGTCAGGTCGAACACCTCGGGGTCGTCGTGAGCATCGAGGAAGGTCTCGACCTCCTTCACGAAGGCCAGCTGCTCCGGCGAGAACTCGAAATCCATGGTGCCTCTCTAGACGTGCGAACCGTTAAATCTGACGACCCGTCAGTTTTCGCTGGACATCATAGGCGGTCGGAATCGTGGTGCCTCTTGGGCTCGGCCGTCTCCGACGGCTCCTGCCCACCTCCGCGACGGTCACGACGAGGAGTCTCTTCCTCATTGGTGGGACCGTCGCCTCTTGACACCGGATTGAGGACGACCGCTGATCGCGAAGTCAGGGCCGCGTGGCGGTCGGCGTTTCTCTTCAAGGCCGATCGGGCGAGGGCAAATGCACAAAAGCGGCGCAAGAGCATGTTGCCCAGCCTGTGGCTACGTCTCGTTCATTCCCTTCCACACGGTCAGATCGAGAGTGGGAACCAACTTGACCAGCTCTTCCACATCGGGCGCGAAGAGGTCTTGGAGTCGACTCTTCACGTCGGCATCCAAAGCGGGCTTTTCCTCCAGCGTCTTGTTGATCTGCCGGTTGAGGATGGTCGGCCGGTACTCGGGATCGAGACCCAAGAAGCGATACGTCGCGACCAACTGCTCGACTGGCGCAGCCTTGCAGTGCTCGTACTGCAAAATGAGGAGTTGCTCGGGGGGAAAGTAATCCATCCAGCGCCGGAGATTTTCGGCATACATGGTGTACCCCACGGTCTCGGCGATGGTCGCGCCCACATGTGCGGCCCCGTTGCGAATCTCACTGGCGAGTCCTGATCGAAAACGCTCGATCGGATCACGCAAGATCAAGAGGAGTTTCGTGTCGGGTGCGGCTTTGGCGAGTAACGGCGGCACCCAGGGGTAATAGAGGTAGTCGGGAGTCCATTCCCCAGTGAGGGCGCCATTCCGACGGGGGAACTGCCGGTGATAGTCCGCGATGTCTGAAGACCCGAATGGCTGAGTGCCGAAACGGGCGAAGAAGTGGAGTTCCTTATTGACCGCAGGCACATCGGCCGCGCCGGGATGATCGATAATGAGCCGAAACCACCAGGTCGTCCCCGCTTTCTGGACTCCGAAGCCGACAAAACCAGGCGGACCGTCGGTCTCACCGGGGCCCGGCGGCGGCGTATTGCTGAAATTGAACTCGGCTTCGTATCGGTAGTAGCGCCCCAAGCGGTGGCGTAAATCGCGCCGGATCCCCGGCGGTACGGCTTTGTGCACTCCGAGCGGGAGCTCTTTCAGCGCATTTGCGGTGGTCTGGCGAATTCCCATCGGCAAAGGCTGCCACAATCGAGGGTCTCGGCATATCTGGTTCATTCTGGGTGAGTTGGATCAGAGCGAAATGGCGCCGCTGATTGAGTCACAAAGCTGTAGTTCGTCGATCCGAGGCACTCCTTTTGGTCAGGCATTCGCCGGGAGTCGTCCCAACTGCCGAACTCTCAGCGGTACCCCTCGATCCCCACCAGTTCCACGGCGAATGGAACTACACCATCAACGCTCAACCAAACCCGGCGTGAGCCCTTACCTACGGGAGACCTCACGGTCGACGGACCAGGCAGCCTGGGTTATCACCTCGTCAACGGCAAGGATGGTCTGGCTGAACTTCATGTGCTCCAGCACCCATGCTCTCGATCTGGGCCCGAGATCGTGATCTGTGCGCCGCCAGGTGACATATTTCTCAATCGCCTGCGCCAGGCGCACAGGGTCACCCGGGGGTACCAACTGCTCGGGAAAGCCACGCATGCTCTCGCCAAGTCCACCGATGTCTGAGGCCACCACTGGGGTCTCGCACGCCATCGACTCGCTGATAACCAGGCCTTGCGTCTCCAAAAATATGCTCGGGAGAACCGAGATATCGGCCGCCGCCATAAGGGCGGGGACGTCCGACCGGGGCCCAAGGAAAGAGACCCGGTGTCCTTGCGCCAGGCTTTCCAACTCTCGCGAATATGAAGGCGATCTGCTGGCACCGCACAGGACCAGATGCACGTTTGCATCGAGGCGGCCGACTGCGTCGACTAAGAAATGCGGACCCTTGATCCGTTCCAGTCGTCCGGCAAATATCACCATCGACTCCTCTCCGCCCACGTCGACGCTGGCTCGCACGGCCATGCGTTCTTTTCGTGGAAGAGGGACGAAACGATCGACATCGACACCTGTGGGAATGGCCGACACTCGGGCCGGGTCCAATCCCGCCCGTGAGATCCAGCGGTTGGCTGTATCAGCAGATGGGGCGATGGCGGCGGTGGAACGGCGCATCAGCGAGTTCAACCAGGACGGCTGTCGCATCGGGGGCGGCAGATGCAGGTGCACTGCCACTCGTGCGCCGGTGCGCGCTCCGATCGCCAAGGCGATCGGTACGTCGCCTGCGTTATGCACATAGACAACCGACGGAGAGGTACGAATGCCCTTCAACGCCCCATCAAAGGTGCTGATGCTCGACGTGAGCGGTGAGGCGGAGCGTGGGAGACTCGCACCGATCTGAGTGGTCGTCGCCGCGAGCTCCTTCCAGGCCGGCCAGAAGTCCCCTCGGGTGACGTAGAGAAGATGAACCTCCCAGTCTCGCTCGACGAGGCCCCGGAAGATGGCGAGTTGCCCCGCTTCCGTGCCTCCAATCGACCCGAGGTGGTCCGCAATGGTCAGTACCCGCTTGCGCCTCACCGCGCTGCGCTTCATGAGGTATTCGCAGCCCGTCGCACCGACTTGCACTTCGTAGCTGAAGGACGGAGGGCTCGAAGAGCGCCCCGTCGGATCCAGCTCACGCTGGGACTGGGAGCATGATCTCTGTCGCGCGCGTCACCAACCCCCCTGGCGCTACCGACGCCGACCACCCGCCTCAGGCCATGGTTCACTGCCATAACTGACGGGAAGACTACTCGGGCCCAACATCTCGCCTCTCGGCATGCTTTGCTCCGGTCAGGGAGACTCGTGGGGGTGTGCGGTACCATGGCTTCGATGACGGCAGCACGCCCGGCGGACGAGCCGACCCGATGCAACGCCTGCGGGTCGCTCAGGCGGCCACGCCGTCCTGGGAGGTCCACAAAGCGCCGATGAGCGCCAGGACAAGCAGTCACCCCAGACCCCTCCTTCTGGTCGGGATTCCCCGGTCGGGGACGACCTGGACCATGCGAGTACTCGGGAGCGACCCGAACCTTCACCCTCTCATGGAACCCGACAACGAAGGCACGTCGGCACCGGCGATCTGGGGCAAGAAGCACGCGGGGAGGTTTCCGGCCTTGCAACCGGGTGACCACGACAAGCGCTACCACGGGCTCTGGTCGTGGATACTTGCAGGCGCTCCCCGGAGCCTTCGGCTGCTCTCCGCGGCCCAGATACTCGGGCACGTAGAGCGACCGGGCCGGACTCGATTCCTCCAGGGTCGGCGAGTACCGCTCATGACCATCGCGGGCGCGATGGCAAGCCATCCACGTAAGGGCACGCCATCGGAACTGCGGAACCAACGGGTCCTGGTCAAGACCGTCCATGCCCAGCTGGCGCTCGAGTGGCTCGCCGAGGAGTTCGAGTTTGACGTCCTCGTGCTCCTGCGGCATCCGGGAAACGTGCTTGCGAGCTGGCTCGCCCTGGATCTGAACGATCAATTCGTCCGCCTGGAGGAGAACCCAGCGGTGCGCAGCCGATTCCTCAACCCCTGGGGTGTTGCAGCTCCCGGGCCCGACCCTCTCGAGCGCATGATTTTCTCGATCGGCGTCTTGAGTACGGCGCTTGAGGAAGCGGCGTCCCGCAATCCCCGCTGGCTCATCCGAACCCACGAGCAGGTGTGCAGCGATCCCGTTCAAGAGTTCAAGAAGCTCTATGCGGACCTCGGGTTGAGTTGGAGCGAGGCGGTAGATGGGTTCTTGGTCGGCAATGACCGTCCCGGCAGGGGATTCTCCTCCCGGCGCGTGGCGGCTGAACTACCTGACAACTGGAAGCGGCGATTGACGTCCGACCAAGTCGTTGTGATGCAGCGCGTCCTCTCTCAGTTCCCGCTCAAAACCTGGACAGCAGAGGACTTCCACTCCACCGGGGCGTAGGGACTCGATTCCGCCCGTACGTTCCCTTCAACCTGACCCCAAAGGATCATTGTCCCATCGGCTTGCCGATATGCGACGGTGAGAGTCAGGATTGGTTGTGACTTGGGGTCGTCTATGGCATTCTGCGTGAGGTGAGGGGCAGGGAGACCCAATGAGCGTCACCCGGCGTGGTTTTTTGGCACTGCCGCCCAGTGTTCGTCTGGCGGCACTCCACAGACTGGGCCGCTACGCCCCATGGGAGGCACGTTTCGACTTCACCCCACCGGTGCCTGATCACGGAGAGGTGGTGGGCCCACCAGACTTTGTCGGTATCGGGGTGCAAAAGAGCGGGACAACGTGGTGGTACACACTGATGCTGAGCCACCCCGATGTGTCGTCACGCCCCGACATTCACAAGGAGCGACACTTTTTTGATCGGTTCGGGTCTCGAACCTTCGGCGCCTCGGAAATCTCGAACTATCACGGTTGGTTCCCACGCAGGCCCGGGACTCGAGCCGGGGAGTGGACGCCTGACTACTTCAGTTGCGCCTGGGTACCACCCCTTCTCCACCGCGTCCGCTCCTGAAGCGCGCCTGCTGCTCTTGCTGCGCGATCCGGTAGATCGCTTTTTTTCAGGACTGGCGCACCAAAAGCGCGCAGGTCTTCGCTGCGACGGTGCCGCGATAGCCGATGCTTTCGAGCGCGGCATGTATCACCGTTCCCTGACCCGTTGGCAGGAGTACTTTGCGGCAGATCGAATCTTGGCGCTCCAGTTCGAACGGTGCGTCACCGATACCGGCGGCCAGCTGGCAAGAACGTTTGAGTTTCTCGGCCTCAGCAAGTACGCCGTCGAATCCCCCGAACGCACTGCTCGCCCGCAGCAACCCTCCGCCCGGCGTGACTACGACGAAGACGTGCGGGCCCGGCTCGTAGATCTGTATGCCGCGGACGTGGCGGCTCTGGCGGCCCAGTTGCCGGACATCGATCTGTCACTGTGGCCGAACTTCGCTCATTTGGCCGACGATGGAGCTCCGCCAGACTCTGGCCCCGAATCGATCTCACCCACTCGCCGGCCGTAGCGGGGGTTTTCGCCGAGTCGACCCCGCATGCCGTCCCACAGTCCGTGAGCGATCGCCGCCCGCTCGGCACCACTTCGAGCCCGCTGAAAACGTCGCATTGAGTAGGCCAGGTGCCAGGCGTGCCAGCCCGGATGCCCATGGCGGCGAGCGATCTCAAAGGAGTTCCGGGCGTGGTAATAGGCCCGCCAGGCTTCGTCGACGTCGACGGGACGTCGGCGACGAAGGGCTTCCTCTCGGCCAATCGTTGTTTGCTGGGCGGCCACCCGGCGGGCCGCCACGCCGTCAACCAGCACTTCGAAACCCGCCAGGGCGACACGACGGTAGTAGTCGAAGTCCTCGAGGCCGAAGTACCAATCTGTGTCGGGAACGACGCCAGCATCGAACACCGACCGTGATACAACGGTCGCCCCCCACGAACCCACGTCGGCTGCAGCCAGATCCTGGGGGGTGCCCTCCGGTGGCACGACATTGACAGTATGAGCCCCCCGGCCGGCGAAATTCCTCCCGAAGGCGACCACGGCGCCGACGCGACGAGCACCTCGAGCGTTTATGCGATCAATGAGATCTCCGAGCCGGGGCGCCGGAAGTGGGAGGAGGCCGATGTCGTCCTCGCAGAGGTAGGCCCAACGTGTTGCGGTGTCGGAGAACGCCTCGATCATCCCGGCCTTGAAACCTCCTGCCGGACCGATGTTCTCAGGCAGACGCAGCATCCGGACTCGTGACTCCAGTACGGGGTCGTCAAGACCGCCGACGCCGTTCACCACCACGACGATACGATCGGCAGCCAGGCCCTCGACCTCCAGGAGCGACCTCGTGAGATCGCTGGCCAACGTGGGCCGCATGTGAGTCAGAATGACCGCAGTGACCGATCCGAGGTCCGACCCCGCTCGCGTCGTGGCCTGAATGGACTGCTTCGGGAGATTCTCTCATGATGCCAACGGGATCATTCACCCCACCGGAACGAGGAGGGCCAGTCGACCCTCCGGCATGGCACGGTGCTGAACCGGTGTTCAGTTGACCTGCCAATCGGCCTTCACGTAGATCGGCGTAAGGATCATGACCCCGTCGGGCGGACAGATCTGATCGGGCCCGTGCCCACGCCATGGCCGCCCAGATCGAATCGCGGCCTGGAACCTCTTCCAGACGTTCTCAACTTGGATTGTCCCGTCAGGCAATGTCGGCAAAATTCACCTCCAGCCGCTTGAAGAGTCGATAACCGACGGTGAGATAGAACAGCGTCCCAAGAATGGCGAGCCCGATCAACGACCAGTCCGGCTCCAACCCGAGCAGCATGGTACGTCGCACGTTGTCGATCACCGGGCCCAGCGGGTTGAAGAAGCTGTAGAGCGGCAGGACGAACTTAGGAACGTTCGGCTCCGACAACTTCGATAACGGCCAGATCACGGGATTCACGAAGAGGCCGAGGGAGAGGATGACCGGAAGGACCTGCACGAGGTCGCGCATCTGGATGATCAGGGCTGACACGGCCAACGTCAGTCCAGCGGCAAACGCGACTTCGATGACCATGAACAACGGGGCCCACAGCGTCGTGATCGCCGGTGCGCGCCCGAAGATCACGAACAAGATGGCCAACGGAATCCACGACAGGACCGTGTTGATCCCCGTTACCCCCATGACCTCCAAGGGAAAACACTCCCGGGGAAACTGCGTCTTGGCGAGCAGGGCCTTGTTGGTGAGCAATGCGTTACCCCCAGTGCCCAACGCAGAGGAGAAAAAGGACCAGCACAAGATGCCGACGAAGGAGAAGAGGGCGAAGGGGATCCCTTCGGTCCCAAAGGTCTTTGCCCGCGAGAAAACGACGATCATGATGATCAAGGTGAGCACCGGACTCAAGAGTGCCCACATGACCCCTAGGGTCGCCTGCTTGTACTGCGCCCGGAAATCCCGTTCAGCGAGCGTGAAAACGATCTCACGGTGTGCCCAAAGCTTCTTTGCTGACGAAAGTAGGCCCGCCTTATGGTGGTAAAAGAGCTCCGGAGGTGGTGCGTCCGGGATGGCCGAAACATCGGTAACTTGGAGCGAGCCTTGGCCCGGCGGATCTGATTCAACCGTCGACGACACATCCCCTCCGGGCCTGGCCCTGAGGGCCGATTGTTGGCGTAAATCGGCGTAGCATGCTAGCGCGTGCTCCGGAGGGGATCGATCGGAGTCCACCGGGGCTACTATTTGCCCGTGTCCGCCCGGGGGGAGTTCGGTGCGCGCCATCTGGAGGCCCGCCCTCGGGTGCTCCTGGTCATCAAGTGCATGGGCTACGGGGGGGCCGAGCGCCTCCTCGTCGACCTCCTGGCAGCGAGAGATCGAGATGCCTTCGATTACGAATTCGCCTACGTGCTGGCGTCGGAGAACACGCTGGTGCCCGCGATCCAAGCCAGCGGCGTGACGGCGCACTGTCTAGGCGCCCGTCATAACGGCGACCTCCGCTGGACGCTCCGTCTCCGACGATTGTTGGTCGAGGGTGACTTCGATATCGTCCACTTTCATCTGCCTTATGCGGCGGCGTTGGGCCGGCTCGTGGCACGATCCCTGCCCGCGAAGCCAGCGCCCAGTGCTCATGTACACAGAGCACAGCCTGTGGCATAAGACCGCAGCGCCTGTCCGGATCCTCAATCGCGCAACCATCGGGCTCGACAAGGCGCTCGTGGCGGTGTCTCCTGCCGCGCATGACGCGCTGCCGACTTCCTTGCAAACGCACGCCACGGTCGTGATACATGGAGTGGACTTCACCCAATCTGATGCGCTGATCATCGCGAGAGGAAGAGATACAGGCCGAAGTGCGGTCCGAACTGGGTGTCTCCGCAGAAGAGATTTTGGTTATCGCCGTCGCAAACCTCCGGGCGGAGAAGGGCTACGACGTTCTCCTCGAGGCAGCTCGGATTCTCGCCGATCAGGATCTCCCGATTCGCATTGCCGCAGTGGGAAGAGGGCCTCTGAAAGACGAATTGAGCAAGCGACATGCTGCTCTCGGTCTACGAGACCGATTCACGTTTCTCGGCCAGCGTGACGACGTCTTGCGGCTCATGACCGGAGCCGATGTCTTCGTTCTGGCCTCTCACCATGAAGGCCTCCCGGTGGCGCTCATGGAAGCTATGAGCGTTGGCCTCCCCGTCGTCGCCACGGCCGTCGGTGGCGTCCCCCAATTCGTCACCGACTCCGAAGAAGGACTCCTGGTCGCCCCAGGACGCCCCGATCTTCTCGCAGAGGCTCTCGTCCGTATCTGCACGGACTCTGAGCTGCGTCGACGCCTTGGAGAAGGCGCGAAACGCAAGAGCACCGTATTCGACGTCCGGTCGGCGAGCGCCAAAATTGAAGATATTTACCGGCGGCTCGTCGAAGCATCTCGATGACAGATCTGGGTGGACGCAGGCTTTCCACGTCACCACAGTGGACGCCGGCCTCGTCCTCCATTTTGTTCGCCCGTGAGGGTTTCCTCGATCGAGCATGGGGGCGACGGGTGTTCTCCCGCCGGTGGCCACTGAGAGATGAGCGTGTCGCGAAGTGGCAACCCACGGTGAGACGGGGCTCTCGGACCCTCCAGACGACACCGAGGTACACCTTCGAGTGATAAGTGAACTGACCAAGAATCCGGCGCGCCGGCAACGATGGTGGCTCCGGAAGGGCGCACGGCCGAAGAGGAGTTCGATGATCAAGAAGAGGGCCGCCGGACGCAGGGCGTCTTTCGGAGGCCATCGGACGCTCCCGCCCAGAGCGCGGGGGATTCGAGAAGATGAATAATCTGGCGGGCGATGACGCCTTGGTACTGCATGTCATACCAACGCCCGCGGCCCGGGGGGCGCAACGTGAGGCTCGAGCGCTCGCAGATTGCCTTGACACCCCGGGCGTCCGTCGCCATCGAGTACTGACACTCTTTGAGAGTCCACCCGAGGTGCCATCTGACTTTTCCCTTGGATTCGGGGGAGGAACGGAGGCCGCAAAAGGCTTCGACCCTCGGCTTGTCTTTCCTCTTCGCACCGAACTTTCCCGCCTCGCACCTGCGGTCGTCATATCGCATGGGAGTGACCCGATGAAATACCTGGTCACGGCCATGATTGGACGTCGGCATCCGCTCGTCTTCTACGCCATCGGCACCTACGCTGGGCGAACGGACAGGCACGCGCAACTCACGCTCTGGCGAACGCTGGCTCGCCGTGCCGACCGAGTCATCGCTTGTGGCGAGGAAGTGAGAGATGAGTGCACGAACCTCCTCAGAGTCCCTGCCGCAAATGTGTTCCTGACGGCCAACGGCAGGGACCCCGCGCAGTTCCATCCTCCCGAGCACAGATCCCCCTCCCCCATCCCCACGGTTGTATTTGTGGGCGCCCTCACGCCCGGCAAACGTCCGGACTGCTTTATCGAACTGGTTGCCAATCTTCGATCCCGAGGAATCCAACTGCGAGCCCGGGTCATCGGAGCGGGTCCGATGCACGATGCACTGGTTGAACCGGCAAGGCATTCCGACGTTGAACTCATGGGCCCGCGCTCCGACGTACCCGCCCTACTCCGTCAATCCGATCTCTTGGTCTTTCCAAGCCTCCCGGCCGGCGAGGGTATGCCGGGTGTCCTCATTGAGGCTGGGCTGTCTGGTGTGCCGGTCGTGACGACCGCAGTGCCAGGCGTCGGCTCGATCGTGGCGGACGGTGAAACCGGGATCGTCGTCGCCGTCGATGATCCGTCCGGTCTGGCCGATGCGGCCGCTCGACTCCTCCACGACGTCCCGACGCGGGTAGCCATGGGTGCCGCCGCACGGGCGCGCTGTATGGACCGCTTCAGTCTGTCGGTGGTCGGGGGTCGGTGGTTGGAGATTCTGGATCCGCTGCTGGATCCTCGGGCGGCGCCGGGCCGGCATTAGCTCGGACAGGCTGGGGAAGTGGCAGGCTGGTCGGGCGGAACATTCTCGCCCTCGGACCGGAAGGTAGCCCACCCAGCGTGGGCACCGGGGTCGCAGATTCCCCGGCGCGGCGTCTCCTGAGCCGTTCGCCTCGACGCAGCTCCCAGTCAAACTGAGGTTCTTCCCCCTTGGGCGAGAGCGGGATCGACAGGACAACCAAAAGAAATGGAAAGAGGAGCGTCCGCTCCCTCGTGATAAGGCCCAAGTTACCGAGCGCCGCGAACGTGTAGATGAATCCCGAGGGAATAAATCACGCAAAGCAATATGTAGGGTCGCGCAAACGAGGCCCGTACCACGATTCGCAAGCTGGCGCCAGGACGACAGAATGACGCCAAGGATCACAAGGTTTTCAACTGAAGCCAGCCGCTCCCCATTACCATGGGCGTTGTAACCTAGAGGGTCAAATAGAACAGTGAAGATATCGTGAAAAAACCCCTTTGGACCTGGTGAATAGGTTACGTTGCTGCTCCCGAAGCCAGACGACGTCGAACCCCCTTGTCGGTCGTTGAGATTTGTTGCAACGAGAACGACCCTCCGGAGCTGCGGAGAAAGTGCAAAGTGAGATAGACAGACACCCCCAGCAGCACCAAGAGAAAGGCTACGGCGCCAACGCGCCTCACTCCCCCCAGCGTTCGGCGAGGGCCCGCAGGGAGGATCAGCAGCGCGATGCAGAACCCGGCCAGGAGTAAGAGCAGTTCATTGGGCCGGACGACGGCACCAATAGCGCCTCCGATGATGAGCAGAACGAATCCCCCACGTCGTCGGGCCAATATCTTGGCCGCGCCGAAGGCAGCCAGGCCGAGCGAGAGGGTCATGATCGCCTCCTTGCTCACATCGGCGGTCCAAAATATGAGCGAAGGCAGGAAGAAGAGCAAAATGGCGTAACGACGATGGTTGGCGCCAGCGAAAGTCAGGCTGAAGGCGCGGTAGAAAAAGAGGAGCCCGAGCCAAGCGCCAGAAACTGAAGATGAGAAACGCTCCGACCTGATTGATACCAATGATGGCAAACACGGACGCCGTGATCGCACTCACCATTCCATCGCCAACCAACCGCTTACCACCAGGAACGGAGAAGTCGAAGTGCCGGTAGCTCGAAGCGAGGACTGGCACCCTGGTTGTCGTACCGAAGCCAGTCGGCAATGCCGTTGTAGAAGTGATCAACGACCCAGATCTGCATGGGGGCAGCCAACAAGTGCAGAAGGAGGCTGGCCGTGAGTACCCGGACCAGCCAAGGGTTCTTCTCCGCATATGAGACCCGGAGAATGATCGGCCGACCAATCCCGAAAAGAATTCCGGCGATTACAAGCCCAACTAGGGGGTTGGATGGTAGTGGAGACACCCAGGATGAACACTTCAGTACGCACCTAAAGAAATGGCTGCGCCGTTGTCCGATAGATGAGAACCCGGCGTCTCCGCTCTCTCAGGATCTGAAGGTATCGGCATTTCCAACACGATGCTGGACCATCGGACAGAGGGACTTCGACTGTGAGATGGAATCCGTCGACAGATCACTACGGCTGTATCGGCCGGATTTACGGCTGCCGATTAGCGGCGGATAGACCAAAGTCTCGAACGTAGGGACTGCCTTTCTTTCCCGTTCCCGTGGCCATTCCCGTTGCTTCGCGTGTCGCTGGCTCGAGGGTCGCGGGCTCGATGCGGTCGGGACAGCAACCTTTCCCGTTGCCGTTCCCGTTCGCCGTTGCCGTTGCCGTTCGCCGTTGCCGTTGCCGTTGCCGTTCTTCGCGTGCTCGAGGGTCGGGACAGCAACCTTCTCGTTCCCGTTCCCGTTGCCGTTCTTCGCGTGCTCGAGGGTCGGGACAGCAACCTTGCCGTTCCCGTTGCCGTTGCCGTTGCCGTTCGCCGTTGCCGTTCGCCGTTCCCGTTGCCGTTCTTCGCGTGCTCGAGGTCGCGGGCTCGGCGGTCCGGGACAGCCACCGTTCCCGTTGCCGTTCGCCGTTGCCGTTGCCGTTGCCGTTCCCGTTGCCGTTCCCGTTGCCGTTCTTCGCGTGCTCGACGGTCGGGACAGCAACCTTTTCGTTCCCGTTGCCGTTGCCGTTGCCGTTGCCGTTGCCGTTCCCGTGCTCGAGGGTCGCGGACTCGTTGCCGGCGTGGACGGCCACCTTTTCGTTGCCGTTGCCGTTCCCGTTGCCGTTCCCGTTGCCGTTCCCGTTCCCGTTCCCGTTGCCGTTCTTCGCGTGCTCGAGGGTCGGGACAGCAACCTTCCCGTTGCCGTTGCCGTTCGTCGCGTTCTCCACGGCTCGGGTCGCGCGTGCCGGGACAGCCACCTTTTCGTTGCCGTTGCCGTTCCCGTTGCCGTTCCCGTTGCCGTTGCCGTTCTTCGCGTGCTCGAGCGTCGTCGGGCTCGACTGCCGGGACAGCCACCTTTTCGTTGCCGTTGCCGTTGCCGTTGCCGTTCCCGTTCCCGTTGCCGTTCCCGTTGCCGTGCTCGAGCGTCGCGGGCTCGAGGGTCGGGACAGCCACCTTTCCGTTGCCGTTGCCGTTCCCGTTGCCGTTCCCGTTGCCGTTCTTCGCGTGCTCGAGGGTCGCGGGCTCGCGGTCCGGGACAGCCACCTTTCCGTTGCCGTTGCCGTTGCCGTTCCCGTTGCCGGTTCGTCGTGGCTCGAGGGTCGGGACAGCAACCTTTTCGTTCCCGTTCCCGTGGCCATTTCCGTTCGCGTTCGTCGTTCCCGTTGCTCACGGGCTCGAGGGTCTTGGGCTCGAGGGTCGGGACAGCAACCTTTTCCTTCCCGTTCCCGTGGCCGTTTCCGTCCGCGTTCACGTTGCCGTTGCTCACGGGCTCGAGGGCCTCGGACTTAAGGTCGGGGGCGGCCACCGCTCCGTTGCCGTTGCCGTTGCCGTTCGCCGTTGCTCGAGGTTGCCGTTGCCGCTGTCGGCCGTTGCCGTTCCGTTGCCGTTGCCGTTGCCGTTGCCGGCCACCGCCTGCTCGAGAGTTTCGGAGCCGCGGAAGGCCACGTCGGCGTGAGGCACTGGCTCGAGCACCTTCTCCAGAGGCTCTTCGACTCCCTTGGATCCCGGCCGAACAGACACGAGATGCCTGATGTCCCGTGTGCCGATCTCCACGCTTGTTAGGACGACACCGAGAACCGGAGCGTTCATCCGACGTAGAAGTTCGCCAGCTTGCTTCGCTCTGTCCGAGCTTTGTCTCGACGCAGTCACCCACAACGAGAACCACGTCCACGGCCTGAGAAAGTGCCTCCGTGTCGTGATACGCGAGAACGGGGGGTGCTTCAACGATGACGATGTCCGCCAGATCTCTTGCAGCTCTGAATAATGCCCGGTGCACGGTTCACCAATTGAGCGCTATTCGCCACAAACTCGCTCAACGACAGAGACGAAACATTCTCGACAAGGGTCGGCTGCACGCGAACCGCAAGATTCACCGAAGTGACGTCCTGTGCGAGGTCCCTGGCCGCTCCAGCGACCTCGTTCGATCCGGATATCAAGAGTGCTCATCACAAGAACCCGAAGGCCCGCTCGGGCGTAGGACGCAGCGAGGTTGGCCACAACCACGGGTCTGGCAGTTTCTTCGCCAGGAGAGACCACCAAAACGACCTGACGAGTATTGATCGGTTCTGGATCCGGTCGATCCGCCCCTCAGAATCAGCAACGCCGATCGTTGTGGAACCGAGTAGCTGAGCCTCGGGTCTCCTGCGTCATAGACCAATTCTCCGGCCAAGTCCTCCAGTACTACGGCCATGCGAAGCATCTGGTAAGCCTCAGCCACGGGCGAATCCGCACGCATTCGGCAGACTCAAGAGCCGATATATCGCACTCGCCGTTCATCTTTGAGGGGAGTGGAATTTCCGCCACAACCGGGAATCCGAAATTGTTGGCAGCTCGGGAGGAATCGCGCAGCCGCTTATCGAGGAGCGCCGATATCAGGACTATTCCCGCGCCAATGATCAGACCGATTACGAACCCTCCGAGCAAACGCACCTTTTTGCTCGATGTCGCTCCGCCGCCTCTTGCCACCGGCCCTTGCTCGCGCCGCACTTGCGGTAGCCGGCCTTATGACCTGGTACCCAGTGGTCACCGGGACTCGCAATTAGCGCTTGTTCGTCGGCTTGAGCCGACGCCAACTGAGAGGTCAGGCTCGCAGGCACTTTTGATCCGTTAGCGGCAATCTCCCATTTCAGATTATTGACGGTGTGCTCGACTTGTTGCAGCTGGGCTTGTTGCTTCGACGAGACCAACCCATTGATGTAATCGCCGAGGGCCTTGGCATATGCATTTGTGAACGCTGCCGACTTTGCTGGTGTTGGCCCGATCGTGAGTAGAGCCACCTCTCCCGCTCCGGCCAGCAACTGCGGTCTTCGCCTTCTTGGAGCCGGGCCGGCGGCATATGCGACCAGCTCGACTCACCGGCTGAGTGATACCGGCAGCCTTAGCCGCTGCTTCGATGACCGAGGTTTCCTGGGAATAAAAGACAATCTGGTCGGTGCTCAGCCCACTGCCTAAGCACTCCAGACCCCTGGCAGCTGGAGGTGGGGCTCCGACGAGCGCATACGTCGTCCACTTCCACGAGGAAGCGGGAGCCTTGGCACCCGAAGGCTTTGAGGCTCCCGGAATGAGTAGCACTGCAGCAACCGCGCATATGACGCCCAGGACGACGGGCAACCACCATCGCCTGAGAAGCACCCCTCCGTAGTCGATCGGCTCCATCCGCCTCGTTCCCGTCCCTCGCTCGAAGAGGCGCAACTTACCTCAAACTCGTCTCGGAATGAACTCCGCAAAGGCCTCCCCGATCGCCGACGCTAGCTAAATTGTCCGTCGGTTGCTTTTCGCCACCCCTTTACGGCCTGCCCGGTCCTCTCCAGGGCTACCAATCGAGTTGTCGGGGCACCCGGTGATAGTAGGTCAGTTTGACTGACGAAGGGAAAAGTGGATTTCACTATTTGACCAGCTCAGAGGGCTAGAATAGACAGTGGGCTGCGCACCTTGTGAGCTGAGACAGCGTGGAACACAGAGCCGGGATCCATTCCGTGCGCTCCTCGTCGTAGCACTCAACAAGAACGGGATCCGAATCCTGCGTGCACCAGCCTAACAAGGAATACCTGTTTAATGCCTCTACGTATCGGACCTCTCAAGCTAATGGGGGGTCCGGTTGACCACTGACGGCCTGGCTGTCGTACCTGCCCACGATCGAACCTCTGTCAGCTCTGACCGACTCGAGCACGCCATGCTGAGCAAGATCTTCGGGGACCGTGTGTCCGTGGCCAGTTTTCAGTCCCCGCTTTTGGCCACCAGAAGTCCCCACCCCTCGGGGTGAGTTTTCAGTTTCTGCGAGCCTAGGTTTTCCTCCCCTCGCGCGCCTCTTTCATGCGGAACGACTCGCCCTCGGTGACGACGAGCACGTTGTGGTGCAGCAGCCGGTCGAGCAGGCTGACGGCCGTTGACGTGATCGGGCAGGAAGCGTCCCCAGTCCTCGAAGGGCCAGTGCGAGGCGACGCCGAGGGACCGACGCTCGTAGGCGGCGGCGACGAGGCGGAAGAAGAGCTGGGCGCCGGTGTGGTCCATCGGGCGCGAAGCCGATCTCGTCGATCAGGATCAGGTCGGCTTTGAGGATCCCCTCGAGGACGCGGCCGACCGAGTTGTCGGCCAGGCCCCGATAGAGGGTCTCGACCAACTCGACCGCGCTGAAGTAGCGGACCCGGAAGCCCGCTTCGATGGCCGCGTGACCGAGGGCGACGAGCAGGTGGCTCTTGCCCGTGCCGGCCGGGCCGACCAGGCAGAGGTTCTCCTTGGCCCGCACCCATTCGAGGCTCGAGAGGTAGTCGAAGGTCGTCTGTTTGACCGAGGAGGCACGCACGTCGAACTCGTCGAGCGTCTTGGTCACCGGGAAGGCGGCGGCCTTGAGCCGGTTGGCCGCGTTGGAGGCGTCACGCGAGGCGATCTCGGCCTCGACGAGGGTGCGCAAGAACTCCTCGGGCTTCCAGCGCTGCGTCTTGGCCGTCACCAACAGCTCGGGGAGAGCGCCGCATGGCGCCGGAGGCGCAGCCGCCGCAGTCCGGCCTCGATGTCGGCGGGCAGGGCGGGAGGGGCGGTGCTCACGACTGCTCGCCGATGGCGTAGTCGCTCAGCGAGCGCGTCGGCACGAGCGGCAGCTCGACGATGAGGGCCTCGCCCGGAGCAGCCGGACGTGGGACCCCGGTGCCGGCCGCGATGATCGAGCGCACGTCGTGGGCCCGGAAGCGCCCGAAGGAGGTGGCGCGTTCGAGGGCGGCCAGGAGCACCTCTTTGCCGTGGGCCGCCTCCATCTGGGCCAGCTCGTCGAGGTCGCCCTTGAGCGAGGTGATGCCCCGGGCGGCCGCACCCTTGATGAAGGACTCCGCCGCCGGGCCGAGGGCGCAGAACGCCTTCTCGGCGGCGGTCTTCGGTCGCACCGCACGGGTGGGCATCGGCCGGGGCCCGCCATAGTGCTCGTCGAGAACCGACGTCTCACCAGGGGCGACGAGGTCGTGGGTGGCGATGATCTCGCCCAAGAAGATGATCAGGACCTTGCCGTCTTGGGCCACGAGCTCGACCTGGCGGCCGATGTGGATGGTGGGCACCGAGTAGCGGGCCGAGCCGAAGCGCACGCAGCTGAGCCGGTCGACCTTGCGCACGACGAGCTTGCCGATGGTGGCCCGCAGTTGCGGCAGCGTCCCCATCACCTCGAGCTCTTTGACCAGTCGCTCGGCGGGGACCGCACAGATCTCCGAGTGCACGACGGCGTTGACCTCGTCGCACCAGGCCAGCCCCTTCTCGTTCGCGCCCGGGCCAGGTCGGCGACGCTGAGCTCTTCGGGGATCATGAGGTCGGACTTCACGTAGCCGACCAGGTTCTCGACCAGTCCCTTGGACTCGGGATCGGCTCCTTCGCAGAAGTCGGGCCGGAACCCGTAGTGGGTGGCGAAGCGCACGTAGGCCGGCGTCGGGACGACGAGCCCGGCCACGGTGTCGCCCTTCAGGCACCCCATGCGGTCGGTCAGCGCGGTCTTGGGGACCGCCGCCGAGATACTCGAAGCACCGCGCCAGTGCGGTCATGGTCGCCTCGGCCCCGAGGTTGTCGGCGAAGTAGACGAAGCGGACCCTGCTCCAGGCCATCACGGCGCAGAAGACGAACAGCGGGCCGATCTCGCCCCAGTCGAAGACCAACATGTCGCCCGGCGTCCAGATGCCCGGTCGGCGTCCCCGGTGGTTCTTCGCCCGCCACTCGGCCTTCACCTCGGCCACCAGCCGGCGGAAGTTGCGTGCCGATCCGCTGTAGCCGGCCGCTCGGGCGATCGGGCAGCAGCCGTTTGGCCGACATCTTCCCCTTGGTCCGCTCCACCCGTTCGATCACAACGTCTCTGACGGCGTCGTAGTTGTGCTCGACGACGGGGATCTCGCCCTTTTCGGCTGCCTGGGCGGCCAGCACCGAGCGCTTCACCGTCTTGGGCGTCGTCCCGCAGATCTCTGCGGCGGCCCGATAGCTGCCCACCTCTCGATAGGCGGCATGCATGTCCATGTGTTCCCTCACTGATTTCATTGAGACGTCCCTTGGTCGGTGCGGCGGTTGGGTTAGCACCGCCACCGTCACCGGCCAGGGGGCCTCGTTGGTGGATCCTTCAGTGAGGGGTGGGGACTTCTCGTGGCCAAAAGCGGGGACTTTTCGTGGCCACCAGCGGGGACCTCAGCTGGCCATAACCGGGGACTTTTTCATGGCCACGGACAACCGTGATTAGTCATACTGTCAAGATCTTCGGGGAACGGGATTACGACCCGCTCCTTGCCTCCCGCATACACCGGGATCGAGCACCGGATCATCACTGGCGACCCCGGCCCCGAGCGGATCTCGACCTCCTACTCGGAGCGCAACTCGACGGCGAGAATAGGGATGCGCAATTCACACGCCTTACCGACGCCTACTCAAGAAAGGTGAAAAAGCAAGCGGCGGGGATCTCGCTTCACTTCATGTTCTATGACTTCGCCGGCCCACACGACCCTCTCCAGGCCGCGGGACGCCGTAAGCGGATCACCCCTGCCATGGCTGCAGGGGTGGCGGATCGCATTTTGTCCGTGTGGGAGATCGCTGCACTGCTCGACTGAGCAGTGCAAATGAGGCTGGACCCGCTTGCGAGAGGCGGTCTGGTCTCCGAGGCACGCGCACTCCTGTGTCCAGGACTTGACGCTCGGTCACGGCGCTAGCTTGGCGCTCCAGTCACCCCACTCGTGGTTCGATCGGAAGCTGACCCCCGGTCGTGGGTCCGAAATCAAATTGGACGACTACCCACGCGGTTCAACTTGGCCGGGCGTGGCCTGTATCCAACGAGACTGATCCCACCTGCCTCTGCCAGCGTTTCTTCAGGTCGCCACGTGCGGCGTAGGAGGCGTGGCCGGCGTCAGCCATTGAAGGCTCTGGCTCCAGGTGGTTCTTCGGGCCTACCTGGGGTTTTTCGACCGATCTCCGAATGTCGCGCGAGCCGATACGCATATTGGTCAGGGCCACGCCGATCACGGGCGCGCCAATCCGCCGCAGAAGGTCTCCGGATCGTCTTGCCTGGTCAAAAGTTGTTGCGAGGCACTCCCCCACGACCAAAACGACATCGACGAAGGGTGCCAGCGCCTCGGCGTCGTGGAAACCCAGAAGCGGAGGCGCCTCGACGAGAATCACCTCCGCCAAGTGTCGGGCTGCTTCCAGTACCGCAGGCGCCCTCAATGCCAGTTGCCCGCTGTTCGCGACGAATGGAATCAGTGGGACAGACGAGACGTTGGCCAGAGGAGAAGGCCGCAAGGCTGCTTGAAGGACTTCTGGAGCAATCGGTGCCGTCGGGTCCTGGCCCGGAGGGCTGACGCGATTGCTGGCGTGAAGATCGTGGGTGCTCATCACAAGCACCCGTTGCCCGCCGTCGGCAAAGGTGGCCGCAAGATTGGTGACTACCAGCGGGCGGGTCGCTTCGGTGCCCGCTGAAACAACCATGATGACCTGGCGCGCCACAGAGCTGGAGCGACTGGACTCGGAAGCGAACCCGTCGCCATTGCTCGTTTGGGTACCTGAGGCAACTTCTTGACCACTCGTCACACGACTGCGTTGGCCATTTCCGACGTCCTCGTATCGGGGCGGAGGTTCCACGGCACCAAACAGCACGGACATTCTCAACATCCGATAGGCCTCCGCAGTTGGTGTGCTGGCCCCGCTGAAGACCGATACCACGCCGGCGCCGTTCTCTTTCGACGGGATTGGGATCTCGGCTACCACGGGGTAGCCGAACGTCTCCTCTGCGCGGCGAGCTGCCCCGAATACGCTTGTCAAGCATCTCGAGCACGAGGACGATTCCAGCTGCCAATATCAGCCCGATCAAAAGACCCGCAAACCCTCGAACCAATCGGCTGGATCCGAGGCCATGCAATCCGCCGCCGCCGGTCTTGGTTGCCGAACTCGCCTGAGCCGGCTGCAGAATGAGGTAACCCGTCGACGAAGAAGCGGCCGAAAGGGCTTGTTCCTGCGCCACGGCCTGGTTCAGTTGATTTTCGAGGCCGGTACTTGCCTTCGTCTTCCCAAGCGCTGCGATCTCGCTCTGTAGGTCAGTGACCTTCTGTTTGGCAGCAGCCACTTGGCCCTGGTTGCGCTGCGCGACCAGATTGCTCATGTAGTCCCCGAGCTGATTTGCGAAAGCATTCGTAAATGCAGCAGATCGATCGGGGGTCGCTCCGGTGCCGCTGATCTTGATCGTGCTCGCGGCGGCGGCGGCGGCCCCTTCTTCGTAGTATCAGCGGTAACGGTGATCTCACGCTCCAGCTCGGTCAGTGACCCCGTACGCCCGGCCTGCTTTGCGGCCGCCAACATCACCTGGTCAGTGTGGGCGTAAAAGGAAATCTGGCTAGTGGTGACACCACCTGCCAGCGCCCCGCTGCCTCCGGCCCCCCCTGGAGGGGAGGCACCGACGATCGCTGTTGTGCTCCATGACAGAGGGCTCGAATGTCCGGAGTGGTGGCTAACCGGCAGCGCCAACCCCACCAATAGCCCGACGAGTCCCAGCACCAACAGAAGCCACCAGCGGCGGAGGAGCGCGCCTCCGAAGTCAACCGGCTCCATCGCCCCCACCTCCTCGCTCCCAGAACTCCATCGGCGACTCGCCGAGGGGCGTTGGCCCGCATCGTGCGATCTATCAGCTGCAACGCCCTCCAGCTGAGATATGGAGGATACATCTCGAGAATTGGTCTTGGCCATCGGGCGGCCGATTTGCGGCGGAACGCGGTTAATCAAGAGGACTTGTGCGGAACCAGGTAGAAACGCCCGCGACCAGCACGTTCGTGGTTGCGGAACAGTCGCGTTCGAGCTCGAATGAAACAACCCGGGCTCAGGAGTCCACATCTTTCTCCAAGAAACACGGAGACATCGTTTTGCGCAGGCTTCCCAAGCGGGACGTGGCCAAACTGTTAGTCGACGTGATAAGAGTTACGGGCTCGTAAAAAGGGAATTGGTCGAAGCGAGGGGCTCTGCGCCAGCGGGGCAAAGGGGGGACGTCGACTAGGCCGCACGGGAGGCGGTTCTCGTCACTTGTGATCATTGGGTGGCGGAATCGGGGGGTGGGGGTGTCGGATGGACGTTTCGGGGCGCGGTATAGAGACCGAGTGGGAAACCGCGCGATGACGCGCCGGAGCGCGGTCATGAGCGAGATCAGCGTTGCGACGCGCGCGCCAGCCGGGTGCGAGCTCGCCTGTTGTTCCTGTTGCTTGACGCGATATCGGTCTGCGCGGGCTACGGACTGGCCGAAGTGATTTATTTCCGCACACAGGCCACCCGCAGACTACTGGCAGCACTTCGCGTTGTTTCTCGCAGCAGCGGTCGTCGTCGCGCTGACGGCCAACCATCTCTTTGGGCTCTATGAACGCATGTGGCGTCATGCCGGAGCGCAGGAAGCGAGCCAACTGTGTCTTGCTGCGCTGGTGACAATGGCCGTTTTGCTTGCTCTCGACCTCATCTGGCGCATGTACAGTCCGGAGCTCGTTCCGGTCAGTGTGGTCGTCGTCGGGTGCCTGTTCTCCACCATCGGCATGGGTATCATCCGATTCCACTCGCGATTGTTTGCGTGGCAACGCGGATCCCGGCAGATGGGTCTGAGGGTCGCAATCGTGGGCAGCTTCGATATGGGCGCTGCCGCCATTCGCGAAATGCAGAATTGCCCGAGCGCTGGGCTCATCCCGGTAGCGGTTTTCGACGATGACACCCGCGCCCACGGTCTTTCGCTGCTCGGTGTGCCTGTCGTCGGCAAGATCGCCGACATTCCGGACGCCACGGAGCCGCTACACGCATTCAGCAGGTGCTGTTAGCCATCCCGTCCCCGCCGCCGGAACTGGTGGAGAAGGTGCTCCAAGTGTCGGAGCAGGCGGGTGTGGCGATGAAGGTGCTTCCCGGCGTGCGCAACCTCATGAACGAACCTACGCACCTTGAGACGGTTCGACAAGCTCGAGAGCCGAGCATCGAGGACCTTCTCGGTCGGACTCCGGTCGCTGGGGAACTCGACACGATCCGGCCCGCTTTGGCTGGGCGGCGGGTCCTGGTCACGGGTGCTGGTGGCTCGATCGGGTCAGAGATATGCCGCCAGATATCGGGCCTCAAACCCGACCTGCTCGTACTTCTTGACCACGATGAAACGCACCTCCACGACACCGCCTCCACGATCTCCGAACCGTGCGTGCAAGCACTGGTTGATATCACCGATCGCACGGCTGTATTCGAAGTCTTCAACCAGCTACCGCCCAGAAATAGTGCTCCATGCTGCGGCCCATAAACACGTGCCTGTACTTGAGACGTACCCGGTGGAAGCGGTCAACACGAACGTCTTTGGCACCCTGAATGTCGTGGAGGCCTCTGTCGAGGTTGGCGCGGAACGGTTCGTTCAGATTTCGACCGACAAAGCGGTGCAGCCAACGAGTGTCATGGGTGCATCAAAGAGCCTTGCCGAGCAGGTCGTGCTGGCGAAGTCGCCGAAGGACGCGGCCTACTGTGCGGTTCGCTTCGGAAATGTGCTCGGCAGCCGCGGCAGCGTTATTCCGACGTTCGCTCGACAGATCGCAAATGGCGGCCCCGTGACGGTCACCGACCCACGGATGACCCGGTTCTTCATGAGCGTCGCAGAGGCAGTCCAGCTCGTATTGCAGTCTGCAATGCTCTCCAAAGGTGGCGAGATCTTCATGCTGGACATGGGACAGCCTGTTCGGATTATGGACCTGGCACAACGCATGATCCGCCTGTCGGGCTACCGGGTGGGAGTCGACATCCCCATCGAGATCACCGGCAGACGCCCGGGAGAAAAGCTCGACGAAGAGCTCTGCGAGCCCGACGAGCAAGTGCTGAGCACCAGTCACCCGTACATCAACCGGCTCGCTCCGGTCCCACCTCCACGAGAAGAACTGAGCATGAGGCTGGATCGGACTGCAGGACGCGGCCGTTCGCCGGAATGGAGACGACGTCCGCGCCCTGCTGTTCAGTGCTGTCTCGGTCTTGGGAGACGATGAGACTGAACTCCCAGCTGCTAATACCCCTGCGGCCGAAACGGGAGTAATCCGTGAAGCGCCGCTGACTCAGATTGGACCACCGTCGGTCATTACGGCCCCCGCGTGAGGATGGCTGAGGGCGGCGGGAGTGAGGTCCGAGACTTCGCCCACCACGGCCGTCGTCGTGGGCCAGGACTACGTTTGGCACACGTCAGCTTCCACTTGTTGAATTGAGCACTGAAGAGCCCGGCGCCGCTGACGCCATCGTTGTAGCGACAGGCCACGACGCTTTCGACTACGAGCTCCTTCGGAGTCACGCACGCCACGTCTTCGATACACACACGATTGTCGCGAGCTGGCTATGAAGGTGATCGTCACCGGTGGTGCAGGATTTATCGGCGCAAATCTGTGCCGAATGCTCTTGCAAGAACCGGCCGTCGAGACAGTGGTCGTGATTGACGACTTGTCCACGGGCCGTCGGGAGAACCTGGACAGGCCTTGACCGCATCGAACTGGTTGTGGGTTCGATTCTCGACTCCGATCTGCTTGCCAAGCAGTTCGATGGAGCGGATGCCGTGGTCCACCTGGCGGCGCGACCGTCTGTGCCGCGGTCACTGGCCAATCCGTTGGCTACCCACGCGGTGAATGCGACCGGCACAATGAATGTCCTCGAAGCGGCTCGTGGAAGCGCGGATCCACACGTGATCGTCGCCTCGTCCTCTTCGGTTTACGGCGCCAACCCGGCGCTCCCAAAACGAGAGGACATGGCAACCCTTCCGGTGAGCCCGTACGCGGCGAGCAAGCTCGCTGCAGAGGCTTACGCCCTTTCCTACAGAAGATCGTTCGGTCTTCCGGTAGTCGCCTTTCGCTTCTTCAATGTGTTTGGCCCACTGCAACCCGCTGACCACGCCTACGCAGCTGTGGTTCCGTCCTTTGTGTCATGGGCGCTAAGGGGTGAACCGTTGCAAATTCACGGAGACGGTCTACAGACCCGTGATTTCACGTATGTGGGCAACGTGGCAGAAGTCTTGGCGGATTGTGTTCGTCGACGGATCTCGAATGCCGAGCCGATCAACTTGGCTTTTGGATCGCGGGTGTCTCTGCTCGCGGTTGTCGAGCTTCTGGAGAAAATCCTTGGGGTGGAACTCCCTCGCCAGCACGTCGCACCTCGACCCGGCGACGTACGAGATTCGCAAGCAGACCAGACCGCCTTTCGACACATATTTTCCGACGTGGAAGCTGTCAACCTGGAGAAGGGGCTACGCGCCACTATCGACTGGTTTCGAGCAACTCAATCGCCTCATTAACCCGTGCCGTCAGCCGTCAATTCGCCCACCTTCCCTGTCTCCCGTTCACCGGAGAGAACCGATTCGCACTTTCCACTTGGCGAGCGTTTTCGCCCGGTCTTGAACCCCAACATTGCGAACTCCCATGACTGACAACGAGCGCCTTTCGGGCAGTGAACAGCGGGACATTTCACCGCAAGTGGTGCTACTCGCAGGTCCAGGCGATACGACCGATATCGTCGCGAATTGGTTGGACAAGCACATCTCCCACGTGACCGTAGTCACCGAAGACCCTCAGTCACGGGTTCAATTGACACGGAGACGGATCAAACGGATCGGATGGGTTAAGACTCTTGGTCAAGTCTTCTTCGTAGCGATTGCGATGCCAGTTCTGCGAATCCGGGGACAACTGACGCCGGCATCAGATCTTGTCCGAATCGAGCTTGAATGACACGGCTCGCCCACCCGACCTTCACGTTGACTCAGTCAACTCTTCCGAGACGATCGAGATTCTCGCGGGGCTAGAGCCGCGCGTTGTTGTGGTAAACGGAACCCGAATCATCTCGTCTCGGGTTCTCGACTCGATCACCTGTCCCATCATTAACACTCACGCTGGCCTCACGCCCCGCTATCGGGGCGTCCACGGCGGCTATTGGGCCTTGGCGGAGGGTCATCCGGAGGAAGTTGGAACAACCGTGCACTTGGTTGATAGCGGAATCGATACTGGTCAAATCCTGGCGAAGGCCCGCTTCGATACATCGCCAGCCGACTCCATCGTCACATATCCGTATCTCCACCTAGCAGCGGGTCTACCGCTGCTGAGCGACTTAGTTCGTGCGGTCCTGGACGGGCAGAAATTGGCGCCGGTCGGTGACAACTCTCCAGTCGGCGGAGTCCCGACTTTTCACCCATCCCACGTTCTGGGGCTACCTTCGACTGTGGGCGACGAGGGGTGTCCGGTGATGCCGGGTAGATCAATGACCTGCACTCTCCCGTATCCCTCGGGAGGCTCTTCCTCAGGATCGGCGAACACTCGACTCAGATGACTCTGGCGACCGATCGAAACATCGGAAATGATTGGAGCTTCTCTGCACCAGGAGCATTACCACCCCGTGCCGCCCGACGGCCTTGCTCGAAGCCCGGTCAAGCGCGAGGACCGCTTCCTCCCCCACGTGGACGCCGCGACTGCCGCAGGAGCACTCACACTCGCCGAGGTGGTCCACACGCTTTGAGCTCTCCAGCCTGTCCTAGCTCCCCACTTCATCTTAGTTTCAGAGCAGCTGGTAGGCACCCAGGCGATGCAAGCGTTGGGCTCTCGGTCGGATCCGGAGCGGCCCCGAGGGATCACGTGGGACGAGCAGAGGTCCGCGTGAGCTCTATCGGTCAACACTCAGTGCAACGTCTGACTGCTTCTCGCAGAATCGCTTCAAGTTCGCCGGATTTGCGGAGCGATTTTACCAATTCATGGCCTTCGTACGGATAGGAGTGCAACACGACGGACGGGCAGTGACGGAGTTGGCGCGCGTGCGCTTGGTCGTGTCTACTCTTGGTGCCGTAGTGCACATGAAACACGGTGGATCCTGAATAGTGGCGGAAGAACGGACCAAGATCCAAATACGCAGGCGCAATCAATGGGGCTGAATGCACAGCTGCCATCTGGCGGGACCAACGCCGGTCGTAATGAACAACTCGTCGGCGTCGCGAAAGGAATGTCTGTGGGGAGAACGCGAGAACCTCAGTCGCGCCCAAGAGGTTGCCGAACAAGAGCGCCGCGTATCCACCCATGGAATTCCCGACCATCAAAACCTTATCGACTTTCGCCTCTACGAAGAGCTGAGCAAGACACTCAACGACTTCATCAATCGAATTCCCTGCCCCTCTCACGCCTCGGTGATACCACGCCTGTTCATGATCCCGGAGGAAGATCCTTTTCACTGGGAGGTCTTGGGTAAGTCGAAAGAACTCAAATGGTGGCATGCCTATTTGGTTATTCACGCCGCCGAACAACACAAGAGCGACGTTCCCAGGCTCTTCCAAAGACGAGACAAATCCGGCTTCTCGTGCGAGCGCACTCTCGAACTCCCGCTGCCGCTCGATGAGCTCTTCCGCCTCCGTCATTCAACCCAAGCTAATGTGCCGCGAGAAATAGTCAAGACTTGAGGACGGATTTCTGAGTGACTACGCGGCGACCTCCTCGCCCTGCTCCTCGAATCGCTCGAACATCACCCCTTATTGAACTTCACGCCGGCACGAACCAGTGCAACTAGCTGCGGCGCGTTGACGGCCCGCCACCGGAAACGGTATGGAGATGATCGCCACCGCGAAGCCCAAGGGCGCGCCCGCGCACCGATACCGCGTTGGACCGAACCCGGTCGCCTTGTCTTGGGTGTAACGATGCGGCAAGCTAGGCATCCACATTGGGAGTTGGGGGAAGGATTCAGGGATCCAGCAATGGGGGAAAACGGGTGAATACAAGCCTGAGCGTTGTAATTCCCGCGTTCAATGAAGGGCGCCGGCTGCCGAACGGTCTGCAAAGGCTGATGGAGTCGATTTCTCCCGACGATACCGAGATCATCGTGGTTGACGATGGCAGTTCCGACGACACCGCCGACGTAGCCCGACGACCAACTCAAGGATTGGGCCCAGTCTTGCGTGATATCTCTTGCTCACAATCGCGGGAAGGGGGCTGCCGTCAAAACCGGCGTGATTCGAGCGCGGGGCGGCGTGATCGCATTTCTTGACGCTGATATGGCATCCGATCCTAAAGATCTCAGTTACTTGCTGCGTGCCGTCGAACGCAGCCACGTCGCTGTCGGGTCACGAGCGCATGAAGCATCGCTGGTGACCGAGCGAGGAATCCATCGTGAAGTGATGAACCGGACATTTGGCACGTTGGTATCCTCGATGACACACCTTCCCTACATGGACACCCAATGCGGATTCAAGGCATTTCGGGGGCCCATTGCCAAACTCCTGGTTCATGGCGCTCAGGTCGATCGATTCGCATTCGACGTCGAAATGTTGGATTTAGCCGCCAGGTTTGGCCTGCGTATAGAAGAGGTCCCCGTACGTTGGACAGATGTTGCCGGGAGCCATGTCCGGCCAGTCCGTGACGGACTGCAGATGCTAGGGGATGTAGCTCGGATCGCGACTAACGAGACGAAAGCCTCCCCCAGTTCAAGGCGTGATGATCTCGGAGGTCCCCATAGAAGCCGCAGGTACGATCATCCAGCCCCGCATCCGCAATGTTGATCTCATGATCAAATGGGGAGAGGGGACAGCTGTATTCTTTCCTTGCCTTCCTCCGACGGAGTCGTATCGCGTCTCAAAAAGGTTGTTCTCCGACCTGGAGTACAGCCCACAATTGATGAGCGTGGAGTTCGGAGCACTATTCCATCCAATCTTGGCGACCGGCATCCTCAGCGGGGAGATTCTCGATGTGAAGGGGATCCGTCGATCGGTAAACCTCTTCCAGGCGTTCCGCCACGAAGCAACGGATCCCGAAACTTTTTACCGCTTTCTCGCAGAAGACACCGTGGCCGATGTTGGGAGATTCTGCCAACTCTTCGGTTCCATCATCCTCGATGTCGGTGGGGCGTCGGGATACGTGGCTGACGCCTTTCGCGAGGTCGGAGCACGCGCCTTTACGGCTGAGTACGACGTCGATCAGACGACGGAGCACGGTAGGCAATTGATAGGCGGGATCATGGCCGATGGTTGCGCTTTGCCTATCGCCACAGGCGCCGTCGATGTTTGCTATTCGTCAAACGTGTTGGAACATGTGGTGTCTCACGAACAGATGCTGTCAGAAATGGTCCGGGTGGTAGCTCCGGGTGGAGTCATCTACCTCACATTCACCAACTGGCTCTCCCCATGGGGAGGCCACGAGACGTCGCCGTGGCATTATCGAGGTGGCGAGTGGGCAGCCCAGCGATTCGAGCGAGTCACTGGGGCTCCACCGAAGAACAGATACGGAGAGAGCCTCTTCTCTTTGAGCATCAGTCGAAGTACTTCGCTGGTGCAATTCCAGTCCCAACGTCACTGTGCTCGATGCGTTTCCTCGGTACTATCCCCGCTGGACCAAGTGGATCGTACGAGTGCCGGGCCTACGGGAGGTTCTGACCTGGAACCTCGTCGTGGTGATGCGCCGGACCGGGGCCGCGATTGCCGCGCTATAGCCGTGATCTAACGTGACCGCTTACGACAAACGGCCCAGTCGGGGAAGGATCCTGCAATCGTGAGATTGCCACGGTGAGTTCGACGATCTTCGGTAGCTTTCCCTCAAAAGCGGAGTTCCGATGCGCATAGCGTTCATGAGTTGGCGTGATCTCGCCAATGAACAGGCCGGCGGATCCGAGGTATTCATCGACCGTCTGGCTGTCGCTCTCCAGGGACATGGGCCACGAGGTCGCTCATCTCTGTGGTGGCCCAGTGGGTGCTCAGGCCGTATCCCGTGTTCAATATGGGAGGGACTTACTCACAATATGCGAGGGCTCCATTCGTGCACCACAGGGTGGCGAGAGATTGGGATCTCTTGGTCGACACCGAGAATGGACTCCCCTACTTTTCACCCTTGTGGCGAAGCAAACCGATTCTCGCATGCGTTTATCACGTTCACAGCGAACAGTGGAGCCAGCGGTTCCCTCCTCCCGTGGCCGCCGTCGGGCGGTTCGCTCGAGTCGAAGATCATGCCGATCGTGTATCGCCGGGTGCCGTTTCATGACGATTTCTTCCTCGACGGCGTCTGCACTTGAAGACATCGGCATCGAGAGGAGCAGAATCCACGTGCTCCACAGCGGGGTCGACCCACCGTCAGTCATCGTCGGCGAGCGTTCAGTCGAACCGCTCTTCATCTGCGCGGGACGGCTCGTGCCGCACAAGCGAATCGACCTGCTCCTTCGGGTGTGGGATCTGGTGCGACCCGTGGTCGGTGGCACGCTCATGGTTATGGGCGATGGACCGGACCGCGCATCGCTCGAGGCGTCTGGCCGGCGACGGTGTCGTCTTCACCGGCCGAGTCGACGAAGATGAGAAATGGCGCCTGTTGGGTTCAGCATGGGCGCTCATCCACCCCGCGCACCATGAAGGGTGGGGTATCGTCATCATCGAAGCTGCAGAGGTTGGAACGCCGGCAATTGGGTTTAACGTCCCTGGCGTCAAAGACGCCATCGTTGACGGCGAGACTGGGATACTGGTGGATTCTGAAGCTGATCTTAGCCCGTCAATGGATCGCGATAGCCAGGGACAAGCTCACTCCGCGATCGATTGTCGAAGGGCGCTCGCCGCCACGCTTCTAACTTCCGCTGGGACCAGGTCGCGCGGGACTTTTCAGTCATCGCCAACAAGGTCAGCCAGACCTCGAGGGTATCGAGCACGTGACCATTGTCCGCCAAAAGAGCCCATTGGAATCGTTGCCACTCAACCGAATCCGAGTCATTCAGTGGCCCGACGAGGGACCCACTAAGTCGTTGGTTTCTGGCTGTACTGGCTGTCTTTTTCCTCATTCTGACCTTTGTCCAGTCCCCGGGATTGATCATCGACGACACCAAGCTCCCCGTCATCATGGCGCCGCTGGCGTGGATTCGGTCATCGCTGCATTTGTGGAATCTCTCCGTGTCATCCGGATCCGTCCAGTCGGGCACATTCGGATACCTCTTCCCGATGGCCCCATTCTTCGAACTGATGCACGTTCTACATGTGCCGGTCTGGTGCGCGGAGCGACTCTGGCTAGCTCTGTTGCTGACGATTGGAGCGTGGGGTGTCATTCGACTGGCAGAAGCGCTCGGAATCGGAAAGCAGTGGGCGCGTGTGCTCGGTGCCATTGCCTATTGCGTGGCGCCCCTCGTTGTGGACTGGGCCGCTGTTTCGGCTGCTCTGCTGGCGGTGGTGTTCCTGCCTTGGGTGTTGCGCCCGCTCGTCGTCGGATCTGAGGCTGGCTCCCCGCGGCGAGCAGCCGCCAAATCGGGCGTGGCGATCGCCCTTATGGGGGGCGTCAACGCCACTGTCGTCCTCTCCGCACTTCCGCTGGCGGTCATTTGGCTATTGACGCGGCAGCCTGGGCCTCGTCGTAGATCATTGACTGGGGTGGTGGGTCGTATGCGTAGTCCTGGCCTGCTTCTGGTGGAGCGTCGCCACAGTTCTGCAGGGAAAATACGGCTACAACTACCTCCCATATACCGAGACCGCCACGATCACCACGTCCACGGGTTCCGTGTTCGACGCTCTTCGTGGCACGTCGTTCTGGCAGAACTTCGACGACGTCGGCGGACCTCTCGTTCCTGGCGGATGGACCCTCGTCACGTCTTGGGTCGCCATTGTGGCGACGACATTGGTGACCGCGCTCGGTCTCGCAGGGTTAGCTCGGCGAATCCCGGAAAGACTCTTTTTGGTAGCTACATTGAGCTTCGGCGTATTTGTCATCGCCATTGGCTACGGTGGAGCGCTGGGTAGTCCGTTCTCGTCGAGCGTAATAAACCTCCTCTCGGGGGGCCTCGGCCCGTTACGAAACGTCTCGAAATTTTCCCCTCTGATAACGCTTCCATTGGCACTAGGCCTGACGTCGTTGGTGTCGACGGTCTCACTGGGTGGCCAAACAGGTCGATGGCCCAATCGATTGGTTCGAAAGCATTGGCGCTCACTGATTGGGTCGCTCGCTGTCGTCGCCGTAGTGTTCGCGGCAATCCCGTTCTGGCAACTACAGCTTTATCCGTCTGGTGGATTTGCGGCGATTCCCAGCTACTGGACACAGGCTGCCAATTGGCTGGACAGCCACCAGGGCCATCAGACCGCCCTACTTGTCCCCGGTGCCAACTTCGCTGAATACACCTGGGGCTCACCACAGGACGAGCCCCTCTCCGTGCTCGCCTCCACTTCGATAACCGTCCGGTCCATCATCCCGCTTGGATCCGACGGCAACACGGACATGCTCAGCGCCGTCGAAGACGCCCTCGCCACCGGCAGCCCACAACCCGGGCTAGCCGAGTATCTCTCCCGGTCTGGGATTGACTTCGTGGTGGAACGCAACGATCTAAACTTAAAAGCGACTGGAGCTATTCCTCCCGCGCAGGTTCACCAGGTACTCAACGAGACTCCCGGGCTCGTTCAAGTTGCCGCCTTCGGTCCGTACCTGCCCCGCTCTCAGGTCGCGCAAGGCGACCTACCGGTATACGACTCGAAGTCATTCGTCCACCTTCGGCCCGTCGAGATCTACAAGGTCGAACCATCTGTTTCCGAAGTCCAGTCGTATCCTGCTTCCAATCCCCTCGTCGTCAGTGGATCAAGCGGTTCGTTGCTGCCACTGGCAGGGGCCGGAGTGCTGAACGGGCGGGCGGCGGTGTTGGCCAACGATCCCCACGCTGCCGGCGCGGCCTCGAGCGCTGGCGCCAACTGGGTGATCACTGACGGCAACCAACGACGGGCAAGTCGCGTTCGGGGAGGTCGAGGACAACCTCTCCTATCTTCTGGGTGCAGGTCAGCTTCTGATACCCTCTCCAGCCCTTGACCTACGGAACATTGGGCGCCGCCGACGCGCAAACCGTGGCGGCGCCCATCGGAGCGGCGGAGGTGGCAGCAAGCTCTTATGGATCAAATCGCCCTCCAGCTAGAACCGTCCGAAGGGCCGTCGTCAGCGTTCGACGGGAACCCGTCGACCGCGTGGGTGGCGTCATCGAACCGCTCATTCGGTGGATCAGTGGGTTTCGATCACGTTTGACCGCGCCGTCCCACTTACGTCGATTGCCATCACTCCTCTGGTTGACTCCGCCACAACGTCCGACTATCAAGTGGGTGACCATCACAACGGACCGCGGATCAGTCCGCCGGTACATTCCAGCGCGGAATACCCCGGTCAGGGTTTCCGTAGCTCCCGGAAAGACGCTGCATCTGAAGATCACCATCGATGCAACCCGACCGAACAGCAAGCCCGCGCATCCTACCCCAAGGTGCCGGAATCACAGAGGTGGCTATTCCCGGAATCACGTTCCAGCCGGCTATGCAGCTTCCCAGCGATGAACTTGGCGACATTCTCAGGAGCGGCTCGTGCCCAGCCCATGCTCAGTATCAACGATCCGGTCACGAACCCAAATCTCGACTTCACCGGCCCGATCGCAACCGTGGAGCCAGCCGCCCGCAAGTTCGTCCTGCCGAAAGCCATGTCTGCCGACCGTCAGTGGAACCGCTGTACCGACCCCGAGTGCACGCTTGGAGCAGTTGCTAAAGACGCTGGCACCTCCAAACTCACCAAGCCGTTCAGATCTCCGCCAGTTCCTGGCTGCGCGCCTTACCGAAATTCCGGCCGGACAACCTGTTAGAGAAATCGTCAACGCCGTGGATCGCAGGGCTCAGTGACCGATCCCCCTCGCTGACCCTTCGCTGGAATGGCAACCGAGCTGTGAGCTCTATCTCACTTGGTCTCTCTCGGGAGGCGAGCTCGCCCACGGAGGTCACAGTTACCAGTCCGGCGGGGACCCGGAGCGCAGCCGTCCCCAAAGGAGGTGGGATCGTCTCGTTCGCTCCCATGACCACCGACACCCTGACCATACGTTTTACCGCGGTGTCCACGCGCCTTTCCGCCGTTCCCACCGGGCCACAAACGGTCGGCCTACCGCCTCCACCGAAAATCCCACTCCCGGTTGGCCTGTCTTCTCTCGGGGTTCCCGCGCTAGGGAGCCTGGATGCGCCTTCACCCTCACTGTCCACACAAGTTGTACTGGCTTGCGGCACCGGTCCCATCGTCCAAATAGACAGCACCTCTGTGCCCACCCAGGTAACCGGCACGCTCGGAAACCTCATCAATCTCCAGCCCGTGGCTATTCGGCGCCTGCGCCTCCCCAACGACCAACTTGGCAGCTGGGCACCACGTGATTTCGTTTCCAGCGGGAAGTGCGTTCCGAGTCACCGAGTCTGCTCGTCCGTCAACCAGCAACATTCTTCCACTCAGAAGACAACACGCGCAGTGTCCACGTGACTGTCGTGGACACGCGGAAAAACGGACGCTGAGGATCGGTGCCGGACCTGCCACGTACATTCAGGTCGCCCAGAACTTCAACGCCGGCTGGGTGGCGACCCTCAACGGTCGCACGCTGAAGCCGGTAAGCCTGAACGGCTGGGAACAGGGTTGGATGGTGCCGGCAGGAGCGTATCGGGAGTCATGACCATGAACTTCGAGCCTGATCAGACCTACCGCGCGGCACTCCTGATTGGTGGGCTCTTCCTCTTAACGTTGTTCATTCTCGCCCTGGCGAAGGGCAATCGCTTCACAAGGCGGGCCCACCGGGCCGCGAGAAGAAGCTTCCCGCAATCGCTCTGGCTGGTGCCGCCGCCATCGGAGTCCTCTGCATTGGCGGCGTCTTGGTACTTCTCCTCGTTCCCCTTGTCGCCATCACCTACCGTTGGGGAAGCAGCGTCGCGGCGGCGATCGCTGGTGTGAGTTTCAGTGTGGCCGGCAGTCATCGTCGCGATTCATCCGAATGCCGTGGCTGCGATCGCCGCAAAGTCAATCGGTGCGCCCGTGGAGATTCTCGCCATGACCGCGTTTTGTGCCGTCATCAGTTCGGTGATCGTGGAGGAAGGGCGGATAGTCCCTCTACTGACGACCCTGTTGGGCCCGAAACCAGAATCCAGTAGCGCGCCTACGGCGAACGCCTGAAACCGACGTACGAGCCTCAAGGAGATCCGATGACACCATCGGCCCATCGAAGCCTCAACCTGACGTGAGAAGCCGGTCTGGAACAGATGCCCGCAATGGGGACGCTTCACTGACGGCTGTTCTGAAGTTCTCACAGATGGCCGTGCGGCACAGCGGTCTGCGAGCCACTTCCCAAGCTCTTGCCTAACGAATCGATAGCGGAGTCGGACGAGAAGTATCCAGAGGTGTCCCGCGGTGGCTTCATCGAATCGTCAGAGAGGACCGTCTGACGTGGATATTGCCGCCAAGGTCGTCGATCGAGTTCCGCCACGACTTATGGTGCCGTCAATCGCTTGGCAGTATCTCTTCTTCGAGCCCGAGCTCAGGAGGCTCGACGAGTTTGTACCCAAGGACCGTGGAGCAGTCGATGCGGGAGCATGGTGGGGTCCGTGGTCGTGGTGGCTCGCTCGGAGAGTTCCAACGGTAGATTCTTTTGAGCCGAATCGCGACCTCGTGGCCCGCCTCGCGCGCGTGATGCCGCCAAACGTCACGATTCATCCAGTGGCGTTGAGCAATCGAACGGGTCGAACCAACGTGTGGTTTCCGTCTGGCGGAGCCAGTGCAGGGGGACGCGCCTCACTTGAACCGGAGACCCGAGCAGACTCAGGTTGGAGCCAGCAATCGGTTGACACGTGCGCACTCGATGACTTCGAACTCGACGATATCGGGTTCCTCAAAATTGATGTCGAGGGTCATGAGCTAGCGGTGCTTCAGGGAGCCACGGATCTGTTGAAGGCCCAGCGTCCGGTCGTCATGATCGAGATCGAACAACACGCAGATCGCGAGGGCGCCTTGGACAAGATCATCGATTTTTTCGCCGACCTTTCCTACGGTGGTGAGTTCTTGCAGAAAGGACAGTGGCATCCAATCGGCGACCTGGATCGGCAACGCACTCATAAGATGGCCATGCGCGTCGCACACCATGGGTACGGCGTTAACCTCCTGTTCTACGCACGACGGTACATTCACAATTTCGTTTTTAAACCTTACTGACACCCACGCCGCGGCAGCCGCGAGACACTGAGACGCCTTCCATCGTTTCGACGTCTCAGTGTGAGTAGCGGCGAACGTCCAATCGGTTAGTCACGTTCCGCGACCCCGCCCAAAGCTCTTCTGAGAGGAGCCCTGCGCTGGGACTCTCAACGGCGTGACTCCAGAACACAGGCGGTAGTCCGCCGTACTGCAATCGCGCCACGGGTGGGCAGACCAGTCGTGCACAGCGCATACTGGAGTCCATCCGGATACGCCACGGGATTGTCGCGGTTGACTCGCCGCCACACCCAGGCGTCGGCAACATGCGTAGGTCGAGCTCCGGTGGCCGCAGAGATCAGTGCCGCCATTGCCGTTACGGAAGCCACCTGGTCGTAGCTGGGCAGTTCAGGTTGGTCTGGGAGTACGACCATGGTGACTCCCCACTCCGAAAGGGCTCTGTGAACTGCAACGATGTCTGATGAAGTGACGTTCGGACTGGAGACGTAGGCGAAAGTGACCTTCGTGATGACGTTCTGCCCCTGATCCTCGCCCGCGTCGTGTTTTGCTCCAACCCCGAGCCCGCCGGGCCCCACCAATGAATAGCCCTGCCCGGTTAGTGCGTGCCACGTCAACGCGGCCTGTTTTATCGAGATGCCCTGAAGATAGCGATGTCCGCCCTTGGCTTCCCACGTCACGCCGGGCGTGGTTGTTGTGAAAGGCGCCGGCAAGGCCAGAACCACTGGATGTCCTGGCAACCTAGGTGCCACCGCACGAAACCAAGTGGGGAGAACGATCGGCTCGACTGTCATTGGAATGCTCTTCGCCAGGTATGCAGCGGGTGGGGCCATTGCCACAACGGCCACCAAGAGGGCGGCGAGAGCTGCGCTCCACGGATAGAAGGCCACCCGCCACCTGGACGAGCGCCCATTCGAAGCCGCGTTTGTTCTCTCGCCAAGTTGACGAATCGCTGACCGAGTATGGTCCATGATGACTGCCAGGACGACTGAAACTGCCAGATACACAAAAAGAACGAAGTGAACGGGGAACGCGTTCTTTAAGAGCGGAAACTGGGCAAGCCAAGATCCTGACGATGTGGCGAGGAGCAGCGTGACGACGGACAGAACTCCAAACAGCCACAAGAGCCGGTCCTTCCACCAGATAATGAGCCCTGCCAGGCAAACAAGGACCACCCCTAGGCCAAAGTACTGAGCGGAGAGCGCTGGACCCTGGTAGCCACCCACGATGTGTTGCCACTGTGGGGTTTTCACGACGGGAGACGCGAAGACGGCATCGGAGATCGACGCCGAATATTCCGTCAGCTGAACACCGGGATGTGTGACCGGAGAAAAATGAGCGGGTCCGGCCAGTGCAAACCAAGCCGGAAGGGCCAGGAGAACGGCGGCCGTAAGAATCGCCGCGACACCACCGGTAGCAGCGTGACCCGCATGCTTACGTAGCGTTGCCGGGTTCCGTACCGCCGTGTAGACAACGATCATGACGATCCCAATGGCCGCCTCGATGATCATGAGGGTCAGGATCTCGACGCCCACGAAGAACTGTGCGCTGATGAGTAGGCCCATGATGATTCCCACCACGGCTGGACGCCGCTGTTGGCGGATTAGCAGTTCGTCCAGGCAAAGGACCACCAACGGCGGAATGGCAATCATTACGAAGTCCACATGAGCCACGCCGAGATTGTTCACAACGAACGGCGAGAACCCATAAAACAATCCCGCAAGGCATGCCGCCGGCATCCAGGACACCCATCGGCGCACCAAGGCGAACATGGCCAAGGCCGACAGAACTGGACTGGCGGTGAGAATCACATTCACCGCAACCACGGGCCCGAATAGCCAGGTGACAGGGGCCATCACGATTCCGTACGCAGTAAACACGAGATTAACGCCCGTCGGGTAACCGATGGTCGTCGAGTACAGCGGGTTCTGTCCATGGACCATCGCGTAGGCCGGCCACGCCATGTACCAAATGGTGGGAGACGTGTCGCCGCACCCGCACGCGGTCACCGACGATGGATGGCCGCTCCACACGTGAATCCACATGAATACGGACAACAGAAGATATGCACTCCCGGCGATCAGATACGGTCGGATGCGCGTCATCCAGTATTTGGAGGCCGGCTCCCTGCTACTACTGGATGTGTCGCCCCGATCAGGGCAATCCCCCCTGGTCTGGTCCTCCAGTTGCGTGGGCGGAGAATCGCCTGTCCCCGCACTCTCCCCGGTGGTCGCCGATGTACGGGCCGAGTCCATGACCGGGGCAGTCTAGATGTCCTTGTCACGTGGAGTGATAGCAGCCAACAAGGGCCACTCGCCACAAGACACCCTCGGCGGCGCACAGCGAGGTTCCGGCGCAAAGTTGTTCCTTACCCCCGTCGGTACGTTCACACCTTCGTGTTCGAGCCGCGCTAGCTCCGTCAGAGGACGCTAACGGCGCGGCTTTGCTACACCCAACGTTTGCCGTCAGGGGGACTGGGCTGCGTCGACCTGCTGAGCATTGACTCACTGTTCAACCACTTTCGTCCGTGGTTGCTACCATCCAAGGTCAGAATGACCCGATGGACGAAAGCGCTCCTCGAGAATGACCTTTGAAACTCCGCCGCAGGTGGACCCCTCTCAAGCCGCCGCTGATCTCTACCTTGACCTACTCGCTGGGTCTCTAACGCGGGCACTGTTCGAGGACAGCGACCGGATCATCGGAATTCCCACTATCGAACCAGTGCCGATTTGGGTGCATTTGCTAGACCGGTTAGCACCCATCCTTCGCAGGTCAAACATTGAGATCAGCATCAAACGCCCGTACAACCAGAAAAAGCGCGAGAACGGACGCGACTGGCCAGCAAGAGCAGAAACGATGACTGGATTGAAGCGACTCGCGAACGCTCGCTTCTGTATCGAAAATGTGCTCGAAGACGGCATTCCCGGCGATCTGATCGAGACGGGCGTCTGGCGCGGTGGCATGTCAATATTCATGCGGGGCGTACTCAAGGCTTACGGAGTTACAGACCGGAAGGTATGGCTCGCTGACTCCTTCCAGGGGCTCCCCGCCCCGGATACCACCCGCTATCCCTCTGATGCAGTATTGGACTTGAGCGATTGGGACATCCTGTCGGTCGGGGTGGATCGAGTCCGGCATAACTTCGAGCGATACGACCTCCTAGACGATCAAGTCCAGTTCATAGAGGGCTGGTTTCGAGACACCCTCGCCAAGGCACCCCTCAACGATCTGGCGGTGCTGCGATTAGACGGAGATTTGTACGAATCGACAATTCAGGCCCTTAATCCCCTTTATCCGAAACTGTCGGTGGGGGGCTACTGCATCATCGACGATTACGGCACAATCGAGCCCTGCAGAACCGCCGTCTCTGACTACCGTCGCGCACATGACATCAGCGACCCGATCGTGGACATCGACGGCGTAGGAGTTTTCTGGAGAAAGTCATCTCCGTAGCAATAACTGTGCAGGTCTGCGAACCTCGAGGAGGGCTGGCTGTAGACCTCATCCACGTTCGTCATAATGGGCTCCTCGAGGATTTGGGGGTGCGACCCACCCTCACCCAAGAAGCCTCAGAACCACCTAAGCGATTGCCTCATTCGACCGACAAAGGTAAGCCGGCTCGCCGGGATAGTGTCGCGCAGACTCTTATCGGGGGAGAGTGCGCTTTGTGATTTCTGCGGACCAGTGAGCTCGCACATTCAGGTCGGCCGTAGTGTTCCGAATGCGCCGCGCACCTCGATCTGCATCCTCGCCTACGGCCGAACCACGATGCTGAACCGATGCCTCCGCTCCCTACGACGGGTCACACAAGGAGACGACCAGGTTGAAACCATCGTGGTGGCGAATCAAGTACCGCCGGGCGAGCTGGCTCAAGTGGAAGATCCCTCTCAGCTCGTCATTCTGACCAGCGATACCAACCTCGGTTTCGGCGCCGGTAACGACTGTGCCGCCGAGCTGGCGCACGGCGAGTATCTCGTCTTTCTCAACGATGACAGCACGATCGAGCCCGACTTCCTCGAGCACCTCGTGGCGACGGTGGAGTCTGATCCGTCAATCGGAGCCGTCGGTTCGCGTATCGCCCTCCCCGATGGAACGCTGCAAGAGGCTGGTTCGGTCATATGGAACAACGGGTCGACAACCCATATCGGTCTTGGCCTTCCCATGGACACCGAGCGGTTCAACTACCTGAGAGATGCTGATTATGTCTCAGCCAACGGGTTCTTGGTTCGGCGATCAGCGTGGGACGCGGTGGGGGGCTTCGACGACCGATACCATCCGGCGTACTTCGAGGATGTCGATTTGTGTATGAGTCTGCGCGACCACGGGTACCGGGTGCTGTACGAGCCGCGGTCCCTGGTCCACCATCTCGAGAGCCAAAGCACCTCCAAGAGATACCGAGAGTTTCTGCTGGCGCGCAACAGAGCGCAGTTTTTCGAGAAATGGCGAGACCAGCTGCAGCACTTCGGCAAACCCGAAAGCAGCAACCCTCGGGCTATCGAGGCCGGGATTCAACGGGCTCGCGGCAATCCAGGCCAACTGCTCGTCATAGCCCGCGAATTCATCCTTGACGATCCCGAGTCCGGCTCATCGAGGCTTTTGACCCAAATGGAGACCTTCGGCGCGAAAGGTTGGGCGATCACCCTCTTGCTCAACGAGAAATGCCTCGAAGGCCTCGCCTACCGGCGAGACCGATCCGGGCCCCGTGACCGGCTGGTCGAGCTCGGAGTGGAGCTCTCCTGCGAGGCCCCATCGCCGTTCCTGGGGCGAGCTGCGAAGAACTTCGACGCCATCGTTTTAGACGACGGTCAAAACTCCGATGACGTGTACCAAGCGATCCGACTCCACCAACCGCGGGCCCAGGTACTCTCAAGCGCTGGTGACGACCCCCTTGGCGATTTGTCGGCGATCAAGGCAACCGCGACGGGTGGTGGGAGCTCCACCGGACACGCCACGGGACCGAAGGGACGGGTAACAATGCAAGAACCTCCGGGGGATCCTCCCGACGCCGCCGCTTCGCCGGAGCCCCGTGAAGCGGTGGAGCACCTGCAACGCAAGCTCGATCTCGCCGATGCCGAGCTGAGAGTGAGAGCCGAGTACATCGAAAGACTCGAGGCCGACCTCTCGGGGCTCGAAACGAGACTGGCCTCCGAACCGAGCGTGAAGATCAGGGGCTACGTCAGCAAGGTCCTCGGCCCGACCCTGTCGCGCCGATTGGTCAAACTCTCAAAGCGCCACCCGACCGGTCGATGAACGCTCGCCTCAGTGGACGCGACCGATCGTCGCAGCTCTGAGGAAGCCCCACCGCCTCGCGGCACCGCCCCTTACCAGGACCGATTGGTAACCTACCCGGGTGATCTATGTGGCAACGGTCCATTTTCAATCGCCAAAGTGGATCGACGTCCAACAGACATATCTGCGCCGCCACATTTCTCAGCCCTTTAAGACATTTGCGGTCCTCGAGGGTATTTCCCGCCAGCACCACGACGCCTTTGACCGTGTCATCGCCTCCAAAGGCACCCACGAGGGGCACCTCAACCTGCTGGCGGCGGAGATCGGTGCAATCGCAGGTCCCGATGACATTCTGGTCTTTCTTGATGGCGACGCCTTTCCTGTTGCCGATCCCTGGCCGGCGATCAAAAACGCCTTGCGCCACTCACAAATGCTCGCGGTACGGCGGGACGAAAATCACGGCGACCGGCAACCTCATCCCTGTTTCTGCGCCATCGAAGTCAAAGAGTGGGAGCGGATCCACGGCGATT
This sequence comes from uncultured Acidimicrobiaceae bacterium, assembly GCA_963731065.1. Classification (GTDB taxonomy): domain Bacteria; phylum Actinomycetota; class Acidimicrobiia; order Acidimicrobiales; family RAAP-2; genus Bog-473. The sequence continues at coordinate 128,250 of CAVSUH010000001.1, read as the reverse complement.
GGTGCGCCGGCTACGAATGGACGAACGATACGGGCCGGACGACGAGTGACGTCGGCGGCAACCTTCTCGGAATTGTTGAGCGAAACAACTTCGCCTGGACCCCCCTGCTGCGCACGAACAAGCGCAACGACCATCCCCTGTGGTTCGCAGTGTACGGCGACGTCATCTATCACCATGGCGCAGGCTTCCGACGTCCGTTCTCCCGGGTGGACGAACAGACGTATCCCAAAGGCGTGCGGGGGGGACGCATTCCGCTGTGGCACGACATCGCTGTCAGGTTGACCGCTCGCCGCCGGAGGATCTGGACCGAGGAAGTCATGCGATACAACGAGGAGCTGAGCGAACAATGGTTCGAACGGCTGCAGAACGATCCTGATTTCTACCTACAACTGACCCAGCCATGACCGACAGCGCGCCCGTGGTGCCGACCGGGCCGTGGCTCGCTGTGCTCGGAATGCACCGCAGCGGTACGTCGGCGATCACCGGAGCCCTCGGTGCACTGGGATTCAACCTCCCGGCGCTGTCTGACCAACTCGATCCCCACGAGAGCAATCCCGACCATTTCGAGAGTCTCTCGATCCTGCGGGTCAATGATGCGCTCCTGAAGGTCTTTGGTGGGGACTGGGACAGCCCTCCAGAACTGCCACCGGGATTCGAAGAACGCAATGAGGTGCGCGAGCACGACCTGGCGGCGATTCGAGCTCTGGTCAGGGCATTCCCAAGCGGGGGCCCCGGGGCCCTGAAGGATCCCCGGAACTGTCTGCTGCTGCCCTATTGGCGCCGCATCCTCCCCGGACCTCTGCCGGTGATTTTCGTGTGGCGCTCCCCCCTCGCGGTAGCTCGATCATTACAGGAGCGAAACGGGTTCAGTCTGGTCCACGGCATCGCGCTCTGGGAGCACTACAACGTGGCGGCCCTGGCCGCATTAGAGGGCTTCGATTGCTATGTCACCAGTTACGAATCAGTCTTGGACGAACCGAGAACAATCATCGCCGAGCTGCTCGTCTGGCTCGATGACCAGCCGACGTTCAGCGAGGGCCACTGGGACGCAGAAGCAGCGCAGTCGGCCATAACCCGGGTTTACCGCCACCACAATGAGGACGCGACAGGACCGTTGCTCGATAGCCAGCAGGCCCTGCTCGGTCTATTAGCGAGCCTCGGGGGCCGGCATCGGTCCCTGAGCCCGGGAGAACTGCCGGCTCCGTCACCGTGGGCGACCGACGTACTCAGCACCTATCGGGATGTAACAGCGCGAAGGGCGGCCGAACGGACGATCCGGGCCATCCGGGCCTCGGCGAGCTGGCGGATCACCAGGCCTCTCAGATCCCTCTCGGGTCTGGCGCACCGCGGACCAAGTCGACACGCAACTGATCATCGGCGCTCCCCCATCCGCTACCGACGGGGCCCAATCGACCCTTAAACCCACCTACAGGTCGGCTCATCGTCACGACCCTGCTGACCTGGGTAAAGAATAGCACAGCGCAGAGGTATCGTTGCTTTAGGACCCAAACAGGTCCCACTCTCAGCGGACGTCTGAGGTTCCCCAGAATTTAGTGGACACCTGACAAGCCGATCTTTTGGTCGGCTGGAAGGATGTCCGATATGGGAGCTACAAGGCGGAAGTTCACGCTGGAGTTCAAGACAGAGGCCGCTCATCGCGTGATCGATACGGGCAGGACGGTGGCCGAAGTGGCCGCCGAGCTGTCGGTGGTCGGACAGCGTGTTGGCCCGATGGGTGCGCGATGAGCGTCGTCGGCTCGACGCGGTGGCCGGTCGTCCGATGAACCGTTGAGCGCGGCGGAGCGGACCGAGCTGTTGCGGCTGCGCCGCCAGGTGGCCGAGCAGGACAAGGACCTGGCCTTCTTGGGAAAAGCTGCCGCGTACTTCGCTTCGAATCCACCAAAGCAGAGAGATTTGCGTTGATGGCCGCCGAGTGCGCGAACTTCGAGATCACCCGCATGGCCCGCCTCTTGGAGGTGTCGACGGCCGGCTACTACCGCTGGAGAGCGGCCCAGGACCGTCCACCGCTTGCCGAGCGAGGTCCGCCGGGCCGATCTCGACGCCAAGATCATCAACTTCCACAAGAGCTCGAACGGCACCTACGGCGCTCCTCGGATCACCCTCGACCTCCATGAGGCCGGCGAACAGGTGAGCCGCAACACCGTGGCCGCCCGCATGGCCAGCCTCGGGATCGTCGGGGTCAGCCCGCGGCTGTTCAAGGTCACCACCACCCCCGATCCGGCCGCCACCTACCCGGCGGACCTGGTGAATCGGGAGTTCCATCCCGACGGCATCGACGAGTTGTGGACGTCTGACATCACCTACCTGCACCGTCGGCGACGGCGAGGCCTACCTGTGTGCCATTCGCGACGAGGGATCGTCTCGGGTGCTCGGGTTCTCAGTGGCTGACCACATGCGGACCGAGATCGTCCTCGAGGCGTTGGAGCAATCGATGGCGACCCGTTTCGGGCAGGTCGAGGGAACGGTGTTCCACACCGACCGAGGCAGCCAATTCTCAGATGGCAAGGTCGTGGACTTCTGCGAGCGCGTCGGCCTGGTTCGCTCCATGGGAGCGACGGGCAGCTGCTATGACCACGCCAGCGCCGAGAGCTTCTGGTCGATCTTCAAACACGAGTACTTCTACCGGCACACCTTCGCCACCATCGACGAACTCCGAGCCGGGATCGCCCGCTACATCAACTTCTACAACCACCAACGTCGTTGCGCCAAGGCTGGCAACCTCAGTCCCGATCGCTACGAGTTAACGTTGGCCCTCAAGCAACAAGCCGCATAATACCGTGTCCACTATCTCTGGGCAACCTCAGTCCTCGTGCCGAAACGACTCATCCAGCCAACGACCATGCGCGAGAACACGTCGATGATGAAGGCGGCGTAGACCCAGCCGCGCTTGCTATTGACGTAGGTCAGGTCGGCCTCCCAGAGCCGGTTGGGCTGGTCCGAGCTGAAGCTGGCGCTCAACGAGGTCGGCCGGGGTGAGGGGCGTTAGTCAAAGAGGGTGGTGACCCTGTAGGACCGGCCCCTGCGTGCGCCAGAGAGGCTCATTTCACGCATCAGGCGCTCGACGGTACAGCGAGCGACGCGGATGCCCTCTCGGTTGAGCTGGGTCCAGACCTCGTCGGCGCCATAGACCTCGAGGTTGTCGCCCCAGACCCGGAGGATCTCGCTCTTCAGCTCCGCGTCGCGCACCGGCTCGTGCCGACAGTTGACGCTTTTTGACCACCCAGTAGGTCTTCGGGCCGATCTTGCACCCGTGCTCTGAGAGCACCCGGCAGATCGGCTCGACCCCGAAACTGTGGCGATGTTCGTCGATGAAGGCGACTATTTGCGGCCGCCGCGGGTCGAGCTCCCCGCGAAGAAAGCCGAGGCCGCCTTCAAGATCTCATTGGCCCGGCGCAGCTCGAAGTTCTCCCTTTCGAGCTCTTTCATCCGGGCCCGCTCGTCGGTGGTCAGCCCGGGCCGCTCGCCGGCATCGGTCCCGGCCCGCCGGACCCACTGTCGAAGCGTCTCGAGATTGATCGCCAGCTTCGCCGCGATCGACTCGACGGCTTTCCTCTGCGAGGGCTACTCGCTTTGGTGATCGAAGACCATCCGAACGGCCCGTTCCCGGACCTCAGGCGGATAGGGACCCCGTCCCGCTTTGCTCTTCTCTGACATTGCTCCATCCTCTCAAGGGAAAGAGTAGTCACCAATCCCGGGGCGATTCACGCTTACCACGCTGGCAGTCATGTCGATTGGGATCGCTACCCACCCTGCTGAAAAGGGCAGGAAGAAGATCCCGATACCCGAACCTCGACTGTCTCCGAAGCAATGTGCTGCGGCAGTCACTCGATTCTCCAACACGGCATACCCTATATTTAAAGACTCACCGGCAGGTCTGAAGCTTCGGGCCGAGATTGCCTGTAGCAACATCGAACAATGGTACGCTCTGACCAATCACTCACGTAGTGAGGCCAGCGGTCGGTAGCGGAAGATTGCTATTCCCGCTACATGTCGGCCAGGCATCTGGACGACAACGTTGACGGAAAGCGTAGCTCCTCGCTGGTCCGGCACATGACAAGCTCTCACCGTTGCTTCAGCCTTGATGACCCCCCTCCTCTATCTGTTTTACGTGAACCACTATTCCTTGAACGTCTTTCAGTTTGACTATTGGCGCTCGGTCGGCTTTCTGAATGCAGCTATCCACGTGCATCTCACGTTCAATGAGCTTTGGGTTTAACATCACGAAGATTGGTTGTTCCTACAGAACATCATTCTCGTGCTGTTCGCATTCATCGATCGTTTTGACTTGCGATCAGTCATCCTCGCAGGCGCTGCGGTGTTCATTGCGACGTACGTACTTTTGCTGGTCCTCTTCCAGAGGTACATCTCTAATCCCCTCAAGCCGATCCCCGTTCTCATCGTTGGAGTGGTTTGGTTCAGCATCGGCGATTTTTCCAATGCCCTCACTCTCTCACTCGCGTTGTACCTTCAGTTGTTCTTTTTTCTCGTGATGTTGGTCGCCTTTGTTGTTCCGAACAAGCATCGGGGGCTGTGGTTCTCGATCGCTCTGGTCGCGGCGATCGCTTCGTCTCTCTCTGTGATCCAGGGATTTCTCGTCTGGCCCTTGGGCGCGATCTGCATAATCTGGTGCCAACCTTGTGCACGCAGAGCCCAGTGGGAAGTTGGCATCTGGATTCTCGCGATGGTGGGTACGCTCGTGGTCTACCTTCCGGGATATCAAGGATCGTGTTGCGACATTGCGCATTGCTCGTTCAGTGGTTCGCTGGCTCTTCCAGGTTTGACGGTTCAGAGTTTTCTTGTCATACTCGGAGGATTCATACCTGGGGGAGCACCCTTAGGCGGTCCAGGAGCCAGCAGTTTTGGCCGGTTCGAAGTTGTAGGTCTCGCGTCTGTTGGCGGCTTCGGCATTCATTGTGATCCAGTCCTCGCGCAATCGCTCCACTCGGGAACGCATTCCACTTCCAATGTTGCTCATTTGCTTCTCTCTTCTAGCGGACGCGATGACCGTTTTGGGTCGTAGCGCAGTGGGTCTCGATGCACTCGTTAACAGCAATCGCTATATGTTGCCGAATCAAATACTGCTCGTGGCAATCATCATGTACGCATGCGCTCACTTACCGAATGCGCGATTGATCTCACGGGAGCGGCTTTGGTGAGCGAGCATGACCTGGCTCGCTCTCTTCCTCCTGGGTATCTTGGTCGTGGCCCAGGTGTCCATCTCTACATCTTTTGCGTTGGCCAATGGTCGCGCTGAAAATCACTTCCTCACTCAGCAGGCTCGACTCCTTATCAACCTGGCACAAAGTGCCCGTCCAGGATCGTTCCTGCGAACTCAGCGACGTACTCTCGCTCGGTCTCGCTCCCCGTGCTGCTTACATACAGTGCTCAGCGGCTCGTCGCGGAAAAGGATCGGTTTGGCGAGTTTCAGTCCAACTCGTACTACGAAAAACTCGGACCGCCCCCACTCCTCCCGATTTGCTCAAAAGGCGGGGGGATCGGCTCCACCATTCTGACTAACTTGTAATCCTGCGACGTTCCCTGCGTGGCCTAGGGTTGTCGCGGATGGAACTCGTACAGCCGAGGGTTATCCGGCCCTACGCCTTTGCGGGGGGTCTGATCCTTCGCGCGGTGATGGACGCCTGGGCCAGGTGAGCACCACACGCGTGAAGAAGGACCCGCAGCCTTTAGTCCTCAAGCAGGTGATGCCGCCTCCGGCACGCTTGACTTTCTTTACTGACAGGTTCGAGACCTTCGGTCGCGCCGTTCGACGAGCCGGTGCGGTGGTGGTTCAAGATCTCGGTGCGCCAGCGCTCGAGGGTGGCACCGAGCGAACGGATCTCTTCGACTTCGTCTGGAGTCCTACTCGCGTGGGCGGCGCACCGCAGACGAGGGCATCAGACGCTGACATCGAACACGCACCACAGATTGTCGATGGATCGAGGTCAAGTATCATTCCTCCGCGGCGTAGGTGCTTCGGCGAAGGCGTGTTACTCCAGCGGAGCGTCAGATGTGCGCGCATTGGAAGATTGGATTCGGTGGATCTGAGTGAGAGCGACAACGACGAAGCAAGGCACGCAAAATCGGATGAGGGTGTTGATCGTAGGAGAATTCTTCCCGTGGCCGGCTTGGGGCGGAGGATTGATGCGACTTGCCAACTCCGTGGAAGCATTGAGCGCACTCGGCGATGCCGACCTGTTCACCCTATCGACACGCGACCGTGAGCTGCCTCTCGAGTTGCCTCCGGAAATCCGTGTCAGCCGTCTCAAGGTGGCGTTCTATCCGAGGATTCCGTCCCGTTACCGTTGGCAGGTTGAGTGGTTGCGGAAACGAGGACTTCCGCGTGACGTGGTGAAGCGTAGCTTTGACCATTCGGCTCGTTTGGAGTTTGAGGACTGGACAGCCGACTCATACGACTTGGTGTGGTTCAGCACGGCCGCTCTCTTCGGTTGGATGGGTCGGCCGCATCTTGGTCCAACAATCCTGGATTTTGTAGATCTCGAGGATGAGAAGGCGTCGCGGCGTACGCGGGTAATGACCCCCGCGAACGCTCCAAGGGGGCTCGTTCATCGGTTACGACGCCGGGCAAGCTTGGCACAGGAAAACCGGAACGTTCGCGACTGGAGCCGGTACCAGCGATCTGTGGCTTCCGAAGTAGACCGGGTTACGCTCTGCAGCGACAGAGATGTCGTTCGCTCTGGCTTAAAGAACGCTGTGGTCATTCCCAACTCGTACCCTCGGCCGGCGGAAGCGATGGGACACAGCGATGTTGCTGACCCGCCAGTAGTCCTGTTCCAGGGCACACTTGCCTATAAGCCCAACACCGACGCTGCAGACTGGCTTGTCAAGAAGATCGCACCAAGGATCTGGGAACGTGATCCATCCGTGACTGTGAGATTGGCCGGAACCCCAATTCCCGAGGTCGAGGCTCTCCACAACCCGCCCTCGGTAACGGTGGTGGGCCGGGTCCCCAGCATGGAACGCGAACTTTCCAGGGCAGATATTGCAGTTGTTCCTATCCGCTTCGGCAGCGGTACTCGCGTGAAGATCCTCGAGTCTTTCGCCCATCGGGTACCAGTCGTGTCGACCACCATCGGGGCTGAAGGATTTGACCTAACAGACGGCGTCCACCTATTCATTGCGGATGATCCCGACGCTTTCGCCGCCGCTTGTCATCGTCTGCTCACTGAGCCACGGTTGAGACGGACCATGGTAGATGCTGCCGAGCAGTGGTATTTGGAAAGGTATCAGGGATCGGTAATTCGTGAACGCCTTCAGGCTTTGGCTCGAGAGGTTGCTTCGTCCAGCACCGGGTAGTGGGTGCCGCTGTTGCCCGCAGACTTGACTATCTCTGAATTCTTGTTTGGCGGGCCCAACCTAATCGTCAATCTTTCGCTGCTTACGAATGAGTGCTTGCAAATTGTGGATGCTCCTTTTGAAAAGCGCGTTCCCCGGGGATTCCCATTCTTCGATCTGCTCGTCCGTACAGATCACGCGTTTATCGAGGTTTGACAACGGCGTGCCAGTGCTCTCGAATGCTCCGACGCCATCGAGAGGCGACAGGTGGGACGAAATCTCGCCATCGAAGGGGTCTCATCGGAAGAGTTGCTTTGGGGTCGAAGTCGTCCCCGGATCGAGCTTGGTAGAGGGTGCCGTGCGCTGGCGACTTCTCCTCCTCTGGCCGACCGTTCGAGTAGTAGTAGAGCGCCAACGCATGGCGCCTCGTGCCGATCGGTGACTCTAGGGGGTCCGGATGTCCGTGATACGAGGTGTCGGTCGTCGAGAAGACGACGAGACGGTTGAACGTCGGAGCAATCTTCTGGACCCGCTGTGTCATCGTACGGTCCCACAACTCCAAGTGACCTCCCCATTCGTCCTGCCAATCCGGATTCAGGTAGAGAAGGGCGTTGATCCGTCGGTCCAGGTCGAATCGGGGGTGCCGATTGAAGTCGGCATGGATCTTCAGGAATCCGTTCCGATCGATCACGTGTAATCCTCCACCCCAATAGTGAGGGTCGGGAATGAGATCGTTGATACCGGTCAGCCTTTCGAGGAAGTTGATGGCCACGGCAGCATTGAACTGATTCAGCAATTGCCGGGTCACTGGACCAAGGGCCCAGTCTCGCGGCATGGATAGTTTGATCGTGTCGGTGCGCTCGGCCCGTTGCCAATCGTCTCGATCACCGGGTTCTGGTATCTCTCTGACGACCTCTTGGAGCACCTCATCGGGAACGAAATCATCAATCACCACGTGGGGGAACGGTTGGGCAACCCGGTAGCTCTCCGAGTAGTCGATCGGCAATCTTCATAAGCCGATCGGAATCGAAAAAGAACATTCCATCCATGAAAGTGAGATGTTATTCAAGACCGGAGTTGTTTGCTCACCTCGGACCGGAAGCACTTTCGCCAGATCACCGGCTCGCCGTAGTGAATCGCGGCACCTTCTCCATGCTCGGCATCGATGAACCGAACGGAGCGGAAGCAGCGGCTGGAGCAGGAGGGTGAAGCAGGCGGCGCGAGAGGTCATCAGCAGAAGCCTTCCGGGTCCATCCATCAATTTGATTAGTCTCTTGCTTGGGTGGCCGGATTCGGGGGACAGATGACGGGGGTATCGATCGACACAGTCGATGACGACGTCCTCTCCCCTGGTGACGAAGCTGGCACCGCGCCCGGGGATCGGCGCTTTCGTCCGGACGTCGAGGGACTCCGGGCAGTCGCCATCGTGTTGGTGGTCTTGTATCACGGCGGCCTGAAGGTTCTGAGTGGCGGTTACGTCGGGGTCGACGTCTTCTTTGTGATCTCGGGCTTTGTCATCACCGGATTGCTGCTGAGGGAGCGTTCGGCCAGTGCTCGACCTCGTTCCTCAGCTTCTACGGACGTCGCAGCAAGCGCATTATCCCCGCTGCGACGCTCGTGATCGTGGCCACCGTGGTCGCCACCTACTGGGTCTTGGGTGCGGTCTATGGGAACCCGACGGCGGACGACGGGCGTTGGACGGCGGTCTTTCTTGCCAACTTCCACTTTGCCTCGGTCGGGACGAACTACCTCGATCAGACTCAGCCGCCTTCACCGTTGCTCAATTTCTGGTCCCTGGCCGTCGAAGAGCAGTTCTACCTGGTGTATCCGGCCCTGTTCGTGGCCATCGCCGCTCTCGGTGCCAAGGCCACGTTCCGAACTCGCCTCGTGATCGGCCTGGTCCTGATCATTGTCGCCTCCTTCACCCTCTCGGTCCTCCAGACCAGCTCTGATCCCACCGTTGCCTACTTCTCCCCGTTCACCCGGGCCTGGGAGCTGGCGCTCGGGGCCTTGGTGGCCGCCGCCACGCCGTGGCTGCTCCGGATCCCCAAGGTCATAGGCGGGGTCTTGACGTGGCTGGGTCTCGGGGCGATTGCCTTCTCGGCCGTCGCCTTCGGCGCCACCACTGCCTACCCGGGGTCGCTCGCGGCAATCCCTGTCCTCGGGGCAGGGCTGGTCATTGCCGGAGGCATGGCCGCGCCGAAATGGGCGGCCGAGTCGGTGCTGGGTCTCCAACCGTTCCGCTGGGTGGGAAGGATCTCCTATTCGCTGTATCTGTGGCACTGGCCGATCTTGATCATTGCCGCTGACGAGGCCGGCAAGACCAGCCTTCCGTTCCGCCAAAACGTCGTCTGGCTGCTGCTCGCTCTCGGCCTTTCATTGGCGTCCTACCGACTGGTCGAGAACCCCATTCGCCATCTCCGCATCAGCGCAAAGAAAAGCATCGCACTGGGTGTTTGCGCCGTCCTCCTGACCGTCGCCGCTCTGTCGGTTGCGATCTCCGCAGAAAGCGAGCCGCTGCGGAGCTACACGGTCGCACCAGTGGCCAACGCGCAAACCCTCTACCGTCAAGTCGCCGCCGCCACTTCCATTACGAGAGTTCCAACAGACATGGAACCAATCCCATCCCAGGCGACGAATTTCCTGGGGAGGGAACTTCGAAAGCCTTGGGTGTCGGGCAACGGCCTCTCAGTGGAAGGAGAGCATATGCACGCTCGGAGATCCAACTGCGAAGCGACTCATGGTTGTCTACGGGGACTCCCATGCCCTCATGTGGCTGCCCGCGTTCATCGGTATCGCCCGCTCCGCGGGGTGGAAGCTCGTCGTTCTAGGCAAGTCTGCCTGTCCAGCCGAGCTGGTAACCGTGGCGAACGTATTGGCAAATGGTCAAGCCGGCGGCCCCAATGTGGCGTGCACCAGATGGCACACGTGGGCTCTCCACTGGATCAACACGCACAAGCCAAACCTGTTGGTGATCACTCAGGAAAGCCTGTACGAGACTCCAGCTACGGCAAGCGGTGCGCCAGGGCTCTTCACTCCTGGCAGCTGGAGATCCGGCCTCTCCGCATTGTTGCAAACCTTGCAAGTACCGAGGATGAGAACGGTGCTATTGGGTGACATCCCGGTATTGCCGGAATCTGGGCCCGACTGCCTTGCGGATCATCCCGAGGATGTACAGGCTTGTTCAGCCTCCATCAATCACGCAGTCCTCGGTCTCAACGAAACCGAGAAGGCCGTGGCGGAGGCAAGTGGGGCAGAGTATGTCAACACGACTCCTTGGTTCTGCTCAACTAAATGCACCGCAATCATCGACAAGTACTGCGTCTACCGGGATACATTCCATATCGATTCCTTGTGGGCCATTTATCTCCAGAACGTGCTTGCCGACTCGATCGGTATTCCAGAGAGAGTCACTTCCGTGACGTTGCCGGCCCAAGACGAATGATTTGCTCCACGGGCCTCGCCTGCGGACTGGACCCTCTTAGGCGGGGCCTGCCCTCCCGGGGATGTTGGAATGTCCTCGCTCCATCGTTCTCGTGTTTACGTCCTTGCTGGGTTTAAACGCTGGGCCGCGGCGGGGCTTTTTTTGCGTCCAGGCCGAGTAGGGACCGTCGAATCCTCCGAGCGGATTGGTTCATCTTCCAAATTGCTCGAAGTCCGGCCGCAGCAACAAGTTGTACCTCGGAACGGCCGGATCGCGCTGACAGCAGTTGCGCGATCTCGTTTGAAAATGCACCTTCGTCTTGGGTCGGATACTCGGCAAGTGGGCCGACGATTCGCCACCGCAGACATCGACGCCACGATGCGGCTACGAGAGGGCCGTTTGTGTCATCGACAATTACGATCGCAACCGTGCCCGTCATCATCTGTCGGCAGTGCAGAATATCGGCGAGGTAGTTAATTTTTGCGCCGTCGACATGAAAGGCATCGCAGAGATGGCCCTGACGACGTAACGATGGAAGGGTCTTGAGGCTATTGCCCGATTCGAATGACACCCGACCGGGGAACTCGGCCTGGAGCCATTCAATTGCCGGCCGGACATAGGCGTGGGCACAGATGTCAACACCAAAGTAAGTGAGTTCAGGGTTGGCCGTAAGGGCTGCATACGCTGAATGACCACCATTAACCCCAATCTCGAGCAACCGCGAGTGCGATACGGCGACACTGCGGAATCGGTCACGCTTGGCGCGCAAGCGCGGGTCTGGGGGGCGGTCCACGAACAACGGGTCATGGTGGTCGTAGAAGAGATTCCCTTCAAGGGGGACCCCCGACTCGGCGATGACCCGATTCAGACGAAACAATCCATCCAACCACGATTCGGACTGCTCAATGTCGCCCGACGACTGGACACCCACGCTTATGTCTCCCGCCTTGCCGGTCGGACAGTATGGCGCGCACTGCCGGTTGCCCGGTAACGAACGCGACTCGACAACACTCCTGCAGAAACCGCAATCGGAACCGCGTCGGAGATTCGCGTCAGCGCTTGCCCGATCCGCCGTTCCCTACTGGCAGTCACCAAATCCACGGAGCGAGCATACAGAAGGTACGTGCCTGCTGCCGGGGGGCCGTCAGATGCCGGGGGTCCGCTTCCTCGGTTTCGAAGTGTCGGTGAACCGACCTCGCTAGCCGGCGGATCAGTACCAAGACACCCGGAGCGAAAATCCGCTGGCAGATCTCGAACCGGCCAACCGACCAATCGGAGGCATGTTGCGTCAGGAAACACATTTCCATGACTCGTGGATCGACTCCAACGATCCATCGGTGGCCTCTGTAACGTTGTCGCCATGTGGGCCCGCAGTCGAACCCATTCGGCTTCAAGAAAGTTCAAACGCATCATCATGGTCGTGCTCCTGGTGGTCATTGTCTTCTTGGTTGCGACCGCCCGGCTGTTTGTATGGCCCCCGAGCAATACTCCGTCGCGAGTCGATGCAATCGTTGCTCTCGGTGGTGATCCCGGACAACGGCGAATGAAATCCGCCATTCAGCTGGCAAAAGCCGGGTATGCCCCGATTCTTGTGATTTCGCTCGGCGGCAATCCCAAGGTGCGTTGTCCTCGCGCACCGACGGGAATTGAGGTGATCTGCTTCCGCCCCAATCCCGTCAATACGAGAGGCGAAGCCGAGTTCGTCGCCAGGCTCGCTGCCCGGAGGCACTGGCACCGGATCATCGTGATTCCAGACCGCACGCAGACCACGCGTGCTCGACTCTTGTTCAAACGCTGCACACCAATCAGCCTTGAGATGGTGCCCGTCCACGACGATCTGTCTCAACTTGTCGTTGGTGTGCCATACGAGTGGGGAGCGCTGATCAAGGCGTTGATCTTCAAAAGATCTTGTTAGATCCTGCTGGATCAGAGAGAAGTTTCGGCACCAATTGGCCACGACCAATCGAGGCGAGTCACGTCACGTAGCGACACGCCCCAGCTCGCGTTCGAATCCCATGCTGACGCAGTACGTCTCGGCGTATCGGCCCGACGCCCGCTCGAGGGCCTCATTCGCGGGCCGGGAGCATGAGGTCGGGGACCGATCCTCCACCCTCGATCCGACCCCGACTGGGAACCGTCGGCTGGCTCGAGCCAATACAAAATGGGCCGCAAGCGCGTGTACTCGAACACGCTGACTTGAGAAACAGTGTCGCTCGTTCTTTACTCGCCTGTCTCCCTCTCAGCGTGCGACACGCCAGCGGAGGTCCTTGGTGAGTGGGTGCGGGTATTGGCTCAAGGGGCTGAATCGCACGCTCGTGAACAGTCCAGGGCACATTCGGTCGAGTAACTTCTGCTTTCGGAGAATAGGTTCGGACGGAGGAGACTCGATGGCAAGACGAGGGCCGCAATTGCTCCGTTGGCTGGCACTCGCTGTTCTCGCGGTGTTACTGGCGGCATGTTCAAGCAATCCGAAGACAGCACCGTCCTCCTCGGCGTCACATGCCGCATCGTCGGGGGCGACCACGACGTCCAGCCCGATCACCTCCGCATAGCTGGACAATCAATTCCGCCGATTCGACTGGAGCCACGTGGACGACGACAGTTGCGATCGCACCCGTGATCTCAGGAAAGGCCCTTGCAGCGTATACAACGCTCTATGGCAATCCGTGCAACTTGAATCCAACGACTGATGCCATCGTTCCGTTTCAGATCACGACGACCAGCACGGCATCTGGACATTTGACTGCCAGTGGCGACCAGGAACTGAAGATCGTGAACGCCTCATTGGGTGTGGCGCCTGATGGCTCGGACGCCACCAAGGGCGCGCAGAGTACGCAGTCGGATGCCGGTTTTGCTGCGGGCGAGGAACTGAAGGCCGCCGAAAACACGTCGGACGGGCCGACATGTTCCAATCTGGACCCGCCTGGTGAAACGATGACCCTTGGCAACGACTCATTGACGAACGGCCAGACATCGGTGCTCAAGGGCTACTTCGACCTGAAGCACTGGTCCGAACAAACGCATCAGGACGGCGACGCCTCGTGGCTTTCCAACGTTTGGATTCTTGTCCCCAATAGTGGAATCAGCAAGACTGGAAATAGCTGGGAAACGACTTTGGTCAGCGGGCCGGCGGTGATCAGTTTGTTGGACTACACGCCCACGCCGACCTATAACCCCGCTGACAGCTACGGCAAGAACGCCGTCGGGTACGGGTGGGCGTTTCCGATTGACGGCAGCAGCCAACCTGATTGCGCCGGCGCCTCGTCGGCTTCACCACGAGGGTCAGCGATGCCATCGATGCAAGCTCTCTGCGAGGCGTTACCAGAGCAGATCGTTGTGGATTACCTGAGCAACCACCAAGAGATAACGAATGCGGTCGGCAGATCACTTACCGGGATCACCTCTGAGAAGTCGATGACTGACGTTTTCAATAGCCTTCGAGACAAAGGCGAAATCGAAATGGTCCCCGGAAAGAGCGGGAATGCATCAGCCTGGCGGAAGAAGGAGCCTGGGTAGAGGACAAAACGAACCGGAAAGTACAAAGCCACCCACTCGAGTTGCCAGGGCCGTTGACTCGTGGGCGAATACGCCTTTCCTGCGATCCTTCGCCAAGGTCGACTTGGGCAGCCGCCCCTCGGGAATTCCCGGGTAGCGAATCCCCGTCTTCAACGACATCATTCCAAGGTTGAACGTCCCTCGTCTCCGCGGCTGGATGGCCGAGTTGCAGCTTCGCAACGAGCGACTCGGTTAGGAGTAGTTCGAGTTGCTCCGTACCGACCGTGGCTTCTATCTACGACTCGTCAAGCCTTCGCGAGCGAACCGAGACCTCTCAGCGTCATTTCGGTGTGCTCACGGACGGCGAACTCCAGAATGGTGAATCCGTCCGCGACTGGTGCCTCTGGTTCTCTGAAATCGCCGATGAGGCCGCAGTCACGCTACTGGATGAACCCGTCAGCTTCTCCTGCGCCTGGGTCGTCCACATCGGCGTCCATGACTACGTCCCAGGACTGCAATATCACGCCTGGAGGGTCAATTTCCTGCTCAATCGAGACGGATTGATTCCCTCCCCAGCCTTGTTGCATCGCAGCCTGAGGTGCCTAACTCGGGACATTCTCGCCATGGTTTGTTACACTCTGCCGTTATGAAATGGGTACTTGTCATCGTGCTGGCGATCATTGGCGTACTGGCGGCGATTGTGGCCATCGAGTACTTCGTCGTCCCGATTCACTCGTTGCCGAGCTTCATCGGGGGACATCATCACACGGGTGGTCACTACCGCAAGCGGGGAGCGGCCGCTGCATTGATTGCTGTCGTGGCACTCGTGGCCGCCGGGATACTGGCGATTCGCTTCCGCCGACAAGACACAGCCGCGGCGCCGGTACAGGCGCAGGCGACGTCGGCTGACCAGTTACTGGCGAAGCCACCGGCGGCACCCGAAGGACCTCCGAACTAAACCCTTTGCAGCCAGGCTTTCTGGCAGCAAACCACATTGGTCCCACGTCGTCGCTGGCGCGGTTTCAGTCGTTGTCACCATCTTGCCTCACGCTTCAGACGGATCGACTGGAGGAAGGTCACGTTCGCGCATCGAGCTCACGGGGTACCGAATGCCGAGGCGGCCAAAGGCTCCGTCGAAGAGCCCGCGGGCGATAGCCCACCAGCACTCAAGACGACCGGTTTGCGGTCGAAAGATCGCCCGACCAAGAAGCTTGGAGACATTCCGCGGGTAACGACCCACCTTGTGCATGATGTACAGGTGGTAATAGAGCATGTTCCGAGCTTCGTAGTAGTACTTCCATAGCGGCACGACGCCATCCTGGCGGATAGCGTCGTGATGGACGACCGCCTCTTCGATGACACGTCGTTTGAAGCCTGCCTGAGGAATCCGCCAGTGGCAGTACTCGGTGTCTTCAGCCCACCAGAAGAGCTCCGCTCTGGGTAGGCCAACCGTCTCGACAATCTCGCGAGCGATCATGAATCCACACCAAGAACCCCACCGGCCTACTGCTCCGTCTGGTTGGATCGAGAGGGGTACAACAAAAGTCCGGCCGGGATCCTCCTCGCGGGCCATCAGTAGATTGGCTAGGCACTCGGTCTCGGGGACGATGTCGTCGTCCATAACCCAGGCATCGCTAAAATCTCCTGCCAGGAAATCGCGCAGAGCGATGGCCCAGCCGCCCGCTGGTCCTAAATTGACGTCTGATCGGATGACCCGGGTTGGCACCCCGGTCGGCGGAAGTGCGCCGATCTGGATCGGCGGATCACTTGCGTTATCAACGACAACGATCCCCTGGGGCGGATTCGTCTGTGCCGCAATGGCGTTGAGACAACGGGTGAGCGAATGGGGTGCATTGTGGCTGAGCACAAGGGCCACGACCCGGCGCCCGCGACCGTCTTTCATCGCCTCACTGGCGTGGATAGCCGCGGGATTATGCAAGCTGGTCAAGACGTCGATGCTATCGGGCCGTCACCTTTCCGTGCTCCCGCTCAGACCCGATGGAGAGTGCCATTAACGACTTCGGATCGTCGTAGTCCCTGGCCTGACCGCGGTATGGATTTCTTTTCAGCCTGCCGTTTGGGCCACAACTGGCGCCGGTACTAACGTCACAGAGGTCTACATGCGTGATCGTGCGACGTGGCTTGCGAGATGGCAAGGGGTGGGGATGGTGAGGTCGAGATGAATCGGGTGAAGGCACCGGTGAAGTCGGTGGAAGGTTCAAGCAAGGGGCATTTTCTTCAACCGAAGTGGGGTGACGGCCCATGGGGCGAGGGCACTCTGCTTGATCGGTTTGAAGTCATAAGGCCTCTCATCCGTGGAGGGTCTTTGCTCGATATTGGCTGTGCGTCCCGTTACGGGCGTCCAGATTGGCTCCACGGGCTTCTCTCTCAGGAGGTCTCTGACGTCGTCGGGATAGACATAAACGGCACCACCATAGAAACGCTGAAGTCCGAGGGTTACGACGCGAGATTGGGTGACGCCCGCGATTTTGATCTACACCGGAAGTTCGATGTGGTCTTCGCGGGTGAGTTAATCGAGCACCTCGACGATGTTCGTGGGTTCCTTGGGAGCGTCCGTCGACATTTAGACCCTGGTGGTCGGTTGGTCCTCACGACACCCAACGCCTTCTATGTCGGCAACTTCGTGTACCGCTTCGGAGGTCATGGACAGGTGCACCCCGAGCACACCTGTTGGTATTGCGAGGACACCCTACGACAGGTCTTGGCGGCCAATGGGTTCGGAACTACGGATATCAGTTTTGCCGGTCACACGAGCCCCACGACGTCCCGCAGGATGGCAACGTTCACGGTGCAACATATGCTGCCGCCCCGGCTGGCGTTTGACACGCTCATCGCCGTTGCGACGGCTGATTAGGCGGACCTCTCTTGCGATCTCACTGCGCGTGGCGATCCGCCCGGGGCAGGGAGTCGTAGAGCGAGGCTGATCGACGGACGGCCCGTGCCTCGGCGCGAAAGAGCCGATTCTTCACGACTCGATTTGGGCGATCCCAACGAGAAGCCGGACGGGCAACCACCGACATGCAATCGAGGAGGAGGACCCCCCCCTCCCAATTGACAAGTTCTTGTCCCACGCAATGCAGGCCGGACTGGTCGCAAAGATCCGCAAAACAAGCAGCGGTCACGCTTGGGGCCCGCCAGTGCTTACCTCGGTAGGTCCCCGACCGTAAGAGAGCAGCCCGGGCCAAGGGTGGGAGTCGGTCGAATGACCCTTGCAATGGTGCGAGCGCACGCGTCGAGCGTTGATAGGTACCGTAATTCGAGTGGTGGAGGAACGCGACACCGTCGGGCTTTAAGACACGGGCCAGCTCGTTGAGATATCCCGCGAGCGTCTCGGCTTCGACATGAACCAAGGAGTCGAAGCTGAAGACGAAATCTATCGACGATTCCTCCACCATTGGTAGCGAGTGTCCATCGTTGACCTCGAATCGCGCGCCTGGGTGATCGGCGAATCGTTGCCGACACGCCTCAACGCACTTCGGCGACACGTCTACGCCGACCAACGTCTCGCAAAACTCAAGAAGGAACTCGGTCCAGCGACCGAATCCCGGTGCGATCTCAAGGATCGTTGGGGCCGGCAGGAACGCTTGAATGCGAGGATAGATGCTGCGGTACCACTGCCCCCGTGCGCTTCCCCATGGCTTCGACCAGGGATCGCCTTCGTAGCGCCAGTCGTAATCCTCGTTCCACCTGTCGAGGTTCTCCTCGATGCTCGGCACCCAATTCCTCCTACTCGGTGGCGTGGCTCTACGGCCGACAGACTACCCTCGGTTTTTCGATCGGAGCCCCGCAAAACCTCCTCCCACCGGTTCGATAGGGGGACTTCGCAGGGTACTGGCAAGCGGTCAAACTAGATTGGCCTCTCGAGACTCGTGGGAATGGCGGCGACTGTGTCGGGAAGAAGGCAGCGGATCGTGCCGAGTGGGAATGTGCTGGCGCAGGCGAGCCCGATAGCGCCGTCCTACCCGGCGAGACGGTTCCAGCCGGGTCGAGTCCACTGTCCTCACCTTCGGACCTGGGAACCGTTGACAGAACCGTGACCGCTGTCGCCACCCCTCCCCGGATCGCCCTCATAGAGAACTTCGCCAACGGCGCTGCGGGCCATTGGGGAGACAATCTGGTTCGTCTCTGCAAAGGGGCGACCGCCGCCGGATATCACCCCATCGCGGTGACGGTGCACGGACTGCACCCGCAGGTTCGCAACTCCCTTTCGGCGACCGGGGCCCTCATGGTCGATCGGCCAATTGGGCTGTTGGCCCGCACATCGCTGTGGGCGTCCAGGTTCCTCAGGCCGATACATAGCCTGACCTATCGGATAGCCCCGAGGTCAGATCTTCCCGCTCGCGTTCGTTATGCGTCGCGGTGCTTGGCCGAGGTTGCGGCCTTGCGTACGGCGACCCGAGTAGCTGGTGAAGATGTCGAGGCCATTGTCATCCTGACTGCGAGCCAGGGCCTGGCCGCAACTGCGGCTGGTCTTTCGAGGACTCCGCACCTGCGATTCGTTCACTACGAAGGGGCTTCGGAAGGAGCGTGCCTGCGTGCAATGGAGAGGGTTTTTGTTCGGAGCGGGCGCACCGTTGCCGTGATAGCCACAAATGCGGCGATCGAGTCGACCACGAAGCAACGCCATCCGGATCGCCTCGTCATCGTACGGTCGTTCACCGTAGCGGATCCGAGCATGTACATGGGCGAAGACGAGCAGCGTCTGGCCCGGCACGAGCTCGGCATAGCCGACACCGAGTTCGTGGTGGCGATGATTGGTGGATGGTGGTTCTACAGGGACATAGGGACGGTAAAGCGGGCTCTCGAACTCCTGAGACGACCAGTAACGCTGATCGTCTGCGGCATTCCGGTGAGGCCTTCGGAGCTGGAACCGGCCATAGCGTCAGGCGGCGGAAGAGTGGTGGATCTCGCCGGCGCGGTCACTGAAAGCGAACTTCGCCGAATCTACGCCGCCAGTGATGGCGCTCTCGTGACTCGCATACCAGGGTGGCCCGAGGAGGTTGGAACGGTGTTCGACGCGGCCAGGTACGGCGTGTCCCTCATGGTGTCCGACCATGATCAGGACCTCTCGCAGCGATTGACGGCTGAGCCCTGGGTCCGGCTCTTTCGCGCCGGCGATCCCCAAGACCTCGCCAGGACACTTGAGGGCTTCGCCGACAGACCACCGCCCCGTCCCGACCGGCGCGCCGCTGAGCGATTGGGGCTCACGTCGGCACCAGAGACCATCGATGCTTTCTGTCGCATTGCAGCGACCCTGCCAAGGGGACATGGTGCGCGCTCTCCGGAACTGCGTCGGCTGGGTGAGAGAAACAGGTTCGATTCGGTTGATCCGACCGAACCAGCCCCATGAATCGCGCCGCGAACCACGCGAGACGGCCCCGGACGCGGCCGAAGCCATTTGTCCTTGGCATCAGAATCGATGGTCGTGAGAGACGTCTACGGAGCGCTCCACGTACTGAGATCTCGGCCGACCTGCTTTCCCAGTTCGGCGATATCAGGGGCGAGTTCGGCCGTGAGCTGGCGCCGGATTGCAGGATCTAGAGGGGGTCGCGGAACATAGACGGTGTTCATCTCAAGCAAGCGGCGTCCCAAGGCAAAGCGGGTGGTCTGGTTGCGTACGGCGAGGCGGCCCACAGCTCGGAGGGGTTTGGGCGGGTGGCGTACGAACTGGCGGAGAGCCCCGCTGCGCACGACGCTATTCGGGTTCTTGACCAGGAACTCGGGGCGGAACGTATCGTCGATTTCCAAGAAACGTAGTACATCTCGATAGACCCCGGCGGTGTCGGCTTTGAGGTCGTCGTAGAAGATCACATGAAGCCGCGTCTCATCGAAGAGTTTCCGATACCGGGCTAGCTGCTCGCTGAAGCGAGCAACCTGCCGGTATTGCAGTGCCCAAGGGGTCGGATGACCCGAGGGGATTCGCTTGCCGTTCCGGCGGTCCTCTTCAGCGCGGAGAGCCTCGGAAAAATCGCCAAGATCCTCTCCGCCCTGGTAAACGTATTCCGAGTGCAATGAGTACAGCATCTCGACAGGATCGCGCAGCAGCACGATGCAACGGGCGTCAGGTGAAGCAGCGGCAATCTCTTCGGCGGCACGTCTCGAGAACAGGTACCAGATGGCGCAGTCGCCACGGTAACGCGCTGAACCAGCGTGGTCATAAAGGCTCAGGTAACGATCGAGCGACATCCTCTCCTTGTTCTTGAAAACGAGATCTCGTCCGAAATAATGCGTCTCCTTGCGCCACATAAAGATGTCGGGATGCTGTCGCAGGTAGAGGAAAAGTGACGAGGTCGCACATTTTGGAGCGCCGAGAATGAACAGATTCGGCATGCGAACGTCGGAGTCAGTCATCTGCCGCTCGCTCTCGGCACCATTCAGTCGCGCCATCACTCGCCCTTACTTGGCTCTTACACGTCCCAGCCTAACGGGCACGTAGAGGCCCATACCCCTGGAGGCGGGCCCTGAGTCTGGCAAACACCTGCCCACGACTTCAATAAAGGACTCATCTCTTATCCGGTCGCCGGTGGATCCGAAAGAAGGCCGGCACCTTGGCCCGATCGGCAGGGGGGCGCTCAGCTTGTGGCGCCGGCGCAACGCCACGACCCGGCGCTCCACCTTGCGCCACCACCAGTCTTGGGTGGTCTGGCGCGAGATCCGAAAGAACCGGCGGCCGCGGCCACGTCCAGCCGTCTTCGATCCGACAGAGCCGGAGTCGACCATTTGGGGTCAGCGGAGCGTTACGGTGCGCAGCGAGCCTCCTTGGCTTGTGGGTGTGTAGACAGCTCCACATTGCCCTGGGGGCTCCGTTCATCTCCGGATTCTCCGCGTCAACAAGGTCCGTAGGCACACGAGCTGAGATTTGTCGGTCCGGGCGAGTCCACCTCGGGCTGGGGGCCCGGGTCGGCACGAGCTTTTCCCAGATGGCCCGCCTTGGAACGGGAGGTCTCCCCACAGCTAGGCTGCAGCGTCTCAGGCTCGGATGCCCCGATTCTGCGAATGATATCGTCGGCGAGCCCGAGGAACTGGTGTGCCGGGCAATCAACGGCTGGTTTTTGGCGAAACAAAGGGGGCGGTTGGTGGGCACGACGTATGCACTGGTGGGCGGGGCGCTGCCCTCGGGGCGACCTCACGCCTCCGCCCGCCGTTGGAGGGGCCTCGGGCAACTGGCACTGGCTGCGGCGTTGGCCATCGGGTTCCTCTCCTTGCTGCGAGCCCCCATCTCGGCGCTCGGTAGCCAGGCCCTACAGGGTGCACCCGTCGTCCACGGACCAGGCGCCTTCTCGTACCATGTGGGCTCTTCCGGTGCCCTCGTGGTCAGCGCAGGGTCCACGGAGGCGCTACAGGTCGTTCCGGCGGGCTTCGGCAGAGGCACGGTCAGCCCGCTCGAGAGCTCCGCCAAGACTGCACCTGGGGTTGCAGCGACGTATGACCATGGGGCGCTTTCGGTGTGGTACTCGCACCGCGGCGACGCCCTCGACCAGGGATTCACGGTCACTCGGCGCCCCTCTGGAACGGCCGACAAGGTCGTCATCGCCATGAATACGTCCGGTGCCCTGCATCCGGAGCTCGACAGTCTCACCAGCCTCACCTTCGAAGGGTCAAAGGTGCCCTCGATCGCCTACTCGTCGCTCAAGGTGACCGACGCCACCGGCAGGGTCCTGTCGGCACGCCTCGGCGTCTCGGGCACCAATGTGAGCATCATGTTCAAGGACCGAGACGCCGTGTATCCCGTGCGGATCGATCCGTGGATCCAGCAGTCGTTCCTCACGCCGCCAGCGGGCGCCCAAGCCTTCGGTTCGGCGATCGCGGCGTCGTCGAACGGAACGACGGTCCTGGTTGGCGACCCTTACGGTGGGACCGGTACCGGCACGGCGACCGTGTACACCTCGAGTGGCGGATTGTGGTCCTCGGGCGTGGCGCTGACGCCGCCTGTGGGCTCCGTCTACTTCGGCACGTCGGTGGCTCTCTCGTCGAACGGGACGGTCGCCCTGGTCGGCGATCCGAACGGTGACGGGGGGACCGGGGCGGCCACCGTCTACACCTTGACCAGCGGGGTGTGGTCCTCGGGCGTGGCGCTGACAGCACCGGCGGAGGCCGGCTCCTTCGGTACCTCGGTGGCTCTCTCGGGGTCCGGAACGATCGCCCTGGTAGGCGACCCCTACGGTGGGGAAAACGGTACCGGCGCGGCGACCGTGTACACCTATACGACCTCGTGGAACAACCCCCCCACCTACCTGGTGGCGCCGGTCTTGAACTCGTATGAATTCGGGACCTCGGTGGCGTTGTCGAATTCCGGTTCGATCGCACTGGTGGGTGACCCGCTGGCCGGTGCAGACGGAGACGGAGAGGGACCCGGATGGGTCACCTCCTTCTCAGGAGCCACCTATGGGACCACGGCGCAGATCAAAGACCCGCAGGCGACCGGTGGTTTCGGCACCTCGTTGGCCGTGTCGAGCGCCGGGACGACCGCTGTCGTCGGTGACCCGACGTACCCGGCCGGTGCGGGAGCGCGGGCATCTACACCGCATCGGAGACCGGCTCGGCGATCACCTCGTGGGCCAAGACGTCGACCCTGACCGCTCCCAGCGGTTCGCAGGCCTTCGGCACCGCAGTGGCCATCACCGCAGCCGGCACCGAGGCTCTCGTGGGTGATCCGACGGGTGGCCAGGACACCGGCGCGGCCAGCAGTTACAGCGCTCCTTCGGGCACGTGGTCCAACCCTACCGCGGCCACTCCGCTCACGCCCCCTCCCTTCGCAGAGAGCTTCGGCACCGCGGTCGCCGTGTCCGGTGACGCGTCGAGCGCCTTCGTGGGTGACCAGAATGGCAGCAGCGCCAACCCGTTCCTGGACGGTACCGTGACCTCCTACACCTCGAACGGGCGCTGGTGGAACCTTGGCACCGCGGCCAACCCCCCGGACAATGCCAGCTCGTTGGGGACCTCGGTCTCGATGTCTACGGCCGGCACCTCGGTGCTCGAAGGCGATGAGTCCGGTGGCGGCAACGGCCACGGTGCGGCCTCCGTCTATACCTACAACGGCACGACAGTGAACGCCCAAGGTGCACTGGCGCCGCCCGCCGACACCAGTTCCTTCGGCACCTCGGTAGCCATCTCGGGGAACGGCACGACGGCGGTCGTCGGTGATCCGGACAGCTACGATTCCACGACTGGTACCGGAGGCACGGCCACCGTCTACACCTACAACGGCTCGGCGTGGTCAGCAGGGACCGCACTGACGGTGCCGTCCACCGTAGACGCGCCTGCATACGAGTTCGGCAACTCCGTCGCCATCTCGGCGAGCGGGAACGAGATCCTGGTCGGAGATCCCGGAGGTGGCGTGAACGGCACCGGGGCAGTCACCGAGTTCACCCTGAGCGGTGGCACCTGGTCGGCGGGGACCGCACTTCCGACCCCGGCGACCACCTACGCCTTCGGGAACACGGTGGCCCTTTCGGCCAACGGCAACGTGGCCCTGGTGGCCGACCCTGGACCCCCCGGCCCGGGGTCGGTGATCCCCTACACCCTCAGTAACGGGATCTTCTCCGAGGGGAACCCGCTTCCGACGCCGGCCCATGCCTCGGCGTTCGGCACGGCACTTGCCCTGTCGCAGACGGGCAACGTCGCCCTCGTCGGCGACCCGACCGGAGGGTCGCTCGGCACGGGTGCGGCGACCGTCTACACCGGCAACGCCGGATCCTGGGTACAGAACGCCTCGCTCGTCCCCGTAGGAACCCCGGTGCAGTTCGGGGCGTCGGTGGCCTTGTCGGCCAGCGGGGCGACGGCCCTCGTGGGCGACCCGACGGCGCAGACCTACGGCACGGCCACCGTCTACAACTTCAGCGGTTCCTGGTCGACGGGCACCCCCCTCACGGTGACGCCGAACGCCGGCAACTTCGGGACAGCAGTGGCGCTCTCCGCCAACGGGACCATCGCCGCGGTCGGTGACCCTGACGGGGGGCTCACCGGCGGCGCGGTCACGGTCTTCTCTCTCGATGCCACGACCGCAGCGACCAACTTGAGCGCGTCAGCGAACCCATCCTCTGCGAACGACGGTTCGCAGATCAGGTATTCGGCCACCATCTCGGCTGGGAGTGGAACGCCGACAGGCACCGTCACCTTCAGCACGGGGCTCCTCACGCTGTGCACAGCGAACGTCTCGGGTGGTGTCGCGAGCTGCTCCGCGAGTAACACCCCGCCCAGGGCGGGGGCGGTCTTCGCCACCTACTCGGGTGACGCCAACAACGCCCCGTCGAGCGCCAGCACACCGGTCACGATCACTTCACCTTCCACCACCACCATCTCTCTCAGCCCGACCTCGGTGACCCAGGGCGCCACAGTGACGTACAGAGCCACTGTGGCGCCCGCCTCGGGGACCGGGACGCCGACGGGCACGGTGACATTCAGCGCGGGCGGCACCGCCCTGTGCGCTGCCTCACTGGCCTCGGGGTCGGGGAGCTGCACGGCCTCGAACGCCCCGATCGGCACCGTCACGGTCGTGGGGAGCTACTCGGGCGACTCTGCGTACAGCCCGTCCGCCGCCAACGGCGACCTCACCGTGACCTCGGCCCCGACTCCACCCACCCCGACCCCGACGCCACATGGCTACTGGCTGGTCGGCTCCGACGGGGGCATCTTCACCTTCGGCTCCTCGCAGTTCTACGGCTCGACGGGCAACCTCGAGCTGCAGCGCCCCGTCGTGGGCATCTCGCCCACCGCTGACCGGAACGGGTACTGGATGGTGGCTTCCGACGGCGGCGTCTTCGCCTACGGCGACGCCGGTTTCGTCGGCTCCATCCCCGGCCTCGGGCTGCACCCGGCCGGCTCGGGGCTGCCCAACAGCCTCAATGCGCCGATCGTTGGCATCGTGCCCTCCCATGACGGCGGCGGCTACTTCATGGTCGCCTCCGACGGTGGGGTCTTCGCTTTCGGTGATGCCTTCTTCGCCGGATCGTGCCCGGGCATCGGCGGCTGTTCGGGCTCCGCGGTCGACGTCATGCCCGACGCCAGCGGCAACGGCTACTGGATCGTCACCAACACGGGCAACGTCTACGGGTTCGGTGACGCCGCCACCTACGGGTCGCCGGGCCACGGGACGGTGACCTCGGCGGTGGCCACCCCCGACGGCAAGGGCTACTGGGTCCTGCTCAGCGACGGCGAGGTCTTCGCCTACGGGAGTGCGGCCAACTTGGGCTCGCCCCCGAGCGGCGACTTCAACGGGTTCGACCCGGCCAACGCCATCTTCGCCACGTCCGACGGCGGGGGCTACTGGGTCTCTTCGGCGGCCGGCGCCGTCTACACCTTCGGCGACGCTCCGAACGACGGGTCCATGGCCGGTACCCACCTGAACGGGCCCATCATCGCCGGGAACGGCTACTAGCCGCGGCTATTCACAGAGCCCCATGAGCTGAGCGGGCCGCGTCCGCGGATATGCCCTCCGAGTAGGGGAAACTGAAGGTCTCGAATGAGCAGGTTCCTGTTCCAGAAGGGCACTTCCAAAGTGAACGGTGCCAGTGCGCGTCACGTCATTGTGGAACCCGGCGGAGCGGGGGTGGTGGCCCACGTCTGGCTGCACGCTCTTGGGTCTTTTGCCGACCGATTGGGGCCTGGGCGGTCCACTGTCGTCGCACATCGGGCCCACGCGTATGTCGAAAAGCACATTGCGGCGCCTCAAGGACTCGGGCTCTTGTGGTTTCCCTTCACCAATTTCTGCGCCAACGCCAACTGGATGACGGCCGTCATGAAGGCGGCCGATCTGGTGCGCTGGTTCCAGCTGCTCTGCTTCGACGGGCCCTGGGTGAACACCCGGCCGAAGGCTTTGCGCTGTGGGATCTTCTATCCACCCGGTCATCCCTCACATTCACCGCTCGAGACCGCGCATCGTGCGCATCATCGACGGCTGGCCCGGCACCGACGCCCTCCTCGGTGTGCTACCGGCTCCTGGCACTCATCGTCTGAACGCCGTTGACGACCCTTCCACTCGGCACCAGGCTGATGACGCGCGCCCTCGAATGCGCTCGCTGGTCATCTTTTGACCGCCACAGGGGACCAAATGCCGGGGTCTCGGGTCACCGCCGACCGAAATCACCGGCGTCGGTGTTCAACCGAGTCGCCAAATGCCGTCAGCCCTGATCCATGAACTCTCGTGAATGGCTGGGGCTAGCGGATGACCTGCTCGGGCATGTGCCAGCCTCGGTTTCATTTGTGTTGTCTTCCTTGCCCCATATTGGGAAATCGGCCTCGCACAATGCTCGGATCAGTCGTGGGGTCCCGGTCGGTCCGAGCCACCGTGTCCATGGGCATCGCATATCCCAGATGCGCCGGAATACATGGTCGTCAGGGTATTGGGCTTCGTCGAAGTGCAAAATTGAGCGGCAACTGACTCGTCTGATCCGTGCTAACAAACTCGGAGTATCGGCTATGAACAAAGTCATGATAATGAAACACCTTGTGGTACCACGGGAACAGCTGGGCCCGACTTATCAAGTGATAAGCGGGCGACAACTTTTGCCATTCGTGCACCGAATTAAACTCATGTATCGCTAAGCGCTCGCCGGTATAGTCATTGAATAATGCGAGACCCGATCCCAAAATGTCATCAAAATAACAAGGCAGACGGGGCAGGTGGTGTTCCTCACCTAATTCAAGAATCGTCAATGCATTTCGAGTCGCAGAGTAAAGATCTAGGTCAAAATACAGAGCACCAATCGGCGACCGATTCGTCTCTTCGAAGAATCGTGGAACTGTATCTTTCACATCGCCAATCACTAGGCGGGCCCGGCTCAACCTTGCTTCGAGAGCAGACGTTTCCATCTTGAAATCACCGCCCTTCCAACGGTAGGGCATATCCCGATAATCCGTCGGTGTCGGCAAGCCCTCGCCTGTATCAAAGCCGTACACGTCGATGTTGACTCCGGTTGCGGCACTGACCGAGGCTGCATAATCCTCGAGGACAAGCAATCCATTGCCGCCAGCGACTCCGAACTCAATTACGCTAATGGACGGATACTGCAGTCGTCGAGCAAGATCCGCTGCCTGCCATAAACAGTAACCGTACGCCGGTCGGCTCAACACGCCATATCGAACCTGTTGCTCAAACGTACCTACGTCAAAGCGCCTAGCGAGCTTTCGCAATCCGTGCCGAATCGGGTGGGGTTCTTCATATAAAGCTTGGAATCGTCCCATCGCCTAGCTCCAGTAGCCACTAAAACGCCGACATCTGCAGCGTGGTTTAAAAATCTTACCCGGTCCATCCATTCCTGTTTGGCCCCCGGAGGCGTGCATAAGGCGTTGCCGCCCACGCCAGCGGCCGACCGAGCCATGCGGGAGCGCTTCGCCTCTGTCGCCCTCGCCGGCACCCGGGCCAACCTTTTACGGGGGGACCCACCCGTATCGTCTGGCTCGCTCGCCGGCGCAGGTGGATGAAGGGCTGGCATTTTTCGAACGCAAGGTGGCGGAGGGATACGCATGGAGAACGACCTGCGGCGCCTGGTCATCGTCGCCGTTTGGCGGGCGCCACCACTTGCGGAAGCCCTTACTCGTCCACGTCACCACGACGGACATGACCCTGGCGCTGCTGCTCCGGCCCCATCTCTCGGCGTTCGCTGCGGCCGGCTTCGACGTCGTGGGCGTCTGTGCATACGGCTTCTTCGTGCCCGACTTGGAGCGCGCTGGCATCCGCAAAATCAACCCGTGCCATACCACCCAGACAACCATCAGAAAAGAGTCTGCCCCGTGCTCCACCCGCATCGCCATGTCACGCTACCGACTTCTGAGTCGTCGTATCCTGGCATGATAGGGGCCAACATTCTTGTGCAGCCAAGTGAAAATGGGATCGAGTGGCTTCCGCTTCACTTCGACTGTGCTTCCCGAAATACGGCGGATCTCCTCTGCCATCTGAATGTAACACCGACGCTGGTAGTGGCGGAGATTGTTCCCGACATCTTCCGGGCTCGTCACAATGGGCCGCACATCACACACTGTGAGGTTGGCCACGCGTGACGCAACCTCATCGAGCGCAGTGTTCATCTCCATGTGCCGAAGGTGGCGATCGGGCTCATTCGGGCGCTGCACCGGAACCTCCGCTCCGTTGATCACGATGAGTCGCGCCGAGGGTGGAAGCGCATCGGCCAACCAGGCCATGTCGTCCTGGAAGTCGCAGGGAGACAGCCAACCCAGCGCTCGGAATTCTTGAGAGAACCATTCGAGGAACGGGCGATCAACCCCAACGTGTCCAGATATCCTTTCGAAGGTGTCCCAATTGGTCGGATCTGTGGCATCCCGCGCCATGTCATTCCAGGGAAGAATCAGACCGGTAGCTCGGTGCTCGTAACGGCCTTGCGTATAGTCCATCAGCGCGCTGTAGACGAAAATGTCATACTCCGAGTTCCACACCGCGGGCGATGAGAAGGCAAGGTCGTCGAGCAGCGGGTAACGCTCGACAACGGCTGACTGCTCGCGGGAGAGGCCGTGCTCCGCCTGCCGAAGTATCACCGTGTGCTCGGGGTGAACGAGGGCGCCGTTTGCAGCTACCCGGGAGAAATCGGTCTCGATTTTTCCCTTCAGAAATTCCGCTGTCGTCCGCAGATCACAGCCACCCATCATCAAGACACGCTGCGTGTGAACAGGTGAGGCACAGCCGGTAGCCCGGTCTGAGGGGAAGTGTTGGGATGGCGTCGCGCCAACCTCGTGCGTGATCCAATCCACATCTCCGTCGAGTGACGACGCAACCTCTCCGATTATTTCCAAATCTGGGCGGCCGAGGTAGGCGTACAGCCACTGTTCGATTCCCATGCCCATCGTTCGACACGAGAAGCAAAAATCCTGCAGCCGGTTGTCGGCTCTTGAAATCGAATAAAAGCCGCAGATCCCGTAGTCACCGTAGCGATCAGTTACGGACACGTAACCTGACCTGAACGCTGGATCCTCCAACTGGGACTGGAATGCGTCTCTGTCGGGCCTGCGCTTGGTGAAGTTCAATTGGTTGGTTCGCAGCACCAGTTCAAGAAGGCGATCGCTCTGCTGTAGGACGTCGGTCCAAGTGGCAACCGCGATCTTGCAGGACCGGAGGAACTCTTCGTTGGACGTGACCGTGGATTCCCGATCCAGGAGCTTTTGCTCCATGACCTTGTACTGATGCAGCCTGGTCAGATTTCGGTCGTCCTTGCCAGAGAGATTTGGATCAGTAAGAAGTGCGTCTATGACCTCCGGTCCAGCCGTTTGAATGGTGGGTAGGACGTGGCGCACTTCCTGTCTGTTGAGTTCCAGGTCGTCGATGAAGAGCACATTCTCCGCGCGCAGCTGTGCATTCTCGACGATCCAAGCAACACGTTGGCCCTTGGCGGACCAATCGATGCTCGGAAAGACAAACTCCTCCCATACCCCGTGGTTTTCCAGCGTCCGGCGGACTGCCTCGGCGTCGTTCTTTGAGCAAATCGAGTTAATGATGCCGCGACGGTTGAGTGAGCGGATGATCGCGACTCGCGACTCGTGAAGAGCGACCACGCCCTCACTGAGTGTCCCGGTCCAGAAGGTGTCGTCCAGGTCCCAGACCACCATCTTGACGGGCCGCAAAAGCTTGGGCGGCGCGGTATGAAATCCTTCAGTACTCGACATGTCGTCTCCGGCGCAGCTTCGCCGACCCGTGGGATCGGCATGACGTCGCAGCGAGACAATACGCCACTGGGGTCGGTTGAGGCGCTGACGCAGTCGAACTGATCGCGTAGGCGAAGGCCTTTTCTTGGTGACCGCCTTGCACCGACTCGTCGAGAGCTCCATCCGTCGGACATAGACCAGAGCAGAGTTCCTCGTCGCCGAGGCGGTGGTCGACGACGTCAGTCACGAGGGGCTCCTCTGGAAATAGAGCATTTGGCAGAAGGTGTCGCAGCGAGGGACACGCGGTCGAAGCCGGCGCGTGCTCCATCAGTACGAGAAGCTAGAACGCGCCAACTATCGGTTTGTTGAGCACGGTGCCGCCCATCGACCCGAGGAACGTCGCATCACCGAATGAGAACACTCCGCCGTCAGACGCGACAGTCCAGTAACCACCGCCGTCTTCGGTGCTCTTGATGGCTACCATCGGTTGGTTGAGCTTTTGACCGCCCATTGAACCGTGAAAGTGTGCATCGCCGTAGGAAAAAATGCCACCGTCTGAAGCAAGGAGCCAATATCCTTTGCCATCCGGGGTTGTCGTCATTCCGACGATGGGTTTGTTGAGCTTCAAGGAACCAGTCGAGCCGTAGAAGGCCGCATCGCCGTAGGAAAAGATGCCGCCGTCGGACGCCACCAACCAATAGCCGAGGCCATCCGGGGTC
Organism: uncultured Acidimicrobiaceae bacterium; assembly: GCA_963731065.1. Taxonomy (GTDB): domain Bacteria; phylum Actinomycetota; class Acidimicrobiia; order Acidimicrobiales; family RAAP-2; genus Bog-473. The sequence continues at coordinate 97,686 of CAVSUH010000001.1, read as the reverse complement.
GCTGCCATGCTGACGATGGGTTTGTTGAGGTGTTTGCCTCCTGTTGAGCCGTAGAAGGCGGCATCGCCGTAGTTGAAAATGCCGCCGTCGGACGCCACCAACCAATAGCCGAGGCCATCCGGGGTCGATGCCATGCCGACCACAGGTGCATTGAGCGGTTGACCTCCCGTGGACCCATAGAACTGGGCATCTCCGAATGAGAACACGCCCCCGTCGGACGCCACGGTCCAGTACCCTGGCTGCCCGCTGACCTGCACCCCCCCGACCATCGGTCGGTTGAGCGGCTGCCCACCCATCGACCCATAGAACTGCGTGCCGAAGTTGAAGATGCCGCCGTCAGAAGCGGTTTCGGTGTAACCCGTGAAGCCACCGCCACTCGTCTCGCCAGGACTTGTGCTTGGTCCGCCAGGACTTGTCCCTGGTGTCGCCGCCGTAATGATCCGGAGGGAGTCGATATCGGTACTGGTGGTGAGGTCGAGATAAATTGTGGAAGGTCGAACCAGTTCAAGCCGGTCAGTAGTTCTCTAGGCCATCGCCCACTCCTGATACCTCGTAGGTGGTTCCAGGAGCACCAAGGCTGGCGTTCGTTTCCGTCAAAGTGTTCGGCGTGACGATTACGCCAAGGATAGGCGCGCTAAAAGTGAGCGATGCAGTGTACGTATAGGTGTTGCTGGGCTGCCCCACAGGATTCGGAGTACATGAAGTAACTGTCAACTGCGGTACCCGCGGCAAGAGTACTTGGGGTGAGATTTGTATTTCCGTAGTAGTTCACCGGGTAGCTCGAGCCTGGCGTGATATCTATCGGTGTGGTCGTCGGGAGAACGGAGTCGGTTCGTTCCGTGAAGAAATGGATTTCGGTGTTGCTTTCACCTGTTGTGGTGGAAACGACTGGCGGCGGTGACTCGAACAGCACAGGCCCGGACTGAGCGATGACCGATGCGCCACTCACGCCTGGACCTGCCAGGAGTGCACCAAGGGCACCGATCAGGAGCACCAAGACTGAGGTTGCTACCGCTCGGTAACGCCGTGGCGAGAAAGTTGACGCGCCTTTACGGGGATACGTGTTGATCACCCTGAATCTCCTCCAGTGAAGTCGCGTTCCAATGCTACTCCGGAACAAACCTTGTATCTATTCAGGCTCCCATCCGTCACCGTTTGGTCCCTCCCTGGCATCGATGGAGCACAGCACCCATCGACCCAGGCAGGAACACCCCAATATTGTCCGAGGAGAAACAGATGGAGGTACTCGAGGCCCATGACCTCACCAGATCACTGCGGGCCTGCCGCTCAGCCGATCGGCGTCACCACCACACCGGGTCCCGTCATATCGAGCGTCCGACGGCCAAGGCGCGCACCGGCATCGTCCACGAACGCCTCGTCGCCGTGGGCTCGAGCGGTCCGAAGCGCACGACGCGGCCTTTGGTGGCCACGCGCAAGGTCTTCGGTTCTGCCTTGCCATCCGGTGTTCTCGTAGGCCTCGAGCACCCGATTCTTCTTGGCCCGAATTCTGGGTCGTTCGATAGCCGGATCCTGACCGCTGACGGCGCGCCCTTCTACGCTGCGTCAGTCCAAGATCGTCTTCGACCTGCTGGAGAGAACCGCGCTCTCCCAATAGCAAACAGCGAACGCCTTTCTAGCCGTTCAAGGCGATCCCCACGATTCCCACGATTGGTTCGTTCAGGGATTGGCTGCCTTCGGAGCCCGAGGAGATGGCGTCGCCGTAATGCATGAATGCTCCGTTGCTTGCGACCAACCAGTACCCGCCACCGTCGGGGCTCGAGGCCATGCCGGTGACGGACCCGTTCGGCGGCGTCGAGCCGGCGGAGCCGTAGAACTGGGCGCGGCCATAGGTGAAGACGCCGCCGTCCTTGCCGACGAGCCAGTAGCCACCGCCTGGATTCGAGGCCATTCCGACGATGGGCGCGTTGAGGGGCTGGCCGCCACGGGATCCGTAGAAGTGGGCGTCGCCATAGGCGAAGACGCCGCCGTCGTTGGCGACGAGCCAGTACCCACCGCCGTCAGGAGTCGAGGCCATCCCGACGATGGGCGCGTTGAGGGGCTCGCCGCCACGGGATCCGTAGAAGTGGGCGTCGCCATAGGCGAAGACGCCGCCGTCGTTGGCGACGAGCCAGTACCCACCGCCGTCAGGAGTCGAGGCCATCCCGACGATGGGCGCGTTGAGGGGCTCGCCGCCACGGGATCCGTAGGAGTGGGCGTCCCCGTAGGCGAAGACGCCACCGTCCTTACCGACGAGCCAGTAGCCACCGCCGTCAGGCGTCGAGGCCATCCCGACGATGGGCGCGTTCAGATTCAGCGAACCAGCGGAGCCGTAGAAAGCGGCGCCACCGAAGCTGAAGACGCCGCCATCGGAGGCGACCTCCCAATATCCCTGGGTGGTCGAGGGCTTGGTGACGACCGAGCGTGTAGGTGAAGGCACCGGTGTCCGTAACCGATCCACCGAAGGTCGTCACGAGAACGTCTGCCAAGCCAGCGGAGCTGCTGGCCGGGGTCGTCACGGTGATCGACGATGCGCTACTCGCGGTCACGGTGCCAGCGTTGCCACCGAAGGCGACCACACTGGGCGACGCCAAGTTGGTGCCGTCGATGGTGACGACGGTGCCGCCCGAAGTCGATCCCTCCGACGGGCTCACCGAGGTGATCGTCGGGGCAAGCGCGTACGTGAACGCCGAGTCCTTTGTGCCGGTGCCGTTGGGGGTTATCACGCTCACGTTCACCGTGCCTGAGCCCGACAGGCGAAGTGACGGTGAGGCGGGTGGCAGCTGAGCACGTCGATTGAGGTGCCCGGGTTCGAGCTCCCGAAGTCGACGGCCGTGGCACCGGTGAAGTTGGTTCCGCTGATCGTGACCGATGTCCCACCAGCCGTTGGCCCACCGGAGGGGCTTACCGTGCTCACCGTCGGCAGACCGTTGTAGGTGTAGGCGTTAGCCAAGGGGGTCGAGGACGCCACCGGCCGTGGTCGAGACGGTGACCGAGACCGTGCCGGTCCCCGCCGGGACGACGACGCGTGAGCGAGCCGGAGTTCGTCACGCTGACCGAGGTGCCCGCGTTGGAGCCGAAGAGGACCGATGTCGATCCCGAGACGAACCCGGAGCCGGTCACCGTGACGCGTGTTGGCCCCGGCCGGTGGCCCGTTGTTCGGGTTGACCTTGGTGACCGTCGGCGGGGCGTTGTAGGTGTACTTGTCACTCGCGCCGGTCGCCGAGGTGCCGTTGGCAGTGGTCACTGTGACGTCGACCGTCCCGGTCCCCGACGGTGAGTTGACCGTGAGGGTGGTCGAGTGTCGTCACGCTGACCGAGGTGCCCGCGGTGGACGCCGAAGTCGACCGCGGTCGATCCCGAGACGAACCCGGTGCCGGTGACCGTGACCGGGGTGCCTCCGGCCTGGGGGCCCGCTGGTCGGGTTGACCTTGGTGACCGTCGGCGGGGCGTTGTAGGTGAACTTGTCACTGGCGCCGGTCGCCGAGGTGCCGCCGGAAGTGGTCACTGTGACGTCGACCGTCCCGGTCCCCGACGGTGAGTTGACCGTGAGGGTGGTCGAGCTGGTCACGTTGACCGAGGTGCCCGCGGTGGAGCCGAAGTCGACCGTGGTCGAGGCCCGAGACGAACCCGTTGCCGGTGACCGTGACCGGGGTGCCCCCGGCCTGGGGGCCGCTGGTCGGGTTGACCTTGGTGACCGTCGGCGGGGCGTTGTAGGTGTAACTTGTCACTGGCGCCGGTCGCCGAGGTGCCGCCGGCAGTGGTCACCGTGACGTCGACCGTCCCGGTCCCCGACGGTGAGTTGACCGTGAGGGTGGTGGAGCTGGTCACGTTGACCGAGGTGCCCGCGGTGGACGCCGAAGTCGACCGTGGTCGGCGCCCGAGACGAAGCCCGGTGCCGGTGACCGTGACCGGGGTGCCCCCGGCCTGGGGGCCGCTGGTCGGGTTGACATTGGTGACCGTCGGCGGACCGTTGTAGGTGAAGGCGTTGGTCAGCGGACTGGACGCCGATGCCGCTGGTGGTCGAGTACGGTGACGTCGACCGTGCCGGTCCCCGACGGTGAGTTGACCGTGAGGGTGGTGGAGCTGGTCACGTTGACCGAGGTGCCCGCGGTGGAGCCCGAAGTCGACCGTGGTCGCGCCGGCCCGAGACGAAGCCCGGTCCGGTGACCGTGACCGGGGTGCCTCCGGCCTGGGGGCCGCTGGTCGGGTTGACGTTGGTGACCGTCGGCGGGGCGTTGTAGGTGAACTTGTCACTGGCGCCGGTCGCCGAGGTGCCGCCGGAAGTGGTCACTGTGACGTCGACCGTCGCCGGTCCCCGACGGTGAGTTGACCGTCAGGGTGGTCGGAGCTGGTCACGTTGACCGAGGTGCCCGCGGTGGACGCCGAAGTCGACCGGCGGTGGCGCCCGAGACGAACCCGGTGCCGGTGACCGTGACCGGGGTGCCTCCGGCCTGGGGGCCGTTGGTCGGGTTGACCTTGGTGACCGTCGGCGGGGCGTTGTAGGTGAACTTGTCACTCGCGCCGGTCGCCGAGGTGCCGCCGGAAGTGGTCACCGTGACGTCGACCGTCCCGGTCCCCGACGGTGAGTTGACTGTCAGGGTGGTGGAGCTGGTCACGTTGACCGAGGTGCCCGCGGTGGAGCCGAAGTCGACCGTGGTCGCGCACGCCCGAGACGAAGCCCGTTCCGGTGACCGTGACCGGGGTTGCCCCCGGCCTGGGGGCCGCTGGTCGGGTTGACGTTGGTGACCGTCGGCGGACCGGTGTAGGTGAACTTGTCACTGGCGCTGGTCGCCGAGGTGCCGCCGGAAGTGGTCACCGTGACGTCGACCGTCCCGGTCCCCGACGGTGAGTTGACGGTGAGGGTGGTCGAGTTCGTCACGCTGACCGAGGTGCCCGCGGTGGAGCCGAAGTCGACCGTGGTCGATCCCGAGACGAAGCCCGGTGCCGGTGACCGTGACCGGGGTGCCTCCGGCCTGGGGGCCGCTGGTCGGGTTGACCTTGGTGACCGTCGGCGGGGCGTTGTAGGTGAACTTGTCACTGGCGCCGGTCGCCGAGGTGCCGCCGGAAGTGGTCACTGTGACGTCGACCGTCCCGGTCCCCGACGGTGAGTTGACCGTCAGGGTGGTGGAGCTGGTCACGTTGACCGAGGTGCCCGCGGTGGACCCGAAGTCGACCGTGGTCGCGCCCATGCCCGAGACGAAGCCCGTTCCTGTGACCGTGACCGGGGTGCCTCCGGCCTGGGGGCCGCTGGTCGGGTTGACGTTGGTGACCGTCGGCGGGGCGTTGTAGGTGAACTTGTCACTGGCGCCGGTCGCCGAGGTGCCGCCGGCAGTGGTCACCGTGACGTCGACCGTCCCTGTCCCCGACGGTGAGTTGACTGTCAGGGTGGTGGAGCTGGTCACGTTGACCGAGGTGCCCGCGGTGGACCCGAAGTCGACCGTGGTCGCGCCCATGCCCGAGACGAAGCCCGTTCCTGTGACCGTGACCGGGGTGCCCCCGGCCTGGGGGCCGCTGGTCGGGTTGACGTTGGTGACCGTCGGCGGACCGGTGTAGGTGAACTTGTCACTGGCGCCGGTCGCCGAGGTGCCGCCGGAAGTGGTCACCGTGACGTCGACCGTCCCGGTCCCCGACGGTGAGTTGACGGTGAGGGTGGTCGAGTTCGTCACGCTGACCGAGGTGCCCGCGGTGGACCCGAAGTCGACCGCGGTCGATCCCGAGACGAACCCGGTGCCGGTGACCGTGACCGGGGTGCCTCCGGCCTGGGGGCCGCTGGTCGGGTTGACGTTGGTGACCGTCGGCGGGGCGTTGTAGGTGAACTTGTCACTGGCGCCGGTCGCCGAGGTGCCGCCGGAAGTGGTCACTGTGACGTCGACCGTCCCTGTCCCCGACGGTGAGTTGACTGTCAGGGTGGTGGAACTGGTCACGTTGACCGAGGTGCCCGCGGTGGACGCCGAAGTCGACCGTGGTCGCGCCCGTGCCCGAGACGAAGCCCGTTCCTGTGACCGTGACCGGGGTGCCTCCGGCCTGGGGGCCGCTGGTCGGGTTGACGTTGGTGACCGTCGGCGGGGCGTTGTAGGTGAACTTGTCACTGGCGCCGGTCGCCGAGGTGCCGCCGGAAGTGGTCACCGTGACGTCGACCGTCCCTGTCCCCGACGGTGAGTTGACTGTCAGGGTGGTGGAACTGGTCACGTTGACCGAGGTGCCCGCGGTGGACCCGAAGTCGACCGTGGTCGCGCCGCGCCCGAGACGAAGCCCGTTCCTGTGACCGTGACCGGGGTGCCCCCGGCCTGGGGGCCGCTGGTCGGGTTGACGTTGGTGACCGTCGGCGGACCGGTGTAGGTGAACTTGTCACTGGCGCCGGTCGCCGAGGTGCCGCCGGCAGTGGTCACCGTGACGTCGACCGTCCCGGTCCCCGAAGGTGAGTTGACGGTGAGGGTGGTCGAGTTCGTCACGCTGACCGAGGTGCCTGGGTTGGAGCCGAAGTCGACCGTGGTCGAGCCCGAGACGAACCCGGTGCCGGTGACCGTGACCGGGGTGCCTCCGGCCTGGGGGCCGCTGGTCGGGTTGACATTGGTGACCGTCGGCGGGGTCGGGGCTGTATAGGTGAACTTGTCACTCGCGCCGGTCGCCGAGGTGCCGCCGGCAGTGGTCACTGTGACGTCGACCGTCCCGGTCCCCGACGGTGAGTTGACCGTGAGGGTGGTCGAGTTCGTCACGCTGACCGAGGTGCCTGGGTTGGAGCCGAAGTCGACGCTGGTCGAGCCCGAGACGAACCCGGTGCCGGTGACTGTGACCGGGGTGCCTCCGGCCTGGGGGCCGCTGGTCGGGTTGACATTGGTGACCGTCGGCGGGGTCGGACCGGTTCCACCGCAACCCGTCGAGCAGGAAGCGGTGGTCGATCCTTCGACGGCGTTGACGAGGTTGTACTTGAGGCCGACGTTGTAGGAGCCGCTGCCGCTGTAGTTCCCGTTGGTCAAGGTGGTGTCGGGCTCGTCGATGTAGACGTTGCACGAGGTGCCGCAGGTGAGCCCGGTGGGCACGGTGAACGTACCGCTGATGGCGCCCTGGGTCGGCGTGCCGTAGGCGTAGAGGGCGCTGCCCGAGACCGAGGTGCTCGCCGCGGTGCCCAAGGTGACGCTGGTGGCCGAGTTGACCGCGGCGATGGTGGTGACGAGTGAGGCACCAGAGGGTCCCGCCCCGGTGATCACGATGTCATCGCCCACGTTGCCCGAGACGAACGAGGCGTTGGAGTCGGTGAAGGTCTTGCTGGCGGCCGTGGCCGTGCCCGTCGAACCCTGGAGCAAGGTGCCATAGGTGTAGCCGGCCGTGCCTGCGATCGCTGTTGACGCCTCGAAGCCCAGTTCGACGCTGGTGGCCGAGTTCACCTTGATGATCGAGGTGGTGAGGGGGCTGGCCGCGGGGCCCGCCCCGTAGATGGTGATGGACTTGTTGAGGTCGCTCGAGGCGAAGTGGGCGTTGGTGTCGGTGAAGTCGCACGAGGCGGGGATGGTCCCCGTCGTTGAGCACGAGATGGCGCTGCTCGAGGCCGTGGTCGTCCCGGTCGTCCCTTTCTTGGAGACGCCGTAGGTGTAGATGGCCGAACCCGAGATCGAGGTGGAGGCCGCCGTGCCCAGCGTGAGCTGGCTGGCCGAGGTGACCCCAGTGATGGTGGTGACCAAGGCGGCCCCCGAGGCCCCTGCCCCCTGCACCGCGATGGCGTCACCGACGATGCTCGAGTTGAAGGCGCCCGCCGGGTCGCTCAAGGTCGTGCTGCCCGAGGTGACGGTGCCGCTCGAGTTGGTGACCGGGACCGCCCCCAAGACGCAGGTGGCCACCGGGCCCGGTGGGCTGAGGGCCGAACCGCCCGAGGTCCCGCAGTTGTAGCTGGCGGGGGTGATGGCGACGGTCGAGTTGGTGACCGCGACCGCGCTGGCCCGGGTGCTCCCCATGAAGACGGTCGGGGCCGGGATGGCCGTGGCCACGCCGTCCGCGCCGGCCGGGCTCGCGTAGCCCGGGGCGCCGGTTTGGCCGGCCCCCCACCAGTTGCAGGTGTTACAGGCGTTCACCGTGACCGTCTGGCCTGCCGAGAGCCCCGAACTCGGGCTGATGGCGGCCGTTGGGTTGGCCGGGGTCGGGTCGCTGGCGTACGCCACGTCCACGGCGGTGGCGATGTAGGAGTTGTCGTTCTCGTCGGCCGTGAGGGCGGCCAGGCTGCACTGGACGAGGCCGGCGTTGGCCTCGGCCTGGGTGGGCGGACACGTCCCTTGGGCATCGGTGCCGAAGAACGCGTCCTCGCCCTCGCCCTGGGCCAGCGCGCACAGGCCGGTCGGCCCCGGCGCCAGCGGGCAGCCACCGGTCGTGTTGGGGCCCGAGAAGGGCAGCACGAAGCCGGCGTCGTAAGTGCCGTTCACGTCGGTCGAGTAGCCGTTCTGGCCCGACCAACCGAGGAAGGTCTCGTTACCGCCGGGACCGCCGTTCGGTCCGGTGCCCGACACGACGGCCGCCACGGGGTCAGAGAGCGACTCGATCATCGGTGCTGTCAGACCCAGGCCCGAGAGCCCGGTGCACGCCGTCCCGATGACCGTGGTGTTGTAGATGGCCCAGGCGGCGTTGCCCGACACCGCCGTCGACGCCGCCGTGCCCAAGGTGATCTGGGTCGATGAGACGAAGGCGGCGATGTTGGTCACGAGCGGGGCACCCGAAGCCCCCGCCCCGGTGACGTCGATGGTGTCACCGACGTCGGCCGCGCTGAAATCGGCGCCCGAGGTGGTGAACGTGGTGCTCGAGGCCGTGGTCGTGCCGTCGCTGTTGTTGGCCAGCGAGGTGAGGTCCCACTGGGCCGAGCCGGCGATCGAGGCCTGCGGTGCCGTCGCCAAGGTGACCTGGGTCGGTGAGACGACCGAGGCGATGGTGGTGCTCAGGCCGTCGGGCGTCGTGTAGCCCGTTCCCTGCGTCGGCTTGCCCGCGTTGAGGATCTCGATGCTCTGGCCCACCTCGCTCGAGTTGAACGAGGCGTTGGGGTCGCTAAAGGTCGTGCTGCCCGAGACCGTCGTCCCTGTCGACCCACCCACCGCCGGAGTGGCGTTCAAGATGTACGCGCTCGCTCCGGGGGGGGCGCCGCTGTTCTGCACCCCGGGGCCCGACATCGTGCAGGTCCCCGAGCCGAACCAGTACCACGCACTCCCCGGCCCCTCCGCCGAGGTGCCGCTCCCGGTCACGACCGTGACGTAATACGTCTTACCCGCCGTGTCGGCGGAGGGCATGATCGGCACCACGACCGAGATGTTCGTGCTGGAATTGACCGTGAAGCTGGTTGCGGCCGTGGTGTTGAAGTCGACCGCGGTCACTCCGACGAAGTTGGTACCCGTGACGATGATGGTGGTGCCGCCCGACGTGGGGGCGTTGGCGCTGTAGAGCGCGCCGACCGTCGGGGCTCCGGCGTAGGTGTAGGTCAGGGACTGGGTGGCCGGCACCCCGCTCACCGTCACCGTCACCGTCACCGCGCCGGACCCTGGAGGGGCTGAGTCAATGGTGATTATTCCCCCCGTGGCGGTGCTTACAGTCGCCGGATTCCCCGCGCCGAAATCGACGACGTCGTTTGCCACCGTCGTAGAAAAACCCGTGCCGTGGATGACCACCTTGTTCCCACCGGCCGGCAGGCCCGAGGCCGGAACGATGCTGGTGAGGGTCGGAGTGGCCGCCCCGGCCGTCCCCACGTTGACGAACGTCAACACCGATCCGATCGTGCCCAGACAGAGGGCAAGCGCAACGAAACCCTTTATGAACTTTCGAAATTCCGAGACAACAAATTCCGAGACAACGGAGTAAGACCTCGCCTTTGTCACTCCGACCCTCCCCCGGACCTTCCGGCCCCTTCGCCCCCCAGCGCCGCACGGCGCGGCAGTCTTTCTTCTTCCCGCTGCATGAATCAGCACCAACGGGTGTGCGACCGGTACGGTAAGCGACGCGTCAACAGGCTGTCAACGCGGGGCGAGAGGGCCCGCTTTGATGCATCGGACCGTTCCTGACCAACACACGCCGGCGACAGCCCTCTCTCGAGTCCCTCGTCTTCGCTTCGACCGAGTCCTTGGCCGGGCGCCCACATGGACACATTCAGTCGATTCCCAGCTCACGCTGGTGTCGCCGTGGTGGAAGGGGACATCCCTCCCCCGCAGGCACGGTTCTGAGATTCTGCTCCGTTCCCGTGATTCCCTAGTTATCTATGCCGGGTGATCTGCAGCTGGCGCTTACCGTCGCCCGTGGAGTTCCGGAACGACGAATTCGCTTTCAGTCGCCTCAGGTCACGCTGAACGGGGAGGCATTCGAGATCGCCGAGATCGAAGCGTCGTAGGTGCAGACGAAACACGGGTCGCTGTTGGCGACGCTATCCCCCGGGACGCACGTGGGGGAGGGCTGGAGCTGTCGGCGTAGGGCGGCGAGGTGACTGTCGTCAGCATCGTGATCTTCGTCGTCGGCGACCACACCACGGTGCCCGTGGCGCCTAGCCATACCGCTGATTTTGTTGTGTCGCAGTTGTTCAAACTGCCCGAGTAGGCGGTGTCATACTCCACGGCGTCCACCGTGTCGTTTATGGGAAAGCCTTGCCGGTCACCGCGATCGTCTTGCTGTTGCCGTCAGCCACGGGTGGCCGGAGCAATCCTGACGCTGGGTGTGGCCACCCCCATAGACCCTTCGCGGCATAACCAGTCCGAGTTGCTCCGCTGTGGCTCCACGCGCTCACGAAGCCAGGCCAATCGGGACCGCGACATAGGCGCCGCTGGTCGAATCGTTGATGACGATGTCGCACGATCCACCCGCGGGGCAGGTTCCGCCGGCACTGTCGGTGCCGTCGGTGCCGTACGCACTCCCGATGAGAACCTCGACCCCGGCGGGGGTGAAGGTCACCTTGCCGGTGGTTCCCGCCGTCCCGGTGATTTGGGTGGCGCTATCGCAGTTGGTCGCCAGATTGGCCGAGGTCACATTGGCGTCGCACTCTTGCGCCGTCACCGTGTCACCGAGCGGGAAATTCGTCGGCCGTGACCTTGTCGACATAGTTCGGCGCAACGTTGGATGTTTCCCTCACGCTCGCCGTCGGAGTGGCAAAGGTCACGGCCTCGTCGAGGCCGATGCTCGGATTGCCCGAATCGCTCACGACGACCTCACAGGTCCCACCGAACGGGCACGTTCCGCTCGCACTGTCCGAGTAGGCGCTCCCGACCAGGAGGGTCACCCCGGTGGGGCTGAACGTGACCTTGCCCGTTCGCGCCCGCCGGTACCCGTAATCTGCGTTGCAGCAGTCGCAGTCGGAAGCAACCGTGGTCGGGATGACGACGCTCGAATCACACTCTTGGGCCACGACCGTGTCGCCGATCGGGAAGCCGGCCGCCTTGACGGCGTCGACGTAGTTCCCGAGCACGTCGGTCGTCTTTTTGAGCGAGAGGGTCGGGGTGGCGAACCCGACAGCTACGCTGAGCGCCGATGGCTGCGTTGTCCGAATCGGTGACGCCGATGTCGCACGATCCACCGACTTGGCACGTCCCGCCGGCAGTGTCCGAGTAGGCACTGCCGACCCGCAGGGTCACCCCGGTGGGGCTGAAGACGACTTTGCCCGTCGCGCCCGCTGTTCCCGAGATCTGCGTTGTGGCGTCGCAGTGCGTGGAGATCGTGGCGGGCACCGAGACACTCCCATCACACTCTTGGGCGACGACGGTGTCGCCGATCGGGAAGCCGGCCGCCTTGACGACGTCGACGTAGTTGCCGAGCACACCTGTCGTCTTCTTGGCCGTGAAGCTCTGGAGCGTGAAGCCGAGTGCGCCGCGCTGGCGGTGGAGTCCGCGGTGTTGCCGACCACGACGATGTAGCACGTCGTCGAGCCGGCCACGCCGCACGTGTCGCCGTTGGTGTCGATCACCCCTACGGCCAGGTCGATCACCGCACTCTTGAAGGTGCCCGCCGCTCGGCCGGTCCCCAGGGTCACATCCACCTGGTTGGCCGCGTCACACGTCGCCGCGCTGTACGTCGTGCTGGCGCACTCGTTGAGCGTGACGGTCGTGTCGCCATTGACGGCCCAACCGGTGCCCGACACCTTCTCGGGGTAGTTGCCGACCAATGCGGTCGACTTGGCGAGAGCGACCGTACCTCCGGAGGTGACCGAACCGTTGTAGGTGTAGGCGTTGGCCAAGGGCGTCGATGAACCACCGGCCGTGGTCGAGACGGTCACCGAGACGGTCCCGGTCCCGGCCGGGACGACGACGGTGAGCGAGCTCGAGCTGGTCACGTCGACCGAGGTGCCCGCGTTGGAGCCGAAGTCGACGCTGGTCGAGCCCGAGACGAACCCGCTGCCGGTCAGCGTGACCGTGTTGGTCCCGCCCTGGGGCCCGTTGTTCGGGTTGACCTTGGTCACCGTCGGCGGAGCGTTGTAGGTGTAGGCGTTGGCCAAGGGCGTGGATGCACCACCGGCCGTGGTCGAGACGGTCACCGAGACGGTCCCGGTCCCGGCCGGGACGACGACGGTGAGCGAGCTCGAGCTGGTCACGTCGACCGAGGTGCCCGCGTTGGAGCCGAAGGCGACGCTGGTCGAGCCCGAGACGAACCCGCTGCCGGTCAGCGTGACCGTGTTGGTCCCGCCCTGGGGCCCGTTGTTCGGGTTGACATTGGTCACCGTCGGCGGGGTGTTGTAGGTGTAGGCGTTGGCCAAGGGCGTGGATGAACCACCGGCCGTGGTCGAGACGGTCACCGAGACGGTCCCGGTCCCGGCCGGGACGACGACGGTGAGCGAGCTCGAGCTGGTCACGTCGACCGAGGTGCCCGCGTTGGAGCCGAAGTCGACGCTGGTCGAGCCCGAGACGAACCCGCTGCCGGTCAGCGTGACCGTGTTGGTCCCGCCCTGGGGCCCGTTGTTCGGGTTGACATTGGTCACCGTCGGCGGAGCGTTGTAGGTGTAGGCGTTGGCCAAGGGCGTCGATGCACCACCGGCCGTGGTCGAGACGGTCACCGAGACGGTCCCGGTCCCGGCCGGGACGACGACGGTGAGCGAGCTCGAGCTGGTCACGTCGACCGAGGTGCCCGCGTTGGAGCCGAAGTCGACGCTGGTCGAGCCCGAGACGAACCCGCTGCCGGTCAGCGTGACCGTGTTGGTCCCGCCCTGGGGCCCGTTGTTCGGGTTGACCTTGGTCACCGTCGGCGGGGCGTTGTAGGTGTAGGCGTTGGCCAAGGGCGTCGATGCACCACCGGCCGTGGTCGAGACGGTCACCGAGACCGTCCCGGTCCCGGCCGGGACGACGACGGTGAGCGAGCTCGAGCTGGTCACGTCGACCGAGGTGCCCGCGTTGGAGCCGAAGTCGACGCTGGTCGAGCCCGAGACGAACCCGCTGCCGGTCAGCGTGACCGTGTTGGTCCCGCCCTGGGGCCCGTTGTTCGGGTTGACATTGGTCACCGTCGGCGGAGCGTTGTAGGTGTAGGCGTTGGCCAAGGGCGTCGATGCACCACCGGCCGTGGTCGAGACGGTCACCGAGACGGTCCCGGTCCCGGCCGGGACGACGACGGTGAGCGAGGCTCGAGCTGGTCACGTCGACCGAGGTGCCCGCGTTGGAGCCGAAGGCGACGCTGGTCGAGCCCGAGACGAACCCGCTGCCGGTCAGCGTGACCGTGTTGGTCCCGCCCTGGGGCCCGTTGTTCGGGTTGACATTGGTCACCGTCGGCGGGGCGTTGTAGGTGTAGGCGTTGGCCAAGGGCGTCGATGAACCACCGGCCGTGGTCGAGACGGTCACCGAGACGGTCCCGGTCCCGGCCGGGACGACGACGGTGAGCGAGCTCGAGCTGGTCACGTCGACCGAGGTGCCCGCGTTGGAGCCGAAGTCGACGCTGGTCGAGCCCGAGACGAACCCGCTGCCGGTCAGCGTGACCGTGTTGGTCCCGCCCTGGGGCCCGTTGTTCGGGTTGACCTTGGTCACCGTCGGCGGGGCGTTGTAGGTGTAGGCGTTGGCCAAGGGCGTCGATGCACCACCGGCCGTGGTCGAGACGGTCACCGAGACGGTCCCGGTCCCGGCCGGGACGACGACGGTGAGCGAGGTCGAGCTGGTCACGTCGACCGAGGTGCCCGCGTTGGAGCCGAAGTCGACGCTGGTCGAGCCCGAGACGAACCCGCTGCCGGTCAGCGTGACCGTGTTGGTCCCGCCCTGGGGCCCGTTGTTCGGGTTGACCTCGGTGACCGTCGGCGGGGCGTTGTAGGTGTAGGCGTTGGCCAAGGGCGTCGATGTACCACCGGCCGTGGTCGAGACGGTCACCGAGACCGTCCCGGTCCCGGCCGGGACGACGACGGTGAGCGAGGCTCGAGCTGGTCACGTCGACCGAGGTGCCCGCGTTGGAGCCGAAGTCGACGCTGGTCGAGCCCGAGACGAACCCGGTGCCGGTCAGCGTGACCGTGTTGGTCCCGCCCTGGGGCCCGTTGTTCGGGTTGACGGCGGTCACCGTCGGCGGGGTTGTAACGGTTCCACAACCCGTCGTGCAAGAAGCGGTGGTCGATCCTTCGACGGCGTTGACGAGGTTGTACGCGAGGCCGACGTTGTAGGAGCCGCTGCCGCTGTAGTTCCCGTTGGTCAAGGTGGTGTCGGGCTCGTCGATGTAGACGTTGCACGAGGTGCCGCAGGTGAGCCCGGTGGGCACGGTGAACGTACCGCTGATGGCGCCCTGGGTCGGCGTGCCGTAGGCGTAGAGGGCGCTGCCCGAGACCGAGGTGCTCGCCGCGGTGCCCAAGGTGACGCTGGTGGCCGAGTTGACCGCGGCGATGGTGGTGACGAGTGAGGCACCAGAGGGTCCCGCCCCGGTGATCACGATGTCATCGCCCACGTTGCCCGAGACGAACGAGGCGTTGGAGTCGGTGAAGGTCTTGCTGGCGGCGGTGGCCGTGCCCGTCGAACCCTGGAGCAAGGTGCCATAGGTGTAGCCGGCCGTGCCTGCGATCGCTGTTGACGCCTCGAAGCCCAGTTCGACGCTGGTGGCCGAGTTCACCTTGATGATCGAGGTGGTGAGGGGGCTGGCCGCGGGGCCCGCCCCGTAGATGGTGATGGACTTGTTGAGGTCGCTCGAGGCGAAGTGGGCGTTGGTGTCGGTGAAGTCGCACGAGGCGGGGATGGTCCCCGTCGTTGAGCACGAGATGGCGCTGCTCGAGGCCGTGGTCGTCCCGGTCGTCCCTTCCTTGGAGACGCCGTAGGTGTAGATGGCCGAACCCGAGATCGAGGTGGAGGCCGCCGTGCCCAGCGTGAGCTGGCTGGCCGAGGTGACCCCGGTGATGGTGGTGACCAAGGCGGCCCCCGAGGCCCCTGCCCCTTGCACCGCGATGGCCTGACCGACGATGCTCGAGTTGAAGGCGCCCGCCGGGTCGCTCAAGGTCGTGCTGCCCGAGGTGACGGTGCCGCTCGAGTTGGTGACCGGGGCCGCCCCCAAGATGCAGGTGGCCACCGGGCCCGGTGGGCTGAGGGCCGAACCGCCCGAGGTCCCGCAGTTGTAGCTGGCGGGGGTGATGGCGACGGTCGAGTTGGTGACCGCGACCGCGCTGGCCCGGGTGCTCCCCATGAAGACGGTCGGGGCCGGGATGGCCGTGGCCACGCCGTCCGCGCCGGCCGGGCTCGCGTAGCCCGGGGCGCCGGTTTGGCCGGCCCCCCACCAGTTGCAGGTATTACAGGCGTTCACCGTGACCGTCTGGCCTGCCGAGAGCCCGGAACTCGGGCTGATGGCGGCCGTTGGGTTGGCCGGGGTCGGGTCGCTGGCGTACGCCACGTCCAAGGCGGTGGCGATGTAGGAGTTGTCGTTCTCGTCGGCCGTGAGGGCGGCCAGGCTGCACTGGACGAGGCCGGCGTTGGCCTCGGCCTGGGTGGGCGGACACGTCCCTTGGGCATCGGTGCCGAAGAACGCGTCCTCGCCCTCGCCCTGGGCCAGCGCGCACAGGCCGGTCGGCCCCGGCGCCAGCGGGCAGCCACCGGTCGTGTTGGGGCCCGAGAAGGGCAGCACGAAGCCGGCGTCGTAGGTGCCGTTCACGTCGGTCGAGTAGCCGTTCTGGCCCGACCAACCGAGGAAGGTCTCGTTACCGCCGGGACCGCCGTTGGGTCCGGTGCCCGACACGACGGCCGCCACGGGGTCAGAGAGCGACTCGATCATCGGTGCGGTGAGACCCAGGCCCGACAGCCCGGTGCACGCCGTCCCGATGACCGTGGTGTTGTAGATGGCCCAGGCGGCGTTGCCCGACACCGCCGTCGACGCCGCCGTGCCCAAGGTGATCTGGGTCGATGAGACGAAGGCGGCGATGTTGGTCACGAGCGAGAAACCCGAGGCCCCCGCCCCGGTGACGTCGATGGTGTCACCGACGTCGGCCGCGCTGAAATCGGCGCCCGAGGTGGTGAACGTGGTGCTCGAGGCCGTGGTCGTGCCGTCGCTGTTGTTGGCCAGCGAGGTGAGGTCCCACTGGGCCGAGCCGGCGATCGAGGCCTGCGGTGCCGTCCGCCAAGGTGACCTGGGTCGGTGAGACGACCGAGGCGATGGTGGTGCTCAGGCCGTCGGGCGTCGTGTAGCCCGAGCCCTGCGTCGCCTTGCCCGCGTTCAGGATCTCGATGCTCTGGCCCACCTCGCTCGAGTTGAACGAGGCGTTGGGGTCGCTAAAGGTCGTGCTGCCCGAGACCGTCGTCCCCGTCGACCCACCCACCGCCGGAGTGGCGTTCAAGATGTACGCGCTCGCTCCGGGGGGGGCGCCGCTGTTCTGCACCCCGGGGCCCGACATCGTGCAGGTCCCGGCGCCGAACCAGTACCACGCACTCCCCGGCCCCTCCGCCGAGGTGCCGCTCCCGGTCACGACCGTGACGTAATAGGTCTTGCCGGCGGTGTCGGTGTCGGGCATGACCGGCACCACGGCCGAGATGTTCGTGTTGGAATTGACCGTGAAGCTGGTTGCGGCCGTGGTGTTGAAGTCGACCGCGCTCACCGCTCCCGGACCAACGAAGTTGGTACCCGTGACGATGATGGTGGTGCCGCCCCTCGTGGGGCCGTTGGCGCTGTAGAGCGCGCTGACCGTCGGCGCCGCAGCGTAGGTGTAGGTCACAGCGTTGGACGTGCCCCCCGACACGGTGGTGGTGACGGTCAGCTGCACCGGTCCGTACTGCGTGGCCGCTGGCGGATAGACCACCAAGGTCTTCCCGCTGGCCTCGGAGTGAACCGTGCCGGGATTTCCCGGACCGAAGTCCACGATGTTGTCCGCGGTGGCTTCGAAATTCGTGCCGGTGATCGTGATCTTGTTGGCGCTGCCGCCGGCCAAGGGGCCCGAGGTCGTAGCGACCGACGTGATGGTCGGGATACCGGTCGCGGAGGCCGGCGCCACGCCGACCACGGCGAGAGCCGTCCCGACGGTCCCGAGAGCGAGCGCCGCCGCGAGGAGGGCCTTACTCCACCGACCGGCCGTGCTGATGCCTCGAGGGGATTCCAACGCGAAACCACGGAACCTCATGAGATATTGGCCTCCCCAGGGACCTTGCGGGTCCCTATCATCTCTCAACGACCCCAGCGTCCGACGCCGCCAGACGGCAGATAACCAGAAGTACCGGCGGCTCTGGCTCGAACCGTAAGCGTTGGCCCAGTAAGTGTCAACGGTTTGACAACGATCCGCCAAACTCGCCTTCAGGAATCCCCATCACCAAGCGGCACACCACCTCGGCACCCGGTCGATCGGCGGCGGAAATTGAAGCTCCCGACTCGGTCGATCGACCCAGCGACACCACGACTTGGATGAGAGGAGGTGTTACTAGTGACAATGGAACGGCCGACTCGATTCCGCATATACGTGGATTGCCCACGCCGACGTGGACCGAGCCAACATACGGAAGGAGCCGACCGTGTTCAAAGCCAATTCTGCCTCCCTCGGGTCCATCTGGGTAGGCCTCGACGTCCATCGGGACTCGATCACTTCGGCGGTGCTCAGCCCCCGAAAAGGACGTCCCGTCGTCGATCGGTGGTTCGACAACGAGCCGAGCGTGCGGCGCTTCGTCAGTTCGCTCGGCGATGCCCGGGCGCTGCGCCTTTGTTATGAGGCGGGACCGACGGGCTATGACCTGGCCCGGCTGCTCGCGGCGTCTGGGTGCCCACGTCGAAGTGATCGCCCCCTCGCTCATTCCGGTCGCACCGGGGGCCAAGAGCAAAACCGACGCCCGAGACGCCCGGCGATTGGTCCACCTCTACCGGGCCGGCGAGCTGACCCCGGTGCCACATCCCGACACCGGGGGAAGCGGCAATTCGGGACCCAGCCCGCACCCGAGCGGACCCGGTCATCGACCGCACTCGCTGCCGTCACCGGCTGTCCAAGTTATTACTCCGCCACGGCGAGGTCTATCGAGGGGGCGTGGACTGGACGCTGGCTCATGAAGCGTGGCTCCAGACGTTGCGCTTCGACGACGCCGCGCTGGCCCAGACGTTTTTCGCACTACCGGGCCATCGTGGTCGGACTCGACGCCCACCTCGCCGCCGTCGAGTCCGACCTCACGGTCTACATCGAGCGGGGTCCCTTCGCCGAAACAGTCGGCCGTCTGAGCGCCTATCGGGGGATCAGCGGACTGGGCGCGCTGACCCTGTCGGTGGTAATCAAACCCGGTGCCACTGGTACAGTCCTGCTCGTGGAGGACCAGGATGCCGAGCACCCCGAGTCCACCCTGCCGCCCACAGCGCGAAGACGGCCGCTACTGATCGCCGGGATCCCCCGTACGGGCAGCACCTGGACCAAGGTGATCCTGAGCCACGACCCGTCGATCCTCCAGGCGGTGAATGAGCCCGACAGCGAGACCAAGAGCGCGCCGGCAATCTGGGCCAAGCGGCGCCTGGGGCGCTACCCAGTGCTGGCCCCGGGGGACCGGGATGCCGACTACCAGGAGCTGTGGCGCTGGGTGCTGGCCGGCACGCCGCAGAGCCGGCGCCTCAGGCGGCGGAGCGGGTGCGCAAGGTTGCCCTCAAGGAGTGGCGCTGGTACGTCAAGGGGCGCTGGACCCCGACCATGCGCCTGGCCGGCCAGCTGGGTCGCCACCCTGGCGACCAGCCGGTGCCGGAATTACGTGATCGCCGGCTGCTGGTCAAGAGCGTGCACGCCGCCATGTCGGTGCAGTGGCTGGCCGCCACGTTCGACCTCGAGGTGCTGGTACTGCTGCGCCACCCGGCGGCGGTGCTGGCCAGCTGGCAGAGCCTGGGCCTGCCGGAACAGTACGTCCGGCTGGAGCGGGTGCCCGAGGTCCGCCGGCGCTGCGAGGAGTGGGGCGTGCCGCTCCCCGGGCCCGACGAGCTGGAGCACACGGTGTGGCTGCTGGGGGTGCTGCTGACCTCGCTGGAGCAGGCGGCCCGTGACTCCGGCTTCGCGCTGCGCACCCACGAGCAGATGTGCTTGTCGCCGGTCGACGAGTTCCGCACCCTCTACCGCGAGCTCGGCCTGGAGTGGACGGACATGGCAGCCCACAACCTGCACAGTCTCAACCGCCCGGGGCAGGGCTGGACCGTGGAGCGGGCGGCCCAGGATCAGCCCGACCTGTGGAAGACCCGCCTGTCGCCGGCGACTGTCGACGTCATGCAGCGGTGCTTGCTCCGTTCCCGTTCCGCACCTGGACGGCGGAGGACCTGCAGCTCAGTCCTGGCCCCTGACGCCCGCCCCCCACGGCGGTGAGGATCTGGCAGGCGGGCCCCCGGGCGAGCCCTACTCGCCCGTGCGGGGCCGGGTGGTCTCGGCGGCCCTGGCCCGACTCTCCCGCGAACTGGACACCGCCGGCCACCAGGTGACCTTGGCGGCCGAATTGGACGGTGCGGCCTTCGACGGTCCTGGCGACCTCGTCCCCTCGGGCGTGCGACCGGACGGGTGCCGCCGGGGTGCGGCTGCGGGCCGGAGCGGCAGCCAACGCCACCACCGGCTGGTTCGGCCCCGGCTACCCAACGCCAGCGGGGCCGAGGTCGGTGGCCAGGCGCACCTGGGCCGCCACGGCCCGCGCTTTGCTCGACGTGCTCGAGGCGGCGACCGGCTAATGGCTAAAGCCTTGCGGAGCCCTCTGCCTCGCGTTCCGGTCGGGCTCGATCGCCTCAGGTGGCGCGATCTATTGGGGGTTGGCTCCTCGCTGCCGACCTTTTCTCCTTGACCTTTCCGCAGCCCAGCGGGCATTTACGGCCTCACGGGCATCGTTGCTGCGAACCTCTGGCGGAGTGTTCTTGGCCCGTGCCTGGCCCCCCAGACGCCCTCTGGCAACCGCTGCGGGGTCCTTCTCGCGCTCGGGGGTCGGCCCGTTGGCGTCGGCCACGTCGTCGGCCCCGCGTGTGTGCACGTCGCTTGCCTTGCTGGTCACCTTTGCTCTCCCTTGCTCGCGACGGGACGGTGGTCTGGCTGGCCCGACCCTGGGCGGAAGACCTGAGTCAGCGTCCATGTTGTGACAACCGCAACGTCCACCGATGGCACATTTCCCGATGTCGCACAAACTGCCATGTTCGTGGCCATTTTCACTCCAGACCCACAAGCTCACTCCAACTGACGCACAACCCCGCGTGTTGACAGCGGGGTTCAGGGATCTACAATCCCGTGCGCTTGGGGCGAATTCGCCCGCCGGGGGGGCACATACCAGCACACAGGGGGCACGATGTTGTCGAAAATGAGTTCAGGAGCCGGCAATGCGGGGGGCCGTCGCTTCTGGCGAAAGCTCGTCGGACTGGGAGCGGTGATTGGAATCGGCGCCGGGTCCATGTTGGTCGGCGTCGGGGTGAGCTCGACGGTCACGTCGGCTGGCGCCTCAACCGACCCGTCGTGCACCTTCTCGGCCAACGGCCAATCCGGGTCGGGCAACGAGTCCCAGCCCTTCCTCCTCACCGGGCTGACGCTCGTCGAGTACGGTCAGCGTCACCTGCACCGGGCTGCCCTCGGGCGAGACGATGGCGACCGTGCAGGCCAGTCCCTTGGCCGTCGTGACCCAGCCCTTCAGCCTGACGCTGCTCGGAAGCGAAGCCGACCTCAACACGGCCTCAGCTCGGCACAGCCAACGCGGGCGGCGTCTACACCACCAGCCCCTGGCTGTGGGAACCACGGGGGCGGGGAACTTCTCGGGCGGTGGGATCTCTCGCCGGCACCGCTCCTTCACCGGCGACCCCAATGCCCAATGTCCGCCCACGCAGGCCCAGATCAACGCGGGACTGGTGACCTGCGTCATCGCGGTCGACGATGTCACAAAGACGACGGCTACGAACGCCACCGCCTCACAGGCAGATTTCGCCGGCGTTGGCCCTCCTTGACTTCAGCGGGCAGGCCAAGCCCTCAGGTCCCGCCCACCGTCTCCTTCAATCCCCCGCTGGTCGCCGCCGGCCACTCGGCCACCGTCACTGACGCCGGTTCGGCCACCTCGTGGTGGGCCGGCGGCTGGTGGGCCGGCGGGTACCCGAACAACGGCCTCATCGCCGGTCCGTACACCATCCCGGCGTCGAACGTCCTGGTAAACGGGAAGCCGGCCTCTTCGTCCTCGGTGCAAGTCGATCCGGCCGTGTACTGCTTCTACGGCGGAACCGCGACCTCCTGTAACGCCGGAAACGGCCAGGACACCCCCGGGGCGGGCCAACTCTTCCCGGCCCAACTGAGCGGGAGCGTCGCGATTCCGAGCACGGCGCCTCGGGCTCGGCCGCCGTCAGCATCTACGAACCCAACAACTGGGGAACCTCCTTCCCGGGCAACAATACGAACTCGGCCTTCCCTTCCAGCGATCTCACGGCCACGGGCAACGTCCCGATTACCGACGTCGGCTACTGGGAGGTGGCCTCCGACGGTGGGATCTTCCCCTTCGGCACGGCCAACTACTTCGGCTCAATGGGCGGCAAACCGCTCGACAAGCCCGTCGTGGGCATGGCCGCCACGCCCGACGGGGGCGGCTACTGGGAGGTGGCCTCCGACGGTGGGATCTTCACCTTCGGGGACGCCCAGTTCTATGGCTCCATGGGCGGCAAACCGCTGAACTGGCCCATCGTCGGCATCGCCGCCACGCCCGACGGGGGCGGCTACTGGGAGGTGGCCTCTGACGGTGGGGTCTTCGCCTTCGGCGACGCTCAGTTCTATGGCTCCATGGGCGGCAAACCCCTCAACAAGCCCATCGTGGGCATCGCCGCCACGCCCGGCGGGGGCGGCTACTGGGAGGTGGCCTCCGACGGTGGGATCTTCACCTTCGGGGACGCCCAGTTCTTTGGCTCCATGGGCGGCAAACCGCTCGACAAGCCCGTCGTGGGCATCGCCGCCTCGCCCGGCGGCTACTGGGAGGTGGCCTCTGACGGTGGGATCTTCACCTTCGGGGACCCCAACTACTTGGGCTCCATGGGCGGCATGAAGCTCAACAAGCCCATGGTCGGCATGTGGTCCACCGGGAGTGGTAACGGCTACTGGGAGGCGGCCTCCGACGGAGGGATCTTCAACTTCGGTAGTGCAGCGCCCTTCCTCGGGTCGATGGCCGGCACGAAGCTCAACGCACCCGTTGTTGGTGGCGCCCTCGTTCCGGTGCGTCCCACCTCCTCGTTGACCCTCGCCAAGACGACGACGTCGAGCGGGTACGGCGCGGCGGGCCAGACCATCCCCTACAGCTACCTGGTGACCAACTCCGGGGCGACGACGCTCACAGGCATCGCAGTCACCGACGACAAGAACTCGGTCAGCTGTCCTTCGGGCACCCTGGCCAAGGGGTCCAGCGAGACCTGCACCGGTACCTACACGGTGACCCAAGCTGACGTCGACAGCGGGTCGCTCACCAGCTCGGCCACCGCGGCGGGAACCACCCCGTCGGGCACCACCGTGAGTTCGTCGCAGTCGGTGGTGACGCTGCTGGCCAATTCGGCGACTACCAGCATGACGATGACGAACTCGTCGACCACACCGAGTTTCGCGGAGGCCGGTGACCTGATCCACTACCAGTACACGGTGACGAACACGGGAACGACCACCCTTTCGGACATCGCGGTGACCGACGCCGTGACCAACCCGTACGACCTCAGCCTGCCTACGCCCACCGCACCGACTCCGTTGATCGTGACCTGCCGCGAGCACAACGTTGGCCCCGGGGGCGAACGAAATGTGCCACAGCACGTACACGGTGACTCAGGACGACGTGGACAGCGGTCAGGCGCAGGAGCAGCCGCCGACCGGGTCCGATCCCGCCGGGACGCCCTGGGTACAGAACGGCCAGAGCAGCGCCGCCGCGGTGACGGCCAACAACCCCAGTGGCGCCGCCGAGGTGATGGCCAACAACCCCAGTGGCGCCGCGGTCAGCGCCGCCGTGCAGACGGTCTACGTCTACGACACCGACGCCCTCACCGACGGTGGAATCTCCATCACGAAGAGTTCGACGTCCACCTTCACCGGCGCCGACGAGGTGCTCAGCTACACCTACCTCGTCACCAACACCGGGCCGCTCACGTTGAACGGGGTGGCTGTGACCGACGAGGTGAGTGCTGCCCGACGATGTCACGGTCACCTGCCCGGTCTCCCCCTTGGCGAATTTTGTCCCTGGGCAGAGTGAGACCTGTATGGGGTCGTACACGACGACGTCGACGGACGTCTCGAACGGCGAGGTGACCAACTACGGCCACGGCCACCGGTTACGACCTCGACTTCGGGGACACGTACAGCGCCAGCGACTCCAAGACGCTTCCCTTAACGCCATGATCCGCTGAAGCGAACCAGGACACAGAGAAAGAAGCCGCCGGGCGACCGGCGGCTTTTTTCTTGCTCCCTGTGCCTCGGTCCCAGCTTTCCCCTGCGGATACCGCCAACGCCGCGGAGATGTGCTTCAGAGGCCCGGCGGCCTCAAAACGCCAGGAAGCAGCCAGTTTTTTTTTGAGGATCGGCGCGGGGTGCACTCGCCGAAACATGGTGGTAACGTCCCTTTTGGCTTCTGGTCACGGCCTTGGGGGGTAGTGCTAAAGAGCGGCTAGCCAAACTGTCCACTATGTGCCCCGGCGACGGGGCGGGAGGGGAAGCAACGTGAATATTCAAAAGAAGCTGGCCCTATTTGGAGCCTTAGCGCTGCCATTTGCGGGCCTTGCAACTTTCGGGGGGGTCCAGGCAGCCAGTGCGGCGTCACCCGTGCTGACCTGTCAGGCCGTTTCCCCTGCAGCAGGCAGTAATGGTGGTGAAAGTTTCACCCTAAACAGCAACGGCTCGGATCCGGGGTCCGCTGGTGTGTACTTCGACGCCAGCCCTGCCGGCACCATGGATCTGTCCGCAGGATCAAGCGATGCACAAGGGGCCACCAGCCTGTCCCTGACCGACCCGAAAGGTGGCACGACGCTTGCCGTCTCCGGCCAGGTGATCTCCCTCACGGGCGCCAACGGCTCGTACACGGTGACAGCTGACACCTTCAGCGCAGAGCCGCCGCACACGCCGGACGTCGTGACCATCACACCGGGCCTGTCCCTGGTGGCTCCGACGAAGCCGCTCACCAAGTCCACCGTTACCGTTAACGCGACGACGACCACGCCCTTCCGGACGGTCACCGACGCGACCTTCAGCGGTGACACCATGACGAGCGCCTCGGCGAGCTTCGTGAACTCGGCGTACCCCACGGGCGACATTGGTGCACCTATCGCAGGTGAAGTCGGCGCGACTCACGGTCACGGTGGCACCGCCATCGGCAACGACGCCGGCACGCTGACCATCACCGCGGTCAGCGGCACCACGGCCACCCTGTCGGGAGTTGCTGGGGAAGAGACATCTGCGGGTCCGCCCGCGACGTACTCCGGCACCGTATCCGGTACCGCCACCGTGACGATCGGTCAGACCCTGGCCGCACCGACCAGCCTGTACGCGGTCAACAACCTGGCGGCGACCGAGTGCGGCATGAGTGCTGTTGACGCTGGCGAATTCGCTCCGCTGACGGCCAACATGTCCGGTATCGCCACGTCGACCCTGCCGAACTCGGCCCTGGCACTCGAAGCTGCCCCGCCGGCCACGACGTTCAACATCACCTACCCGACCATCGGTAGCGGATGGGCCGACGAAGGCGGTTACCCGAACTCCGCATCACAGCCGTCAACCACATTGGCCTTCCCTGGAGGCAAGACCAATGTCTTCGTCCTCAACAACACCTCGGGAGCGGCGCCTGTCGGAGCCTGCAACGTCGGAACGGCGAACTGTGACAGCATGGTCAAGGGATTGGCGACCGGCGACTGGCCGACGGGCAAGGGCCAGCTCGGTCTCGAGGCCTACGGCTTGGTCTACTGCACCCTCGGCGAGTCCCAGGCCATCGCCGGTACGCCCAACGGCGGCGGCGCGGACAACACGGCCCACGGTGGCTGGATCACCACTGGCGCCAGCCCGTCTTCGGTCTGCGACGGTGGTGCGAGCAACCCCAACGACAGCAGCGAGTCAACTGCTCTGGGTGTCATCATCACCCTTGAGCTGAACCCCAGTGCCAACGTGTACGGGACGGACAACACGCCCCCGAACAGCATCTGGAATCTCGTTGCATCCAACGGCTCGAACACGGTGTTCTAAGCACACCGCGACCGAGCAGTAAGCACTGCGAAAAGAGGGGCGGGGGTATTCCCCGCCCCTCTTTCGCGTCCGGACTTTGCTCTACCTCTCACAAGAGACCCTTGCTCGCCGCCAAATTGGGTCCGGAAGCTCGCGCGCGACTCTGCGAATGCCACGGAGCACTCCCGGCCGTGGTTGCGTCTCCCCGTCACTCTCGCCAGGCGGGCAACCACATCGCAATACCCAAGGGACGAACCAACCGGGGCCAGTGTCGTTGTCGGCTCCACTCCGAGCAATCGCTACCCGCCTGGAGCCCGACAGCGTGACACACCTCTGGCGAAGTGGGCGCGCTCTGGACCACGCGTATCCGGCAGGCATTCGGAGCTCCATGGATCGAGGTTCGACAGAGGGCGCCGCTCCTCGTTGCATCGCATCCAGACCAGCGCCAGTTCCTTTTGACCATCCGTAAGTGGTCCGGATTGACCATCAGCAAGTGGTCCGGATTGAACGCGAAGACGGACTGCTGCATTCGGGGCGAACGCGGACGCCAAAACCCGTTTCAGCGTTGGCTGCGGTGGCGAAGGTTCAAGACGGACGAGCTGAAGTTGCTGACGCGTGCCTCGTTGCTACCATGGCCCGATGCGCCGAATTCCCGTTGTCGCCACGTTGCTGTTGTTCATCGTGGCTCTGGCAGCGTGCGGCGGCGGCCCAGCGACGAAGACGATCCCAACGCTGGGACTCGGAGTCAGCTTGCATGAGGCCGAACACTTCTTCAACCAACAAGGAGGCGGGGAGTGGAGAGCCGGGGAGTACACGGGAGGTGTAGTCGGTTACGCCGCTGGCAACGCCAGCGGACACTTCTGCCCGGCACAGTTGAATGGCGAAACCAAAAACCTGAATCACATCTACGTCGCATGTTTGAACGAGGCGGACGCGACCGCGACTCCCCAGGACACCACGGCGGTCATCGAGGCCACCGTCCACCGGGTCGTTCCCGCAGCAACGGACTGGGCACGGGAAACGATGGCTTCCCTGACCTCTTCTCCGTCAAGCGCCACCTCGATACGTAGCAAGATATCTGGCCCGACGTATTTGTCGATTACCCAGACGGACCAGGGAACGGTTCTGGTGATCGAACCTGAGATTCTGGCGACGGGGCAACGACAGCCGGGGACACCAGGAGCGGCGAGCACGACGAGCACGACGAGCTGAGCGGTCACCAATCGCCGTCGAGTGGTCATCGACCGGGCCCGTCTTTTCTCCGAGGAGGTACTCGGCCCTCTGCGCTGAACTCCAAGAAATCGCCGCCCTCGGTTCCTCCGGTGGCTGCCCCGAAAGGCAAGCAATGCGGGCTCGATTTGGGATTCGTCGCCGGCGAGGGCCGCCCGGCCCACTCGGAAGGCCGAGAGGATTGTCGGGGCCGATTCGGGTAGCGTTTGTTGGGGGCATTGCTCGGGTTCGAGAAGGAGGGGTAGGTGTTCCAGGTCCGGCCATTGGCGACCGTCGGTGCGGCAGCGCTGTGCCTCGGCGTCGTGCTCGCGGGCCTGGGTGGTACCGCTGGCGCCGACTCCTCCGGACCGCTGGCCACGACGACCACCGTTTCAGCCGTCCCCACGACCCAGCCCTACGGCGTGCCCGGACAAGAGTTCGTCGTGAACGTCACCTCGAGTGCAGCCCCCACCGGCACGGTGACGGTTTCCAGCGGCACCCAGCAGCTCTGTACCAACCTCGCACTCAACCCGGTCGGGTCCACCGACACCTCGAGTGCAATCTGCGTCGACACCGACGACACCCTGGCGGTGTCCGCCTCGGTGGTCGCTCTCTACTCCCCCGACACCACAACCTTCGCTTCTTCGAAAGGCAGGGCCTCGGGGGTCGTGGCCGCCGCCAGCACCTCGGTGTCCCTCAGCACGTCGAACACCACCGCCACCTGGGGAGCCGAGCAAAGGATCGTCTTCACCGGGTCTGTCACCAACACGCAGTCCGGCAGCACCGGCACACCCACCGGCACCATCACGGTCGAACAGGGCGCCACGGTCATCTGCACGATCCAGCTGCCGAGCGGGAGCGGCACCGGCACCTGCACCCCCGGTCCGACCGGGCTGGCTCCGGGCACCGACCAGGCGGTCACGGCGATCTACGACGGCGACACGAACTTCAGCGCGTCGGCGGCGTCGGCGGCGGTGACCGAGACGATCGTCAAGGCGGCAGCAACTGTGTCCGCCGACGGCCAGGCCATGGTCTACGGGGGCGGCGTGCCCGCCTTGACCACGACGGTCTCGGGGCTGGTCGCCGGACAGACCCAGGCCACCTCGGGCATCAGTGGTCAGGCCGCTTGCGCCACCACGGCCACGGGGGCGAGCGGGGTCGGGGCTTACCCGATCACCTGCTCGGTGGGCACGCTCAGCTCGTCAGACTATGCATTCACTTTCACTCACGGCACCCTCACCATCGCTCAGGCCACCACCACCACCTCGGTCAACGTTTCGGCGTCCACGGTAACGGTGAGCGTCGCGCCCCAGTTGTCGGGGAGCCCCCAGGGGACGGTCGCAGTCAGCGTCGGGGGCACGGGTTCCTCCTGCGCCCTGGCTGCACAGGCCAACGCGCCCTCCAACTGTTCCGTGCCGGTACCCACCACCCTCGCCGCCGGAACGTACCCGGTGACCGCGAGCTATGGAGCGAGCGCTGACTTCGCCGGCTCTTCGGGAATCGGCCAGCTGGTGGTGGCGACCTCGAGCACCGGCGGAGGCTCAGCGGGGGGCACTTCCGGCAACCCTGGGACCACAGGGGACAGCGGGTCCTCGGGGTCTTCAGGTGGCACGACATCGCCCTCAAGCGGGAGCGCCAATCAGGTCACCAGTGCCTACCAGACCCCCCAGCAGCTCTTGGCCATCGCTGCGGCGGGGGTGGCGCTGGCGAACCAGACCGCCCAGCAGGACCAGTACGTGGCGGCGCTTCGCCAGGCGGCCACGAACGCCTTCATTAGCGCCCTCGACAAGCTGAAGGGCGGTTCGTCGTTGGCCAGCGGCTCGGCGGGTGCCACGTCGGGCTCGGCCGACGGCCGGGCGGTAGGACCCGGCGTTGGTTCGGGATCCTCGAACGGTGGCCACTCCGGCGGTTCGGGAACCGGTGGCACCGGGAACAGTTCGTCTGCCAACCCCACCACGGTCAATCTGGCGGTGAACCAGTCCAAGCCGACCAGCCCGGTGACGACCGCTTTGCTCCTGGGACTCATGGTGTTGGCCCTCGTGGCGGTGGCCATGGTGGTGCTGCGGCGCAACACTCTCCGCGCTCGGGCCCGGGTGGCGTCAGCCGGCGAGGACGAGGGCGCGGAATAGACGAAAGCTACCCGACGTTGCGGGATCAGATTCGTTCTGGGTCAACCGAGCTGTCCTCCCCGGCGCGCTTCGTTCATGGGGAACGAGTCGCCTTATGGGCTACGAACACTTTGCGACGGAGCAGGCGGTCGAGGCCGTGGAGTAATCGGGTAAGGAAGGCCCTCATCGTCGACGGCTTGGCGCTGACCAACCTCGACGCGACCGAGACGGCGGACATCTACGAGTTCTGCGTCGAGCGACAAGGCGGCGGCCACCGTACAGCCATCGAACCGCGATCCGAGCGAATGGCTATCCGTGCTGGCCGACCCGATGCTCGCCCGATCCTCTGTCGACCAGTGAAGAGCGCGGAGATCGTCATTGAGGGAGAGTCCTCTCGGCAGAACGAGAGGCCCGCCCTCGGTGCCGAGCCAACGGACCCACAACCGACGAGGCCCCAGGGGCGGAGGACACCACTGCCGACTGCCGGGATCGTCGCACCCGCCGGTCGAAGTGCGTGCGATGTCGTCCCTCGTCGTAGTGAAGTGGAAACGGGTGCAGTCCCTTGCGGCTGGCACGCGGGAACCTTGGGAGCGCGTCGCCAAGCCGCGGAAGACCTCTCCCCCATCGGATGACTGCGGCCGGCGAGCCTCGGCTTGGCCTATGCACGACAGGATCTGGTCCTTCACTCCGCCAACATCTTCACTGCTTCACAGCGATCCGACCACGTGGTGTCCGAACCCTCAGCGCGCGTCGAGCCGAGTCTGCAGTCCCCTACCCCGATGAGGCTGCACCGGTTTTCGAGGTACGAAAAAATCGTTGGCGTTGCCCAGGACTCTGCCGCGCCAGCTCGCCAATCTCCTCGGTTATCAGCCGCATGACGTCGTGTGCCGATCTGTGCCCATATCCCCGTTCACGGGCAATTGCCGAGTAGTACCCCTGACGCGGGAGAGGTGATGCTCCAGGATTGTCCCTTTCCCCAGCGCCGGCCTCGGCGATGGCATGATCCAACGTGGAGACGGTCACCAGCGAGCGCAGAGCAACGTCGCTGGGCATCTGGTCGGCGTAGACGGGTACCCCGGCAGCGTTCGCAAAGCCAATTTCCGAGGCTCCGCTGAGCTCGACGTAACCGTCTGGAGCGTGGAGCCAGACCAGATCCGCAGTCCTGATGCAGTTGAGACGAAGCC
Source organism: uncultured Acidimicrobiaceae bacterium (assembly GCA_963731065.1). Classification (GTDB taxonomy): domain Bacteria; phylum Actinomycetota; class Acidimicrobiia; order Acidimicrobiales; family RAAP-2; genus Bog-473. The sequence goes on along the minus strand of CAVSUH010000001.1, from coordinate 67,690 downwards.
TGTCAGTGACTTCTGGCGGGATCCCTACCTCATCCTGGTTCAGGACGAATCCGTCGATCTCGGCCACGAAATCAAACCCTGAGGGCGAGAGCACCCTCACGCCTGCTGCAGACAACTTTTCGTACGCCCGCATGAGCGAGGGAATGCCCCTCCGGTAGGAGCCGCAGAGCACTGCTCTGGGTTGACGAGAAAGCTCCTCCAGAGCCTCGAGCCCTGCGTTTTTCAGCTGAAGTTCTAGCTCGTCAGGTGGCTCGAGAGTGCCTTCGCCACCCGATCCGATCTCCTTTACCGCGGTTTTTACCGCGGTTTGGTTGAATCCCATGCACGTAGTTTGACACAATAGAGGGGTGCTGTCCACGCTCTATGAGGAACAATAGTGACTTCCGAGCGCCCCCACCTTACCGCGGTTTCTACCGCGGCTTCGTATCCCGACTGGCTGCTGCGGCTTCGTTCGGTCACCGTTGACGCGGGCGTGTCGGTGTACAAATTGGGGTCTCTGGCCGGACTGTCACAGAGCCATCTGAAGAAGCTCCTCACGGGCGAGGTCGAGAATCCACGGACTGAGACCTTGGAGCAGCTCGCTGCTGCCGCCGAGAAGCCCCTGGAATGGATCCTGCACGGCGACGAGGTCGTTGAAGAGGTCGTGGTCGGCTTGACAGAACCTCAGCTCGACACACTGAATGCTTGTGCCTTTTTGGATGACTCCGACCTCAGGAGCCTTGTCCGCGAGGCAGTAGTCCAGTTCGTGGATGCGCGCCGCACCGACCCGGACGTCGGCGAGATGTTGGAGAGGTTGCAGCGCCGGCGGGTGGCCAGATCTGCAGGTGCGACGAGCCGTCCCGGGGTGTCGTGACCGGCTCAGCCTTCCCAGGCTTGCTACAGATCTGGGATTGCCCGACAGACCACGGGGTGCGGGAGCTGTCCGCTTCGGCGCACTGAGCTGCAGCGCCTCGCCAACGCCTTGCACCGTCGGACCGGAAATCGTTTCCGGATTCGTTCGCACTTCCTCGCCCTGCCCTTTGCCGCCCGCACCCTGATGGGAGGACCCTCCCCGAGAAGGCGGCGCCGATTTGTCGGCGGCGTCACCTTTCATGAGGGATCGAAGCCGGCGCGGCGTGAAGCGGCGGGGAGGCTCCGGGCTCCCGGCGCACCGATCTGATCTGTCGATGCTGGCGGGGCTACGAGGACGACCTGACGCTCCCGGAGCAGCATGCCCCGTGCGCACTGGGAAGGGGCTCGACGCAAAAGCCGCAGAGGTGCACGAGGCATCCTCACGGCGCTGGCTCCCAGAAATAGCCGGTGGCGGTGTGGGTGCACACGACGCTCACGCCCGACAGGGTGGTGCTTTTCCCAAGATCTCCCGGGGGGCAGCGGTGGCCCGGGCCTGGAGGCTTGGGTGTCCGTCTGGGACGAGGAACTCTTCGAACGGCGGTCCCAGGGACAACAGTCGTGGTGGGCAGCACGAAGGTGGTGGTGGTCGTCGGTGGATTGCTTGGTGTAGTGGTGGAAGGAGCCGATGTGGGAGCCACAGTTGAAGGAACCGCGGTTGTCGACGTCGACGTCGGCGCCGAGCTTGCGGACGCGGTCGAATTCTTCGCGGTCGCCTTCGGCTCACTCTTGACCGGGCTTGTACAGGCAGCGCTTCCCAAGCCCAAGACGACCAGCGCGGAGACGGTGGCCCATCTGATCTTTCGCATTTTGATGACTCCTTCGGCTGCTGGCAACGAAGCATAAGTCCTGCTCATGGCGCGTGCGGGATCGGCAGATCGCGGAGCTGACGGCGAACTTCGTTGCAAGTGACGACTTCGGACCCGACGAGGCATCACATCCAGTCACGTCCGTTCGGGCAACCGGAAGGGCAGGTGCCGGAAACCGCCTCCCACCAGGCCAACAGCGCACCCATCGGGATTTGGACGATCTTGACTTCGAAGGAGGGTCAGCGGCCACCGCTCATGATCCGCGGGACGCCGAGCAAGAAGAGATAGGCACTGGTGCTCCCATCGGCGTACACGAACCAGTCTTTGTGTAGCTGGCTCAGAGGTGGCGACGCACGCGGCGAGTCGCCCTGCTCGCCAGGGGCCGCACGGCGCAGGACGAGCGAAGGCCTTTTAGGAACTCGACGCTCGTAGGCCGAAAGGGTTGATCGGGCAATATGGAGCGGACGGTATCCCAGTCGCTCGCGACCGGGCTGAGGCGATCCTTCGCGCCTTCGCCGTTGGCGCTGCGATAAGGGAGGGAGAGGTACCGAGCAACAATTTCGTCATAGTGGTCACGGAGCACACTCGATGCTGGATCCAAGCCGCGAACAAGGCCCAGTCCGGTCGGACCTGAATCGACCACGGATACCTCAAGGTCAGGCCGCCATTCGCGGAGAAGCAGAATGAGTCGCCAGATATCACCACTCCAGATAGTTGTCGAACGTTCACGGTCGGCGGTGGTTTCGTCGATGGGCAGGCAATCATGGATCAGAATCGTTGAGGCGGGATTCGAGAACCGCTCGAGGTTCATGAAGTCTCGGAGCGCATATTCGAAGTGGTGCATGCCGTCGATGAAAGCGAGATCGACCGGCATACCTCCGAAGAGTCGGGTCAGGTCATGCTGAGCGAAGAACTCATCGCTCGTCTGGCGGAAGATGCGGGTCCGCCGCCTCAGTGGGAATTGCAGTTCCGGGGACGGATCAATTCCAATGGCTATCGTTCCAGGGAGAGCAAGCGTGATCGAACGGCCGGTTGAAACTCCAACTCTCAACGTACGTGCGGGGTACGAGGTGCTGATGAATGCGGTCGAGGAGGCCGAAATAGGGCTGGCCGGACGGCACTCGTTGTTCGTAGGCCCAATCGATGATCCGCAAGACCTCCAAGTTAGATGAGCGCACGGCTCTACCGCGTCTCTTACGATCCACCTGGAGGTCCGGGGCTCCTTATCGGCCGATCCTCCATGTGAGTCGCGGCATCGGCACCGCCGCCGCGGTGGCACTGGCGAGGGCGGGAACCGACGCCGTTCTGGCCGCTCGCACCGAGGACCAGCTGCGTGCCGTGGCCAAGCAGATCGAAGCAGCGAGACGCCGCGCCATCGTCGTGCCGGGCAACCTCACGCACTTCGATCTCAGGGCCTCCCTCGCCGAGACCGCGTGGAACGAGTTCGGCCGCCTCGACATCATCGTCAACAACATGTGTCGGACGATGCCGCGGCCGCTGCTCGACACGTCGCCCCGCTTTCTCAAGGAGGCCTTTCGCTTCAATGTCTCGGCGGGCCATGCCCTGATCCGGGCCGGCATGCCTCGCATGCTCGAGAGCAACCACCCCGGCGGGCCATCGTCAGCATCTCGTCGGTCATGGCGCATGTGGCCGGTCGCGGCTACGTGGGGTACGGCAACCGCCACCTCTGTCCTTGACATCGTCATGTCGAGCGACGAGTTGCGCACGGCCATGGAGGACGCCACGCCGCTGAAGCGGCCGGGAGCACGTGGACGACATCGCATCGGCGATCAACCTCGAGTTCCCTCTCACCGATCTCTAAGCCCAGACGACCTTGGCCAGGGCCATTGTCCTTGCTGTGCGGCCCATCCACTGCGACACCGCCACGCCTCAGTGCGCCAGAAGGAGTCGGTCAGTTCGGCTTACGTTTCGCGGCGGAATCAAACTGACCCACTACCCGTCAGAAAGGTGGTTACGATAATCTGCCGCGATGGGAGCAGCCGCGCTGGCACCGTCTGGCGACCGTCCCGCGTGGTGGCTGCCGCAGGGCAAGCGGGCGGCCGTGTGCTTTTCCATTGATGATGTGCACCCGGGTCGATCGACCGACGCGTATGAGGCCGGCGGAGACCTCGGAGCGGGAGCGCTCGGACACGTCGAGTGGCTGCTGGAGCGCCACCCGCAGTTACGCGTCACGCTGTTCGTGACCGCCGACTGGCGCGAACTCTCACCCTTTCCGACGCGACGGCTGACCGCCCGCGTGCCGATTTTGCGCAATCGAGTCCACCTGTCGCGGGTTCTACCCAAGGGGACGATGCGTTTGGATCGGCACCCTGAGTTCACGTCCTTCTTGCAGTGGTTGCCGCGGACTGAGATCGGCCTGCACGGGCTGCATCATCTCCATCCGGGCCCGCGTCTCACGGTTGAATTCCACGATAGGACGGCGGCCGAGTGCGCCGACTTGCTGGGTCAGGCTCAAGCGATTTTCTCTGCAGCGAGCCTGCCGCCGCCGGAAGGCATGACGCCACCGAGCTGGGAACTGTCGACTGACCTGGCAGAGGGCATGGTTGAGAGAGGATTGAGCTATGTCGCTTCAGCGAGGGACATCGTTACCGATATAGGAACCAGTTCAGTTACGGCGATGAGTGGTCTCTGCGGGGTGGCGTTAATACATCCTGAACTCATCCAGCGGGATCGCCTGGTGCACGTTCCCACCAACTTCCAGGCCACGAGCTCGGTCGATCGGGCCTTAAACATCATCGAGTGCGGTGGCTTGCTGTCGATCAAAGCGCACATCATCAAGAACTGCTTTGGGCACGTAGCACTTGATGGGCTCGATGAGCTCTACCGAAACTATCTCGACGTGCTGTTTGGGGAACTCGCCCGGCAGTTCGGCGATTCGATCTGGTGGGCGACGATGGGTGAGATCGCTGCGCAGGCGTACGAGATGCGCGAGACGAGAGCGGTGGTGGGGCGTTGAGCGACATCGAACTCTGGCTGAACCCACAAGGCATTCGGTCCGAGTACCTCGCCGCCCTGAACCGCTGCTTCGGACACTGGGGCGACGAGTCCACCTACGAATGGGCTTTCGAGCGCGAGGTTGATGCTCCTCGAGCAGATCTATTCGTGCTGCATCGGGGAGGCGAGCTCGTTGCAGGATCGGCGGTTACGTACCGGCGTGCTCGGCTGCACGGAGGAGGTGAGTTCGTCGCCGGGGTGATGACCGGCTCATGGACCCTTCCGTCTGGCCGGGGCCAAGGATGTTTCAGCCGCGTCATCGACGAGTCCGTTCGAATCGCGCGCTCCCGAGGCGCTGGGGTGTTGTTGGCCTTCGTGACGGAGGACAACGCGAGCCGTCGCCGTCTCCTCGCTGCAGGGTGTGTTTCGTCAGCCAGCTCATACATCTTCTCGACGCCAGACACGGCTCTTCCGAGCGGCCCGGTGATCGATCCTGAGACGCTCGATGGGGCCACACTCTGGCCCGACGTGATGTCACGTCACGATGCCCTGCGGGCAGGTGCAACCCACTTCGTATACAGCAGCCCCCGCATATGGGCTGGGCAGTTCTTGGAGCGACCCAGCCCCGTCGAGATTCTCAACGTCGGCCAGACCTGGTGCGTCATTGAGGACGACGGGCATAGCGATCGTGTGCTCCTGATGCTCGAGCCACCGGGCGAAGCAAGCTCGAGCGCAGACGTTGTTCGCTCGCTGTTGGTTCGAGCTCGAAGACGCGACCGGCAACTGTTCCTGTTCACCGTGAACGACCGCACCACTGTGGAGGCAGCAACCTCAGCAGGTCTAGAGGTCAAGCCCGGTTTGCTGACCGCCCTCTTGGCTGACAGTGATCGCTTGGCCGAGGCTGGCGGGGGGCGGGTCCCGGGCGGCGCCAGCGACCTCGAGCAGCTCGCCCCGTGGGCACTGCAAAGCGGCGACCGGATGTGAAACGACGTGAAGACTCCCGAGCGGTGCCAGCGATCCCTGGGCGGCGTCGAGGAGCTCGGAGGCCATCCCAGGAGCTGCCCGGCGCGAGCCGGCACCGCGTGTGACCCTGGTCCGCAGGCGCACGTCGAGAAGGTGGGCTCAATCGGGTTCGTCGTCCGCAGGTTGATCCAGTGCTCGATGGGGAAGTCGTAGAAGGCCAACAGGGCGTCGAGCTGGCCGGTGATCTTCTTGGCGTATCGGATGCCGCTGAGCTCGTCGGAAAAGGCGTTGAGATTCGCATTCGCCGCGAGGAACTGTGCGGGAGCCCTTGGGCCACTCTGGGATCCGATCGGAAGACCACGCTCGCTCCGCGTGGGTGGCCGACCACCTGCGCTGGGTCTGAAGGCTTCCTGCACATCCCTGGCGCTTGCAGCAACGACCACGGCCACGTCCGTTGCCCGGGGCGAGACAGTTGCCTCAATGTCTCCGACGCCAATGAGACCCCGGACGAAGCCCTTTCCGCCCCGTTGCTATGGTGCTCGGACCTGCGCCTTGGGATTTTTTGGGGGCGGAATTGGACCAAAGACCCTGTCTACGATTGCCGTGCGGTCATGTTCCTCGCAGATGCTCGAAAGATCCCCGACGGCCGCCTCTGCAGGAGGCGTCGCGGCCCGTCGAATTTCGAGATATTCGTACAGAGATCGGTTGCTGTAGAGGCTCTGCACGACCCGCCCTGCTGGTGACCTGGTCCCTCCGCTGTTGTAGCCAACCTGGAGGTCGATCTAATGGACGCCCTCGTCGAGTTGCCGGGTGATCGTCTCGTGCTGGGTGGCGGAGAAGTGCTGCTCCGACGCCCCACTGACCGACGTGCTGTCGCTCAGGGTCGAGCGGGGCCCGCCGGCGTGTCGAATGCCTGCGCCCTCACCAGGCAGTGCATCCAATTCCGACGAGACGACGGAACACACGCCTGTGCCTCGCCAATGGAGGGGACATCTTGCGCCACAGGTCGAGCGCTGGACTGCGAAGAGGCTGACGGTGGTGCGAGTACCAAAAGCCACGCTTCCCGGCTGGCGCGAGGGGAAGTCTTCGACACCACCAACTTCGTGTCCGAAGTCACCGTTCCATCATCCGAAAGCTTTTGCCACATCAATAAGTGACGTGACCGGGTGTTCCTCGTGAAACAATTACCAAGTCCGAGAGCTCGGTGAGAAGGCTGTGCGATGGCTACTGCGCGTTGGTGTTTACAGCGAGCGATCGACCTAGCGTCGCGTTAACGCGCAGCTCCTGAGCCGGTTCGTTGCGTGGCGCCCGCTCGACTCGATCACGTTGGCGGTAAGCGAGAGGGCGCCGCGGAGGATGCTGCAAGGGATCCCGGCGACCAATCTGAATCCCGCCACAGACGATCCGGGTGGTGTTGCGCCGCGTGTCGAGACGTCGCCAAAACGAGCGCTTTCCTGCTGCTCAGATGGTGCCGTCCCTGCGGAGTCGGATGGCGCGGCGATCTCCCGGACCGAGGAGAGGAACTCCCGCACACCATCTCCTGCGGCATCCTCCGGGCGTGCCACGGCAGACTCGTTTCCTCGGAGCGCGCTTCGTCGATCATCCCCTCGAACAGGCCCCGCACGGAGACACCGAGGCGCGCCGCCTCTGCCTCGACCCAGGCGCGCCGCTCGTGATCGAGCCGGATGCCTACGACGGTGGACTTTGTGGTCGCCATGACCCGTTAACAGTAACCCCGGGTGTTTACGTCGGCGGGCGCAGAATGGTGGCAACCCGGTGGTGGCTGGTCCCGGCCAGGCGTCGCCAAGGATGGGAGCCGCTCAGCGACCCGGCGATCCCGTTCTCTGGAGAGCCCAACGCAGCCTCGGCTCAGCCCGTGGACGGCCGCAGGGGCGGTCATGACGCGACCGTCCACTGGGGCCCAGGAGCGAGGCCACGGAGCGGTGCCTCCGATGAGGACTGCGGCGATCATGCAGCAGCCGGCGTCCTCGGGAAACGAGTCGGGCGCAGTCGCTCCGGGGGGTGGGCGTGCACACCAGGAGCGGCCGGGGGCGCCGCCGCCACCGGGCCGGTGTTAACGGTGTTACACAGGATGTTTACACTCCAACGAGGCCCTGGTCAGATCGCCGACCGGAATTGAACCGTAAACACCCTGACAGGTTCATCAATACCTCGGAGCGCCGTCGGCTCGAGTGGGCGCAGCACCCACCCTTCCGCTGGAAGATCGGCGGCGGCGGCCTCGGTCACCACGACTTCGCCGGGGTCGCCAGCCTTCACCAAGCGGGACAGCAGGTTCACGAGCGGCCCGAAGTAATCGCCCTCCCGAGGGGTGGCGAAGCCCATCCCCACCGCCCCCCGGGCCGAAGGCAGGACCTCGTCCGCGGCGGCCGCCCGGCACACCTGTAGAGCGATCCGGCAGGCGGCCTCCGCCGTCGGGGCCGCGAAGAAGACTTCGTCGCCGATCGTCTTGACGACCCGGCCACCGGCCAGCACGGCGCTCGTCCAGGCAGCCGACTCGAACCGGCTCAGCGCCAGGCTCTGGTCGCGCAGCGACAGGGTCTGGGCCCAGGCCGTCGACCCCACGAGGTCGACGAAGCCGAGGGCGACGACCTCGCTCGGGCCCTCGAAGTGGTCGTCGGCGGGAGGGCTGGAACCCAGCCAGGACCGGGCCGCCTCGGCCCGGCGCTGCGCCCGCTCGAAGGCATCGAGCACCAAGAGGGCCAGCACGTCCGGCACCGAGGTGAAGGCAGTGGTGGCGGCCTCGGCCAGCTGGGCCCGGGCGAGCTCGTCGGGACCCTCGCGTACCGTCCCCGGCCCCAGCTCGGCGAAGAAGAGCGCAACGGCCGCCTCCGCCACATTGTTGGCGGCGGCGCCGAGCACCCGCGTGAAGGCCAGGATCGCCTCCTCCCCCAGCAGGGCCGCGCCCTGCTCGAAGGCCGCCATGAACGAAACCAGGTCGGCCGGAACCTCGGTCCCGCTCCGGGCGGGGATGCCCGCGGCCAACAGGGCACGCATGACACGCGAGGAGCTGAGGCCGCTGCGCGCCGCGACGTCGTCGACGGTCACCACGGCGGTTCGCCCCTGGGTCACGAGGTCGCCCGCCACACCGGGCAGCGTTCCCATGCGGTGGGCCCTGACCATCTGCTCGATGGTGGCGCCGCGTTCGGTCAGATACTCGAGAAGGGCCAGCCGCTCGGCCAATCCGGGATCCAGCGGGTCGTAGAGGCCGGCGTCGCGCCAGGCGTCCACCGGGTCCACCCGCTTCACTCCTGCCCAGACGAGGGTGGCCGACATCTGCGCCCGCGCCATTCCCTTGAGGCGCGTCTCACGAATGGCCGTCGAACGTGAACTCGCCTGACCCCTGGACGAGTTGCTCGGACAAGGACGACACCAGGATCTCGCCCGCGCCGGCGGCGTCGGCCAACCGGCTCGCCACGATGACCGTGTGACCGAGGTAGTCGTCACCCTCTTCGACCGCGTCACCGGTGTGCACGCCGATGTGCACCGCGATGGGCTCGCCGTCGTCGGCGGGAACGTAGGCGTGGAAGGCGCGCTGCATGTCGATGGCGCAGCGTAGGGCGCGGGCCGCGCCACCGAACGCCACCATGAACCCGTCCCCCTGCACGCTGACCTCGCGGCCACCGTGGCGGGCGATGGCGTCACGCACGATGCGATGGTGGTCGCGCAGCACCGCGCGCGAAGCCTGGTCGCCGAGCCGCTCGGTCATGCCGGAGTAGTCGACCATGTCGCAGAAGAGGATCGTCACCGTGCCGTCCCTGGGGAGATCCTGCCCGATGTCCTGCTCGAGCGCGGCCAGCTGCATCGGGTCGGTGAGGCGTTCGACCGCGGCAGGGATCTCGTCGGTCGCAGAGGGCCGGGCCAATCGCTTGCCCGACCGGTTCGGGCGACTCTTGACGTCGATGCCTCCCATGACCGCGAAGCCGCGTACCACGATCCGGGGCGAGCCCGGGACGATGGGGACATCACGCAGCTTCAGGTCGCGCCCGCCCATGAACGAGAAACCCCGCAGCTCCACGTCGAATCCCTCGGGCACGATGATGTCGATCCCGCCCCAGAAGGCCACGGCGGTGATCTCGACTTCGGGACCCTCGATCTCGGCCCGGCGCAGGTCCATGTCGCATCCGCCCATGACGGCCACGGCGTTCGTCTTCCCGCTGATGCGCCAGCGACCCTTGGTGCTGTGGCCGCTCATGACCGCGACGTGCCAGCGCCGCTTCTTCCTGGGCGAGGTGCTGCGCTCGGCCAGGGTCTCGGCCGTCGGCCGCGTCTCGGGCAGGTCCGCCATGACGGCCGACGAGATCGCCCCGGGTCCTGGCTTGGAGCGCGGAGCCGACCCGTTCGGAGAACTCGTCGAGCGTGAGCCTGCCCTCGACCACGTTCTCCCGCAGCTGGGTCACGGTCCGATCCCGATCGGCGTCGGCCACCCGCTCGGTCATGGCCCCGGGACCCCCGGGCAGCGGGGGCGGGCGCTCAGGAAGGGGCGGATCCGCCATAAGAGACAGTTTGCCCTGTTTCGCCTGGTCGGGGCGTGATCTGACGACCCGTCAGACCCCCTTTCGGCACCCGTTAGGCTCATCCGCCGTGCGAGGAATCTTGAGTGCAGCGGGCTACGTGCCCTATCGGCGGTTGGCCCGGGCGGACATCAAGGACTTCATGGGGAGCGGTGGCGGTAAGGGAACCCGGGCCGTGGCCTCCCACGACGAGGACACGACGACCCTCGGGGTCGAGGCGGCCCGGCTCGCCATGCGCTCCGCCCCTGGTCACAGCCCTGAAACGCTCTGGTTCACCACTTCCATGCCGGCGTATTTGGACAAGACGAACGCAACCGCAGTTGCAGCTGCATTACGCCTGCCAGGCGACGTGGGCGCCTACGACTTCGGCGGCGCCCTCCGCTCGGGGATGGGCTGTCTAATTGCGGCGCTGCGCGGAGGCGGGACGGACCTGGTGGTCGCCGGGGACCTGCGCGACGGCCTCCCGACCAGCGCCGACGAGTCCGCCGGCGGCGATGCCGGGGCGGCCGTGCTCGTGGGCGAGGGACCCGACGTGCTCGCCGAGCTGGTGGCCAGCGCCTCGGCCACGGACGAGTTCACGGATCGCTGGCGGGCGCCCGGGCGACCGCACCTCGAGACTGTGGGAGGAGCGCTTCGGCGAGAACCGCTACCTGGCCCTGGGCCAGGACGCCCTGGCCAGGGCCCTCAAAGCGGCCGGGCTGGAGGCCGGTGACGTCGGCTGCCTGGTGGTCACCGGCATGCACGGGCGGGCCGTTTCCGGGCTGGTCAAGAAGCTGGGGCTCCCCGCGTCCGCGGTGGCCGACGACCTGGCGCTGAGCGTGGGCCAGAGCGGCACGGCCCACCCGCTCCTGGTCCTCGCTGCCGCGCTGGAGTCCCTGGCGGGTGCAGGTACGCCCGCCGGCACGGTGGTCGTCGTGCTGCACCTGGCCGACGGGGCCGACGCCGTCGTGCTTCGCACGACCGAGGCGCTGGCCGGCTGGCACCCTGACCGGCCCGTCGCCGAGCAGGTGGCCAACGGAGCACCCCTCCCCTATTCCAAGTTCCTGGCTTGGCGGGGGCAGCTGCAGCCCGAGCCGCCGCGGCGCCCCGAGCCGGCGCGAGTGTCGAGCTCGGCGGCGTACCGCAACGAGGAATGGAAGTTCGGCTTCGTCGGCTCGAAGGACCGGAGCTCGGGTGCCGTCCACCTGCCGCCGGCGCGGGTCTCCATGGAAGGCGGCGCCGTGGACGACATGGAGCCGGTCGCCATGGCCGACGCCGTCGGCACGGTGGTCACCTCGACCATCGACCGGCTGGCCTACTCGCCGAGCCCGCCCATCGTGTTCGCGGTCGTGGACTTCGACGGGGGCGGCCGCTACCCGGTCGAGCTGACCGACGCCGACCCCGACGAGATAGGCGCGGGGAGCCGAGTCGAGATGACGTTCCGCCGGCTGTTCAGCGCCGACGGCATTCACGATTACTTTTGGAAGGCGCGCCCTGTCCGCGAAGGAGCGGCGCGCAGTGGAGGAGAGGCCTGATGGGATCGCACGGAGTCCGCGACAAGGTGGCCATCGTCGGCATGGGCTGCACGAAGTTCGCCGAGCTGTGGGACAAGGGGCTCGACGACCTGATCGTCGACGCCAGCACCGAGGCCTTCGCGTCGGCCGGGGTGTCCAAGGACGACGTCGACGCCTACTGGTTCGGCACGGCGCAGAGCGGCATGAGCGGCATCACGCTGGCCCGGCCGCTGCAGCTTCGCAACAAGCCGGTGACGCGGGTGGAGAACTACTGCGCTACGGGCTCGGAGGCGCTGCGCGGCGCGGTCTACGCCGTGGCATCGGGCGCCTACGACTTGGCGATGGCCGTCGGGGCGGAGAAGGTCAAGGACAGCGGGTTCCAGGGACTCAACGCCATGAACCCTCCGGGCGACGGCACGGCCCGGACGCTCACGGCGGCGGCGATGTTCTCCATGGTGGCTCCCGCCTACGGGCAGAAGTACGGCGTGGACGCCGAGACCATGGCCGACGTCCTGGCCTCCATCGCGGTGAAGAACCACCACAACGGAGCGCGCAACCCGAGGGCCCAGTTCCGGCGCGAGATCACCAAGGAGACCGCGCTGGGCTCGCCGCGATTGGCGGGCACGCTCGGCGTCTACGACTGTGCCGGCGTGGCCGACGGCGCGGCGGCGGCGATTGTGGTGCGGGCGGAGGACGCGCTCCGGTACACGGACAAGCCGATCTACATCAAGGCGCTGTCCTTCGCGGCGGGCAACGGGTCCGGCCTGATCGACCCCGGCTACGACTACACCCACTTCCCCGAGTGCGAGGCCGCTGCAGCGGACGCCTACCAGCAGGCCGGCATCACCGACCCGCGCCGGCAGCTGGCCATGGCGGAGGTCCACGACTGCTTCACGCCGACCGAGCTCGTGCTGATGGAGGACCTCGGCTTCGCCTCCCGGGGAACCGCGTGGAAAGAAGAGCTCGCCGGCACGTTCGACCTCGACGGCGACCTGCCGATCAACCCCGACGGCGGGTTGAAGTCCTTCGGGCACCCGGTGGGCGCCTCGGGCCTGCGCATGTTCTTCGAGTGTTGGCTCCAGATGCGCAACGAGGCACCGGCGGACCGCCAGATCGCCACCACCGACCGCGGACTGGCCCTGACGCACAACCTCGGGGGCTACCCCGGCGAGATGGTGTCGTTCGTCTCGGTGGTCGGCTCGCAGCTCGGCTGATCATTCAGATCGTTCCCTGCGGGACCACCCACTCGTGGCGGGCCCCTCCCGCGTGTCGGATCCGAGCAAAGGCCTCGTCGTAGTGCAACACGACAAGATGCGCGTGCTTCGCAGCGGCAGAAATGACCAGGTCGGGGATCGGTATCCGATGTTGTCCGCGCCGTGCCAATGCCTGCTGGAGTTCGATCGCGGTATCCATCACCTCCGGCGTGATCGGCGCTGAGTCCAGACTGCGGCGCTCTTCGAGCACCTCCTCGTAGTCAGCCTGGCTCCGGGCGCTGTAGAGCACCTCGAGGTCGACGATGGCGCACGAGGCGATCAGCCCGTCCTCGAGCAACGGCACGACCCTGCTCGCGACGGCCGGCAACGAGAGGCGAGCCAGCGCACTCTTGTCCGCGAGATATGCGGCCGTCAGCGCCAAGCGCCGGCCATGACCTTCGCGTCGTCCAGGTCGAGGCCCTTCTTGGATACCAGGCGCGCTGCGTGCCGACGTCGGCGGTCCGCGATCACAACGGATTCGAGGGCACGGTTGACTGCCTCCTTCATCGTCTTCGCTCCGAGAACGGTCGTCGCCATGCTCAAGATGTCGTCGTCGATGTCCACCAGGCGCTTGCTCACCAGGTCAGTATATCCGTTGGTAGATCCTTAGGATATACTCGCATCGCTCCGTCCTGCCGGGTCGGCGCGCGACGTCGGGCTCGGAGGCCCGTCCGCCTCAGCCCGCGAACTGGGGCAACCAGGGTGCGGTGGCTTCGAGCAACTCGTCGGTGATCGCCACGATGGACTCGTAGGGCAGACGCCCGGCCATCTGGTCGCTGAGCATGGCCTCGAGCACCAGGGTGCGGTCGCCTCGCAACGCCGCTTCTACCGTCAGCTCCTGGGAGTAGACGGTGCGGCGCAGGCACTCTCCGAGAATGGAGGTCACCTCGACACGGTCGCGGGGCGCGATGCCCGCCGCGTTCACCACGCCCATGCACTCGACCACCGGGCCGTCCTCGAGGTTGGCAACCTGGCCGGTGTTCGGCAGGTTCACCGGGAAGTGCCGCTCCTCGCCCGACACGATGGCACCGAGAATCGGGGCCACGAGCTCGCCCGAGGGCCAGGGCGGGAGCTCGGTGGCGACGCGCAGCGCGGCCAACTCGGCCTCGTCCTCCTCCTTGTCGGCCCGATGCCCCTCAATGCCGTAGTGGTGCACGCCCCATTGGTCACCGAAGCCGCTGGCCTCGGTGACGAACCAGGGGAAGAACTCAGCGACGTGGGTGTCGGAGGCTCCGGGCAGCACGCCGAAGCGACGGAGGAGCTCGAACTTCAGCCGGTTGTTGGCGACGACGTCGCCCTTGGTCCATTTCTCCCCCGCCGACACCTTGTGCCAGTGGCTCCCCTCGGGAGGGTCCATCCAGATCGGATCGTCGAGCTCGGCGACCGGCCGTTCCAGCAGGGCGCGCACCATGGCGAAGCCGTCGGAGCCGCCGATCGTCAGAGCCGTCACCAGCGGGCAGTGGTTGACGCCACCGACGACCGGGTCGACCTCATGCATGGCCACGTCGAAGAGCAAGCTCATGGCCCACGTCAGCCCGACGAGCTCGTTGCACAGCCCGACTGTCGTGATGCCCGTCTCTCGGGTGACGGCCCGGCACAGGGCGGTCAACGGGTTCGAGACGTTGAGCAGGAGAGCCTCGGGGCAATTGCGCTCCATGGCGCGGGCGATGCCGACCGTCACCGGGATGCTGCGCAGCGCGCGGGCGATACCACCCGGCCCCACGCTGTCGCCGACCGGTTGGGGCAGGCCATGGGCCTCCGGGATGGTCAGGTCGTGGATCATCGCTTCGAAGCCGCCGACCGAGTAGGCAGTGATCACGAACAGGGCCCCGGCGAGTGCGGCGTCGAGGTCGGTCGTGGTGGTGACGTCCAGTCCGCCCGCTCCGAGCGAGGCGACGTGGTCGGCCACGGCCTGCACCGCCGGGAGGCTGTCCGGCGACGTGTCCATGAGGACCACCTCGCTCTCGGCGAGTGCCGCCGTGTTGACGAAATCCAGGAGCAGGCGGGGCGTCCAGTGTGCGCTTCCCCCACCGATGATGGCAATCCGCGGTGTCATGTCCCCTCCGACCTCACCGTTGCTGATGCTCGACGTTGAAACTGGAGTGTCACCGTACCCGACGGGGCGCGGCGACTCGCAGGGCAGCGTCAGTCGAGCACTGCAGCGAGCGGGGTGTAGGCCAAGCCGTGGGCGTCGGCTACCGGCTCGTAGACGACCTTGCCGTCGGCCACGTTCACGCCTTCGGACAGCGCGGGATTGGCCAGGACGGCCTTCTGCCAGCCCTGGTTGGCGATGTCGAGCACGTAGGGCATCGTGGCGTTGGCCAGCGCGTGCGTCGACGTGTGCGGCACGGCGCCCGGCATGTTGGCCACGCAGTAGAAGACGGAGCCGTGCACCTCGAAGGTCGGATGCGAATGCGTGGTGGGCCGCGTCGACTCGAAGCAGCCACCCTGATCCACCGCGATGTCGACCAGCACCGACCCGTGGCGCATCTGCTCGACGAGCGCGTCGGACACCAGACGGGGCGCTCGGGCCCCGACGACGAGCACGGCCCCGATGACGATGTCGGCTTCGAGGCAGACCTCCTCAATGGCGTGCTCGGAGGAGGCGATCGTCTCGAGCTCGCCGCGGAAGTGGTGATCGACCTCGCGCAAGCGGTCGAGGTTGCGGTCGAGGACGAACACCTCCGAGTGCATGCCAACGGCGATGGTGGCCGCAGCAAAGCCGGCGACACCGGCGCCGATGACGACGACCCTGGCACAGCGCACGCCGGGCACACCCGAGACGAGAACGCCCCGGCCTCCCCCCGGACGCATCAGGTGATGGGCACCCATGAGCGGCGCCATGCGCCCGGCCACCTCGCTCATGGGCGCCAGCAGCGGCAACGTGTTGTCCTCGTTGCGCACGGTCTCGTAGGCGATGGCGACGTTGCCGGCGGCGATCAGCGCTTCCGTGCACTCGCGCGAGGCGGCAAGGTGGAGATAGGTGAAGAGCGTCTGCTCCCTCCGGGCGCCCAGGAGCGGGAACTCCTGCGCGATGGGCTCCTTCACCTTGCAGACAAGGTCAGCGATCGACCACACATCCTCGGCGGTGTCGACGATCTTCGCCCCGGTGCGGACGAAGTCGGCGTCGGGCATGGACGAACCTTCGCCCGCACCCTTCTGGACATAGACGATGTGACCGGCCGACGTGAGCTCACGCACGCCGGCGGGCGTCAGCGCCACCCGCCACTCGTCGGTCTTCACCTCACTGGGAACCCCGATGATCATCCGCTACTCCTCGATGTAGCTCATCACGTGCTTGATGCGCGTGTAGTCCTCGAACCCGTAGACGGAGAGATCCTTGCCGTAGCCCGAGCGCTTGAACCCGCCGTGAGGCATTTCGGCCACCAGGGGAATGTGCGTGTTGATCCACACGCATCCGAAGTCGAGATCGCGCGCCATGCGCATGGCCCGGCCGTGGTCGCGCGTCCACACCGAAGAGGCCAGGCCGTACTCGACGCCGTTGGCCCAGTGGAGCGCCTCCGCCTCGTCACTGAATTCCTGCACCGTGATGACCGGGCCGAAGACCTCGGATTGCACGAGCTCGTCGTCCTGGCGGAGGCCGGCGACGACGGTCGGCGCGAAGCAGTAGCCGCGGTCCCCCACCGCGGTCCCGCCGGTGGCGACGGACGCGTGCGCCGGCACGCGCTCGAGGAAGCCGCGCACGCGCTCGAGCTGGTTGGCGTTGTTCAGCGGCCCGTAGTCGGCATCCTCGTTGTCGATGCCCCCGACGGTCGTCCCTTCGGCCTGCTCGACCAGCGCGGCCAGCAGTGCCTCGTGCACCCGTGGCCCGGCCAGGACGCGGGTGGCGGCCGTGCAGTCCTGACCCGCATTGAAGTAGCCGGCACCGGCGATGCCCTCGGCGGCCGCCGCGGGATCGGCATCGTCGAACACGATGACCGGTGCCTTGCCGCCCAATTCCAGATGGACGCGCTTGAGGGTGGGCGCCGCCGCTGCGGCGACCTCCATGCCGGCCCGCACCGAGCCCGTGACCGACACCATGGCGGGCGTGTCGTGCACCACCAGCGCCCGGCCCGTGTCGCGATCCCCACAGACGACGTTGAAGACGCCGGGGGGTAGGTGCTCGGCCATGATCTCGGCCATCAGCAGCGCGGTGACCGGGGTCGTGTCCGACGGCTTGAGCACCATGGTGTTGCCCGCGGCCAAGGCCGGGGCGAACTTCCACACCGCCATCATCATCGGGTAGTTCCACGGCGTGACCGCACCGCACACGCCGACAGGCTCGCGCCGTACGAACGACGTGTGGCCGGCCATGTACTCCGCCGCGGCCAGCCCTTCGAGGTTGCGGGCGGCACCGGCGAAGAAACGGATCTGGTCGACCATGGGCGGGATCTCCTCGTCCATGGTCAGCTGGAAGGGCTTGCCGGTGTTCTCGGACTCGGCCCGGACGAGGTCCTCGGCACGGGCCTCCAGGGCGTCGGCGATGCGGAAGAGCGCCAAGCTCCGCTCGGAGGGGGTGGTTCGCTTCCAAGAGCTGAAGGCCTCCGCCGCCACCCGGAGCGCAGCGTCGATGTCGGCCGCCCCCGAGACGGGCGCCTCGGCGAAGGGCTGGCCGGTGCTCGGGTCGACGAGGGGCGCGCTGGGCCCGTCCTCGGCGTCGCGGTAGGCGCCCCCGACGAAGTTCTGCAGCTTGCGCATACGGCTCCTTTCCTGACCCGGCCCGACGGCTACAGGATCACAGAAGATGACACTGCCAACAAGCGTTTCCGCAAGATCGGGACCGCAATGTGACGAATTCTGCTTGACTGGGGTCCTCAGAGTGACACAATTCTGCACATCGGGGGCGGCCCCCACAGTGACAAGCGAAGCGAGGTGTGACATGCCCGACGCCGATGAGTCGGCGGAGGCGGGCCTCCCGAACGACCCCGGTCAGGTGGCGAGCCCACTGCTCGACGCACCCAATCGGGCCATCATCGAGGCGCTGCAGCGCGACGGGCGCCAGCCCTACGGCGCCATCGCCGAGGAGGTCGGGCTGTCCGAGGCGGCGGTCCGACGCCGTGTGCAGCGCCTGCGGGAGTCGGGGATCATGCAGATCGTGGCGGTCACCGACCCGCTGCAGCTCGGATTCACCCGCCAGGCCATGATCGGCATCAACGTGGAGGGTGACGTGCGCACGGTGGCAGAGAAGCTCTCGGCCATGCACGAGGTCGACTACGTCGTGATGTGCGCGGGCTCCTTCGACCTGTTGGCCGAGATCGTCTGCGAGGACGACGAGCGACTGTTGCACGTCCTGAACGACTCCGTGCGCTCCATCCCGGGCGTGCGCGGCACCGAGACCTTCCTGTACCTGAAGCTGGCCAAGCAGACCTACACCTGGGGCACGCGATGAGCGGCCCCGTTCCCAACGCGGAGGCACAATGAGCACCACCAGTCCTGAAAATTCCAACCTGAGCGATCAGGCGCGGCGCAATCTGTGGATGCACTTCAGCCGGATGGGCAGCTACGAGACGCACGAGGTGCCGGTGATCGTGCGCGGCGAGGGTGCCTACGTCTGGGACCAGCACGGGAAGCGCTACCTCGACGGTCTGGCCGGTCTGTTCACGTCGCAGCTCGGCCACGGCCGCACCGAGCTGGCCGAGGCCGGCGCCAAGCAGGCGGGGACGCTCGCCTACTTCCCGCTGTGGACCTACGCCCACCCCCGTGCCGTCGAGCTCGCTGAGCGGGTGGCGAGCCTCACTCCCGGCGACCTCAACCGCGTCTTCTTCACCACCGGCGGCTCCGAGGCGGTGGAGTCGGCCTGGAAGCTGGCCCGTCAGTACTTCCGCATTGTGGGGCAGCCCGAGCGCACGAAGGTCATCAGCCGCTCCATCGCCTACCACGGCACCTCAATGGGCGCGCTGTCCATCACGGGGATCCCGGAGCTGCGTACACCGTTCGAGCCTCTCGTGCCCGGCGCGATCAAGGTGCCCAACACCAACTTCTACCGGGCCGAGCTCTTCGCGGACGACGAGGTCGCGTTCGGGCGGTGGGCCGCTGACGAAATCGACCGTGCGATAGAGCGGGAGGGACCCGACACCGTGGCGGCGGTCTTCCTCGAGCCCGTGCAGAACGCCGGCGGGTGCTTCCCCCCGCCTCCGGGCTACTTCGAGCGCGTGCGCGAGATCTGCGATCGCCACGGTGTGTTGCTGGTTTCCGACGAGGTGATCTGCGCCTTCGGGCGCCTCGGCCACTGGTTCGGGGCGTTGCGCTACGACTACCAGCCCGACATCATCACGGTGGCCAAGGGCCTGACCTCGGGGTACGCGCCGCTCGGGGCGATGATCGCCTCAGACCGGCTCATGGAGCCCTTCCTCGCGCCAGGAGCGTCCTTCCTGCACGGGTTCACCTTCGCCGGGCACCCGGTGAGCTGCGCGGTGGCAATGGCCAACCTCGACGTCTTCGAGGGCGAGCACATCTTGGAGCACGTGCAGACGCACGAGGCCTCGTTCCGCAGCGCTCTGGACGGCCTGCTCGACCTGCCGATCGTCGGCAACGTGCGCGGCGCGGGCTTCTTCTACGGCATTGAGCTCGTCAAGGACAAGGAGACGCGCCTCTCCTTCGACGACGACGAGTCCGAGCGCTTGCTGCGCGGCTTCCTCTCCGGCGCGTTGTTCGAGGCGGGACTGATCTGCCGGGCCGACGACCGGGGCGATCCTGTGGTGCAGCTGTCGCCGCCGCTCATCTGCGGCCAGGAGGAGATCGACTTCATCGCCGGCACGCTGCGCGAGGTGCTGTCCGAAGCGTGGCGCCGGCTGTAACGCCGGGAGCCGCATCGGGATATCAGCGCCTCTCCCTGTGGTGGGGGGCCATCCCGGTCCCGCTGCCGCCGCGCCCCGCGCTCACCGAGGACCTCGACGTCGACGTCTGCATAGTCGGCGCGGGGTTCACCGGACTGTGGACGGCGCACGCACTGGCGGTCGCCGACCCCTCCCTGCGAGTCGCCGTGCTGGAGCGGGAAGTGGCAGGGTTCGGGGCATCGGGGCGCAACGGCGGCTGGTGCTCGGCGCTTTTCGCCACCTCCGACGCCGCGCTGGCCCGCCGCCACGGCATCGACGCCATGCGGGCGATGCGCCGGGCGATGCAGGAGACGGTCGACGTCGTGGGGGCCAGCGCGGCGGGCGAGGGCATCGACTGCCACTTCGCCAAGGGTGGGTCGGTGGACCTGGTGCGCAGCGAGGCGCAGCGGGCGCGGGCGCTCGGCGAAGTCGACGAGGCCCGCGCGCTCGGCTTCGGCGAGGACGACCTGCGCTGGCTCGATCCCGACGAGACGGAGGACCTCATCGGTGCGGCGGGCGTGCTCGGCGCGACGTTCACGCCACATTGCGCCGCGCTGCAGCCGGCACTCCTGGCCCGTGGCCTGGCCGACGCGGTCGAGCGGCGCGGCGTTCGCGTCCACGAGCACACCGAGGTGTTGGACATCCGGGCCGGCCGGGCGGGCGACCCCCCGTCGGTCCTCACCGCCGGCGGCACCGTGCGGGCGGACTACGTGGTACGGGCGACCGAGGCCTGGACGCCGACCCTGCCCGGCTATGAGCGTGAGATCGTTCCGGTGTACTCCCTCATGGTGGCGACCGATCCCCTGAGCGCGGCGTTCTGGTCACAGGCGGGGCTGGGGAGCCGCACGACCTTCGCCGACCACCGCCACATGATCATTTACGGGCAGCGGACGGCCGACGACCGGATCGCCTTCGGCGGCCGGGGGGCGCCGTACCACTTCCGCTCGACCATCTCCCCCACCTTCGACCGCGAGCCGGCGGTGCACGCACTGCTGCGCCAGACGTTGACCGAGCTCTTCCCGGAGGTGGCGAACGCCCGCTTCACCCATGCCTGGGGCGGCCCGCTGGGCATTCCGCGGGACTGGCACTCCTCGGTGGGCCTCGACCGCGCCACGGGCCTGGCCTGGGCCGGAGGGTACGTCGGCGACGGGGTCTCCACCACCAACCTGGCCGGGCGCACGCTGGCCGACCTCATCACCGGGGCCAACACGCCGCTGACCCGTCTGCCCTGGGTCGGACACGAATCGCCCCGCTGGGAGCCCGAGCCCCTGCGCTGGCTCGGCGTCAACGCCGGGTTGTGGACGATGAAGCTGGCCGACCGCAGCGAGACCCGCCGCGGGCGCCCGAGCCGGCTGGCCGGGACAATGGGCCGCCTCCTCGGCCAGTGATCGGTGCCACAATCTCGTCCGTGCAGGAGACGGCATCCGAGGCGATCACCAAGCTGATCTACACCTACGCCGAGCGTATTGACGCCGGCGACTTCGCCGGGGTGGCCGAGGTCTTCGCCCACGCCACCCTGACGTTCGAGGGATTCGGCGACGCGGTGGCGGGGCGCGAGGCCATTGAGGCCCTGTACACACGGACGACCCGGCGCTACGAGGACGGGACGCCGCGCACCAAGCACGTCATGACCAACGTCATGGTCGACGTGGCCGACGACGGGGAGACGGCGTCGAGCCGGTCCTACTTCACAGTGCTGCAGGCGGTGGCGGGCGAATTCGCGCTGCAGCCCGTGATCGCCGGCCGGTACCGGCACTCCTACGCACGGAGGGACGGCCGCTGGGAGGTGGCCACCATGCACATCACGATCGATTTGGTCGGTGACCTCGGTCACCACATGCTCTTCGACCTGGCGCCATGAAGCTCTCCCTCGACTACACCTGGGACTGTGCGCCCGAGGCCTTCTGGGCGCTCTATTACGACCCGGAGTTCGCGGTCCGCATGCACCTGGACGCGCTCGGGTCCACCTCGGCCGAGGTCGTGTCGCAGGAGGGCGACCTGACCAACGGTCTGGTGCGCACGCTGCGCTACGGGCAGCGGCCCAACATGCCGGGCCCCGTGCGCAAGATCTTCGGCGACGAGGTGGTCACCACCGAGGTGAGCACGTATGACCCGACCACCACGACGACCACATTCACCATGACGCCGGGCACCATGGCCAACAAGACCCAGATTGAGGGCCGCATCGCACTGTCGCGCGAAGGAGACAGCACGCTCGAGACGTTCCTCCTCGACGCCCGGGTCAAGATCTTCGGCGCCGGGCCGATCGTCGAGCGCTTCATTGAGCAGCAGGGACGAGACATGCAGAACAAGGCCGTCGAGTACATGCGGGAAAAGTTGGCGGGCTGAGCTCGGGCGCTCGGCGTCCTACCGAGGACGCCCGGCCTGGCGTCGCGATGGAAAGCGCGTCACAGGTGACCGTAGGCGAGCCCGGCTCCACGAGGCGCTCCGACGTCGCTGGTGCAGCTCCAACCATCACTTCCGAGCCCCCACGCGCACCCGCGGACGCGGCGCGGACCGTTCTCTCCAAGAAAGCCCCCCGGGAATCGCCCGTGCTGCACCGCCGGCAAGACAAGAAGGGCATACGCCGGCCAGTGGAAGGTGTTGCTCGCTGATATCTTCAGCAGACGTCGGCGCCGATGATCCTGTGCCGCCAAGCGTCACCTTGCATCTGGACGAGGCATTCCGTGTTTTGGAAGCGCTCGAAGACGGACTCGACGCTTTGCGACAGGCAGAGCTGGCGCCTGGCTTTCAGGACGAGCTCGTGACGGTCATTCGGATGCTGCACGGTAAACTCGGGCTCGACGAAGGAGGCGCGCGATGACTGATATCGAGATTTTGTCGCCGTCTGAAGCTGCGCGTCGTCTCGGTGTCAAGACTCGTGTTGTCATCGAGGCGATGTACCAGATGCGGCTGCCCCGGGTCCGCCTGGGCGATGGGACTCTCGGCATCCCCGCAGATGCTCTTGCCGACTTCCAACCAGAAGTGGCAAACGGCGTCGAGCGGTGATTCCCTGCTCCAGGGCTGGAGTCCTGGGGGCAAACCCGTTGCGAACTGGTGGCATCCGTGCAGAAGTCCCAGCGATTGTGACCAAATTCCCTCGTTACGCCCTCGAGCCGTGCCGATGATGAGTGAGGAGCGATCGCTGGAGGATTGACAGACGCCCTGGCGATACGCCCGTCAAGAGGGGGCCAGGTTGTGCTCAAGAAATCCGATGCAGGACGGGAACCCCTTGGCGTCGTCTGGGAGAGCCCGGTTGTGCAGATGACTCGCGACACCGCAGGCGTGATCACCTCGGTGGATGAAGCGATTGTCGGGTTGCTCGGCTGGGCCCCCGAGCAACTGGTCGGGTCGCCCTCCACCACCCTCATCCACCCCGCTGATCAGCCCGGTGCGGTCGCCGCCTGGATGGACATGATTACCTCGCCGGGGTCGACTGGGACCTGGCGCGGGCGCTACATGACGGCGGCAGGGTCTTGGAAGTGGGTCGAAACCGAGAACCGATGCACCCAGGATGACGATCCGCAGGTCGTCACCATCATAAAGGAGGTCGGCCCGGACGAAGTGAGCCTCGAGGAGCAGTTCTTGGCTCGTGAACAGCTCCTCACCCAGCTCTCCGACGCACTGCCCGCCGGCGTCTTCCAGGTCGATCTCGACGGGCGCATCACCTTGACCAACCACAGTCTCCACCAGATCGTGGGCATCCCCCCGAAGGATTCCCTCAAGGCGCAATTCGCGACCGTCGTCGACGACGACCGAAAGACATTGCATGCGGCTCTGTCGATTGCCTTTGAAGGCCGCTCGGTCGACGGTGCGGAGCTCCGCCTTCGCGTGCCCACTGGAGAACCCCCTCCGGCGGCCATGCAGGAGCGGGTATGTCTACTTAGTTTGCGCCCACTCACCGACATTTCTGGCGAGGTCAGCGGGGCCGTCGGATGCCTGAGTGACGTGACTGATCGTGCCCGCCTGCATAAGGAACTCGAAATCAGGGCGTCCATCGACGAGTTGACGTCGTGCTTCAACCGAGCGGCGACCATCGAACTCGTCGACCAGATGATCAACGGGCGGCACGACGGAGTGGGACGGGCTGTCATGTTCGTCGATCTCGACGGGCTCAAGGCGGTGAATGACCAATTCGGCCATGCTGCCGGCGACAGGCTCATCGTGACGGCAGCCGACCGGATCAGGACTGCCCTACGAAGCCGAGACTTCGTCGGTCGCCTCGGCGGCGACGAGTTCTTGGTGATCTGCCCGCGAGTCCTCGGCTCGACTCGGGCCATGGAGATCGCCCAGAGAATCTCATCCGCCCTTACGGCATTGGTAGATATCGGTCCCGACGCCGTCGAATTGCGGGCCAGCGTAGGCGTCGTGTGGACGAAGGAGGCTCTCGACACCGACACCTTGATTGCCCGAGCCGACGATGCCATGTACGAATCAAAGCGGCTGGGCGACCACGGTGTCACGCTCTTCGCGGAGCGCGACCAGGTCGGCGCGTCGAACAACAACGATCCATCCTGTGTGACCGCGTCATGAGTGAAGGTTCCGCTGTCCCCAAGCCGGGTGCTGCACCCGCTCCCGACGCACCCGTAAATCCTCCGGCACGCGATGGGGGGCCAAAAGCGGGACGACTCCAACGCTTGCCCCAGGTCAGTCCCGTGACGCTGGGCTACCTCATCGGCCCTCTCGCACTCGTGTTAATCCTTGTGCTCATGCACTTTGGCGTGGTCGTTCGTGAGCCCACGTGGCTCTGGATCGCCGTCTTTGCCCTGGTGCCCACCACGAGCATGACGATCGACCACCTCTACCGACGTCGGCCCTCAGAGGCGCTGCTGAACCTTCGCATGGCCCAGAACGTGGCAGCGGTGGCCGTGGTCACCTATCTCAGCGGCTGGGGGCCTGTCTTGGTGCTGGCCTTTGCCTTCGTGGCGCTCGAGAACATTTCTCGCGACGGCTCTCGTCTCTGGCGGGCCAGCGCCCTGTGGAGCCTGCTCGCCATCGCGGCCGGCCAGGCCGCTCTTTGGGCCGGGTGGGCCCCCTCGGTGCTGTCGATCTCGCACGCCAACGAGCTGGCGCTCATGGCAGCCTTCGTCCTGTTCTTCGTGATCCGCATGGCGGGAGCCGTCATGGAGCAAAAGGAGATCGCCGAGTCCCTGATGAGCCGAAACGAAGACCGGTTCCGGTCGCTGATCCAGAATTTCGAGCGATGTCACCATGGTGGTCAGCGAGGGGATCTGCACCTATGTGAGCCCGTCGGTGACCCCCATGCTCGGGTTCGAGCCGAACGAGCTGGTCGGACGACGCTGGGCCGAGTTCGTCGACGATGAGGACGAGGCACGCGTCACCGAGCGCGTCCTCTCCGGATCGCCAACCGCTACCGATGGGGTCGCCGTGCAATTCCACCTGCAGACCAAGGACGGGACGTTCCGCCTCGTCGAAGCGGTGGTGGCGGACCAGCGAACCCGCCCCTCCGTGGCGGGATTTGTGGCCAGCATTCGCGACATCACGGAACGAACGAAGGCCGCTAGCGAGCTCAAACGCTCCCAAGAGAGCTTCCGGGCCCTCTTCGAGCAGCACCCCCACCCCATGTGGGTCTACGACCTCGAGACGCTGCGTTTCCTCGAAGTAAACCAGTGCGCCACCGAACGCTACGGGTATTCGCGCGAGGAGTTCTTGTCCATGACGATCGCCGACATCCGACCCGAAGAAGACGCGTGGCGTTTGATGAACTACCTGCGCACCGAGCGGCCCAACCTGAACTATTCCGGCACCTGGCGCCATCGCACTAGCTCCGGTGAAATCATCGATGTGGAGGTCACCACGCACGCGCTCGAGTTCCGCGGCCGCCGCGGCGGGCTCGTGATGGCCCAAGACATCACGGAGCGCCTGCGTCTCGAACGCCAGCTTCGGGATCATGCTTTGCACGACCCCCTGACCGGACTGCCCAACCGCTCACTGCTCCTTGACCGCGTGCAGCGTTTGAACGCCCAGGCGAAAGGGTGGGCGGGTAGCGAGGTGACGGTGCTGTGCCTCGATCTCGACAACCTCAAGATGATCAACGAGACCTACGGCCACGACGTCGGCGATGCCATCATCTGCCAGGTCGCGGAGCGCCTGGTCAACTCGCTCCCCGACGCCGACACCGTTGCACGGACCGGAGGGCACGAATTCGTAATCTTGGCCGTGAGTGCGCTACTCAGCGCAGCGCCCACGCCCACGCCCACGCCCACGGGCACGCCCACGCCCACGGGCACGGCCACGGCCACGGCCACGGCCGAGCGAATCCTCGGTCTCGTGGGGTCAGAGCCTTTCCAGGTAAAGGGGCACACGTTGAGCGTCGAACCCAGTATTGGGGTCGTCGCAGGGACTTGCGATGACGGTGAGGAGCTCGTCGAGCACGCCAGCACGGCGTGCAAGCTGGCCAAGGCGGAGGGTGGGAGCCGCTCTGTCGTGTTCACCCGCGACATGCAACAAGCCGTCGATGAGCGACACCAATTGATGATCGGTCTGCATGCGCCGCTCGGCACAAGCCAGTTCGAGAATTTCTACCAGCCCGTAGTCAGACTCGACGATCTCAGCGTCATAGGGGTGGAAGCACTGGTCCGCTGGCGTCACCCGACGTTCGGAATGGTTCAGCCGCATCGCTTCATCTCGCTCGCCGAAGAGACAGGAATGATCACAGAGCTCGGAAGGTTTGTGATGCGCCAGGCCTGCGAGCAGGCGAAGGCGTGGCAGTTTGCGGAGAGGAAACTGACCGTCGCCGTCAACGTGAGCGTCTTTCAGCTCCGATCCGACGAGTTCATCGGCGATGTTCGCGACGCACTCGAATCGAGTGGTCTCGAGCCCAACCGTTTGGTCCTCGAAGTCACCGAGAGCATTCTGATCAACAATCCACAAAGTGCCATGAGCCGACTGAGCGCACTCAAAGACCTCGGGGTGCGACTGGCCATCGACGACTTCGGAACCGGGTATTCGTCCCTCAGCTACCTCGGGCAGCTGCCATTCGACATCCTCAAGATCGATCAATCGTTTGTTGCCTCCATGTTGGGGTCTCCGCAGGCCATGACCATGGTGCGTACGATGATCTCGTTGGGCCGGCAGCTCAAGCTCCAGATCATCGCCGAGGGCGTGGAGTCCGAACCCCAGCTCGATCTCTTGCGGCGCCTGCACTGCCACAATGCACAGGGGTACATGTTCGCTCCACCCCTCGATGCCGCCGCGATCACATTGTTCCTGCGTGACCGGTCGGCCAACGCGACCCAAGAGATCGGAGGCAGCTCATCGACCCGCGTCCCTCCGGCGCTGCCCCGAACGTCGATCGTTACACCGCCACTTGAAGCCAAGTCGCTCCGCGCCAGACGAGTTGAATCATCGGGCGGGTAAGTTCGGGGTCGTCGTGGCGCTCAACGTGGTCGTGGCGCTCGTCAGCGGGCTCATCGTGCTGCCACCCATATGAGCGGATGAGACCGAGGGGGCCGCGGCGACCGATCCCCGAGCCGGTCGCGGGCGACGTCTTGGGCTGAGCCCCTGCCCGCCGGGTCGAGTCCGGTGGAAGCGGGCGGCGGGCCCGCAGGGCCCCTCCGGAGCGCGACCCGGGTTGCCCATTCGTCGGGCTGGAACCCCACGTTCACGCACCGTTCACGGCAACCACTTGACCAGGGGGGCCGCCTTCCCACATTGTGTGGGCCGACACACCTTCGGTCGCTCGCCAGGGACGCGCACCGGGACCTGACAGGTGGATGCGTGGACGCGAGACCGAAGGGGGCTGCCGGGGGGCAGTCCGGGCCAGAGCCCGTCCTCCGGTTGCCTACGGGGCGTCCGCGCCTCCGCGGAGGCGACTACGAGGAGGTACTGAGCATGGCGATTGCCGAGGACCTAGCCGTCATTCACGAGGCGAGGCCAGAGGATCCCTTCATCGTCGAACAGCACGGGATCGACTACATCCCCGTCAGCGAGCGCTGGGCGAGCCCCAAGGACATCTTCGGCATGTGGGCCGGAGCCAGTGTCCAGGTCGAATACTTCATTTACGGCGCCATCCTGATGACGTTCGGGTTCACCTTCGCGCAGGCGCTCTCCCTCATCATCATCGGCAACCTGTCCTTCCTACTTCTCGGGTTGTGTTCGCTACAGGGGCCGGACGCCGGCACGTCTGTCTTCGCCATCAACCGGGCGGCCTTCGGGCCCAACGGGTCGCGGCCCATCTCCTTCTTCAACTGGATCACCCAGATCGGCTTCGAAGTCGAAGGCCTGATCCTCATCGTCGGCGCCAGCCTGGTGCTGATGGTCAAGGGCGGGTTCAACCCCGGCAACCCGGCAAAGGTCATCCTGGTGATCGTGGCGGTGCTCATTCAGGGCATATTGCCCTTCCTGGGTCACGCGGCGATCGTCAAGTCGCTGCGCCTCCTCATCGTGCCCTTCGTCGTGCTGTTCGCCGTCCTCCTCGGTTTCGCCATCCCGCATGCCCAGCTGAACGCGGTGCACCACGGTGCAGGCTGGCAGCTCTATCTCGCCGGCCTGGCCTTCACCATCGCCCTCAGCGGCCTCGGCTGGGCCGAGTGCGGCAACGACTACACCCGCTACTGCCCCCCCGATACCTCGAAGAAGGGCCTCGTCGGCTGGGTCTTCCTCGGGACGGCCGTGCCGGAGATCCTCATCATGACCCTGGGCGCCGTCGTGGGGACGTTCCTCCTGAACATCGGGACGGGCTCGGGGGGCCTGCTGCCCTTCGCCCACCAGAGCTTCATCCCCGCCTGGTTCGTGGTGGTGTTCCTCGTCTTTGCGATTGTCCAGCTGTTTGCCATCAACAGCCTCGACATGTACTCCTCCGGTGTCACCCTCCAGGCCATCGGCCTTCCCGTGAAGCGGTACCACGCCGTGATCATCGACTGCGTCATTGCGCTGGGTGTCACCATGTACGCCATCTTCAGCTCGTCGTTCACGACGTATCTCGAAGACTTCGTCGACGTCGTGATCGTCTGGATCGCACCATGGGCCGCCATCTTCCTGGTCGACTGGGCACTGCGTCGCTTCCGCTACGTGCCGAGCGAGCTGCAGAACACGGGGCCGACGTCGCTCTACTGGAACTCCGGCGGCGTCTACTGGCCCGCTCTCATCGCCCAGGTGGTCGGGATGTTCGCCGCCGTTTCGGCACTGTCGGCCACGTTCCACCTCCCCCACTGGCTGAACGAGGTGACGTACCACAACAACGGCGCGGACTTCAGCGTGTTCCTGGGTATGGGCGTCGGGGGGGCCGTGTACTACCTGCTGGCCCACGCCAAGGTGGCACGGGAGGCAGACAGCCAGGCCGCGCTGCTCACGGAGGAGGGGTTGCTGCCGGCCTGAGGCCCGGGCGCGCTCAGTCCCAGTCTTCGCTGAGGGCCCCGGAGGAATCCGGGTGGAACAGCGGCATGCGGCCGAGCGCGCGCACCAGGGCCGCGTCGTCGCCCAGCGCGCGCTTCCACCCGCCGCCCTCGGTCATGAGGGTCCCGATGACGACCGGCTCGGCGTCCATGCGGCGGACGAGGCGCAACGCCGAGGTGAGCGAGGCGCCCGTGGAGATGACGTCGTCGACGACGGCCACGCGGCGACCGCGCACGGCATCAACCCGGGCCGGATCCATGCGCAGGCGCTGCGGCGTGTCCGTCGTGATGGAGTAGACGGGCTCGGCCCACGTCTCGCCCAGGTGGATCTTGGGTGTCTTGTGCAGGATCACGTAGTCGTCCACCCCCAGGGCGCGGCTCGCCTCGATAGCCAGGGGAATGCCCATGGTGGCGACGGACACGATAATCTCGGGCTGCGCCGGCCGCATCAGCTCGGCCAGCTCGCGCCCGGCCGTCTCGGCGAAGGCCACGCCCAGGTCGACCGTGATGAGGAGCGCGATCGTCAGCTCGTCGGAAAGCGCGACGAGCGGGAGCTCCAGCTCCTGGCTCCCCACGGTGGTCGTGTAGGTACGATCGGCGGCCGTGGACATGACTCTTCCTCCCGAGCATATGTCCCCTGCCGAGCCCCTCGGTGAGGCGCTGGTGCGCGAGATGCTGGCGGTCGCCCTGGCCGAGGCTCGCCACGGCATGTCCGAAGGCGGCATCCCGATCGGCGCCGCCCTGTTCCACCGTGACGGGACGCTGCTCGGGCGCGGGCACAACCGGCGCGTCCAGGACGGTGATCCTTCCATGCATGCCGAGACGGCCGCATTCCGGGCCGCCGGGCGCCGGCGCGACTACGCCGACTGCGTCATGGTCACCACGCTCTCACCGTGCTGGTACTGCAGCGGGCTCCTGCGCCAGTTCGGCATCGGCACCGTGGTGATCGGCGAGGCGCGCAACTTCGAGGGCGGCCACGCCTGGGTGGCCGAGCACGGCTGCGTCGTCGTGCTCGTCGACGACCCCGACTGCGTCGCGATGTTGGGTGACTTCATCGCGGCCAACCCCGAGGTCTGGCACGAGGACATCGGCCTGTAGGCGGAAGCGGCGTGGAGTTCGCCGCCCAGTCCAGGCCGACAGTCAGGCGGGTGAACCGGTCAAGGAGCTGAGCTCCAGGAGGTCGACGATGTAGAGCTCGTCTTCGGAGAGGCCGACGAATTCGATGCCAACGCGCACGACTTCGTCGGGGCCGGCTTTCGTATTGCGCACCTCACCCGTGAACGTGATGTCGAAGGACCCACCGACGGGAAGACGCACGGTGATGCGACGGCCCACCAGATCGGATGGATAGGGATGGCGAAAGTCCATCCCGACACCCAACGTCGAGAAGTCGAAGACCCCACAGCCACGCCAAAGGCGGGACGATTGGCCCTCGACATGGTTGGGCGATTCGCCCTCCACGTGGCAAAAACCCATCCACACGGTGGACTGGCGCTGTGCCCGTCGGCGATCCTCCATGGTCCATCCTCCAGGTATGGCGCAGCGTTGCTCCGGCGGACTCGAACGTCCTCAGGTCTGTGTCGGCCAAAGTTGTGACCGACTTGAACTGATGCCAGGGAGATGCCCGAATCGACGGACTGGCAAGGTTCGGAGAGCCCGGCCCGGGCCATCGGGAGAAGGCGCTCCTAAAGGCGCTGGTAGAAACGGCTTCCATGATCAGTCGACCCGCCGGCCATTTAGGCTCTCCTGCTTTGGCAGCTCACGACGTCACCATGAACCTGTCCCACCCGATAACCGTGATGAACGTGGAGGTCAAGTTCGAGGTCCGCTCTGACGGCGAGCTGGTGGGGCAAGGTCCACATAAGTCGAGGCGGTATCGACTGGATGCCCTTCAAAAGCGCCAGCGGATAGGTCTCATCTGCTGACCACCCTTCTCGGGTGTCCGGTTCAGCCCGCTGGTGCGGTCACCGGTTCCTGCTTCTTCCCCGTATCGGGGGTCTCGGGAGCAGTTCCACTGTCACCGAGGTGACAGCCAGCGCTCCTCCCTCCACAGGCTTTGGTGACCCGGCCCCGCGCTTCGGGGTCCGGGGCCTGGGTGAGCGAGGAATACTCGCCCTCGCCCCAGGCGGCGAGGTTGGCGGCCGCGTTGGTGTCGCGGTCGGCGATCAGGCCACAGTCGTGGCAGGCAAAGACCCGGTCGCTCAGTGCCATGTCTTGGCAGAGCCACCCGCACGACGAGCAGGTCTTCGTCGAGGCGAAGAAGCGCGGAGCCACCACCAAGGTGGCCCCGTACCAGTCGGCCTTGTAACGGAGCTGGCTGGCCAGTTCACCCCAGGCGGCGTCGGAGATCGACCTCGCCAACGGTGGTTCTTGGCCATGTTCTTCACCGCCAGGTCCTCGATGCAGATGGCGCCGTGGGTCTTGGCGATCGTGGTCGAGATCCGATGGGTGAAGTCGTTGCGTCGGTTGGCAACCCGCCAATGGAGGCGGGCCAGGCGAGCCCGTGCCTTGGCCGCGTTGGCCGATTCGGGCACCTTGCGCGAAAGCGCCCGATTGGCCCGGGCCAGGGCTGGTGCCGCAGCGACCAGGTGGCGGGGGGCGGCGATGCGTCCCCACTCGGCCCGATCGGACCAGGCCACGACTGCGAGATCCTTGAGTCCCCGGTCGACTCCGACGAAGGATCTGGAAGCGTCGGCGTCGAAGTGATGTCGCATGGCGGGGTGCAGGTCGGCGAGCTCGCAGGTCAGCGTGACGACGATGCGGCCGCGCCGAAGCGACACCGTGGCAAAACAGATCCGGCCTCGGGTCGTCCCGTCGGCTCTAGGTCGTAACAGCCTGCGCAGGCGGCGCGTGTCCTCTCGCAGCGCCACCGAGCCCAGCACCGGCAGGGTCACCGAACGGGGTCCATGCTCAGCGAGGCGGACCGAGGGGCGCCGCTCGGCGAGAGCCTGTTGCGTAGCCGGAAGGACTCGGGCCCCCGCCCTTTCTTCGCGAAATGCGGGAAGCCAACCCGTTCGCCCCGGCGCGCGCCCTTCTTCGACGACGAGAAGGCCGCCAGCGCTCGGCCGAGGTCGACGGCCGCCTCCTCGAAGACTTGGGCGCAGACCTCGTGGCGCCACGCCAGGCCGACCTCGACCAGCTCAGCCCGACCGAACGAGTCGACGGCGAAGAGGCGACCAGCGTCCTCTGAGCGTTTCCACCCGTTCCACCAGTTGATGAGGGAGAAGCCCGACCACGGCAGCTCGGCCTCGGGCCGAACGTGTCGTTCGTCGAGGGCGTCCTTGACCGCCCTCAGACAGCGGTTGTAGGCGTAGCGGCGCGCTCCGACGTGGCGTCGGACCTTTTCGGCCAGGACCGGGTCGTCTCGTGCCGTGAAGCGGAATGCCGCCATGCGTGCCATGGCCGCCATGCTCGCAGGGGGGTGTCACACATTCACTCCGGTCCTCGAGCGGTCCTGGACGTGATGACTCATGCGACCACCCGCCGGGCGTCTTAGCTTAGTGGCTCAGCGGAGCGCGCGAACTGGGGGGCAGGCAGTCCGGCGACCGAAGACGCCCTTCGTTCCCCGCCTTCAGTCAGACGGCCCGAAGAGACGGTCCCCGGCGTCTCCCAGGCCGGGCACGATATACCCGGCGCCGTTCAACTCCGGATCGACGGCGGCGCAGTAGACGCGGACGCCCGGATGGTCGCCTCCGAAGGCCGCCAGGCCCGGCTCGGAGGCAACGATGCACAGGGCAATGATCTCGGCCGCGCCGCGCTCCCGCACCAGCTCGCACACCTGGCCGAGCGATCCGCCGGTCGCGAGCATGGGATCGCAGACGATCACCCGCCGGCCGGACAGGTCCCCGGGCAGGCGATTGAGGTAGACCTCGGAGCGCAACGTCGCCTCGTCCCGACGCAGGCCCACGTGTGCCACCTCGGTCAGCGGCACGATCTCCTGGATGGCCTGCACCATGCCGAGTCCGGCGCGCAGGATCGGCACCAGCAGCACGACCTCCGCCACGCGGCGCGCCGGCGCGGCGTCGGCCACCGGCGTGTCGACCGTCACCTCGTCGGTGCCGAGATCGCGCAGCGCCTCGTAGGCCAGGAGGCCCGAAACCTCCGAGATCAGCTGGCGGAAGGTGTCGCTGCCGGTCCGGCGGTCGCGTAGCTGGGCCAGCCGGTGTGCCAGGACGGGGTGATCGACGACGGTGACGGCGGTCACGAGGAGCCTCCTTCCACGGCCGCCACGAGTTCGCCCAACACCCGGCGCAGCTCCAACGTGGCGCGGTCCGCTCTGGTGTGGACCTCCGCGGTCGGGTCCAGCGGGAGCACCAGCTCGTGGTACGCCTCCTGGATGCGCAGGTCCTCGCGCAACACCTCGAGCTCGAAGGCAACCGCCTCCGCCATGCGCGCCTCGTCGCCTTCGAGGTCGTCGCGCCACAGGGTCGTGAACAGCCGGCAGGTCTCGTTCCGTCTCGGGCTGAATGAAGAAGCCGATGACGTTGGAGCCGCCGGCCTCGACGAAGTCGATGCGGAGCCGGAGATGGAAAGGCGCGCTGAGCCGGTAGGTGAGGCGCCTCGTCTGCACGAGCGGGCGCAGGCCGGCCGCCACCCCGGGGTCCTCGCGGTGGGCAGAAGGGATGCTCGTAGGACACGGTGAAGGACCAGTCGTCGCGCGCCACGGCGAAAGGGTCGACCTCCGCCGCCTCGTCGGTGCCGAACGTGCCGGCGTGGACGAAGGGGAAATGGGCGATGTCGAGGAAGTTGTCCGCCAGCAGGCCCGCCGATCCCCGGGCCCGCAACGTCGGGAGAAGGCCCTCCAGGAACGTGCCGTCGTCCGCCTCCGGGATCGCTCCGAGGGGGGCGATGGGTGGCTCGGGGGCGAGGAAGACGATGCCGTGCGCCTCGGTGACGGCGGCGGCCGGCCGTCAGACGGGCGGTCGGGGGCAACGTCGCCCCTTCCCCCAGCGCCGGGATCTGATGCAGCGGCCGTCCCCGTCGAAACGCCACCCGTGATAGGCGCACTGCAGCACGCCGGCCTCGCAATGGCCCAGAGTGAGCGGGCAATGCCGGTGGGGGCAGCGGTCGACGACCGCCCGCACCTGGCCGTCCGCCCGGTACAAGGCCCAGGGCTCACCCAGCAGCATCACTCCGTGCGGCTGGTCGGTGACGTCCCCGGAGCGGGCCACCGGATGCCAGCAGTGGCGCAGCGCCGGGTCCGTGTTGGTCAGAACGCGTGGCCACGGCGCCACCCTGGTGCGCCCGGATACACGGCGTCAAGGACACCCTGGCGGACAGACGTGCGGTGCTCACGGCGGCGTACTAAAGAGTGGGAACCGTGGACGCAGCGAGCGCAGGCGACCAAGGAGCATCCCCCTTCCGCGCGACGGGACCGGCTGGGCGGGCCGCTCGACCCCCGGCTGCTCCACTACGCGCGCACGACCCGCCGCTTCCTCGTGCTGGCCGTCGCCATCGGAGGCGTGACCGCCTTGCTCCTGATCGCCCAGGCCTGGCTGATCGCGCGCATCGTCGCCGGCGCGTTCCTGGACCACCAGACCCTGGGCTCGCTGCGCGGCGCGCTGCTCGCGCTCTTGGCCGTCATCGCCGGCCGCTCCGTGCTGGCCTGGAGCGCCGAACGTACCGCGCACCGGGCGTCCGCCTCGGCAAAGTCGGAGCTGCGACGCGCCGCCGCCGAGAAGGTGGCCGCGCTCGGGCCGGCCGCGCTCGAGGGCTCGGAGCCAGGACGGCTCAGCACGCTGCTCACGACGGGCATCGAGGCGCTCGACGGCTACTTCGCCCGCTACCTGCCTCAGCTGTTCCTGGCCGTCATTGTGCCGATCGCGGTCATCGCCGTCGTCGCCGGAGCGGACTGGGTCAGTGCCGTGCTGATCGCCGTGAGCCTGCCGCTGATCCCGATCTTCATGGCCCTGGTCGGGGCCACCACGCGGGACCGGACGCTCGCCCGCATGCGCTCCCTCCAGAAGCTGGCCGGCCACTTCCTCGACGTGGTGGCCGGGCTGCCCACGCTCAAGGTGTTCGGGCGGGCCAAGGCCCAGGCCCGGGCGATCGCCGACGTGACCGACCGCTACCGCGCCACCACGCTCGCCACCCTCCGGCTGACGTTCCTGTCCTCCCTCGTTCTGGAGCTGCTGGCCACGGTCTCGGTCGCGCTGGTCGCGGTGGCCGTCGGACTGCGGCTCCTCGGCGGGGACATGTCCTTCCGCGACGCGCTGTTCGTGCTCGTCCTCGCGCCGGAGGCCTACCTGCCGCTGCGCGCCCTGGGCGCCAACTACCACGCCAGCGCCGACGGGATGCAGGCGGCCCAGGACGTGTTCACCCTCCTGGAACAGCCGGCCGGCCGCCCGACCGGCGGCGCCACCAAGGCGGCCGACACGTCGGTACGTGTCCGCGGCCTGGAGGTCACCTACCCCGGGCGGCGGGTACCTGCGCTCGATGGGGCCGAGCTCGTCGTCGCACCCGGAGAGACCGTGGCCGTGACCGGGCCCAGCGGGTGCGGCAAGTCGACGCTCCTCTGCGTCGTCCTCGGGCTTGCGCGTCCCCGACGCCGGATCGGTGTCCCTCGGCGGCGTCGACCTCGCCGACCTCGACCTCGACGACTGGCGGGGCCGCATCGGCTGGGTGCCCCAACGGCCGCACCTCTTCGCCCGGTCGGTGGCCGAGAACGTCCGGCTCGGCCGCCCCGACGCGACGGACGCCGCGGTGGCGGCAGCCCTCGAGGCCGCCGGGCTGACCGAGGTCGTGCACCGGCTGCCGCAGGGCGCGGACACCCTGCTGGGCGAAGGAGGGGCCGGGCTCTCGGCCGGCGAGCGCCAGCGCGTCTCCCTCGCCCGGGCCTTCGTGCGGGACGCACCCCTGCTCCTCCTGGACGAGCCGACCGCCAGGCCTCGACGGCGAGACGGAAGCGGACGTGCTGGCCGCCGTGCGCCGCCTCGTGACCGGCCGCACCGCGGTGATAGTGGCCCACCGTCCCGCCCTTGCCGCGCTCGCTGACCGAGTCGTGGAGTTGCCGCCGGCGGTCGAGGTGGCGTCGTGAGCGACGACCGGGCCGGCATCGCCCGGACCCTCGGGATTGCCCGCACCGCCCGCCGGCGCCTGGCCGAGGCGTCGCTCCTGGGCGCCGGGGCGATCGGCGCCTCGATCGCCCTCATGGGCACCTCGGCCTGGCTGATCTCGCGAGCCGCCCAGCGTCCCTCGGAGGCCTCGCTCACACTGGCCATCGTCGGCGTCCAGTTCTTCGGCCTGTCGCGGGGGTTCTTCCGCTACGGCGAGCGGTTGGTCGGGCACGACGCGGCGTTGCGCGTGCTGGCGGGCCTGCGCGTGCGCGTCTTCGAGCGCCTCGAAGCGGTCGCTCCGGCCGGGCTCCCGGTCTTCCGCCGCGGCGACCTCGTGGCCCGCTTCGTCGACGACGTGGACTCGCTCCAGGACGTTGTGCTGCGGGTGCTGCAGCCCTTCCTGGTGGCCACGCTCGTCGGGGCGGGCACCGTGGCGGTCCTCTGGTGGTTCCTCCCCCAGGCCGGCCTCGTCCTCCTCATCGCCCTCCTCCTCTCGGCCACGGCCGTGCCCGTGGCTGACCGGACGCCTGGCGCGCCGCGAGGAGTCCCGGCAGGCGACCGTGCGCGGCGAGCTCACGGCGAGCGTGGTCGATCTCGTGGAGGGCGCGCCCGAGCTGCTCGTGATGGGCGCGGTCGGCGGCCAGCTGGCCCGCATCGACGAGTCGGACGGCCGCCTGCGCCAGGTGGCCAGGCACGGGGCGGGCACGACCGGCATCGGCCTCGGACTGACGACGGCGCTGGCCGGGCTGGCCAGCTGGGGCGCCCTGACACTCGGGGTCGATGCGACGCACGGCGGCTCGCTCAACGGCGCTCTCCTTGCCGTTCTGGCGCTCGTCCCGCTGGCCGCGTTCGAGCTGGTCTCGCCGCTGCCCGCGGCCACCCAGGCCCTCCAACGCTCACGGGTCGGCAGCGGCCCGCGTGTTCGAGGCCATGGACGCGCCCGCGGCGGTCAACGATCCGGCGACCCCGGTCGCGCTGGGCGACGGCCCGCACACGCTCGACCTTGCGCGGGGTGTGGGCCTCCTATCCCGGCGCCGGCCGCGCCGCGCTGCGCGGCGTGGACCTGCGACTGCGACCCGGGCGCCGCGTCGCCCTGGTCGGCCCGAGCGGCGCAGGCAAGTCGACGCTGGCTGATGTGCTGGTGCGTTTCCTCCCGGCCGACGCGGGCGAGGCGACGCTCGACGGGGTGCCCCTGGAGCGCCTTGCCGCGGACGACGTGCGGCGTGTCGTCGGGCTGGTCGAGCAAAGCCCCCACCTGTTCGACACCACGCTGGCGGAGAACCTCCGCGTGGGCCGGCGCACCGCCACCGACGCCGAACTCGGGGACGTCCTCGCCCGGGTCGGCCTGGGCCCGTGGCTGGCCGGGCTCCCCGACGGCCTGCGCACCCCCGTGGGCCCGCAGGGCGGGCGCCTGTCGGGAGGACAGCGCCAACGGGTCGCCGTCGCCCGCGCCCTGCTTGCCGACTTCCCCATCCTGGTGCTCGACGAGCCCGGCGAGCACCTCGATCCACCCGCCGCCGACGCCCTGACTGCCGACCTGCTCGCCCTCACCGAAGGTCGCTCCACCCTGCTCATCACCCACCGGCTGACCGGGCTGGAGCGGGTGGACGAGATCGTCGTCCTCGACGGGGGGCGGGTCGTCGAACGAGGCACCCACGACGAGCTCCTGCTCGCGGGCGGCCGCTACGCCGGCCTGTGGTGGGAGGAGCGGCTGAACGACCGGCCTGCCGACCCCGCCTGCGCCGACTCCGCACGCCGGAAGCCGGCGCACCCGCATCACCGAAGGGAGCGAGCAACCGTGAGCAGCCTGGACCTGGCCCGCCTGCAGTTCGGCAGCACCAGCATCTACCACTTCCTCTTCGTGCCGGTGAGCATCGGGCTGGCCTTCCTCGTGGCCCTGCTGCAGACCGGCTGGTACCGCAAGAACGACGAGACGTACCTGCGCCTGGCCCGCTTCTTCGGGACCCTGCTGCTCATCAACGTCGCCATCGGCGTGGTGACCGGGCTCATTCAGGAGTTCGAGTTCGGCATGAACTGGTCCGTGTACTCGAAGCTCGTGGGCAACGTGTTCGGCGGCCCGCTGGCCTTCGAGGGCCTCGGTGCCTTCTTCTTGGAGTCCACCTTCCTCGGCCTGTGGATCTTCGGCTGGAACCGCTTGTCCAAGCGGGCCCATCTGGCCTGCATCTGGACGGTGGCGTTCGGCACCGTGCTCTCGGCCGCCTTCATCATGGCGGCCAACTCCTGGATGCAGCACCCGGTCGGCTACAAGCTCAACAGCGCCGGCGAGCCCGTGCTCACCAACATCTTCGCCCTGTTCACCAACCCGGTGTTCCTCTGGAGCTTCACCCACGTCGTGCTGGCCTCGCTGGTCACGGGGGCCGTGATCATGCTCGGGGTCTCCGCCTGGCAGCTGCGCAAGCACCAAGAGGCCGCATTCCGCCGGACGGCCGTGATCTCGCTCGTGCTGCTGCTCCTGACCACGCCGCTCAACATGTTCGTGGGCAGCGAGCTCGGCGTCATTGAGGGCACCTACCAGCCGATGAAGATCGCGGCGGCCGAGGCGCTGTGGAACACGTGCCCGTCGCACTGCTCCTTCTCCGCTCTCCAGATCGGCGGCGGCAACAACGACGAGACCCCGACGCAGATCATCAGCATCCCCGACCTGCTCTCCATCCTCGCCACCAACCACCTCGACGGCGAGGTGCAGGGAATGAACCAGCTCAACGCGGAGTACCAGAAGGAATACGGCCCGGGGAACTACATCCCGAACGTGTTCATTCAGTACTGGTCGATGCGGGTGATGGCCTACCTCGCCACGTTGCTCTTCGGCTTCGCGCTCTGGGGCGCCTGGCTGCTCTACCGGCACAAGCTCCATACGGCCCGCTGGTTCCTGCGCATCGCGCCCTGGGTGGTGATCGCACCGTTCCTCATCAACACCGCTGGCTGGATGCTCACGGAGAACGGGCGGCAGCCCTGGATCGTCCAAGGGCTCATGAAGACGGCGAACGGGGTGTCCCCGTCGGTCTCGGCCACCGACATCTGGATCTCCCTCGTCGTCTTCTACCTGATCTTCATCGCCTTCGGCATCGCCGACGCGTGGCTGATGATCCGCTACGGCCGCAAGCCGCTCGACCACGACCCCATTGCCAAGCTCACCGAGGGTGGACCCCAACCGATGCGGGGACTTCCGCCGCTGGGGAATCGTCGGTCAGCGCCGAGACGTCCGACATCGACGAGCCGGCGCTCGTCTACTAGGAGGCCCGTCATGACACTTGGAGACCTCTGGTTCATCATTGATGCCATCTTCTGGGTCGGCTTCTTCATGCTGGAGGGGTTCGACTTCGGCGTCGGCATGCTGCACTCCTTCCTCGGTCGCAACGACCTGGAGCGGCGCGTCCTCGTCAACACCATCGGCCCGACCTGGGACGGCAACGAGGTCTGGCTGATCGTGGCGGGCGCGGTGATCTTCGCTGCCTTCCCGGCCTGGTACGCCACGATGTTCTCGATCCCTCTACCTCGCCATGGTGCTCCTGCTCGTCGCGCTCATCGTGCGCGGCCTCTCGTTCGAGTACCAGCGCAAGTTCGACGACCCGCGCTGGCGCTCGTTCTGGCGCTGGGGACTCACCATCGGCAGCGCGCTCATCCCGTTCCTGGTCGGGGTGGCGCTCGGCGACCTGCTGCACGGGCTCCCCATCGACAGCCACCAGCAGTTCACCGGCAACTTCTTCAGCCTCCTCACCCCGTTCGGGCTGTGGACCGGGCTCACGCTCGTCGTGCTCTCATTGCTGCTGGGAGCCACATTCTTGATGTTGAAGACGACCGGCGAACTGCACGCCCGCGCCCAGAAGGCGGCCGCGGCGGTCGGGCCGGTCGCCGTCGTGGTGACATTCGGATTCATGACGTGGATCCATGTCGGGCTCGGGACCGGCTTCGTCCCCAAGCCGATTGAGGCTTTCGCGCTGCTGGCGGTGATCGGCGCGGCCTGGGCCGCCCGCGAGAAGGCCGAGGGCTGGGCCTTCCTGGGTGCGGTGCTCGGCATCGGGGGCATCGGTCGGCTCGCTCTTCACCGAGCTCTACCCCCGCGTCATGGTCTCGTCGACGAACGCCGCCTACACCCTGACGATCCACGGCGCGGCGAGCCCGACCTATTCGTTGCGGGTGATGACCGTGGTCGCCGCGATCTTCGTCCCAGCCGTCCTCGTCTACCAGGCCTGGAGCTACAAGGTCTTCCGCCACCGCCTCGCCATGCCGAGGGTGGGAGGCGACGACGCGGCGGCCACGCCGAAGGCGCCGGTCGAAACCTGATCAGGGAGCGTCCCGCTGGGGGCGCCACTCTGGCGACTACGCGCCGAAAGGCCGTTCCTCCGCTCCCGCGTAGATCTTCATGGCGCGAGCGACGACGGGCACGCCGGCCTCGGACGGCGGCGCACTTCGGATGCGTTCCACGTGGGCCTGCAGGTCGGCCATCGACGACCACATCTCGAAGAGTCGGACAAGGCTGGGGTCCGACGGCATCCGCGCTCATGGCGTACTCGAGGCATCCTCGGTCCTGTCGGGAAGCGCCGATGGACTCCAGCCGGCCTTCGAGGAACTCGGCGCCGCCGCGTCCGGGTCGACGGTAAAGGTCCCTGCAACGATCACGAGTTCGTCGGCCATGCTCAGAGACCGGGACCGCTCTGCATGATGCCCCCGTCGGCGAAGATCGTCGTCCCCGTGATGTAGCCGGCCCCGGGGCCGGCGAGGAAGGCCACCACTGAGGCGATCTCCTCGGGCTCGGCCACGCGACCGAGCGGAATCGACTTGTTGAGCGCGGCCAGGGCGGCGGGGTCCGCGACCGTCTGCGCGTTGATAGGGGTGTCCACCGCGCCGGGACCGACGCCAACGACGCAGATGTTGTGCGGACCCAGCTCGACGCCGGCAGTCCGAGTCAGCATGCGCATGCCGCCCTTGGACAGGCAGTAGGCCGTGTTGCCGGGCATGGGCCAGTCCTCGTGGACAGAAGTCATGTTGATGATGCGGCCACCTCCGCC
This sequence comes from uncultured Acidimicrobiaceae bacterium, assembly GCA_963731065.1. Lineage (GTDB taxonomy): Bacteria > Actinomycetota > Acidimicrobiia > Acidimicrobiales > RAAP-2 > Bog-473. The sequence continues at coordinate 26,541 of CAVSUH010000001.1, read as the reverse complement.
CTGGGCGATCATCTGCTTGGCCGCCAGCTGGGTACCGAAGAACGCACTCTTCAAGTTGATGGCGAGGACCTTGTCGTACTGATCCTCGGTGGTCTCCAGGACCGAGGTGCGAGTCTCGATCCCGGCGTTGTTGACCATGACGTCGAGCCGACCATACGCGGAGACCGCCATATCGATCATCCGTTGGAGGTCCTCAACCTTGGAGACGTCGGCCTCCACTGCGGTCGCCACTTCTCCGAGGTCGGCGATCTTGCGCTCGAGATCCTCCGTGGCCTGAGGGTTGGAGACGTAGTCGATGACGACGCTCGCACCCTGCGCCGCCAGAGCCAGCACCACCGCTTTGCCGATGCCCGTGTTCCCTCCGGTCACGATTGCGACCTTGCCTTGCAATTCGTCAGTCATGTGCACCTTCCACGCACGCCCGCCGAGGGCGCGATCTCGAACGATGCCCTACCGTACCGAGTGGAACGATGGAAAGCGATCGGCGATTCCAGGCACCTGAGTCAGCCGCGGATCGCCCGATCACCTCAGCGTTCACCCGACCGTCGCTGCCGGGTTACCCCGTGTTCACTTGCGGCATCTGCCGACGATTTCGAGCGCGGTCATCCCAATGGGGTGATGCACGCCACGCTCGGACTCCCTAGCATCGCGATGTGACCGACGACGCCGAAGTGAGTCTGACCGAGAGTTTCCCGCCCATCGCTGATTACGGGTTCCTTTCGGACTGCGAGAACAACTGTCTGATCGCCCCGGACGGCTCTGTCGAGTGGTTGTGCCTTCCCCGGCCGGACTCGCCCAGTGTCTTCGGCGCCATCCTGGACCGCACCGCCGGCAACTTCCGGTTCGCTCCCATGAACACGCATGTTCCGCATCAGCGGCGTTACATCCCCGGGACCATGGTGCTCGAGACGACGTGGCACACGCCGAGCGGGTGGCTCCTCGTGCAGGACTTGCTTGTGGTGCAGCCCGTGGCCGACGGATCCCGGCGCGCCGGCTACCGGCGTGCCCCCAGCGATTCCGCCGCCACCGGCACCCTCCTGCGGCTCGCCACGTGCATCGAGGGCCACGTCGAGGTGGTGGTCAACGCCGTGCCCGTGTTCGAGTACGGGGCCCAGACCGGCACGTGGGAATACGAGGGGGACGGCTACGAAGTCATGACGGGCCGGCCGCCTGCCGGTGACCCGAAGCTCACCATCACCTCGTCCCTCCGGCTCGGGGCGGCGGGCGCCCGGTGTTACGGGCGCACGACGCTGGACAAGGGTGAGAGCGCATTTATCTCGCTGTCGTGGAACGGCGGCCAGCCCACCAACCTGGACGAGGCGCAAGCCCAACTCGCGACCACCGTCAGCTACTGGAGGGACTGGCTCTCCAATGGCACGTTTCCCGACCACCCGTGGCGCGTGTACATGGAGCGCAGCGCACTGACGCTCAAGGGTCTGAGCTACGCCCCCAGTGGCGCCATCATGGCGGCCGCCACCACCTCGCTGCCCGAGACCCCCGGTGGCGCCCGGAACTGGGACTATCGCTACACCTGGATCCGTGACTCCTCGTTCATGTTGCGCTCGCTGTACCGGATCGGGTTCGACTGGGAGGCGCTCGAGTACTTCGCGTTCGTGCTCGAGGCGGTGGCCGGCGGAGGCGGCGAGTTCGAGCTGCAGATCATGTACGGCATCGACGGACGCAAGGACCTCTCCGAGTCCACCCTCGATCACTTGTCGGGCTGGCGTGACTCGCGGCCGGTGCGGGTGGGCAACGGCGCCTGGGACCAGCACCAGAACGACGTCTGGGGGATGCTCCTCGATGCCGTCGATATCCACCTCAGGCAGGGCGCGGCCCAGATCGTCAAGCCCGTCTGGGAGGGCGTGGCCGGGTTCGTCGAGTCCGCCATCACCCACGCGGGCGACCCCGATCAGGGCATCTGGGAGATCCGGGGCGAGCCCCAGCAGTTCACCGCCTCCAAGGTCCTGTGCTGGGTGGCCATGGATCGCGGCGCCGACATGGCGCGGGTCCGGCAGGACCACGAGCGGGCCGAGAAGTGGCAGAAGGCGGCCGACGAGCTGAAGGCCGAGATCCTGGACCAGGGCGTCGACGCCAAAGGCCGCTTCCGGCAGGCCTACGGCAACGAGGAGTTGGACGCCTCCCTGCTGTTGATCCCGATCATGGAGTTCCTGCCCGCGGACGACGAGCGGGTGCGGGCCACGGTGCTCGCCATCGCCGACGAACTCACCGAGGACGGGCTGGTCCTGCGCTACAAGGTGGACTCCACCGATACGGGATTCGAGGGGAAGGAAGGCACCTTCACCATCTGCTCCTTCTGGTTGGTCACAGCCCTCGCCATGATCGGCGAGCAGGAGCGGGCGCGGGCCCTGTGCAAGAAGCTGCTCGCCTTCGCCGGGCCGCTCCATCTCTACGCCGAGGAGATCGATGCCGCGACCGGCGAACACCTGGGCAACTTCCCCCAGGCCTTCACCCACCTGGCGCTGATCGACGCCGTCGGCCGGCTGATCGAGGCCGAGCAGGCCGCAGTGCCGCAGCTCTGAGCATCTCGGGCACCGTGCCTCTTTGAGAAAGGGCCTCTTTAGGAAAGGAACCCTCGTGAGCCCAACGCAACGGCACCGCGTTGTCGTCGTCGGCGGCGGGTTCGGCGGCCTGCCCGCCACCCGCCTGCTCGCCGCGTCCGACATCGAAATCACGCTCATCGACCGGCGGAACCACCATCTGTTCCAGCCGCTGCTCTATCAGGTGGCCACCGGCATCCTCTCGCCCGGCGCCATCTCGCCGGTGCTGAGGCACATTCTGCGCAAGCGCCAGAACGTCAACGTGGTCCTGTCCAACGTGACCGGCTTCGATCTCGAACGGCGCATCGTCCATACGACCTCCCTACCGGGGGAAGTGTCCGAGTACGAGTACGACAGCCTGATTGTCGCTGCCGGCGCCGGACAGTCCTACTTCGGGCACGACGAGTTCGCCATGATCGCCCCCGGCATGAAAACGATCGACGACGCCATGGAGCTGCGCCGCCGCGTCTATGGGGCGCTCGAGATCGCCGAGAACCTGCCGGACGAGGCGCTGCAGCGGTTCTGGATGACCTACGTCATCGTCGGGGGCGGCCCGACCGGCGTGGAACTGGCCGGACAGATCCGCGAGCTCGCCTACCGAAGCCTGACCAAGGACTTCCGCAGCATCGATCCCGCCACCGTCCGGGTGATCCTGATCGACGGCGGCAAGGAACCGCTGGCCACCTTCGGCGGCGAGCTCTCGGGGCGCGCCAGCCATCAGCTGGAGAAGATGGGCGTCGAGCTGCGCATGGGGTTGCGCGTCGTGGGCGTCGACCCGTTCGGGGTCGACACCGAGAGCGAGGCGGGCGACAAGGGCCGCGTCGATTGCGGCACCGTCATTTGGGCGGCCGGCGTCCAGGCCTCGCCGTTGGCCGGGCTGTTGGCCGAGGCGACCGGCTGCCAGACCGATCGCGCCGGGCGGATCGCCGTCCTCCCAGACCTCAGCCTCCCCGGGCACCCCGAGGTCTTCGCAATCGGCGACATGGCAACCCTCGACAACCTTCCCGGCGTCTGCGAGGTGGCGATGCAGGGAGGCCTCCACGCCGCCAACACCATCAAACGGCGCCTGAAGGGCGACGAGAGCGTGCCGTTCAAGTACCGCGACCTGGGGAGCGCCGCCGCCATCGGCCGCTTCAAGGCCATCGTCAGCGTGAAGGGACTGCGCCTCAGCGGCTTCCCCGGATTCGTCGTATGGATGTTCGTACACCTGGCCTTCCTCAACGGTTTCGGCTCCCGCTTCACCGCGCTGTGGCGCTGGGGCCGAGCCATGGTCGGGCGCGCCCGGCCCGAACGCGTGTTCAGCGTCGGGCACACCGGCGGAGACCTGAGCCTGCCCGACGACGTGAAGGCGAAGGTGATGCCAAAGCCCTTCCCCGTCCTCGAAGACCAGATGGGCTGGGCCAGTCTCATGGCGCGCATCGGAACGGCGGCGCCCGAAAACCACGGGACAGACGAGGGCGGCGGATCCCGCCCCACCTGAACGGCCGGCCGCGGCCCGAAGCCCGGCCAACTACATTCGCCGGATGATCCTCGATCGATTCCTCGTCACCGACCAGGTCGCCGTCGTCACTGCCAGCGGGCGCGGCATCGGCGCCGCCACCGCGGTGGCCCTGGCCGAGGCGGGAGCGGACGTGGTGCTGGCCGCTCGCACCGAGGACCAGCTGCGTGCCGTCGCCAAGCAGGTCGAGGCCACCGGGCGCCGGGCCGTCGTCGTCCCCGGTGACCTCACCGATCTCGACTTGATCGCCTCCCTGGCCGAGACGGCCTTCAACGAGTTCGGTCGACTCGACATCGTCGTCAACAACATGGGCGGCACCATGCCGCGGCCGCTGCTCGACACCTCGCCGCGCTTCTTGGAAGAGGCCTTCCGCTTCAACGTGTCGGCCGGCCACGCCCTGGTCCGAGCCGCGGTGCCGCGGATGCTCGAAGGCGACCACCCGGGCGGGGCCATCGTCAGCATCTCGTCGGTGATGGGACACGTGGCCGGGCGGGGCTACGTCGGCTACGGCACCGTCAAGGGCGCGCTCGAGCAGTACACCCGGCTGGCCTCCCGCGACCTGGCCCCGCGCATCCGGGTCAACGCCATCGGCGTCGGCTCGACCGCCACCTCGGCGCTGGACATCGTCATGTCGAGCGACGAGCTGCGCACCGCCATGGAGGACGCCACCCCGCTGCGGCGCCTCGGGCATGTCGACGACATCGCCTCGGCGATCCTCTACCTCGTCTCCCCTGCCGGCGCCTACGTCACCGGCAAGATCATTGAGGTCGACGGCGGCCTGCAGTCGCCCAACCTCGAATTCCCTCTCCCCGACCTCTAAGGAGGCACCTTCCATGCCGTACCGCGTCGTGCAGTGGAGCACCGGCAACGTCGGGCGCCATGCCCTGGCCGGCATCCACGCGCATCCCGACCTGCAGTTGGTCGGGGTCTACGTCTCGAACCCCGACAAGGTGGGTCACGACGCCGGCGAGCTCGCGGGGCTCACCAGCACCTTCGGTGTGGCGGCGACGAGCGATATCGATGCGCTGCTCGCGCTCAAGCCCGACTGCATCGTGCACACCGCCATGGCGGACGACCGCATCTTCGAGGCACTGAAGGACCTGGAGCGCTTCCTGGCCGCCGGCATCAACGTGGTCTCCTCGAGCCCGGTCATGCTGCAATATCCGGCGCCGGACGATCCGCTGGCCGCGCCCATCATCGCGGCGGCGGAGGAGGCAAGCGTCTCCATCTTCGTCAACGGCGTCGACCCCGGGTTCGCCAATGACGCACTGCCGCTGGTCCTGTCCGGGATCAGCGAGCGCATTGAGGAGGTGCGCTGCGCGGAGATCCTGAACTACAACACCTACAACCAGCCCATGGTGCTGTTCGGCATCATGGGCTTCGGTGGCGCCATGGACGAGGTGCCCTTCCTCCTCTCGCCCGGGGTCCTCACCATGGCCTGGGGCTCGGTGGTCCGGCAGATCGCCGCCGGTCTCGGGGTGACCCTGACCGACGTGACCGAGTGGTACGAGCGGGAGGCAGCGCCCGAGGACTTCGAGGTCGACGCCGGCACCATCACGGCCGGGACGGCCGCCGCGCTGCACTTCGAGGTGCGGGGCATGGTCGGCGACCGTGCCGTGGTCGTGCTCGAGCACGTGACCCGCCTGCGCGACGATCTCGGCGCGAGGTGGCCCCAGCCCGCCGGGCAGGGTTGCTACCGCGTGGAGATCAAGGGCGAGCCGAACTACACGCTCGACCTGCAGCTCATGGGTACCGACGGCGACCACAACACGGCGGGCCTCAAGGCGACCGCCATGCGCCTCGTCAATGCCGTGCCACTGGTGATCGCGGCGACACCCGGCCTGGTCACCGCCCTCGATCTCCCCCTCGTGACCGGCCGCGGCCTCGTCGTCGCCTGATCCGAGCACGCCTTTGGCGCTGATTGTTCGAGAAGGCAATCACAACGCACACATCAATCGCGGTATGCGCCACAATTTTCGCAAAAGTACTGCGGCCTTGCGGTCAAGACAGCCCCTAAACAGGGCGACAAGATGGTGTGTCCCCGTCTCCCCCGAGACGGTGTCCGGGCTGGACGCCGCGCAGCTGGCGAGCACCCGGCTGTGCGTCTCCCCGCATCCGACCACTTTGGTGGCGGGGAGGCCCAGCCGATGTTGTGCGCAGTTCGCCACGCGCGTGCGCCGGCCCGGATGATCCCATCGGTGTTCCCTCGCCGTCTCCGTGAGCTAACCCGCCGAAGCAGCCGGTCCGAACCAGGTCACAAGTACTCGAGGCAGTTCCGGGCCCGTGAGGTCGCCCGCCCAGGCAACATGTCCGTCCGGTCGGATCACCACCGCCGGCGTTGCCTCGACCTCGCCGATAACCGGCAGGTTCCACATGGCATCGTCTTTGGCGGCCTCGACCATCCGGACTCGATCCGCCCAGGGCGAGACGTCGAAGCCGCCGGGTTCACCGAAGTTGAGCAGCACGGGCCGGGCGTCGTGCAGCAGGTTGAAGACGCGCGTCGGGCCGTCGGCGGTGACCAGGTCCAGATCGGGCATGCGCCGCCCGAGCAGCGGATGCCCCTCTCCGAGGTCGTAGTGGACGTCGAGCCCGGACAGCATGCCGGCGATCCGCTTGCGCGGCTCGTCCATGCCCAGCAGTTCGGTCATGGTGTCCCGTAATGCCGCCGTGCGCTCGTCGGTCCGCCTGAGCGCGTTCTGCGCCAGGGTGTTCTGTTGTACACGAGCGCCGACCGGATGACGCTCGGCGTGGTAGGTGTCCAGGAGGTCGTCCGGCGCGCTGCCCTTGATCACCTGTGCGAGCTTCCATCCGAGGTTCACGGCATCCTGCATGCCGGTGTTGAGGCCTTGCCCTCCTTGGGGAGGATGCACATGGGCGGCGTCGCCCGCGATCAAGATCCGACCGGCGCGGTAGGACTCTGCCTGCCTGGTCGTGTCCGTGAAGCGGGAGATCCAGGTCGGGCTGTGGACCCCGTAGTCCGTCCCGTCGGCGAGCACGAGCGCTTCGCGCACGTCCTGCAGGGTCGGCTCCCCGTGTTCGAGCTGCGGGTCGGCCAGCACGATCCGGATCCGCCCGTCCTCCCGCTGGCCGATGCCCCCACCCGGGCGGAGGCCGAATTCCGGCTCCTCGTCCATCGCGACCTCGGCGATCAGCCAGCTGGTCGCCGGATCCCACCCGGAGAATTCGATGCCGGCGGTCTTTCGGACCACGCTGCGTCCCCCGTCGCACCCGACGAGGTACTCCGCCCGGAGCGACCGGCCATCCGACAGCTCGACGTCGACGCCGGTCTCGTCCTGCCTGAATCCCGTCACGTCGTGCTCAGCGCGTGATCGGCGCCCCCAACTCGCCGACCCAGTCGGCCAGTATGCGCTCGAAGTCGTCCTGCCACAGTGCGAGCCCGTAGTTGTGGCGGGTGGGAAAATCGCTGATGTCCAGCGGGATGCCGGCGAAAGCCTGGACCTGCATGGCGCGTCCCTCCGCCAGGAACCGGTCCGCGACACCGCGCTGATCGAGCACCTCAATGGTGCGCGAGTGCAGACCGCCAGAACGCGAGCCGGCGAGGTCCTGGCTGGCGCGCCGCTCGATGACGACAACGTCGACTCCCCCCAGGGTCAACTCCGCCGCCAACATCATGCCGGTTGGACCTCCGCCGGCGATCGCCACGGCATGTCCAGTCATGCCTGCGCCAACTCCCCGATGGGTTCAGCGCGACGGTGCGACCCACCCCTCCCAAGCAACGTCCCCATTTCACCGCTCCTGACTCCAAGGGTTTCGCCGTGACGGGCCCGGCGAAGGAGAGATTGTCAGCACGAATCGTCGTTTGCGGCAAGCCCCCTCCGTCGCGCTATGTTGGAGTTGGCGGCGAAGATGCACCCCCAAGGTGGGAGCCACGTCGCAGGAGCGATCAGACCGGTCCGATGCTTCTCGTTGACGCAGCCAACGTCGTCGGATCCCGTCCCACCGGCTGGTGGCGGGACAGACCAGGAGCGGCCCGTACGTTCGTGGAACAGGTGCGCGCAGCCGTCGCCGCAGGCCGGATCGCCCAACCCGTGACCGTGGTCCTCGAGGGCAAGGCTCGGGAAGGCGCCCCAGCCGGCCTTGCCGACGGCGTCAGCGTCGTGCACGCCGGCGGCAGCGGCGACGACACGCTCGTTGACATCGCCGATCGATCCTCTGATGGAGAGATCACCCTCGTCACGGCGGATCGCGAACTGCGGCGGCGAGCTGAGGCTGCGGGCGCCGACGTGGTCGGGCCAAAGTGGCTCTTTGCGCTTCTTGATTCCTGAGCAGTAACTACGAGAGCGATTGAACGATCTCGACGACGTCTTCGCTCCGATACCCGTGAAAGCGGGCGAAATCGAGAAGCTCACGAACCTTCTCAATGACCGCTCCGTCGTGGAGGGAACCAGCAACGGTCACGCCTCGGCCTCGGCGAAACTCCAGCAGTCCTTCATCTCGCAGAATCCGGAGGGCTCGCAGAACTGTGTTGGTATTCACGCCAAGCACGGCCGCGAGATCCTTGGCTGGAGGTAGGCGCTCACCGGGCGTAGCTTCACCGGCCGCAATAGCGCGACGAATCTGGGCGGCCACTTGGTCGTGCAGCGCGACCCCCTCGAAGCGGTCTACCTTGACAGCCAGCATAGTGCTAGTAATAGTAGCACTATGACGACAGCGAGCGAGCAGACTCGCAGGCAGCCCACCGAGCTCCTGATCCCCGAAGCCCGACAACACCAGCGATGGCGCTACGTGCGGTCAACCGCCATCACGATTTTGGCCGCCCTCGTGATCGCGGCGGCGGTCGCGGTTTTCACGATCTTGTCTCAGCGGTCCTCCGGTGTAGGTGAGGAAGGCGCTCCGCTCGCAGCAGCTTCGGCAACAGCTGCTTCATCGTGTCGGACGTTCTGGGCCAAGTCCGCGCCAATCCGCAACCACATGGGCAACGATCTGACCACCCCGCCCTCGACCCCCTTGCCTCCCTACATTGTCGGCGATGTGGGTGAGCAGAACGCTGCGCTGCTGTTTGCCGGCTCTGGGGGTTTCTATGAGTGCTTCGTGAAATCGCCTTCATCCGTGGTCGGCATGGGCGGCAGTCCCGACGGGTCCACGTCGAGAAGTCCTTCCGTGGCGCACCCCGTGACCCTCAGCTCTCCGGCGCTCTTTACCGATCTCGGAGCCAAGTTTCAGGTCGTCACGGGCCAGGCGGCACGAGGCGTCACCTCCATCACACTGAAGTTGAGCGATAGCACCATGCTCCACCCCGCTCTTGGCCACGGATACTTCATCGCGTGGTGGCCGGGCACGGCCACGGTCGTTTCATCGGCCTTTGTCGCTCATGGTGTGGTCCACCACTCAGGTGGCGCACCGAGTTCTCCTTCCCAGCAATTGGGAGCCAACGTGCCAAACGCCTCTCCCTGAGTCCGGGTTCCGGTCAAGTCCGACCTGTGACGGCCTGGTCAGGAACAGGCACCCGTCCTGCCTTCCGGGAACCGGCTAACGCGGCGCGGGTGTACCGGCTGGGACCGGGAAGACCGGGTTCGCCCTCGTGCTCGGGGAATGGAAACAATTGAAGACGTTCTGACCTTTGTTCAGGACGGGAACGTACTGCGTGCCTTTGGCCATGACGTAGGCGACGCAATACGGCGGGGCATGGCTGGTGTGACCCCCGACGGACCAATTGACCGGCGTCGTCAGACCACCCGCCGTGAACGACGTGATGGCGTTGGTCTGTTTGATCACGTTGGACCACGTCAGATCGTTTCCCGCCGCCCTCACGCCTTGCACGAAAAGGGCGGCGGACTCCCAGCCTTGGATCGCCAGCTCGTTGTAGACGTAGTTCGGGCTCGTATTTCCTCATCTGTTGCAAGTAGAGCGTCAGTCCCGGGTAGAGGCTGGTCGGCGCTGTGAAGGGCACGTGGTAGGTGGCGAAGTACACGCCCTGCATCAAGCTCTCGTTCGCCTTCAGGGTCGGCACGTCGTTGCCGTTCAACCAAAGCTGCGTCACCTTGAGCCCGTATTGGTGGATGGCCCGCGCCAAGGCGACGTTGCCCTGCACATCCATGCAGCTCAGTACGAAATTGGATCTGGCCTGCCGCATCCGCTGCACGTCGGTAGCCACCGTCGTTCCGGGATAGTTGATTTTGAGATCGACGTAACTGATGTCGTAGCCCTCGGACTGCATCGCGTTCTCAGCGGCCTGGCAGGCGTTGGAGGACGCCGCGACTCCGTAGGCGAGCAAGGCGATGGAGGGCTTCGGCTGCGTCTTGCGGGCCACGTAGGCGAACTCGGCTGCACCGGCCTGGTAGTACTGCACGGATCCTCCTGCTGCGAAGAGGTTGTCCGGGCCGGCCCAGTTGTCCGTCACGTTGTAGCCGTACGTGGGTATGCCCGACTCCACGAAGAGATTCGGCGAGAAGAAGATGGTCGCCACGCCCGACACGGCGAACACATGGTCCTGATTGATCAGTGTGTTGGCTAGCTGATTGAAGGTGGTCGGGTTACCGCCGTCGTCTAGGGCGTACTTGTAGTCGATCTTTCGGCCGTTCACTCCGCCCTGGGCGTTGATGTAGTCGAAGTAGGCCTTCTCGCCGTAAATCAACGAGGAGGAGTTCGCCGCCAGCGTGCCGGTCTGCGTCGAGATGGTCCCCACCGTGATGGAGGTGGGCGTCACGCCCGGCGCGCTGACTGGACGTTGCTGCGCCCGCTGTTCCAACAGGCAGCATCACGCTCAGCGTCACTGTGGCCGCCGCCCCGGTCAGCGCTGCAACCATCGAACGGCATTTCCGGCTCACCCGCATCGCGCCCCCGATCGTCGGCCAACGGTACGCCGAACGGGTAGAGCGCTCAACCGTTGTCCCAGGTCTTCCGCCCGGGCACCCTTCACAGCCTGACCGGCATCGTCGAGTCGAGATCGGTGGGCGCTGTTCGGCCCAAGGTGGCCACCCCGATGGCCATCACACAAAAGGCCACGCCCGCCACAATCCTCTGGGCGACACTGGCAGTGAAACGCTCGTCGAAGATCCAGACGCTCAGGACGATGGCGACGGCTGGGTCGACCACCACGATCAGGGGTTGGGACACGCTCAACGGGCCAACCTGCAAGGCGGCCTGTTGGAGTACCGAACCGACGATCGCAGTGACAATCAGTGCGTAGAGCGGCCAGTGCTCCAGCATCCCGATGACGCCTGATACCGCCAGCATGTTTGTGGTCTCTTTGATGAAGGCAGCCATCAAGGCCCACGAGATGGAGGCGGCGATGGCATAGAGCGCGGCGCGGCGGACCGGAGATCCCCAGCGGGCAGCGATGGCCAACGCGGCGACGGCCCCGCCGAAGACCACCAGTGCGGTGGCCCAATCGGACGCATCCGGCTGCAAGTGGCCGCCGTGGGGCTCGGCGGCGGTGAGGAACACCGCCAGAGCTCCACAGGTGACAAGCGCGGCAATCCACGCCGTCTTGGCGATGTGCTGGCGGACCCAAAATCTGCGCAGGACCAAGGCGAAGACCAGCTCAGTGACGAGGAGGGCCTGGACCACCGAGAGCTGGCCGGCGTGAAGTGCGATCGCCTGGAAGGCAAATCCCCCTGCTGCGGCGGCCCAACCCAGTAGCCAGAGGGGCTGACGGATCAGGAAGGCGACCAGAGCCCAGTTACGGTGCTGGTTGGACACCCCGACGCTGGCCGTGTGCTGCGTCATGAGGTGTACCGCATTGGCCAGGGCGGCGGCCAAGGCGAAAATGATCGTCACGGTCACGTCATGACTTCCGACTGGGCTGCCCGGCGTTCGTCCACCAGTTCCAGCTTCGCATCGATCAGGACGGCGGTCACCATGTCCGCCGGACTCCTCTCGCCCCCCAGCGCGAAGCGGTGACGATATGGGGTTCGGGGGCGCCGGCACGCGTCCATGCAGATCGTCCCGCTAACACAGCTGCCATTCCGGCAGGGACTACAAGGTCGTCAAGCCCAGCTCGTTCCCCAGAGCAAAGCCTGTGTGCATACGTCATGTGGTGGCGGACACCGCGCCCCGGCCCGGGTGGCGGCATGACGGCCGGCGCGTCGGCCGAAGAACGAGCCGTCTCCGAGACTGATCCCACTGGCATAGTGACTGGCCGCCAGGCTGGCCGCCGTCCGCCCGACTGCATAGAGACCAGAAATACCCTGACCGGCGCTGTCGAGCGCTGCGCCGTCGGAGTCGGTGACGAGACCGCCGAGGGTGAAGGTCGCGTAGATGGCGCCGTGGTCGACGCGCAGGTCAACGGCACCGATGCCGCTCGCAGGTGGTGCGCCGATGGGTTGCAGGAACGGCGCCCGCTTATGGAACTGGGGATCCTCACCTCGAGCGGCGGCCTCGTTGTAGTCGCGCACGGTCCGAGCCAGGGCGTCAGGCGGCACCTCGAGGTCGACGGCCAGTTCCTCGGGCGTCGCCGCCGCGAATCCGACGCGAAGCCCGAGGAGGTTCCGCTCATGAATCACGTCATCCGTGATCATGTAGACGAATCCGTCCTGATCGCGGAGGGCATGGAGTCCGATGCGCCCCGTGTAGGCGTCCTCGTTGATGAAGCGCTCGCCATGGCGATTGACGAGGATGCCCCGGGCAAGGCGGTGAGGTGGGCCGAGCGGCAGCGCGCACTCGAAGCTACTCAGCCTGGTCGTCGCCGCTCCGGCCCCGACGCCCATGCGGATCCCGCGGCCGTCGTCGTTCGGAGTTCCAATCCGCCATGCCGAGTCCGGGACGTGGGCCGAAGGGCACTGCTCCGCGACCATGGCCTCGTTGGAGATGAATCCACCGGCGGCCAAAATGACCCCACCGCGAGCCCGGATGGCTCGGATTCCTTCGTCGGTCCGTACCTGCACTCCGACAACTTCTCCGGCGTCGACGACCAGTGCTTCAGCCCGGGTGCCGGCCATCATGCGAGCGGAGCTCGCCGCGACGGCGGCACCGAGGCGCTCCATGAGGAACCCGCCGGCAGAGTCGATCCATCGGGGTTTGTGCCCGCGCGGCACCGGGACGGCAATTTCGTCGAAGGGATAGCTGTCCTCACCGCCGCTGAAGAGCAGTCCCGCGTCATCGGCTGATTCACGGTTCGGCTCGTCGCAGAATGCCGCCCGGAAGGGCACGCCGATGGAGACCAACCAATCGAAATGGTCCGGTGAACCCTCGCAGTAGGCGTCGACGCGGTCATCGTCGGCACCGGGACCGAGGGCCGCCCGAAGGAACGCAGCCATGTTTTCCGGCGAGTCCTGGTAGCCGCAGGCCGTTTGCAAAGCCGTCCCGCCTCCCAGGTAGATGAGTCCGCCCGAGTTGGCCGACGTTCCACCCGGTCCAAGGCCGTGTTCCACGGCCAGCACTTCCGCACCATGCTGCCTCGCTGCCACGACAGCAGACGTACCAGCCACGCCGAGGCCCACGACGACGACATCGACCGTCTCGTCGAAACGAATGTCACTGACCTCATGCGCCGGAATCGAGTCCATGTCGGCATTCTTCCCGAAACCTGCCCACGGCTGCCGGAAGGTGGGGGCGTGGAGCCGAGGCCTCCGAGCCTTGAGACCGTTCCCTCAGGTTCGCGCGCCCCACGAAGGGAAAATGCGGCTACGTGCTTCCGATCAACGCGCCGGCGCGGCGGAACGGCACACATGCGACCTACCCGCCGGACCTCGAGTGACCAGTGGCGCCCGCCCAATCGGCCCCGCTAATGAGGTTGGTTCGGCCAAATCAGCCAGGCGCGTGCCTCGGCCAATTTGCAGAGTTCTTCTGGCGATGCACCTTTCTCTACCGCGTCGATGAAGCGGTTGGTTATCGCCTCGATTGCTTCCACGGGTTCTTCAGCCATGGTCAGACACTACGTTCTGAGTGTCAGCTGAGGCCAGACGGGATTGGCCTGGAGGTGCTTTTCGCAACATCACCGATCCGAGCCCGGTCGGCGGGATCAGCCGACATGAAGCACCCCGATACGGGCAGAGACCACCAGTCGACCAAATATCCCGCTCCAGGTCCGGCGCTTCGCCATCCCAGCTCAGCACGCGAAATCAAGGAGCGCCTTTGGGCCGATCGGTGAAGAACGAAACGCCGCCTTCGGGCAGGTCGATCCATTCGACAACGGGAGAGCACGACATCTCTCCCGAGCCCCAAATCGTCAGCGTCGCAGTGCCGCCATCTGGCGCCGTCACCTCGAATTCGCATGTGCCATGTGGGTGGTAACCGCGTGGCAGGTTCCAAACGAACCCGCTGGTTTGGTCAACAATCCATCGCTGAGTCGTGATCGTGACCCTATGCCCGTCTTTTGCGAAGGGCTCCCCTGAGTCCACTGGTGACGAATCCATATCACCAGTACAGCACCTACTCGTCGCCGAACGACCCGGTGTCACCTTGATCGAGAGCCAAGAGAGCTAGCGCTTCATCGTCGAGCAGCGGCCGGCTTGCGGCAAGGTTCTCCTCCAGGTGTAAAAGCGACGACGTTCCTGGGATCAACAGGACCGTCGGAGCCACAGCCAACAACCAGGCCAAGGCCACTTGGGCCGGGGTGATCTGCAGCCTTCGCGTAGTGTCCTTCACGGCTGGCGCTTCGAGAACCGGGTTCACGGTGTTGAAGGCCGAACCCAAGGGAAAGAACGGGACGTAGGCAACGCCATCGTCGGCACAGAGATCGAACAGCTCCTGGTCGCTACGGTCGGCGATGTTGTAGGCGTTCTGGACACAAGCGATTTCGGATTTGGCCCGCGCTTTCGAGTACTCCTCCAGGGTCACATTGCTGAGGCCAAGGGCGCCAATGTGACCCTCCCGGCGTAACTCGATCATGGCGTCTACCTGTTCGTCGAACGGTACGTCGCTTTCAGGGTGACGCCGCAGGTTGACGACCGGGACCTGTTCGAGACCAAGGCTCTGCAGATTGGCCTCCACACCGGCCCGTAGTTCGTCCGGCGCTTGAGCGCCATGCCACCCTCCCCGATCGTCTCGCCGCGCCCCCACCTTGGAGACAAAGATCAGATCCTCAGGATACGGATGCAGAGCTTCGTGAATGAGCTCGTTGGCAACGTTGGGGCCGTAGAACTGAGCGGTATCGATGTGGTTGACCCCGGAGTCGACAGCCTGTCGAAGAACTGCCAGGGCCTCGCTGCGGTCGCGAGGAGGGCCGAAGACACCCGGGCCCGGAAGCTGCATGGCGCCGAATCCCATGCGTCGAACTGGGTGCCCGGCTAGCGAGGACGTATCGGAGGCCATGGCAGTGAATATATGGGGCAATTTCTCGATTGATTCGCCCCTTGCAGACGGACCGGTTCAGCTGCCAACAATGACATTCGGGTCCTGGCCCTGGTCGACATTCTGTTCTTCACCAGATTGCCATGCTGCCTTGCGCCTCATCGCCAAGGAAAACGGCATCGTTCCGATTCTCAAGAGGATGATACTGAGTGGTGCGCCGACCCCGGTCAGGACAATGATGGTAGCCACGGGATAGAAGAGTGCGCTCGAAGGTATTTGGAGGCAGATCAAGCCGGCAATCAGCCATTTCTGTCTACCTGTCAGCTTCACCTTGGGTGAGTTTGGCTTCGATACGACCATGTTGTCCGTCTCCGCAGTCACTCATTTTAGCTCGCTGAGGTTCTGACTTGCGCTGGGCTTTCTGACAATGGAGATGCGCAGATGACGGGAGCGAACAACAGGGGTACAGAGGACTGAAATCGCCCCAGGTCGTCGGTTTCGGCGCGGTATCTTCGGTCGAGGTTCCGTTCGGAGGTATCAGCGTGGGCAAGCTCATCTACATAGTCAACACATCTCTCGACGGTTACATGGAGGATCGAGACGGCGGAATCGAATGGGGCACCCCTGACGAGGAGTACTTCAGTTCCATCAACGGCCTCGAGCGACCGATCGGCACGTATCTCTATGGACGCCGCATGTATGAGGCGATGCTGTACTGGGAGACAGCATCCCTCGCTGACCAGCCAGCGTGGGTGCTGGACTTCACCAATATCTGGCGGGCCGCCGACAAGGTCGTCTTCTCGAAGACCCTCGCAACGGTGTCAAGCGCGAGGACCACTCTGGAGCGGGAGTTCGACGTCGAGGCGATCCGGCAGATGAAGACCGGCGATACCTTCGACCTCACGGTGGGTGGAACTGATCTCGCTACCCAAGCGTTTCGAGCGGGATTGGTAGACGAGTGCCACTTGTACTTCTGGCCAATCGCACTAGGAGGCGGCAAACAAGCTCTCCCCGAGCATGGGCGACTTGCCCTTCACCTGCTCAGTGAGAAGCAGTTCCGCAGCGGGATCGTCCACCTGCACTATCGCGTGACCGATTGAAGGCAACTTCGGTCTGGGGGGATCGTCACCATCCGAATCGAGTTCGTCGACCGGGATGGGAGCGAAAATGGCACTGGGAGGAGCGGCTCTTCCGACTCTGCGCGGCCCGAGACAGATGCGCTCTCCAGGCCCCGTTAGATTCGCCAGCATATGAAGCTCACCGTGCAGACGTTCCTGACCCTCGACGGCGTGATGCAGGCGCCGGGCGGGCCTGAAGAAGATCCCAGCGACAACTTCACCCATGGCGGTTGGCAGGCCCCGTTTGCTGACCCGGCCATGGGCGAGTTCGTCACCGAGCTCAACAGCCACGCGAGCGCGTTCCTACTCGGTCGCCGGACGTTCGAGATCTTCCGCGGCCATTGGCCTGATCAGACCAACCCCGCCGATCCCATTGCCACGGCGATCAACTCGCTGCCCAAATACGTCGCGTCCAACTCACTCAGCGAGGAGGATGTCACGTGGCGCGGCGAGCATTCCGACACCGCCCGCCTCGTGACCGGCGACCTTGCGGCGTCAGTTCGGGCGCTGAAGAACGAACCAGGAGACGAGCTGCAGATCTGGGGAAGCGGCAGACTCCTCCAGACGCTGTTGCAGAACGAATTGGTCGACCGCTTCCGCCTTATGACGTTTCCGGTGATGCTCGGCTCGGGTCGCCGCTTGTTCAACGACGGCATCGTCCCGGCGACCATGCGCCCAATCGACCTCACCGTGACCGATCTCGGCATCGTCATCGGCACGTACGAACCAGCCGGTCCGGTTGGCCACGGCGAGATGTGACGTAGCAACTGCCTGAGTCGCCCAGGTCTGCATCGAGACCATTTACCCCGGGTCTGCATTCGAGACCATTTACAGGATCATTGGGTCTCGTTCGCCTCAGATCCTCAAGTCGACGTGACCTCGGGGCGCGAAATCGCTCCAGTTGTTCCGGCGATCGTGAACGGCCGTCGGCTCGGTGGTCCGACGCGGCATGCTCGGAGCCTGGGACCCAACGGATGATCTCCGGTCGCGCAGCTGACGACGCTCTCTCTTCCGGACCGCGGCCGACGCAGCAGTGTCCTCATAGGCATTGAGCGCCTCTGCGAGGAGTCTGTACGCCCTCCCCGTAAGGGCAGCAGCCTCGGCATCGAATTTCGTGCCCTGTGCCTTGACCAGGAGTTTGGTCGCCAACGCAATCGGTTCTTTCTTCATCGTGTTTCCAACGTTACGAATCCGCCTGAGCAAATGCACCCCTTCGAACGGACCCTTTCGCCCAACTCGCCAACAACTCGACCTCGGTGCCGGCCTCAGGGGTTCGAAGGGCGTGCGAGATTCTGGGTCGTGAGGCATTCCGCCGCGTCAGGAGATGCGACGATCGCTCCGTCCCGCGAAGTTGTGCTGCCGTAGGATTGTGACTGCTCATCCAGAGTGACCCGAGGGACCTGGCCCTTTGACGGTCCGACACCCGGCCTTGCGGCACGGTGCCAACGCCAGGATCGATGAGGAGCCACATGACGGATACATCGAATGTGCTCTACCGCGTTGGCGCTGGTGCCGACTCTGCTGCAGTGGCCCAGCTCCACGCGGAGAGCTGGCGTCGTCACTACCGGGGTGCGTATTCCGATGCGTATCTCGATGGCGACATCGTCGCTGATCGTTTGGAGGTCTGGGTCGGCCGAATGACACAGCCTCGGCGGGATCGATGCACCATCGTGGCCGAAACGGATGGGCAGCTCGTGGGTTTCGTCCACACTGTGCTCGACGCTGATCCGCTCTGGGGTGCCCTCATCGACAATCTCCATGTGACCGCCAGACTCAAGCGGAACGGGATCGGATCCGCCTTGCTCCAAGAGGCGGCGCGGTTCGTCGCCGAAGGCTGGCCTTCCGCGGGCATGTTCTTGTGGGTCCTCGAGCAGAACGTCGATGCCCAACGGTTCTACGCAGCACGAGGTGGCGCGTGCGTCGGGCGTGATGTCGTGGCGCCACCCGGCGGAGATCCGACACGCCTCGTTGGACATCCCGCCAAGCTGCGGTACGCATGGTCGGAGGCAGCACCAATTTTCTCCAAGTAAGCCCGTAGCGGACCAGCCCCCACTCTGACGTGCGGACGAAGATGACGTGAGTGCGCGGCGATCAGTGCTACGACGAGGACAGGGCGCATCCCACTCGGCCTGTAGCCTGTGCCGGCGCGTCCGTGACAGCAAGAAGGAGGTTGGCCGGTTGCCCGCTTGCTCCCGTTGCCTGGTTGAGGTTCCCCCGGGGACTGCACTGTGCCCGAAGTGCGGCGCCGCCATCAGGCCGATGGTCGCGCAGCGGCCTCCGCCCAAGCGTGTCGGGAAGTCGCAACAACGGCTGAACGCCCTCGACCGCAAGGATCGGGTCTTCGGCCCCGCCACCTTGGTTCTGCTGATTTCGTTCTGGCTGCCCTGGTACAGCATCGGGCCCTTCTCCTTCGATGGACCAACTGCCCACGGTTGGTTGTTCATCGCGGTGCTGAACTCCATCGTGTTGGTGCTCTACATGCTGGTCACCGCGTTCGGCGTCGGCGATCTCGCGGCACCGGGCCGTCTGTCCAAGGATCAGCTCCTGGCCCTCCTCACCGGAATCAATCTGGTCCTCGTGGCGCTGGCCTTCCTCCTCAAGCCGGCTGGCTTGAGCTGGTCATGGGGCGCCTTCCTGGCGCTGGCCGCCGCCATCGTGGCTTTTCTGCCCTTTGGAGTGCCCCTGATCCAGGCCCGACGCCGGCGCTGAATCCTTCCCGCCCGAACTCGCAACCCCCCCGCCGGACGCCCGACCCGCACGTCATCGCCCTCCACTACGGGCACGGCACGGCACGCCCGTCACTCGCTCGTTCGGGCGGTCGTCCCACGCTTCGGATTTCGGGTGAGCCGATACGCTCGCCGGCGTGAGAATCGCCATCGTAGGCACAGGAAATATGGGCGAAGCCTTCGCGTTCCGGGCGCTCGAAAAGGGCCACCACGTCACCGTCTGGAACCGGACACCAGAGCGGTGCGGCGCGCTCGTTGCGGCCGGCGCCGACCAGGCCGACTCGCCCGGAGAGGCGGCGGCGGGAGCGGACGCTGTGCTGGTCGTGCTGGCGGACGACGCTGCCGTGCTCGAAGTCTGCCTGGGCGCCGAGGGCGTGTTGGCCTCGCTCGGACCCGCCGCGGTGTTCGCCAACGTCAGCACCGTTGCGCCGAGCACCATCCGCGCGCCTCGCCGATGCCGGTCCGGCGGAGCGGATCCTCGACAGTCCGGTGATGGGCTCGCCGGAGATGATCGCCGCCGGCTTCGGGAGCTTCCTCATCGGCGGTGCCCTTTCGGCGATCACGGCCGTGGAGCCGCTCTGGACGGATCTCGGCTCGGGCTACACGCACTGCGGGCCATCCGGGACGGGGGCCATCATGAAGATCGTCCAGAACATGCTGCTGATCACGGGCGTGTCGGCGCTCGCCGAGGGGATCGCCACGGCCCGGGCCAACGGCCTCGGCGAGGAGTTGATCAGGAGCGTGATGACCGACAGCGGCGTCGTGAGCCCGGCGAGCAAGGTCAGGCTGGCGAGCTTGCTCGACGACGCACACCCTGGTTGGTTCTCGCCGGCGCTCGCCCGCAAGGACATTCGACTGGCCATCGATCTGGCCAGTCAGGGGGGCGTTCCCGCTCGCAGCGGTCCGGCGGCCGAAGCACTCCTGACCACGGTGATCGACGAGGGTACGGCCTGGCCGGATTTCGCCGCCGTGATCGAAGCGTTCAGAAACTGAGCGCGAGGCTGATCGGGTGCCGCCTGGTGGAAACAGAACAGTCGGAGTGGCAAAACTCGCTGCCGGTTCTCGTCGTCGAGCCGCTCGCGGGCCGGTGAGGGAGGCCTTGCGATGATGCGCGTCGGCATCTCCGTTGGCACCGCGTTCAGCACCGCCGGACCGCACGGTCAACGGGAGGGGCCGCTCGAGGTCCTCAGCCAGGCCCAGGCCGCGCAGCGGGCCGGCCTCGACAGCTTGACCCTGGGCGACCACCACGCCACCGGCCCGGCTGGATACGTGCAGAACGTGCCGATGCTCGGTCGCCTCCTGGCGGAATGGACCGACCGTCCGGTTGGCTGCTTGTTTCTCGTCCCGTTGTGGCACCCGGTGCTGATGGCGGAGCAGATCGGGACGCTGGCCGCCATGTCGTCGGGACCGTTCATCGTCCAGGCCGGCCTCGGCGGCGGCGCCGACCAGTTCCGGGCCATGGGAGCGGAACTCCATGAGAGGGCGGCCCGCTTCGAAGAGGGCGTGCTGACCGTCCAGGCCCTGTTGCGGGGCGAGTCCGTCGACAGCGACCTGTGGGAGGTGCACGGGGCCCGCGTCGCTCCGCTCCCGCCCGAGGGAGTCGAATGGTGGATCGGCGGGGGTGTGCCGAAGGCGATCGAGCGCGCCGCCCGGCTCGGTGACTGCTGGTACGGCAACGCCGACCTCACGCCCGACACGGCGCAGCGGGACATCGAGATCTACCGGGAGGCGTGTGCCCGGCTGAATCGAAGCCCCGTCCGGATCCCGATCCGCAAGGATGTGTTCATCTCCGAAGACCGCGCCGACGCCGAGAGGATCGGCGACGCGCTCGTCGCCCGCGGCTACCGGGGTTTCGATCGCCGAGCGGTCGCCTACGGCGATCCCGACAGCGTCGCCGAACAACTGTCGGTCTTCGGCGAGCAGGGCTTCACCGACATCATCATCAGGACCATGGCGCCGCTCCCGCCCGAAGTGGGCGCCGACGCGGCGGCCCGTTCCGTCGAGCTGGCAGCCGACGTGCGCTCCCGGCTCGGCTGAGCCGGCCAGGTCGCATCCGGATAATCTCCGGGCGTGGCACACGAATGGCCCCGGGTCTCCTACGAAGACTGGAGCGAGACGTGCGACACCCTGCACGCCCACACCCAGCTCCTCGGCAAGCTGGCCGTCGCGCTCGCACCGCCCGAACCGCAGCTCCAGCACGCGGCCCTCAGGTTGACCGCCCGGGGGTGGGAGACCGCTCCCATTGCCGGCGCCCGACGGCTCCGGCGTTCTGGTGGCGGCGCTCGACCTCCGTACCCATGAAGCGGTCGTGGAGCACAGCGACGGGCGCACGGCACGGATCCCGCTCGCTCCAAACCGGTCCGTCGGGGAGGTGACGCGCCAGGTCGTCCAGACCATCCGGGGGTACGTGGGCGCGTTCAAAATGGACATGCGGCCACAGGAGGTGGCGTGGACCGAGCCCCTCGACGAGGACGAGCTGCACACCCGCTACGTGCCCGACCAGGTGGCCGCCTACTTTGCGGCCGCCACCCAGGCTGCGCTCGTGCTGGCGGCGTTCCGGGCCCCGTACCGTGGACGATCCACACCGGTCAACGCGTGGTGGGGGTCCTTCGACCTGGCCACGAACTTGTTCTCCGGGTTGCCGGCCGATCCGCCGTCCCACGATTTCATCATGCGCAACGCCATGGACGCCCAGGAAGTCGCCGTCGGGTGGTGGCCGGGCGACACCCGGTACGGAAAGGCGGCGTTCTACGCCTACGCGCATCCCGCACCCGACGGCTTCGCGTCACTGTCCCTCTCTCCGGGCGCGGCGCACTGGGATGCGACCCTCGGGGAGTACATCCTCGACTGGGACGACGTCATCGCCAGCCCGGACCCCCACAACTTTGCGGTGACGTTCGCGCGCTCGGCCTTTCAGCACGCCTGCCTCATCTGCTCATGGGACCCGAGCCTGGCGGCGAGCGCAGCAGGATCGCCGCCGCCCCTCACGTAGGCCGGCGGACGCCGGTGCCGCCAGCGCACCCTTGGGTCCTCACCTTCCACCGATACGGCAGTCTCCGCGTAGCCACATCCGACCGTTCTCCGGTGTGGAACCTCCAACTGGCGAACCGCCCCAGGAGGTCATTCTCGACCTCGAGGAGGCCCTGAATCTGCTGGCAGCGCTCGAGGACAGCCGGGACGTACTCATCGATACCGATCACCTCGCCGTGCTCTCGCAAGTCGAGCATCAGATCCAGATCCTGAGCCGTAAACTTGGCCTTGATCAAGGAGGATCCGATGTCCACTGAATTGCCAGGGCATCAGAAGCGGCACGTCGGCTCGATATGTCAACGAAGGAGCTCTTGCGCCTTGTTCACGGGCGCGAGATCCGCTACGAGATGGTTGAAGGGATCGCACACATCCCTGTCGATGCGCTTGACGAATACCGGGCCCAAGCCTCCTGACTCCTCGCCCCGATCGCAGGGAGTGGGACACCATGCGAACAGCGGCTGCGCCTCTCAGAAGACCTCCAGAGCCTCGCCGGCGCCCGTCCTTCCTGAGCGGGCCCGGATCGTCACGCCCGATCGGTCCAGCCTCTCGACGCACGGGCGCCGCGGGGTCATACTCGTTGCATGCATCCAAGGCGGCTCAGCATTCCCGACGCGTGGGGCCAGGGCGCGACGCTGCGGGTCACCAAGCACCCCGAGCAGCGGAAGATCGTGCTGAGCCACTGGCGCGACGGTGTGTGCGTCGCCTCCACTCCGGTCGAACTGACCGAGGTGCCCGCGCTGATCGGCGTCCTGGCCGATGCGCTCGGCGATGCGATCGACGCCCCTCCCATGGTGAGCAGCCCGCCGCCGAAAGGCTCCCTGCTGTCGGCCCTCCGGCGTTGGCTCCATCCGAAGCTGGCGCACGTCGCGGAGCTTCGCCTCGTGCGCGACCCGGCGAGGGACGAGCCGGCCTCCTAGCCGTTCGGCCCACCGGGACCAGGCGCTACGGTGCGTGCGAGCGGACAGACCTCGCGCTTGGAGCGATCGGAGACCGGTGATGACAGCAAAGACAGATTTCACAGCAGACGAGTGGAAGTTGATCCTCGAAGCGCCTCCCAGTGCGGGAATGATCGTCGTGACCGCCCAGCGCGGGGGTTCCTTTCGCGAGACGATCGCCATGGCCAAGGCCTATGTCGAAGCCCGCAAGCAGCACGGCAACAGCCAGCTTCTCGACGATATCGTGGCGGCAAAGCCCGAGCGCGACCACGACCACGCGCACTCCCCCGCCGAGCTCAAGGCGCACGGGCTGCAACACCTGCGTGACTCCGTCTCCCTCCTGCAGAGCAAGGCGACGCCGGAGGAGGTCGACGAATACCGCCGGTTCATCGTCACCTTGTCCCAGCACGTGGCCGCCGCCCACCGCGAGCACGGTCAAGAGGTGAGCGAGGCCGAGCAGGCGGCGATCAACGACATCACCGAAGCGCTCAACGCGCCCGCCGGATAGACGCCCTGGCCGGTGGGCGCCTCGGCCCGGGCCCCTCGCAACCGTCACTGCTACATTTCGGCCGTGGAGCGGGAACGATTCGGACCGATCGACTTCGACTGGTTCCACGAAGAGGAGCTGCCCGCGCTCCTCCGTCAGCGCGGCGCCGTGTTCTCCGAGACCGACGCCGCGGTCGTCCGTCCGCTCGGCATTCAACTCTCCGACGGCAGGGGCTACACCTACGTGCCCGAGGGCGCGACGTTCTCCGTCGAGCCCGGCACCGACGGGGCGCGGACCGTCGTCGAGCTCTCCCCCGACGCCTGGTGCGCCTTCACGTGGGAGCTCAAGACCTGCTTCGCGCTCCTCTACGCCGATCAGCTGACGGTCCGTCGGGGCAGCTTCGGCCAGATGGCGCGCTGGGAGCCGCCGCTCCGTGCCGCCTTCAGCGACCAGGCCCTGTTCGACCTCGACCATCCGGCCCGCATTGCGGACGGCGCCGGACGCGACGTGGATCTCACGAAGAGCTTCGTCCTCGATGATCCCGTCGAGGAGATCCAGGACTTCCTGCAGCGGGTCGGATTCGTGCATCTCCGGGGCGTCCTCGACGATGCCGAGATCGCCGCGCTCAGCGCCGACGTCACCGAGGCCCTCGGCCGGGCACGGCCCGACGACCGCAAGTCGTGGTGGACGACGGTCGAGGGGCGGGAGGTGTGCAACCGGGTCAACTACCTCAACGACGGGTCGGACAGGATCGCCGCGCTGGGCGCCGACCCCCGCTTCGTCCGCATCGCGGCACTGGGCGGTGACGACCTCCGCGATGCCCACGATCGCCTCGATGGCAACGGCGTCGTCATCAAGGTCCCCGGATCCTCGGGAGGCCTGGCCGACCTGCCCTGGCATCGCGATTGCGGCATGGGTGGCCACCCGGTGAAGTGCCCCCTGCTCAACGTCGGGATCCAGCTCGACGCGGCCACGCCGGAGAGCGGACAGCTGCAGATGATCCCCGGCTCACACCGGGGAACCTCCCGGCTGCCGGACGCCCGCGAGGCGCAGATGCATCCCGTCGTCGCGCTCGGCACCGAGCCGGGCGACGTCACCGTGCACTTCGGGCACACGCTGCATGCGGCGCCGCCGCCCGAGGATCCGCACGCGTCGGGCCGGCGGGCGCTCTACCTCTCGTTCGTGCCCCCGCTGACCTTCGAGATGGTCGGCCCCGGCCAGGGCTACAACGACGTGCTCTTCACCCGGAGCGAGGGGCGCGTGCAGCATGTCGATCAGTTCCGCTGAGCTCCATGTGCAGCCGCGTCAGCGTCGAGGACTTGATCCGCCACACCCCGCCCGCCCGCTCGTAGGTCTCGTGATAGTGGCCGTCACCGTGGAGCTGGGTGCCGTCCGGCCACACGATGTGGTCGTGCAGCGCCCAGATGCCCGACGCGGTGGTGGGCGACGTGAGGGTGATCTCGGGCATGTGGCCGTGGTGCACCGTGACGGCGTCGGCCAGCGTCTGCTCCAGGAACTCCATGAACGCATCGGCGCCGCTGACGACGCCACCGCCCGATGCCGTCGTGTCCATGACGACGTCGTCGGTGAACACCTCGCGCATGCCCGCCCAGTCCTTGGTGTCCATGGTGCGGAAGTAGCGCGCCTTCAGCTGCTTGATCGCCTCGATGTCGTCCACGGTGCGGTCCCCGGGCCGCTCAGGAGTAACGCGCCGCCCGGGTCCCCGGCGGGTTGAATTTTCCGGGGACGGCATCGGGGTTCTCGACGCAGACCTCGCACTCCAGGCCGTCCGGATCGCGGAAGAACAGGCTGAGCATGGGCCCGAAGTCGGTGACGAAGTCGTCGGCCGCGCCGCGGGCCATGAGCCGCTCGCGGATCGTCTCGAAGTCCTGCAGCGACGCCGCCTGGAGAGCGAGGTGATCGAGCCGGCCGCGGCCGAACATCGGGGTCTGGCGGTCGGCTTCGGAGTTGCCCTCTATCTGGAAGACGTTGAGCTCGGCCCAGTCCCCGATCTTGATGACCGAGAGTCGGGGGCCGCTCCCGTCGGGGAACTCGGATCCGTCGTAGGGGACCTCGGCCTCGAAGACCTCCGTGTAGAAGTCCTGGAGGCGTGACGTGTCGTTGGTGAGCACCGCGACGTGGTTCAGGCCTTTCAGCAGCATGGTGTCTCCCTCCGAGTCGTCAGCCGACGATCTCACTGGTCTGCAGGACGGGTGCGATGGTCGTGTAGTTGGCGACGTCGGCCAGCACGTCGGCCGTGCCCGCGGCCGCCATCGCCTGTTTGCAGCGCGTCGAGGGAGTCGAACGTCATGTGCACGGCGGCGACATGGGGACCGTCGACGCCCTTGTCGATCTCGACGCTCACGGGCGACCATGTCCGCGCGGCCAACGGGACGTGCTTCTCCCGGTAGTAGTCGTGGTCGAACGAGGCGCCCTCGGTCACCGGATAGAACACGGACACACGGATCATGGAAGCTCCTTCGGTCGACTCGTCGCAGTCTGCCAGGTGCCGACGGGGGCGTCAGGAGCGGCGGGTCTGGCGCTCCGGCGCGCTCGGGGTCGACGCCCCAGCTACGAGACCCAGGTGGGCGTGATGCGGATGACCTCGCGGCTCATGAACGGCACCGGCGGCTCCACGTTCTCCAACGCCACCGCGGTGCCGCGGATCTCGAGGCCGCGCACCGTCCACGGGTCGCGCGAGACGAGGTCGTCCACGACGAGGGCGACCTGGCCGTTTCCCTGGACGTTGTGGAACTTGCGGGTGGCGCCCATGGCACCGCCACCGATGAGGATGTCGCCGGTCTTCTCGTCGAAGAAGGCGCCGACCGGGCTGTTCTGGGGTGCGCCGTTCGCATCGACGGTGGCGAGGCGCGCCAGGGGTTGGCTCTGCAGGTAGTCGCGCTCGGCTGCGGTCAAGGTGATGGTCATTTCTGCAGCGTACGAGCCGGACCTGCGCGTCGTGCCCTGGCGCGGCGCCTCAGCGGAAGTCCCGGCTG